>NZ_DKSU01000006.1:115480-202132 GCF_002472945.1 Empedobacter sp. UBA7248 | reverse complement strand
AACTTTGTTTTTGGGAAAGGGGTTTTTTGTTATGTTTTATGTTATACGCTTAACGTTTTACGGATTATTATCAATTCTATCTTTAACCACAATAGAAACATAGGTTTTTTTAAAAGTTTGACGTTCTACGCTTAACGCTTTACGTTTTTATTCTTATTAATATTCAAATCCTTTTTTAACAACGAATTTTGTCATTCTGAGCTTGTCTCAGAATCGTATCCTTTATAAAACCCCCGATAGACAAGTTTTAAAAAATACATTAATAAATGAAAACTAATAATTAACACTAATTACTTTATGAAGATCATTTACTTTCTTCTTAGGGTGTCTTCGGGGGATAGAATGTGAGTCTATATTTTTTTACATTATACGTTTTTATCTTGTTGTCACATTGAGTGATTTTCGTTTCATAGAAAAAGAAAATAGTATCGAAATGTCTTTTCTTTATTTTCATTTTTTTCTTCTAACTTTTACCTTAATGCAAAAGTTACAAAACATCAAGTCTTTGATTTTCGACGGTCAAAATAAGTTTCAGTCATTGAATGTTTTAAATCATTTGCTCCGCAAACAGTAAAACATTTTAATCATGACTTTCAACTTTTTGACACTCACCTCCAAATCATATGACATTTTTATGATCCTTTTTCAATACTCAAATCCATTTATAACAACGAATTCCAAAATCGTCATTGCTGAAGAGTCGAGTGTCAATTCGACGTAATGAGCGTTAAAAATGATTTACTGTTCGCATTTTATATGCGAATGATTTAAATCATTTAGCGAATAGCCGTTATTGACCGACTTGTAAGCTCGGACTTGATTTTTTTTGATTCGTTTTTTTTATCAAGAAAAAAAATGAATAAATACTGTTCTTCATACTACTTTTTAAGTTACACCCAAAATTCCCCCTCCGACAAGTTTTAAAAAATACATTAATAAATGAAAACTAATAATTAACACTAATCACTTTATGAAGATCATTTACTTTTTTTTAGGGTGTCTTCGGGGGATAACTGTGTGAGTATTTGTTTATGTTATCTCTCTTTTCTTTTCTGTCTTTCTGAACTCGTTTCAGAATCCCATCCAATATGATATTCCAAAATATCTTTCTATCACTTTTCAATTCTAGTAGAATCGAATAACCATCTGCGCATTTCTATTTTAAGAAATACATATTTTTAGAGAGAGTATTTGACTTGATTTGTAGAGGAATAAAACCAAGTGTATTTATTGTATGAAGTTCTGTGCTATTTGTAATGGAAGAAATGACCAAAAAAAGGCGTGGAACTTACAAATCCGAATAGAGGTACTGCCATACCAGGAACGAATAAGTAAGCCCACGCCCTAAGACGTGAGCAAAGATACTTATTTTCCCGTTCCTATTGAAAATTGGCAGTTTTCTATTCAGGAAAAAATAAGACTAAGCTTATATATTTATTTTAATAAAATTCTCTGTATTAATTTTATACATTCAAAAGTACAAATTAAAATTGAATAGTACAATATATTGTACCATTATTTTATTCAAATAGTTACAATTTTATTTTTAACTAAGAATAAAATGACAGAAAAAGAGAAATTAGGTATTTATTTAACCTCTTTGAGAAAGGATATAAAAAGTTCAGATTATATTGATAGAAGTATATCACAACAAGAATTAGCTGATAAAACTAAAGGACTTTCTAAAAATACTTTATTATCGATTGAAAACGGAAGTGCTAATCCAACTCTAGATTCACTAATTATTTTAGCTAATGCTTTAAATCAAGATAAATTAAATATTTTTAATATATCAATAGATGTTAAGAAATATATTAAAGAGAATAATCTTGATTTTTAGTTTTTAAAAATATAAGACATTAAGTGATTAAAAACGTTTTGGTTAAAAACAAATAACTAAATTAGTAAGATTAACCAGTAGGCATGGTTAAAGTTAGTAATAGTACTCTGGAGTTAATTTATTAAGGTTAATTAACTCCAGAGTGTTTTTATTGTAAATACATCAGATTAATATAAATAATGGGTTCTATATAGAACCCTTTGTTTATTTATACAATAATGGTTATAAATTAGTTTTGTTTGTATATTTGTTATTTATACGAAATGTAAGATATAGATGTTTTTTTTATGATACGTGATATATTAATTTCGTGAAGTCACTGAATTAAAGCAATAATTATATTAATACTAAATGGTAACAATACATTTTCAGGAATTTATTAATCAACTTCATATATCTGAACCCAATTTTGAAATAAAAAATGCAGACTCTATTAATATTTTTTTTGAACAAAATGGAAATATTACAAAACATGAAATTCTAAAAAGGTTTAACAAAATACTTTCTGACAATTTTTTATTTTATCTAAGACCTTTAAATAACTTAACTTCGGAATGGGTTATTGATTTAGAGGAAATGAAAGATAATCTAAAAAGTTTGAAAGATCTTAATTATCTTAAGGGTAAGATAACGATAGAACCTGATATAATTTATAATAAAGTATGGAATGAGGTAGATGATACTCACTACATTGATAAAACTATTTTAAAATTTAAATTATTGAAAGAAGATATTAATCAAACTAAATTATATTCGGGGATTAAAGGGATTATGCCTGATGATATAAAAGCTTCAAGCGAAAGGTTTTTTAAAGATAATAACAAAAGTCAAATCACTGCTTTTTTAATGATGAAATTTGAAGATTCTAATATACAATCAAATATAGTAGAAGTAATAAAAAATATTTTTAATAAACATCATATAAAAGTATTAAGAGCAGACGATAAATGGTATTCGGATGATTTATTTACAAATATAAAAACATATTTACATTGTTGTAATTTTGGAATTGGATTGTTTGAAAGAGTAAGATCAGATTATTTTAATCCCAATGTATCATTGGAAATTGGTTATATGATGGCTATGGACAAACCTGTTTTACTTTTAAAAGATGATACGTTAAAATCTTTACATACTGATTTAGTCAGTAGACTTTATTACACTTTTGATTATCAAAATCCAGAAAAACATTTAGAATATGCAATAGAAAGATGGCTAAAGGATAAAGAAATAATATAACTATAGTTATGATTGGTTAATGTGTACAATTTTAAAATAATATATAACGAAGTTAAAGTCCTAGTGCTATTTTATAAATACTTAACTTAAAATAAAACTGAAGAACTAAAATGTTTTTTAAATCAAAACGATTAATAGAGAGATCGGAAGGTCAAAAGCTTTTAAATTTAATTCTAGAAGATAAAAACAAGTCATTAATTATTCATTATTCTTGTGAGTCGTTTGTGACTTCGCATGGAAGAACACCACGTATTACATCAATATGTTTAAGATATTTAGCTTCCTCGCAAACTAAATCATTTTCTATTCATTTACAGGCTCAATTTGAAAATAAGGATTTTAACAATTTAACAACTGAAGAGTATGATCTATTAGAAAAAAAAATGTTAGAAGAATTTTATAAATTTTCAAAATCTCATAAAGAATATAAGTGGATACACTGGAATATGAGAGATTCAAATTTTGGTTTTGATGCAATTGCCAACAGGTATAGGATTCTTGGTGGAGAATCATTTCAAATAGATGATGATAGAAGATATGATTTTCCTAGAATTTTAGGGAAACTTTATACATATGGTTATGAAGAAAATCAACCTTATGGAAGATTGTTAAATTTAGCAAATAGAAATAATATTTCTATTAAAGATGCATTAAAAGGAAAAGAAGAAGCTGAAGCATTTGATAATAAAGAATATTTGAAATTACATAAATCTTCATTAAAAAAAGTAGATATAATAGAAAGTATAATAGATCGTGCAGATAAAAATGAATTAAAAGTAAATACAACTGCAAAACAGATATATGGTTTATCGATCTCTGGTATAATTGAAATCGTAAAAAACAATTGGATTTTAATTTTAATATGGACAATTGTAGTTTATATCTTTGGGGCTGCAAGTGAACCATTAGTTCAAAATTTTTTTGGTACTTCTAATTAAAAAAAAACAAGAAAGACATACATACAATATTGGTAACTATTACTAAACAAAATATTATAGATAATAAAATAACTATATAATCTCGCTAAATGTTTTTAAGCAAGATTGTGTATTTTACACAACAAGGTATACAGTGCAGTTTTGTTTGTATATTTGGGTTTAATTTTACGAAACTAAAGCTATAGTAGTTTCGTGAAAAAACAATGTTAGGTGCAATTATGGAGAACAACCAAATAACAAATTTTCAAGAGCAAAAAATTAAAAAAATTATTTCTGAGATGGGAAGTATTTTTTATGACATACAATTTAGAAATGAATTTTATGACCGTTCTGAAAATGACTATGAAGATATTTTATACCAACTTGAAAATAATTTTATTGATTTAGCGAATAGAGCTTACAAGTTAAGTTCTGCATATTTAGAAAGTAAAAACTTACCTTCTTTCTTGAGTGATTTTAAAAACGAAATAAATAAATATTTTGCAAGTAGAAATGATACTTTAAGTAGTAAATATCATGATGAAAGTGGTGATAGTTATAGTGAATTTATTTCTTCGTTATGGAGTTACTTATCAGTATTTCCGGCTTTTAACGATAATGATGAAAGTCTTTTAAAAAGAAGTGGTTTAATTTATCTTGAAAATATCTTGGAAAGCTCTTCTGTGATTTTAGAAGAAAGAAAAATTAAACCCAAAAATGAAGCTGAAATTTCTAGAAATGTAAAATTTGTTACAAAATCTGTTTTTCCAAATTCACAGTATCCTAGTCAGCCATTTTTAAAAACAGCTAAATGTTATATTCCTGACATTTTAATACCGAGTCTAAATTGTGCTATAGAATATAAGTTAGCTCTAAATGAATCTAAACTAACTGATACTATCGACGAAATATTAATAGATGTGAAAGGTTATGAAAATAATCCTGACTATAAAATTTTTTATGCGGTCTTTTGCGTAAAATCTGGTATCTGTACTAGAAAAAGATTTTATGAAATTTGGGAAGAAAAAGGTTTTCCGCAGAATTGGAAAGGAATTTACGTAGAATCAAATATATAACTGCATATAACAAGGGTAACTATTGCGCAACTCTAATTTCAGGTACAAAAACACAAAATAGTATAAATAACAGCCTCTTTAAAAGCTATTTTAGAGAGGTTTTTTGTTTTTACGTGAAACCGTAGTTTGTTGTTAAATAGTTGTTGTAAGTTTGGAATAATATAACGGAATAATAGATATAGATGTTTTTACGAAACTAATCTATATTTTACTTTGCGAAAAAATAATGTTAATTGCAATTTCATACAAAAACACGTGAAAATTTAAATTATATGAACACACTTTATATTTTTCTAATCATTTTATTTTTTGTTTTATCAATTTTCTATTATTTGAAGTATCATAGAATTGTAAAGTTAAATTCTGATTCAAATTACAAAAATGAAAATCTAATACTTTCTAATAGAATTAATGATCTTTTAAAAAGAAACAAGGAATATGAGTCGACTGCAAAAAGTAACATTGAAGATTTGCAAAATAATATATCAATAAAAGAACAAGAAATACAAAACTTAAAAAAAGAATTAGATGCAAATATTACGAATTATAAAAATGAAATCTTAAATCTAAAAGAAAATTTTCTCATTGAAAAAGAAAAAGTATTTGATAAAGGAATAACAAAAGGAAAAGAACTTTCAAACTATAGAATAGAAATACATCCATATCAAGAAATAAAACAAGTAAAAAAAATACTCGGAAGTGAAGATGTTTTAAATATTGGCTACAAATATATAATGTTTATTAATGATACACCAACTGCATATTCACATATTGAAATTTTTGAAACGGTTTCGAAAAAGGAAATAGACGAAGAAAAAGTCAATAAACTCATATCACGAATTAGTGAAATTAGTAATTTAGTTCCGAACGGAAATGTAAAATTAGTTGGAAACATTGCTGAATTTGGAAAAAACTTACTGAATTTTAGAAAATAAAAACTACAACTAACATCGGTAACTGTTGTACAACTCCAATTTTAGGAGTAAAACACAAAATATTATAAATAACAACCTCTTTAGAAGTGATTTTAGAGAGGTTTTTTGTTTACACAATAAAGTATACAATGTAGTTTTGTTTGTATATTTGAGGTTGATTTTATGAATATAGATATAGGTGTTTTTTAATAAATGCATGCTATATTAGCTTATCGAAATAACAATATTGTGCGAAATTTTAAACCGAAATTACGTGAAAAAGTATTTTTACTTATTAATTCTTTTTAATATCAATTCATTTGCGCAAATGCAAACTGAATTTTACTTAGATGATGTCAAGAATGATATTGAATATTTGACTCTAAACTTTTGTGTAGATAATAGTGGTAAAACTAGCCTTGTCAAAGTACTGCCAGAAAAATCAATCTATCAAAATAAAGAAATTATAAGTCAAATTATAGAATATAGAAAAAATATAGAATATTACTCTGAAACAGATCTTAAGAACAATTGTTATGATCAAATTTTTACTTTTATTAATACTAATTTAAAAGATGCACATATAAATGAAACTGAATTCGATGAATTGAAAAAATTTAGAACTGGTAACTTTCAATATGGAGATTTAAATTATAAAGATGTCAATATTTACAGAACAGAAAATTTTCAAATAGAAGAATTTCAAGGTGAAGTCAGTAAATATAATATTGAGTGGGTGAAACCAAACTCTTATATTTTAACATATCTTGAAGTAAGTAAAGAAGAATATAAATATTTACTTGGTGAAAAAATAAATGTCGAAATTATAAAATTAATTGATGCCAATACCTATGTGTATAAAAGTAATTTACTTAATAGAACATTTATTATAGGTATAATGAAAAAAATATAAAGAAAACTCCGCACAATATATGTAACTGTTGCACAACCTCAATTTAGGTACAAAAACACAAAATAGTATAAATATTAACCTCTTTAGAAGAAATTTTAAGGAGGTTTTTTTGTGTTTACAAAATAAGAAAAATAAAAAAAAACCGAAGATAGTCGAGGCGAAAATTTTCTAAAAATATCTTTCATTATAAATAATTAAGATAAAAAATTTAAATCAATTTACGGTTTTCCGTAATTAATCTTATACTTTACTATTTATATTTGATGTAATTAGGAGTTAAATAAAAATCCCACGGAGTACGCAGGATATAAGTTTTTACTTCGGCTTAAAGCCTTATTGTGAATTGATTTCAAAGTCAAATATAAGGATTTTTATTAAATTACAATATAATTAAGAATAAAATAAAAAATTTTGAGATATCAAAAACCAAGAAATATAAATTACTATGAGAATATTAGGAATTGACGCTGGTACGAATAGCCTTGGCTGGTCCATTAGAGATACAGAAGTTATAAATAATCAAATCATAGATTTTGGGGTTCTTACTTTTGAAAAAGGAGTTGCTTCTGAAAAAGGAAATGAATTTCCTAAAGTTAAAAAAAGAACAGAGAGTAGAGGAAAAAGAAATAATTATCGAGCTGAAAAGTATAGGAAATGGGATTTATTATATTTTTTAATTGAAAATAATATGTGCCCACTTTCACATGAAGAGCTTAATAAATGGAAAAATTATAAAAAGGGAACAAAACGTAAATATCCACAAAATGATTTATTTTTAAATTGGTTACGATTTGATTTTGACGGCGATGGGAAACCTGATTTTCATTTGATAGGAAAAAATAAACATGATAGTTTATTTGCTTTTAGAGCTTTAGCTGTTGATCCTAATTTTCATTCTGTTTATAAAACTAATCCATATTTACTTGGAAGAATTTTCTATCAACTTGTACAAAGACGTGGTTTTAAAGGAAGAGATGAAGAAGAAGCAAAGACGATGTTGCAAGGTAGTGATAAAAATGGTACTAAAGGAAGAGATGATATTGCCGAATTTATCGAAAATCATAAAACGTTAGGAGCTGCTTTATATTATTATCAAAAAGAAACAGGTGAAAGAATTAGACAACGATACAATCTTAGAAAGGATTATGAAGCAGAATTAAAGCTTTTATGTCAGCTATATGATATTAATGATGAGGATTATCAAAAACTATGGAAAGCCATTATATGGCAACGACCTCTTCGTACGCAAAAAGGCTTAGTTGGTTATTGTATTTATGAAAAAAACAAAAAACGTGTACAGGTAAGCCATCCATTGTACGAGGAGTATAGAACATGGGCTTTTATCAATAATTTAAAAATTATTCCTCCTATTGGAGTTGATAAACAGACTTATATTCAAGAAAAAATTTATCCTTTATTTTTTAAGTCATCAAATGATTTTGAACTAAAAACTATTCTTAATCAACTTAAAAAAGACGGCGGTAAAATAGATTCAAAGTTTAAAGAAAAAACAAAAGTAATTTCTGCTAAGCTATTAAAGTCGTTTCAAGATATTTTTGGAGATAATTGGAAAGAGCTTTTGCATTGGGATAATATTAATGAAAGAGATAGTCAGCCATCTAAAAAACAGAATTCATCTTTTAATTATGATGAAATTTGGCACGTTCTTAAAACTTTTGATAGCCAAGAAAATTTAAAAGATTTTGCTTTGAACAAATTAAATCTTGATGATGAGAAAGCTGAGAAGTTTTCTAAAATCAAACTAAATCAAGGTTATGCAACAATGAGTTTGTCTGCAATTAAGAAAATACTTCCTTTTTTGCGAAAAGGTATTCCTTATCATTATGCCGTTTTCTTGGCAAATCTTTATAAAGTTTTGGGAATGGAAACTATTTCTGATAAGATGATCGATTATTTCATTGAGGAATTTAGAGAAGTTGAAAAAAGTAACGAACAAACAAGATTGTTAAATACAGTTGTCAATAGTTTGGTTTTAGATGAGTTAAACAGTAAATATCGTTATTCAATTGAAAATGACAGAGATTTAGACGATTCTGAAAAGAAAAATATTAATGCTAAACTAATTGAAATATTTGGAGAGAAAACTTGGCTTTTATTATCTGATGATGAAAAAACAGCATCTTATGATTATGTAGCCAAATATTACAAAGAGTTTTTGAGAAAATCAGTCCTGTCAAAGACTAATTTATTCATGGAGAATGAGAGAATTCATGATCAAATTTTCAATGTAATTGCTGAAAAATATGACATACCAGAGGATAAGAAGAAATTTTTATGGCATCCATCAGAACAAGAAAATTATACCCAAGCCGAAGAATATGATTATTTTACGCTAAATGGTAAACCTGTTTATATTAAACAAATTGATAGAGAGAATTTTATTAAAAATAATAAAGATGCTGAATTTCAAGGAAGAAGTTTAAAGTTATTAGGTAGTCCAGAACCTGTTACCAAAGGATTAAAAAACCCAATGGCTCTAAAAACAATGCACAAAATGAAGCAGCTTATCAATTTCCTTTTGCAAGAAGGTAAAATAGATGAGGACACTCGAATTGTGATTGAGATAGCAAGAGAACTTAACGATGCCAATAGAAGAAAAGCTATTGAAAAATGGAATAACGAGCGAGAAAAGGAAAATCTAAAGTTCAGTGAAACTATTATTGAAATAAATAAAGAATGCAACACCACTTTTAATCCAAGTGATAAAACGCTTCTTCGTAAAATAAGATTATGGGAAGAACAAAATAAAACTTGTCTTTACACAGGTAAATTGATTAAACTTTGTGATGTTTTAGATGGAAATAAATACGATTTAGAGCATACTATTCCTGCAAGTATAAGTTTTGATAATGAGTTACGAAATTTGACTTTAACTGATACGGAATTTAATAGAAATATAAAAAAGAAACAATATCCGTCACAACTTTATAATCATGTAGATATTTTGAATAATATCCAGTTTATGAAAGAAAAGATAGAGCATTTGGAAGATTTATATAAAGAATGGAAAAATAAAGCTTCGTATGCATCTACTAAGGAAATAAAGGATAATTGTATTCAGCGTTATCATTTCATAAAAATGGATTTAGATTATTGGAGTTACAAATACAATACATTTATTTTGGAAGAATATAAGTCAGGTTGGAAAAATAGCCAGTTGCGAGATACTCAAATTATTACAAAATATGCTCTGCCATATTTAAAAACCTTATTTAAAAGAGTGTCAGTAGAAAAAGCAAGTGTTGTAAATGTTTTTAAAGAAGTATATAATGTAAAATTATTAAGTGATAAAAAAAATCGTTCAACTCATAGTCATCACGCTGGTGATGCAAGTATTTTGACATTAATACCATCAGCATTTGATCGCGAAAGAATTCTTAAACTTTATAACGAAGAAAAAGACAATCATACGGGTAAAATTTATCACGAACAACCTAAAGATTGGAAAGATTTCTCCCCAAGTTATATTAAAGAAATCGAGAATGTTATATTAATTAACAATATAGTTGAAAATAGAACTACTGTTCCAACTTATAAAGTGGTACGCAAAAAAGGAAAAATCGTTTGGGAAGATAAATCACTTGATAAAAAACGAATTGCTCAAGGAGATACTATAAGGGGGCAATTACATGATGAATCTTTGTATGGAGCAATAAAATTACCATTAAGAAACGAAGAAAATAAAATTTTGTTTGATGATAATGGTAAAATGAAACTTACTGAAGAGCCAATTTTGGTTATTCGAAAAGATTTAGTTTATAAACAAAATGCAGATTCTCCAGGATTTAAAACGCTTGAAGAAGTTGAAAAGGTAATAGTCGATAAAGCTCTTTTTGAAATGATAAAAATGCAAGTGGAAGATGCTGTCGGATTTAAAGAAGCTTTAACAAAAGGTGTTTGGATGTTTGATAAGCAAGGAAACAAAGTAAATAAAATAAGAAGAATACGCTGTAAAGGTTTAATGAAATATAATACAGCATTGAAAGTGCATACGCATGCTTTTACTTCAAAATTCGATTATAAAAAAACAACATTAGCAAAAAGTGGAGAAAACGCACTTTGTTTATTTTATAAAAACGAAGATGGAAAAGCAATGGAGATATTAAGTATTTCTGATGTTGCTCAATTAAAATTTAAGAACGATCGTTCTTATTTTTTAGAACCAGAATACAATACAAAATCAATAGGAAAAGGAAAAAAATCAAAAGAAATACCGCTTTATGCTGTTTTACGTTCTGGGCAAAAAGTATTGTTTTATAAAGATAGTATTGAAGAACTAAAAGAATTAGATAATTCTGATTTAACAAAACGTTTATATAAAGTATATCAATTTGAAAGTGATGGTCGTATGAAGTTTAGAAATCATATGGCAGCAGGAATAGACACTGATTTAAAGAAAGAAAATAAGGAAGGGGCATCTTTTAACTTTGAGAATCCAAGTATCTTTTTAAGAATTAGACAAGGTGAATGGAATTTTGCAATTGACGGAGTTGATTTTGAAATGAAAATGGATGGCTCATTAAAATTTAAATAATATGCTAAAACGTACCATTTACATTGGCAATCCATCTTATTTGAAATTGAAAGACAATCAATTAAAAATAGAAGATGTGATAACCAAAGAAATCAAAGGCTCTGTACCTATTGAAGATTTGGGTTTTTTGGTATTGGATCATTATCAAATAACCATTAGTCATCAACTTATAGTGACATTACAACAAAATAATGTGGCAATTATTAGTTGCGACGATAGTCATATGCCTTTGGGATTGATGTTGCCAATGAATGGACATGTAGAGCATAGTGAGCGATTGAAACATCAGATTAATGTTTCGGAACCATTGCGCAAACAGTTGTGGAAACAAACGATTGAAGCTAAAATTTATCAACAGAAAGCATTGTTAAGTAAGTTTGGTTTTGTAGAGGAGCCAATGCAGAATTATTTAACGAATGTAAAATCGGGAGACTCTACGAATATGGAAGGAATTGCTGCGCAATATTATTGGAAACAATTATTTGACAATTTTACGAGAGAACGAGATGGTGATGCTCCTAATAATTTTCTGAATTTTGGATATGCTATTCTTCGAAGTATGGTTGCAAGAGCTTTAGTGAGTTCTGGATTAAATCCTACCATTGGTATTTTTCATCGTAATAAATACAATCCGTATTGCTTGGCTGATGATATAATGGAACCATATCGACCTTATGTTGATGAATTGGTATTAGAATGGATGAATAAGCCTTTTCGACCGACTGAAATGAGTAAAGATGCTAAAGCACATTTATTACAAATAGCAACAAAAGATGTGAAAATAGATGGTTTGAAAAGACCTTTGTTGGTAGCGATAAGCTCTACAACAAGTTCTTTGTATAAGTGTATGACAGGGGAGCAGCGTGTGATTCGTTTTCCTGAAATGACATGAGTTTTAGTCGTTATAATGCTTATCGTATTATGTGGGTTTTAGTTTTGTTTGATTTGCCAACAGAAACAAAAAAGCAAAGAAGTCAGGCAACTCGCTTTAGAAAAGAGTTGATTGACGATGGATTTACTATGTTTCAGTTTTCGATTTATTTGAGACATTGTCCAAGTAGAGAAAATGCTGAGGTACATATAAAACGAACCAAATCTAAATTACCTGAATTTGGGAAAGTAGGAATTATTTGTATTACAGATAAACAATTTGGACAAATGGAAATATTTTTCTCTAAAAAAGAAACCGATTTACCAACAGGTCCACAACAATTAGAATTGTTTTAGAAATAAAAAAATCCGATAGAAAACTCAACTTCTATCGGATTTTACTTTTTTTCTCATTTCTAAATTTCTTCTCAAACCCTTTATAATAATGGTTTGTTAAATGAGGTTGTAAATACTTTGATAAATATACCAAGATTTGAAATCAATTCACAACACTGAAGCGATATCAAATCAATTGTCACTAGTTGTAAATACTTTGATAAATATACCAAGATTTGAAATCAATTCACAACTTAAAAAGAGAATCTTTTCAATCTTTTAAAGTTGTAAATACTTTGATAAATATACCAAGATTTGAAATCAATTCACAACTGAAGCTGTTTTTGGATAAAACATGAAGAAGTTGTAAATACTTTGATAAATATACCAAGATTTGAAATCAATTCACAACCTGGAAAAATCAAAGAATGGGAGGACGCTCTGTTGTAAATACTTTGATAAATATACCAAGATTTGAAATCAATTCACAACTGCAGATATAATCGAAAACAGACTACAACCGTTGTAAATACTTTGATAAATATACCAAGATTTGAAATCAATTCACAACTACACTTTGTTGCGAAAAAAAGAAGATGGTGTTGTAAATACTTTGATAAATATACCAAGATTTGAAATCAATTCACAACTATCAACTCCAATATAAACAACTTCTGCCTGTTGTAAATACTTTGATAAATATACCAAGATTTGAAATCAATTCACAACATGACTCTGTTAACACACCTAATATTAATAGTTGTAAATACTTTGATAAATATACCAAGATTTGAAATCAATTCACAACCTAGTCTTATTCAAATGCGGTGTAAATTGAGTTGTAAATACTTTGATAAATATACCAAGATTTGAAATCAATTCACAACTGTAAAATCTTATTGGACTAAACTAGGTTTGTTGTAAATACTTTGATAAATATACCAAGATTTGAAATCAATTCACAACGTAATAGGATTAATCCCTGCACAACGGGCGGTTGTAAATACTTTGATAAATATACCAAGATTTGAAATCAATTCACAACATACAGATGTTATTATAGATAATGTAGTATGTTGTAAATACTTTGATAAATATACCAAGATTTGAAATCAATTCACAACGACATTACGTTTTCTGTAACCGTTAAATGAGTTGTAAATACTTTGATAAATATACCAAGATTTGAAATCAATTCACAACCCAATTTCAGAGCGTGATTGGTGTACTTCTGTTGTAAATACTTACGTAAAATTACTAAAAAAGCTCTTATCCAAGAGCTTTTTTGTTAAAGAAATGTTTTGGGTAAAAGTACTTTTTACCGAGCTTAAAACAAGGAATCGTCTTGTTTCTCCTCATGCGATACAACGTTTTACAAACGTCACTCTGACTGACGATAATAAGAAGCTGAAATGAATTCAGCTTGACAAATACTCTAACCTCTACTTTTTACATAATACTTTTTACAATATTTATAATTTGCGTTAAGGTTCCCCGTAGGGCATATGAATTCATATGAAAACAATAATAACTCATGAATAAAAAATGAATGAAATATAGTTTTGAAAAACGAGAATAATCTTTCTATCACTTTTTTGAGAGCAAAAAAGTAATCAAAAAACTCTTGTCTTTGATTTTCAACGGTCAAAATTAGTTTCAGTCATTGAATGTTTTAAATCATTTGCTACGCAAACAGTAAAACATCTTAATCATGACTTTCAACTTTTTGACACTCGTCTCCAAATCATATGATATTTTATAATACTTTTTCAAATACCTAATACTTTTTACAATATTTTTAAATTGCATTAAGGTTCCCCGTAGGGCATATGAATTCATTTGAAGAACAATTAAAAAGTTATTTTTAGAAAAATAATTCATTTTATGTTGAATCTTTTGTATTCTCTCTATTTTAGTAAGAAATTAATGATATGAATTTTAAAATACTATTTTTATTTCTTACTTCTACACTACTTTTTGGTCAAAATAATTTTATAACGCCTTACGAAAAAGGAAATAAAAATCAAACCACGACGTATGATGAAATGAATGTGTTTTATCAAAATTTAGCGAATAATTTTGAGACAATACAGTATGTAAAAAAGGGAGAAGACGATAACGGGAAGCCAATTTATGTGGTTGTTTATAATCCATTCAAAGAAAAAGATATAGAGGAATTGCGTAAAACAAAAGCAGTGCTTTTCGTAAACAATGGAATTCATCCTGGAGAACCAGACGGAATTGATGCGACGATGATGTTGATGAGAGATTTGGCAATAAAAAAAATTAAACCGCCTAAGAATTTTATTATTGCTGCGATTTCGGCCTATAATGTGAGTGGTATGTTGAATAGAGGTTCTTTTTCACGTGCAAATCAGAATGGACCTGAACAATATGGTTTTCGTGGAAATGCCAGAAATTATGATTTAAACAGAGATTTTATTAAAAATGATTCAAAAAATGCAAAAAGTTTTCAGACAATTTTTCATTGGTTGAAACCTGATGTTTTTATTGATAATCATGTAAGTAATGGGGCAGATTATCAGTACACATTTACCTATATTTCGTCTTTTAAAGCGCGTGTAGGAAATGTTTTGGGTGATTATTTTTATACGACATATCAAGCAAATAATCTAGCCGAAATGCAAAAAAATGGTTACGAAAGTACGCAATATGTGAACATACATGGCGATGTTCCTGATGTTGGCTTTGCAGCTTTCGAAGATTCTCCACGCTATTCTACAGGTTATGCAACATTGTTTAATGCACTAAGCACAATGCCCGAAACACATATGTTAAAGCCTTATGAAAACCGTGTAGACGCAACATATAAATATATGTTGGTAAATCTAGAAAATTTAGATAAAGAATATTTGACAATCAAAAAATTAAGAAAAGAAAATCTAAAACAATATCAGGTCGGAAATCAATATGGAATTCGTTGGAAAATAGATTCTACTCAATTTACAACAATGGATTTTAAAGGATTTGAAGCAGGATATAAGCGAAGTGAGGTTTCCGGAAAAGATAGATTGTACTATGATCGATCGAAACCATTTACAAAAAAAATTAAATTATTCAATTCTGCAAAACCAATTAGTTACATTACAATTCCGAAATATTATGTTCTCCCACAAGCTGAATATCGCGTTATAGAAGCTTTGAAACGAAATGATATACAGATGAAACGAATAGAAAATGATACATTGATTAATGTAGAATCATATCAAATATCAGATTTCAAAACCAATAAAAATGCTTATGAAGGACATTATAATCATTACGAAACGGTGGTTACAAAATCGATGAAATCGATGAAGTTTTTTGAAGGAGATTACATTGTGCCAACACAACAAGATGGAGTGAAATATATTCTTGAAACTTTAGAGCCAGAGGCATTAGATTCGTTTTTTAACTGGAATTTTTTTGATGGAATATTAGGTCAGAAAGAGTATTATTCGGCTTATATTTTTGAGGATACTGCTGCTGAATTATTGAGAAATAATGTGGTTTTGAAAACCGCATTTGAAGCTGAAAAAGTATTAAAACCAGAGTTTGCTAATGATGGTGAAGCACAGTTGGATTGGGTTTATAAAAATTCGCCTTATTTTGAGAAGAATACTTACAGACAATATCCAATTTACAGGATTCTTAATTAAAATCCGTCATTGCTGAAAAGTCGAGTGTCAATTCGACGTAATGAGCGTTAAAAATGATTTACTGTTCACATTTTATATGTGAATGATTTAAAGCATTTAGCGAGTAGTCGTTATTGACCGACTTGTAAGCACAGACTTGATTTTTGTAATTACATACTCTGTTAGCACAGACTTTGCATTAAGGTAAAAGTTTAAAAATGTACCTAAGCTCTACTAGAGCTTCTCCTTTTAATTTCAAATGTTTTTGCGTCAAGGTAAAAATGAACATATTAGACATTTAGAATAAAAAATGAATGAAATATAGTTTTGAAAAACGAGAATAATCTTTCTATCACTTTTTTGAGAGCAAAAAAGTAATCAAAAAACTCTTGTCTTTGATTTTCAACGGTCAAAATTAGTTTCAGTCATTGAATGTTTTAAATCATTTGCTACGCAAACAGTAAAACATCTTAATCATGACTTTCAACTTTTTGACACTCGTCTCCAAATCATATGACATTTTTATAATACTTTTCTATACTTAAATTCACTTTTAACAACTAATTAAAATCCGTCATTGCTGAAAAGTCGAGTGTCAATTCGACGTAGCGAGCGTTAAAAATGATTTACTGTTCACATTTTATATGTGAATGATTTAAAGCATTTAGCGAGTAGTCATTATTGACCGATTTGGAAGCACAGACTTGATTTTTTTTGATTCGTTTTTTTTTATCAAGAAAAAAAATGAATAATCTTAATTATACCCCTCAACTTCTTGACACTCGCCTTCAAATCATATGACATTTTATAATCCTTTTTCAAATACCTAATACTTTTTACAATATTTTTAATTTTCATCAAGGTTCCCCGTAGGGCATATGAATTCATTTGAAAACAATAATTACTCATGAATAAAAAATGAATGAATAAAGCATTTAGCGAGTAGTCGTTATTTATCGTCTAAGTCTTCGATACAACGTTTTACAAACGTTACTCTGACTGACGATAAAAAGAAGCTGAGATAAATTCAGTTTGACAAATTACATCTCACATCTATTATCTCAAATCTCACATCTCCTATTAATACGAATAAGAGCTTTTAATTTATAATGTGATGCGTTCTAAAAATCGTCTTCAATAATTTCCTGCACACGTCCAATTTGTCCATCCGTCAAACGAACTTTTATACCATGATGATGATAAGGCGAAGAAGTCAATAAATCTTTCACGATACCCTCAGTCAATTCGCCAGTTCGTTGATCCTTTTTCAATACAATATTAACCAGCATATCAGGTTTTATATTTGCTCTTGTTTTACCATCCATGTTACAAATATCTTAAAATAAATGGAAAAGATATTCATTCTGTCGTAAAGGAAATTAAAAAATACATTCATCTGAAAGGTAATAATCAAACGGTAGTTGTTTTTGATCCTCTTTCTCAATAAATATTAAAATTTAGATTTTTTGAAAGTGGTTTTTTGCTTTTACGTGAAACCGTAATTTATTGTGAGATAGTTTTTTGATATTTGATAAAATAGTATAAAACTAAAAATAATGACAAGAATAATTTTACAAAATGACAATATAAATCTTGATACCAGCAAAAAGTCAACAATTACCACAGGTTTTATTAGTGATAGAGATATTTTAAAAAAGCGATCAAAAAAATACATGGATTTGATAGCTGGACTTGATGCAAAAACCCTGACAGAAACAAAAGGAATGGAGGAGTTAATGAATTGTATACAAGAAGAGTTTGGTACAGCCGAATTAGCGAGTTTGCCCCTGGGTATAGTTTCTAAATGTTTTCTTGGACATCCTTATGAAGTACATACACTTGATTTGATTGGTAATCAAATTATTAAACATTACAAAAGTAATGAAATAATGGAGGGTGATTTTGAAAAAGCTAGAACAGTAGCTATGCATAATGCTTATGCAATGGTTGAGGTTTATACTGACAAAATGATCTTAATTCGCGAAGACGGAACAGCATCTAAATTATAAATTTAATAAACACGTATAAATATGTCACAACAGGTAATATCATATGCAGACCTATCTATTATTAATAGTGCTTTACGGTCCATTAGTAGTGATCTTTCAGGCGTACATTCCGAATTAGGAACACTTAATTTTAAACAAGATCAATTAGAAAGTGAATTAGTGAAACTTGCTGAGGCTTTTGCAGATTTTGTTGCAGCAGATATTAAACATAAAGCTTTGCAACTTGCTGAAACACGACAAGGTAACTTGAAACAAGATTTACAGATTAAATTTGGTTATTATGCAGATGTACGAAGAATGGCAACTGGAATTTTACAAGGTGTGGATACAGGTGTTGTGAGTGATGATACATTAAAATTTACAACCGAAGAGGTGATGATAAAAGCACCAGGTTACTGGTTAGCACCCGCTTTAGTAGCGTTAGCAGCTTGGGTAAGAAGTGATAGAGGTACAAATGAAAAAGCATTGAATGAGGCATTAAAAAGAGATGATTATAAAACAACACTTTTCTTTATGCTAATTATGAGGAGGCTTGCAAGAAATGAAGCGAGTATGAAATGGTTAGAACGCTATTTTATGCATCAAAATCCACATCATTTGGACAGAGAATTTATCGTTATTCTTGAGGCTGTAACAACCGGTGTATTTCCTCCTGCTGCAAGACAATTAATGATGACAAATGTAAAAAATTGGTTAGATCAGCTTACGCAAGGAGATACGTATATTAACGAACAAAAATCACAATGGGTAGCATTCTTCGAAGCTAAAGGTCCTTTACCAGAAGGTAAATATCCTTTATTAGAGAAGTTTTCAACCAATTGGGATCTTTTAGAAAATTCTTTGAAAGAAGCTAAAACACATGATATTTTAAATACTCATTTTAATGACATCGTATCTTCTTCAGCAGATTTTTCAAAAAGTGTTAAAGTTCAATTAGATGAGATTCTTTCTTTATTGGTAACAAACTTTGATGATGAAGAATTGCCATTGCAAGAAGAAGTTAGATTGAATCAACTTATCATTCAAATGCATGGAGATAAAACAGCTGCGCAAGCAATGATGAATGCTGAAAAACATATTTTCGATGAAAAGGTTGACTTTTTACAACTTCTAACAAACGCATCGTTTAATCCTGAATTGGCTGGGGCAACAAAAGTTACTCAAGCACTAGCTGTTTCGATAAGTCAACCTTGGATAATTGAAGCTCACGATACATTTACTGCACAAAGTAGAAGTAAAATTCCACAACTAGTTGAACTTAATATAGACGATTTCAAAACAACTACTAAAGATGGTAGTAATGAAAATGAACTTATAGAAGAGCAAGAAATCTTTTATAAGAATATGTTAGATGCTAAACTTCGTGAACTTTCATTTCCTTTTGCTGGTGTATTGATTGGAGCATTTATTTGTATACTAGGTTTTTGGGCTTTTAGTTTGCATCCTATAGCGGGTATAGTTGGACTTGGTATTGGAGCAGTTTTGATATGGAATGCTCTAAATAGTCATAAGAAAAAGAAAAAAAGAATAATAGAGAATATCGAAGAACGTAAGCAAAAAGCAAAAGAAGTTTTAAGAGGATGTATAGCTGAAACAGTTGATTACAGAAAAGAACATACAATGGAAGATAGAAATGCAGAAAAAGTAAGAGAGCTTTTACAATCAATTATTCCCGAAGATTTCTCGAGCATATCAAAAGAAACGGCAAGAAATATTATTTAACATTTTAAACTTAGATTGATGAATAAAATTATTTTAGGTGACAATACCAATGAAAACCCAATAACTAATCAAGAGAATAATATCGAACAAAATAAAGAAAGCAATGTGACTAATCCGAAACCAAATTTGTTTCAGGGAAGAACAGAAGCTGAAAAAGGAAATTCTAAATTTCCTGATTGGGATATAGTTCCGCCAAACCAATTTATAAATCCACGAATCAAACCGCAATAATGGTAGGGCCAACAACATATTCGGACTGGGTTAAACTATTGGATGAATTCGGAAATGGAAATGATACGGTTTTAGAAGACTTGAGTAATGGAAGTTTTACCGTAGATGCTGGAACAGTTTCACGTTTTTATTCAAGAGTAGAAGAAGCTTATAAAAAACGTAAACAATCTTGGCTTGATCAATTTCACCGTTCATTTCAATTTCAAAATTTTAAAACTATGAATGACTTTGAAATTGCTTTGAGAAATGGAAAGCAAAATTTATACCCATTAAATAAATTCGTAGGATTAAAAGGTTTTCCTGAAAATTTACAAAAAACACTAAAGAAAGATCTTGAAGACTTTGTAAATGAAATTAAACAATCTTTAAAAGATAATGTTTCAAAAAATCCTAATGGTAAAGAACAAATGTTAATTATGTTGAATGCATTTAATTTGGGTGAATTACCAGAAGAAATTAAATCTGAAAACAAAAAGAGTAAAGAGATAACAAATACATTAATACCATCAACAGGTAGAAAGATACTATTTTAATATGGCAAATAAAACAGAGTTCAAAACTTCGCTTTTACGAATGTTTCGAGCAAGAATACCTTTTATCTCAATTAGAAGTATAGAAAGAGCACGGGTTTTAGAAGTTATTCAACAATTAGCAGAAGAAATTAATATACCAATTTATGTCCATAGTTTATCTCATGGTACAATGGATATAAAATCAAAGAAGAGTGTAAATGAAGATCGTTCTGTAGCAGGAGGTTTAGATTATGCCGTACAAAATATTTCGCAAAGACAGAATTTAACTTTTGTATTTACAGAAGTTAGTGATGTAGAAGATGATAATTTAGTTTCGAGACATATCTACGATTGTATTGTACAGGCAATAGAAAGAGGAGGAAGTATTTGCTTGATTACGACTAAGAGTATTTGGCCTCAGTTGCAACGTTTGGGAATGACTATAACGCTTGATCCGCCTAATGAAGAAGAAATGCTAGAAGTGGTTAAAGAATGTGTTATTCCTTACAAAGCATCTATATCACTAGAATGGGAAGAAACAGAATATAGAATGGCTGCATCTATTTTAGCTAATATGACAAAGATTGAAGCAGAAAATGTATTGGCAACTCAAATGGCAAAAGGATCTTTGACAAAAGATGATATCAAAGAGTTGAGTAATGCAAAGGATAAGTTATTTAGTGATATATCTGGATTAGAAAAAGTGAAGCTTGATCCTTCTACTTTATCAGTAGCTGGTCTTAGTGGACTCCAAAGCTGGCTTGATAATCAAAAGCAATTATTAACAGCTGATTTAAAAGCTAGAAAGATGAGACCTCCACGTGGTGTATTATTAGTTGGTGTACCTGGTTGTGGAAAATCATTATCAGCAAAATTTATTGCTGCAAATTGGAATTTACCTTTATATCGACTTGATCTTGCAGCAATACAAGGACAATATTTAGGACAATCTGAAAATAGATTAAAAGAAGCATTGGCTTCTGCAGATAATGCGGCACCTTGTATTTTATGGATTGATGAGATAGAAAAGGGGCTTTCTGGTGCTACTGGCGCTAATGATGGAGGAACTTCAACTCGAATGGTTGGACAATTCTTATTTTGGCTTCAGGAAAGTATGGCAAAAGTATTTGTAGTTTCAACGGCAAATGACGTTTCTAAATTACCTCCCGAACTTTTACGTAGAGGACGTTTTGATGAATTATTTTTTGTTGATCTACCAGGAGAAGCTGAACGAATGGATATTATTAATTTATACATAAAACGTAATCTTTTAAATCAACCATCTGCTGAGACTCTCAATCAACTTGTTGAAATTTCAGAAGGATTTGCAGGATCAGATATTGAGGGGGCAGTAAGAGATGTAGCAATACAGGCTGTTATCCATGGGGATGAGATAGTAGATGATACACTTTTTGAAAAATGTTTTAAAAATATAGTTCCATTGAGTAAAACAGCTCCTGAAAAAATTGAATCAATTAGAAATTGGGGTAGAGAAAGAGCTGTACCTGCTTCTGGAGTTTCATGGGGAACCTCTCCATACGATAAAGGAATTGGTAAACGTTCTATTATTATTTAAGCTTATTTATTTTGATCAATTTAGAGATACACATTTTTCTATATTGAAGGAAAGAAATCAATAACCTCGTTTAAATATTTTTAAATGAGGTTTTTCGTTTTTACATGTAATCGTAATTTATTGTGAGATGTTTTTTTTTATATTTATAGGAATATTATATAAAATAAGGATGTCAATAGTATTTTCAGAAAACTTAGTTAATTGATATATTAGCGAAAATATATCGAATTATCGTCAAACTATGAAATTTATAAAAGGTTGCCTTCTTACGTTACTAATTTTTATTACTGCAATAGCCTCTCTGATTTATTTTTACAATCTTAGATTATCAAAAGAACTGATTAAAGAAAACGAAAAACCTAAAAATTCTTTACTTGCATACAAAGACAAAATGTCTGAAAGAAATAAATTAATACTTAATTCTAATGTTTCTGATAGTCTAAAAGTTTTAGCAAAAAAATCGGATTCAATCATCAAAAATTCTAATAAAATAAATGATAATTTATGGACAGAATACAAGATTAATCAGAAACTTTATGATGATAAAAAGTTCAAAAAACTAAATGAAGAATTGCAAGAAAAATATAATCAATATAACTCAGATGCACAGGAATTTAATTTTCGCTGGCTTTTATTTCCTTTAAATATTGTTTTATCTAACAATAACCTTAGAAGTTATGATAATATGTATACAATTGATTATGGAATAGATAATTCCGAAAATATGATAAAACGTAAAAAAGTTGACCATTGGATTGAAACTGGAGAAGTAATAAACTAGAAACCTTTTACTGACAAGTGGAACTACTGTACAAGTATAAAAAAACGTTAGCTGTATTTATAAAATTAAAATCACTGAACCTTAAAAATGTTATTTTCAATTAAGAAAATTCTATCAATATTATTGATCATATTTTTTATCTCTTTCTTTATAGAATCTCCGTTCAGAAAAGGAGGAATTTCTCTAAAATCACAATTATTATTAATAGGTCTAACTTTTGGATTATCGCTAATCTACTCAATTCAAAGACAAAATAAAGAATTTAGTCAAATTCAAAAGTTCGTTAAATTCCTATCAGTTGTTTTATCTACCGGAATTGGTCTAGCTATAAGTACGATCATAAGTCATGATTATTTAGAGAAATTGTATGGTTTGGATTTTCAACTATATTTAAATGAAACAATTTCAACTATTTCATTTTTAACCATATCATTTTTGATATCAGCACTACAAATAGAAATATTAAATAAGATACTTAAAAGTTATAACTACAATTAACTGCGCAATTCTAATTTTAGGCACAATCTCTTTAGAATTAATTTTATAGTTTTTTCTTTTACGTGAAACCGTAATTTATTGTGAGATGGTTATAGTATGTTTGAGGATAATTGTAAGAAGTAATGATATGTTTTTAGGTAACTTAACTATATTTTACTTCGTAAAAATGATAGTAGTTGTATTCTAAAAAAAAACACTCTAAAATTATATTATGTACATTTTCTCTGAATATTTTTCTGAGTTTATAAAGTCTTATAAACCTAAAACTGAATTACCATATTTTCTAGAAATATTAAAATCTATTCAAATTAATTTTGATTATAACTCTTTTAATAAAATTGTTAATCATAACGGAATTGATAAGATAACTGATATTAAAACCGAATCTTTAGACTTCCTAATTTCCTATGCAGATTTTATATTAGAAGATAATGTGATTTCAAATACTGAAATACAAGATTTTACTTTTCTAAAAAGAATTTTTAAGATTAAAGAAGGAGATTTTAAAAAATATAAAAACTTAGAAATGAATGAAATTCTGAAAAAAGAATTTATTAGGATTTATTCAGACAATTTTGTCAATCAAAAAGAAGAACTTTTAAACCTTAATCTTCAATCTCTTTTTAATTTAAGCTACGACGAATTTGAAGAAATAAAAGAAGACGAAATTATAAAATCGTTAATCCAAGGAGCTAATCCTAAAGATCTTGATATTGCGAAATTACCAAAAGGATTTACGCTTATTTAGATACAATTCACAACACTTTTATAATGTTAGTTATAAAAGAAATATATTTCACGCCAAAAAATTCTAAACTTCTTCAAAAAATATTTTTTACAAGAAGTTAAACGTTAATGATTTGGCTTGATTTAATTAAATATACTAAAAATATTATTAGAATAAATATTCATTTTAAAAATATTTTCCTGAATTAATGCGCTACTATGTTATGCATATGTCGTAAAACTACTACATATTCGATTGTAAACGGTTAAAAACGATTAATTAAAATATCTGTTTCTAATTTAGTCCTAGATAAAAATTAAAATAAATCAATCTTAAAATTTACAACTATGGCTAACAATTCAAGAGGAGTCTTAAAATTCAACGGTGGTGAGGACCAAAAAATCATCAAATTAGATTATCAAGTATCAAGAACAACTGATGTTTCGGGGCGTGTAGCTTCTGATCCATCTAACGCTTTAATCAAAGTAACAGTAGAAGCAACTGAAAGTTCTACGATTTTGGAAAGTTTATTAAACGGTAAATATAAACCAACTGTTGGTGATATTACGTTTAATAAAGCACACGAAGAAGGTGTTTTAATTAACTTAAAATGGGAAAACGGTTATGTTATTCAACACGAATTAAATTTTGATGCATTAAACGACAACAATATGTTAATTTCATTTGTAGTGAGTGCTGAAAAAATTGATTACGGAACAGCTTCTTACGACGGTGTTTGGCCTTCTGCTCGATAATTTATTTCAATCGAAAATCGCATAAGTTTACTAACCAACCAACTTATGAAATCTTGAAACTCTTGGTGCGATGCGAAGGCTGCATCAGGAGTTTTTTGTTTGTAAATGAGATGTTTTAACAAAAAATTAATGCATTCTCATTCCTTAATTGTATAATTTTAAGCTAAATACCTAAACTCTATTACTATGTTTCAAGATGATAAACTTCCAAAAAATAAACCATCTGTTGATCCATCTAAACTAAAAGATGATGCAATAAATGCTTTGGACAACAAAATAACGTCGCAAGTTGATGCTAAAATTGCAAAAGTAACGGATGGAAAATTGAATCAATCGTTTGTAAAAACACAAGATTATTCGAAAATGTTCATGAATCAACCGATAGTTCCAAATGCAAAAACGTATGTGGACAAGGATTTATGGGGAAATCAACCTACTTCAAAAATTTACAATGCGAAAACAATTCCTGAACATGATATACTGGGAATTAACCGTGTTGTGAAGCTTAGTTTGGTGATTGAAGGTGAAATAATCAATTTTTTCAAACATTTCAAATTAGTTCAAAGTGCAAAAAAACACCATGAGTTTTCGCTAGAATTAGCGCATGATGTATTGGGTGATGCAGAGAATTACCGCTTGGAGAATGCACAGAAATTTTTAGGAAAAAGGTTAACTGCAATTTTTAGATACAGCGGAGTTGAGGATAGTCCAGAACGTGTTTTTGTTGGTGTCATTACCGAAGTTGGTTTTGTACAAGAACAAGGGAGTTTAGGAAATATTCTGTTAACAGGTTATAGCCCAACAATTTTATTGGACGCTGCTCCTCACACTCAAAGTTTTGGTGGAACAGATTCAATCAGTCTAAATAGTATTGCAGATCAAGTGATCAAACAAGGGATAAGCAAAAGTAAATTTGATTACCGTATTGCAGCAAAATATGGTACTATTACTTATTCAACGCAATATGAAGAGACCCATTATAATTATTTGGCGAGAATGGCAGAAGCTTATGGTGAACAGTTTTTTTATGATGGAGAGGTTTTACATTTTGGAGAACTTCCGCCTCAACAAAAACCAATTACTTTAACATACGGAAGTAGCGTAAATGATATAAAAGTGAATATGCGTGCCCAACATATTAATCCTTCATTTTATGGCTATAACAGTAGTAAAAATGAAAAATTAACCACAGGAACTTCACAAATTAGACATACTTCTGATATTGCAAAAAGAGCTTACTCTATTTCAGAACAAACGTTTAAAACACCATCATTACGTGTTGCACCAATCAAAGCAGCGACTTTCTTAGATATTAGTGCTTCTCAAAAAGGGACAGCTGGTAGTAAGGCAGTTGATGTTTTTGTGACGTCTGGTACCACAACGATTCCATTTTTATATCCTGGCTGTATTGCAGATATCGAAATGCGTCAAACAGATACAAATAAAACCTCTTATTTTACCAAATTAATGATAACCGAAACAACACACGAAGTTGATGCACGTGGTTATTACAACGGAACTTTTGAGGCGATTGCTGCGGATACAGGATTTTTACCACGTCCTGAATTTAAGATGCCGAGAGCCGAAATTCAAGTAGCAAAAGTAACTTCGAATACTGATCCTAAAAATCAAGGACGTGTACAGGTGCAATTTGATTGGCAAAATGGCTATGATAAATCTGAATTCATTCGTGTGATGACACCTGATGCTGGAGGAAGTGATAAAGTAAAAACAAACCGTGGTTTTATGGCTATTCCAGAAGTTGGTGATCAAGTAATGGTTGCTTTTCAACATCATCATCCTGATCGTCCTTTCGTAATGGGTGGTATGTTCCATGGGAAAGTTGGCGGCGGTGGTGGTCAAGGAAATAATGTAAAAAGTTTGAGTAGCCGAAGCGGAAATAAGCTTGAATTAAACGACGGTGTGGGTTCTGTTTACCTTACAGATAAAGGTGGTGCAAACATGAAGTTTGATGGTGCGGGCAATGCAACAACTAACGCAAATACTAATCATACAGTGAATGCAGGGAGTCAACACTCAACTAATGTTGGAAAAGGAGCTTCTGCATTAACCATGGATTCAGGAGGGGTCATTGATTTAAGTGGAAAGTCTCAAATTACTATTAAAACTGGAGCCAGCTCAATTACCATGAAATCCGATGGAACCATTATAATCAGTGGTAAAATTATTGGTATAGGAGGTTCAGATGGTGTCGGAATAAATGGAGGACAAGCAATAGAAATAAATTCTCCTAAAAATCACATAGGTGGAGAAACCAAAATTGACGGAGGAGATTGTTTTATAAACTAAAATTATGGGACACAAAATAATTACCGAAGAAGATTTTTGGATATGTTCAGAAGGTGCAATGCCTACACCGTTCCAAGGAACTCGTACTAGTAATAAAACCATAGATGGTAAAGTTTATATTACTGTAGAAGATACAAAAACAGTAAGTTGGATTGACTTTGGATGCAAAAAATATATGCTCTTGATGGCTATTGTTGCTGCTTTGATTGTAGTTGTAGCAGTTGCTGTTGGCGTTCTTACTGTTGCAACTGGAGGAATTGGACTAGTTTTGTTAGGGGCTATTGCAGGTGTTGCTGGAGGAGTAATAGGTGCTGCTATTGGAAGTATGCTTTGTGGTCATAAAATGGGACCTGCTAGAAAATGGTTAGATAGTAAATCTGATTTTATTTCTACAGGTACTAAAACTATTACGGGTGAACATCAAATGGAATGCAAAGCAGGAGGAATAGTAAAATATGCACCTAATATAAAGAGTTGGTTAGGAGCAATTGGTTATGCTAGTTTAAGTTACGGAAGCGAATTGGTAAAGTGTGCTTTTGCGGGAGCAGCTGTTGGTACAGCTGGTTCTATTTTAGGCGTGGGAAGTGTTGCTACAGCAGGAACAGGAGGAACAATTGGCACAGGTATTAGTATATCTAGAGCAAGCATGCAACTGGCATGGCCGACTTTGCGAAGTGTAGGTAGTAATATTTTAACAAGTTTTGGTATAGGAGGTGGATGGACAGGAGCTGGTATAGCTTTAGGTTCTAGAGGAATATTTGGAGCGGAATCTGCAGCACAAACATATGCGACGGATGCAGTAGATGAAAATGGTAACCCTATTAGCGTGACAGATAGTTTTGCAAAAGGAGCTTTACCAGAATATGAATTAGCTAGTAGATTGCATGAAAAAGGTTTGAGTGGATTACAATGGTCTGATGCGATGTTTTTATTATATTTCTTAAATTTAAAAACAGACCCTCCAGCTACTTATAGAGATAAAAATGGTAAATTACGAAATACAAAAAATAATCCTAGAGGGCAAAAACCAGGAAGTATTGCTAAAGACCCGAGGAAAACGAAGAGTGGTGGGAAAGGAAAGGCGTATGAAGATGGTAGACCATCTTATAAAAATGAAGCTAAATTGAATGAAGAAATATTTAATAATGCAAAAGATTTTGAAGGTAGAGTGTATGATCCAGTACCAAACGGAGAAGAAATAAAATGGAAACCTGGAGAACCTTTAAAAGGAACATGGGATAAGTCACATTTACCAGGATATGAATACAAACATCTGATAAAAGCACTTAGAGAAGGTAGAATTACAAATGAACAATTTATTGAACACTACAATAATCCAAAGTATTATAGACCAGAAACACCAAGTACAAATAGATCCCATCAACTGGAAAGTCCAGAATCTTTATATGAATTTGATAACCCATAATTATGAATGACGATATTTTTAAATTGAGTATAAAAGGAGATACTGAAAATTTAGTTAAACTTTTGAATAATAGTTCAAATAAGGACGGTCTTATTAATGCAAAATCCGGAGATATTGAATATACTCCCTTAATATTTGCCGTTTTGCAAGAAAGAATTGAAACAGTTAGACTTTTACTCGAGTTTGGAGCAGACCCTAATTTACAGGATGCATATGGTAAAACAGCATTACATCTATTACCTGAAAAGCAACCAATTGAATGGACAAGTATAAATAATAAAATCAAAATCGCTCAATTATTAATACAAAATGGAGCAGACATTAATAAATTAGATTATGAAGGAGCTACTCCTCTATTTTATGCAACGTTCTATATTAAAAAAGAAGAGGACTTAAAGTTGTTAGAATTTTATTTGCAAAATGGAGCAAACCCAAACAAGAAATCTGACAAAGGTGAAAGTAGTTTAGAATTTGCAAAAAGAATCAATTCCCAAATCAGGATAGATTTATTAGAAAAATATAATAAATAAACAGAAATTTTTTAATCAATACTTTTTCAAAACCATTCATTGATATTTTAAAAAAAATGAAAACAAGAAATATAACATACGATTCTGTTGAATATAGTGGAGAATCAAATCTAAATTTAGAGGATGCCAAAGATTTGTTTGAAAAAATGAATTGGGATGATAGCTTTTATACACTACTTTTTGGAGATTCTTTTTTACAATTTTTAACAGTTAATCCCGACGAAATTACAGTTGAAATAATGCTGAATGAAGATGATTTATTAGTTGCTACTAAGATAGTTTCAATAGAGGAAGGTTTAGAATTAATTGAATACTATTTCGAAAATGATAAAATAGGTGATATTTCAACTTTTGAACAAATAAATTTATAAATAATGTCAATAGATAAAAAAATTCTCATAAAACAAATATTTAATGAACAGTATACTTTAGTTGTGGAGATGGAAGCAAGATTGATTGATAGTTATATGACTTCTTGTACAAAACTACGTTATGATTTCACGATTATCAATTTTGATGAGAATAGCATAGAATGTAGATTAGTATTATTAGACATCTATTTAGAGAAATCAAATAATGACTTAATTAGAGAAGTGGCTCAACTTACAGCAGCATTTAATCGTATGTTTAATGAGTTGCATTTAAAACTTTCGCAAAAAGGAGATGTTATAGAAGTTATAAATATAGATTTAATAGTTTCTAAATGGGAAGAAACAAAATTAGAAATGAAAAGCGTTGTAGCTAATAATGAAGAATTAAAGAAGTTAATTGCAATAAATGACGCTCTATTTACTAATAAAGAAAAACTTAGAACTGCTATACAAGGAAATGAGTTTTTTAGTGTTTACTTTGGGCATATTTATAATGTTGATCTACCTAATAGAAAAAAAGTTTTTGGTACTAATATATTTAATACTGCAAATATGGAATGGGATGTAGAATCAGAGTCTAATATCAAACTTCCTTCTGAAAATTTAGAAACTTTAGTAATTCTTACAAAAGCAAAACCTGAAATACCATTAAGTTTAGGAACTTTTAATGCAGCTTATAATCAATTTAAAGATAAAATCAATATAGATCCTGTCAAAATAAAAATATTTCAAGAAGAAGAGCGTAGTATTGATTATAGAACTGGAAGATTGAAGAAAGCATCTGTAAAAAAAGTAGAGGATGTTGTTTCTGAAAAGTTATATAATAAGTTTACATATACAATGACAAGTGATTCTGAAAAGAAAAAAAATAATCTTGAAAAACTTGAGCCAGCTCACAAAAGTGAAATTTACACGGATGAAAATGGAAAGGAATATACTCATGAAGAGTGGATAGAACACAAAAAAAAATTCTGGGGAACAGGTTCAATTGAATAAATTAAGAGTACTATGAAAAAAAATATTCAAATAAAGAAAACTGTTTTAGAAACTTCAAAATGGAAAAAATCTTTAAAAATTTTCAATAATGAAATAATATTGGGATTATCTACTCAGCAGAGTTGTACATCTTTTTTTATACAAAGAAGTTTTACAAAAGGTGATTATGTTTTTTTGAAAAGTCATATTTTTCAAAAAATAAAATATCAAGATAAATATAGGTTTGCTCATCATTCTCGAGAACAAATACTAAAAAAAAATGTTTGATAGAGAATAAAATAACTACAGAAAAAAAATGGATTTGTACCAATGAACTGTTCCAGAACTTATAGGCTATTGGTGCATTAGCTATTTTAACAGTTGCAACAGGAGGTACAATCTTATTTGTATTAGCAGCAGCTACTTCTGCATATTCTGCAGTAAGAGAAATAGTACATGATTGCGATGCTACTTTAACTTCAAAATGGATAGGGTTTCATGGTTCAGTTAAGTTTAATAGTGCAAGAGAAATAGAAGGGAGAATTACAGGTGAAATTCAGCCAAAAGAAGCAGGAGTTCTAGGAACTGTTTGGGGCGCATTACCAGATGGAGAAGGAACCTTTAACGCAGGAAGAGATGCTGCAATAGGTGTAATGACTGAAGCTTCTTACAGTCCTGAAATGATTACCGCCATGACTAATAATGCTACTATTATAAAAGCTTATCCTGCAATTGTAAGGGGTTCTTTAGGAACACAGTTTCCTATGGCTTCCTTAAGATTAAATTCTAGTTTATATTTCGCGGCAGCCAAACAAACCTTTAATCCAAATGTACTTAAATCATTAGGAACAGGTTTTGCTTGGGGTATGGCAGGTGCTGTGGTTGATGGAGCTTCTGACCAATATGAAAATAGTATTTATGATGATACTTTGAAATTCTTCATTAAACTTATAGAAGATAATTCAAAATCTAAAGGGATTAATGTAATTGCAAAATAACATTTAGAATGAGAATGATTGGTTATTTTTTAGGCGCAACTTTTGGAGCGACTCTCGTATTTTTCCTGATAAGTTTTATATTCCTAAGACCACGAAATGTTGAAGAAAATCTAATTGAAGATTTTATAAAAAACTCACAACCTGTAAATATAAAAACAGTTCCTTATGTTGGTGGAATTTTATCTAACGATGATGAAAGACTGGGAACAAATATAATTAGTAAAACAACATATTTTAGTAATCGAAACATGTCTTATATCAGGGGTGAGGCATATTTGTATTTTAGTAAAGAATTAAATAAATATGTTCAAACTATGGTAATTAGTGAAGGTGGTTATGTAAATCGAGAAATTTTAAAATTTGGTGATTCAGAGAAAGATAAAAATGTTTATCCAGATATCATTTTTTACTATAATAAAATACAAAATGAAGACCCTAGTTATGGTACGATAGACAAGCCTTTGCCTATTTTACACTTCAGAAGTGCTAATCCTGCTCTTCGATCAATGCGGAAAGAAAATAAAGATGCTGATGAAGCTTACCTAAAAAAAGTTTACGAAGAAAACGTAAAACTATATCTTCAATATTTTATAGAAAAAGAAGATTTCAAAAAACTTTTCCCAAAAGAATAAATGAAAACAATTGGATATTGTTTTTAAGGATCTAGTATTGTTGTTTTACAAACATCTTATTTATATAAAACTCTTAAAAATAACCTACAATATTTAGCGTATCATTTAAAGCTATAATAATAAATGAACCCAAAGAAATTAGAATATCTATGAAAATTTTATTTTTTAATAGTCGTTTAGAAAAGCAGAATTATAAATGAATGTTCAAAAACAAAGTATAGGAAAAGCATATTATCATCAGCAAATGATTAAAATGACGTATGCTTATCTACCAATATTTTCACTTATTGTTTTAGTGTGTTCTGCTTTTGAAAAGTTAAGATTCTTTTTATATCTGACAGTGGTAGGAGCAACTTATGGATATATACTCAATCAAATGAAGAAAAAACATGTCATGATTGAGTTTAAAGAAAATGATATCATGGTGGATAAGACTTCTTACAATTTTAAAGATATAGAAAGCTATCATCTCTCTTTTCCTTTAAACGAGTTATTAATGTTAAGAATAAGAACAATAGATAAAAAAGATCTAGCTATTTATGTTGATAAAGATTTAAAACAAACTATTGAAATGTTTTTTAATAAACATTTTATAATATCCCATAAAACTAATCATGATAATTATCTACAATACGGACATTTAATATTTTCTCTTTTATGTATTTTTTTATGTGGAATGATGTATGCTCTTTATAATCTTATTTATTATAAAATATTAAATTAATCTTTATGAGTAAAGTTTATATACCTAAAAATACTTGAGTTGTTTGCACCATGCAACAAAACTCTACTCTTAAAAAAATTCCTATATAAATCTTATTGGACAATCGGTAGGAAAGATTATTGACTTAGAATAGATATTCAACCGCCAATTGGCGGTTTTTTTATTTAAAATTTAAAGGTTAATTGCTAAAAATAATACGAATGAAAAAAACTATTTTAGAATTAAAATGAAATATCTTTAATATTATATATTTAATTAAGATTTATCGTTATATGACTTCTTGTACAAAACTACGTTATGATTTCACGATTATCAATTATAATGAGAATAGCATAGAACGTAGTAAAATTAAGCTCTAGACAAACAAGTTAAGTAGGAGTGACGAATGACGAGCCTAATTGGTTAATGGAGGTTGTATGCCTTAAAATTATTTTTTTATGTATCGGTTGTGTATCTTTGCTATATTGATTCTGTATCAGTTGTATATCCATTTCGTATGATTTGTTCGATGCTCGTGTATCGATGCATGGATTACCTTTTAGTCAAAAAAATACCTATTCAACTAAAAGAATAGATTTATTACATAAAAGTTTACTGAAAAAGTGATTCAAAATTTGTTTTCATTAAAAATAAATTAGAGTTACTTTGAATATCGAAAACGAAGGTTCCTTTGGCATATTTTATGAAATACTAAAGTTATCTTTCTACTATTACATATTTATAAAAAACCTAAAGCTTATATATGAAAAAGACTCTTTACTTTTTTATGGTATTATTCTGTTCTGTAATTTCTGCTCAAAAATCTGAATATATTTATGAAAAACTGCGAACAGAATTAACTACTTCTCCTAATGAATTCTTTAAAAATATTGAAAAAGAAAAATTAAATGCATTAGCCTCGCAAGATTTAAAATTGGTAACAAAGCTAGATTATTTGAAAGGTTTTGGTTATTATTTGAATAATAATGCCGATTCATGTGTCTTCTACGCGAATGAAGCTATAAATAGAGCAGAGCATATTTCTTATATAGAAGGAGAAGCAATGGGATTGCGACTTATGGGGACTCAGTATGCGAAAATGGGATTGTTAAGTGAGTCTGATTCTGCTTTAGATAAAGGGTTGGTATTAATAAAACATCTAGATAATGAGGAAGCAAATGATTTAAGAGGAAGTCTGTTTGCTTCAAAACTTGTTTTAATGGATGATACTGTAAATCTAGAAGAAAAACTAAATGTTGCTAAAAAATCTATCGATTCTTATGAACGTTTAAAGTCATTAAAGAGGAAAAAAGAAGTTTTGCCATCTGCTTATACAAATGTAAGTTATATGTATACAAAATTGGAAAAGTACGATTCTGCATATAATTACTCAAAAAAAGCTATATCTATAGTAGATCCTTCTGATAAGTATATGAATGCAGCAATATATCATGATTTAGGTTTGATTTTTTTGAGAAAACATGAGTATAGTAAAGCGATAAATTACTTAGAAAAAGCATTGGATTATTGTAAATCAACAGACTTTTTAAGTAAGAAACAAGAAATTCTAAAAAGATTGGTTGAAGCTTATACTGGGGTAGGAGATTATAAAAAGGCAAATGAAGTAAACGAAGAGTTTATGGAATTGACTCATGAAATAGATAAGTCAGCAAAAACTGCTGTAAGTTCAGTTGTTCAACAAAAAAATTCTAAAATAAATAGTTTGACGAAGTATGAAAAACTGTTTTATATTGGTTTAATCTCTTTTCTACTTATAACTGTTTCAACAATATTTTGGTTTTATACTAAAAGAAGCACTAAAATCTCAGGTGATAATTCTATTGATTTAACTGAAAAAGAAGATTCGTTTTCGATTAATGATTCAACAAAAAATAAAATTATTGAAGAATTGAAGAAATTCGAAACAGAAGAAGGCTTTATCGATCAACATATTACTTTATATCATTTGTCTAATAAAATAGGATGTAATACAAAATATCTTTCTCGTACAATTAAAGAAGAATATGGAAAGAGTTTCTCAAACTATATTAATGAACTTAGAATTGAATATTTACTCGAAAAGTTGAAAAATGAAGAATCTTTTCTAAATTATAAAATAAGTCACTTATCTAAGTTAGCTGGTTTTTCATCTGATCCTACTTTTATAAAAGCATTTCAAAAGAAAACAGGAATGAACCCTTCCGAATATTTAAAACTGAATAAATAATTAGAGTGTTTATTTATAGTTGTTTAGGTTTTTAAAAATAAGAATATTTAATTTAAATATTGAAAGAATTCTGAATTTTTAAAATATGTGAAATGACAAAACCATTATATTAATTAACCATATGATAGTTTTGTAGGATCAATTTAAAAACCAAATCAACCAATGATCAAAGACCTTAAAAAAAGATTACTTCTTTTATTTTTTTTTGGTAGTACTTTCAGTTTATTCGCTCAGATAGGAATTAATACAAAAGATGTAAAAGGGGCATTTCATGTGGATGGAAAGATAGACAATTTTAGTACACCTACTAATGAACAAGCCGATAATGACTTTGTAGTAACAACGAATGGAAATGTAGGAGTAGGGACGATAACACCTGTTACAAAACTTGATCTAAGATCAACTTCTAACTCTAATAATGCTTTGGGTATTGGTTTTACATCTAGAACAGCAGAGTCAGTAGGAGCAGGAGTTATTCGTTATGTTAACACTTCTGGAGGAAAGTTACAAATTTCTGATGGTATTCAATGGATGGATATTTATTCTGTTCCAAAGAAATCGTTTGTAGTAGCGAGGATTAGGACTGCAGATAAAGCAATTAAGTTTACTTATGATACTGCAACTATAATCGCTGGTTGGGAGATTACGAATGATATTTCTAATAATTTTAATGCTACAACTGGTGAGTTTGTTGCTCCTAGAGATGGCGTTTATACTTTTAGTTTTGCTTATGATTTTGTTCAAGAAGGGAATGCATTCTTGGCAAATAGTTCGGTTGAGAGTCAGTTTGTGAAAAATACTAATGTAATTGAAGTAAAATGTTTAAAAACATATGGTAAATCAACAAGAGGAGCTCAAGCTGGAGGAAGCTGCGTAAGTAGTATGAAATTAAAACAAAATGATAAGGTAGTTGTAAAATTGCTACAAAAGATTGACAATTCTACGAGTGGAGGGAGAGGTCTTCGCTCGGATGCTGTAGTAAATAAGCCCAATTTTGGATTCAATAATTTGACAATTGTAGAGCAGTAAAATATAGCATATGAAAAATATTTATTTAATTCTTAGCTTTCTGATTACAACAGCTCTTTTCGCGCAAGTGGGAGTGGGAACAACTAATCCTCAACAAGTTTTACATATAGACGCTTCAATGAATAATGATAGTTCTACTCAAAATATTTACGAAGATGATGTCGTTGTGACAGCAGAAGGTAAATTAGGTGTTGGAACTATAAATCCTATAACAAAAGTTGATTTAAGAAGTAAGACGTTAACAGATAATGTAATAGCTGTAGGTTCTACTACACAAACGGCTACTCAAGCTAAAGAAGGTGCTTTGCAATACAATGGTAATTTAAAACTTTCTGATGGTACAAATTGGATAAATCTTCCTGGTAAATCATTAAATGCTTTGGTATACGCTAATAATTCTTCTAATCAATCTTTAGCAAATAATACACAAGTTTTAATAAAAAGTTGGACAAAACAAGAAGATGTAACCAATAGTTTGGATGCTGTAACTGGAATTTTTACAGCTCCTAAAGACGGAGTTTATGTAGTAAGTTTTAATGCAGCTTTGTCATCTGCTGCTATTCCTAATAATAGTTATATCGAAATACATTTAAAATCTAATGCAAGTCAAGGTGTTCCTGAATATAGATGTTTAAACTCTTATCCAGGATTCTCAACTGGGAATGCAACGAATATCAGTTCTATAAACTGTACAGGTATTTTTTATCTGAAAAAAAATGAGACATTATCACCTAACATTTTCCATACTTTTGGTGGTAGTCGAAACTTAATTAATGATGCGAGTTATAATACCTTAACAATTTACGGCTTATGAAAAATATGATTATATTTTTAACATCCTCTTTTTTCGTTCTTTCTATAAATACGAATGCACAAATAGGAGTAGGGGTAGAACAACCAAAAGGAATTTTGCATATTGATCCTTTAAAAAATACAGTTAACACAATTTCAAGTGCAACAGATGATTTTTTAGTAGAAAATATAACAGGAAATATAGCGATAGGAAATAACCTGCCTAAGGTTAAATTGGATGTTAGAGGAGCTACAGAAAGTGCTATAGGGTTAGGAAATACAAGTCAAACAGCAATAGAAGCAGAAGAAGGAGCGATTCGATACAATACGGAATCTAAAAAAATACAATATTCTAATGGAATAGAATGGAATGATGTAATTATTAATCCAATTGAGAAGTCAGTATTTATCGCGACTAAAAATTCGCAAGAAGTGGTGTGTTATGAGCAGGGAGGTGTAAGTCCAGGAACCTATAACGGTATGCCACATCGTACTCCTTGTTATTTAACATCATGGACTCAGAAGTATAATAATTCCAATGGTGGAGGAACTTTTAATCCTGCTACTGGAGAGTTTACAGCAAAAAGAGATGGAGTTTTTACAGCAACTTTTACATTTGCTTTAGAGTCAGGAAGAATAAGGGCTTTGAATGGTTCTAGTGCTGCTATTGACAACAACCAAATTGAAGCTATTTGGAGATTAAAGGACTCTAATAATGTGGAAATAAATGCAGTTAAATGTGCTAATAATTTCCCTAGTGATAGTAGAAATAATACAAATGATGCGGGGAGTGCACCTGCTGCATCTAATTGCACAGCGAGTTTTTATATGCTAACAGGACAAAAAATTAGACCTGAAGCTTGGATCGATTTAGATCCTGGTCAACAAAAGTTATTCAATTCTACAGCATCGGGAAGTGGAGCTACCTTAAATTCATATTATAATAATATGACTATTATAGAGAACTAAGTATTATAAAACTTAGCCATTAAAACTTTGAATAGAATAATATAAATTATTTAAAAACGTAAAAGAATATCAAGTCTCCTGTTGAAGTAACTCTTGACTTGCTAAAAGCTTGAACACTGGTTCAAGCTTTTTTGTTTTCAAACTAAACGAATAGATTTTATGAATATTCTTTTTGTGATAACCTCATCACGAATTCGCTTCCGACGCCATATTCGCTAAATACATCCAACGTTCCTTTTTGAGCTTCAATAAATTCTTTGCTAATAGCCAATCCCAAACCTGTACCTTCTTTGTGAGTGCCTGGTACACGAAAATAACGGTCGAAAACTTTGGGTAAAAATTCGGTTGGAATCCCAATTCCTTCGTCTTTAACTTTGAAGGATGTTTCGGTTGTTGTTTGTTCAATAGTAATCCAAATTCGAGCATTTTCGTGAGAATAATGTATTGCATTTGAGATTAGATTTGATAAAACCCAAGCTGTTTTTTCAAGATCAACTTTTATAGATTCTAAATGATTTGGTATATTCGTTTCTATGATTAAATGCTTTTGTTCAGCTAAAGTTTGGTTGGCTTTAACCGCATTTTCTACAATTTCGATTGGGAAAACTTCTGTTTTATTCATTTGAATTGTACCACTTTCTATCTGTGTTAAGTTGAGAAGTTCTTTTGTTATTCGCAATAAACGATGTACATCATCGTCAATACTAGTTACCAAATCATTTTGTTCTTCGTTTAATGTTCCTATTTGCTTATTTCGAAGCAATTGCAAACTCATTTCCATAGATGAAATAGGCGTTTTAAATTCATGCGAAACTGTAGCAATAAATCGTGTTTTGGCTGCATCTAGTTCTTTAAATTCGGTAATGTTTCTAAGGATGATCACATGCCCAACAACTTGTTTTATCGTTTCTCCTGTTGGAATTATTTCGATATGAAAAATTTCTTTGGTAAAAAATTGTTCTTTTTCATCCACTACAATTTGCAAAGGTTTTTCGTCTTTTATAATTTCTGTTTCGATATTTTGCAATAACAATCGAATCAAATCATTGTGCAAAGCCAAATCTTTACCTGCCTTATTTACCATTTGTTTAGCAGATAATCCTGTTACTTTTACAGCTTCATTATTTGCGAAAATTACTTGCATTTGTTCATCCAAACCAATTACAACATCGTGCATATTATTAATTAGCGTTTCCATTCTTGTTTTTTGTTTTAGAATAGTTGCTAAATGACTTTCGTTGTATTCTTCTAATTTAGAAGCCATGGTGTTAAAAGATTGCGCTAAATCGCCAAACTCATCTTTTTTGTCTAAATAGACACGCTCTTTGTAATTATTCGAAGCAATTTCCTTGATACTATTCGTTAATTTTTGAATAGGATTTGCAATATTAGACGGAATCTTAATTAAAGAATTAAAGGCTATAAAAATACATGCGATACCTGTGAAAATGATTAATAAAATAGCTTGGTTAGCGGTTTTTTCAGCAAATTCACTTTTAATTTCTATGGCTTGCATATTCATTTCCATCATTTCTAAAAGCGAAATTCTAACATCTTTTAATAGTTCTGGAGAATGATTTCCTTCTTTATAAGCATCAAATTTATCTCGAATCTGTTGATTCAATTCTTTTTCACCTTGTTCTGTTGCGTTTAATTCTTGATTTGCTAATTGCTTTTCAAACGATTTGAAATTAAAGTTTTCCGCATCATTTAAATTTCGCATCATACTTTTTGCATAAATCAACGAATTGTAATTATCATGCAAAATATTTTGTGTATCATTTTTCAATGAATAAATAGACGTAGTTGCTACAGCTGCCAATAATACAATCAATAAAAACAGCAAGCCTAATCCTAAGCGAAGTTTAGTTTTAATTCTCATTTTGATAAAATAATCACATCAACATGTAACGAAGATAGTTTTTTTAGTAATTGATTAAATACATTCGTAGCCAAAATAATCTGGATTAAATTTAACTTTGGTTTTCCCAAACAAACAGTGGTAATATTACGCAATTCAATTTGTTGAATGATAGCTGTAGAAACCCGTTGATTTTTTACCTTAATAATCTCAGCACCTAATTCTGTAGCTAATTTTAAATTATTGATGAGATGTCGTTGTTTGTCCAAAGCAATTTTATTAGGATGCTCTTTTGGCGTTTCTACGTACAATACAAACCAACGTGAATTATAATATCCAGCCAAACGAGCGGTTTTTCGAATAACAGTTTTGGCATTTTTATCATTGCTACTAATGCATGCCAAAAAACGCGACGGTTTTGCATAAACAGATGATACATATTCGGTTTCAACCTTTTTTTCTACATGAGAAGCAACTTCTTTTAAAGCCAATTCACGTAATTGTAAAATATTTGAAGGAATAAAAAAGTTATTTAAAGCCGTTTGAATTTTATCTTTCGGATAAATTTTTCCTGTTTTTAATCGTTCAATTAAATCATCTGCTGTTAAATCAATATTTACAATCTCATCTGCTTGTTCCAAAATTATATCAGGAATTCTTTCCGAAACATCGATTGTTGTAATTTCAGAAATACTATTATTCAAACTTTCTAAATGTTGGATATTTACAGCAGAAATAACATTGATACCAGCATCTAAAATTTCCATAACATCTTGCCAACGTTTTGCATGTTTGCTTCCAAAAACATTAGAATGTGCCAATTCGTCCACAATAACAATTTCGGGTCTTTGTCTTAGGATTTCTTCCAAATCTATTTCTTCGACAGATTTACCTTTGTAGTAAATTATTTTTCGTGGAATTATGGTTAATCCTACAACAAGATTTTCTGTTTCGACACGTTTATGCGTTTCGATATATCCAATTTTTACATCGATTTTATTTTTTTGCAATTCGTGTGCTTCTTGCAACATACGATACGATTTTCCAACGCCAGCGCACATTCCAATATATACCTTAAACTTGCCTCGTTTCGATTTCCGAATCAAGGCAAGAAAGTCTTCTGCAGTATGTTGTGTTTCTTTTTCCATTTATAGTTTTAATGCTAAAGAAGTTGTGAAAAATGTTTCATTTGATACATTTTTATCATTTCGAAAATAGATATCATCTTTACTCGAAAAACTTCTAATTTCTGTTCTCCACATCAAATTATTTGTAAAATAATGATCTAAATTCAAAGAAAAACCAACTGTTTTGAAACCATTTTGTGTATTCGTTGAGATTATTACACCTTTTTCGTCAGCATAATATTCGGCACGTGCAGTTGCAGACCATTTTTCATTGAATGTATATTGCCCAACTAAAATAGGACTGTACCAAATATTATAACTGTCTGATCCTTTCGATTTTTGTTGTGCACCAATATCAAAACCTGCGGTTATTGAAAGCTTTTTAATAGGTTTAAAAACAGCATAAAGATGATGGAAATAACGCATTTGACGCAAAGAATCAGGAGTATCGCTACCAATAAACGAACTGCTGTTGATCGAAAATTTTTCATTTGGTGTGTAAGTAATTTGATGTCCAAAAGCTGGTGTAGAATTACCATCAAGACGCTTGATACGTTGCCAACCATTTAAATAATGCAAACTCATTGCCCATTTGTTATTAGGCGAAATATAACTCAGCTTAACGCCAGTTGAAAAATACGGTGAATTCTCTGCCTGAATACTTCGTGTAAGTGTTGCAACATTAGCACCAATCGCACTTTCAAATCCAATGTGAGAAGGCATAATACCTGCATCTAGCCACAAGTTTTTATTCTTTGAAAGTTTGACACCGATATTTGCTTCGTAAATATTTCTTAAACCATCAGGTTCTGCAGCAAGATTTGATTGCGCATAAGTTCCTGCCATTAAAGCAAGATTTCCTCGAACTCGTTCATCATTATATTGCAACTGAATTGTTCCGAAGTTTAAATTCACCTCATTGTGTCGATTAAACGAATACAAATAATTTGGAAGCTGATTGTTTTTTGGTTGATTAAAATCGTAGGTATAATAAACTTCTGCATAACCAGAAAGTTTTAATTTCTGAATAGAATCGTTTTGAGCTTGAACATTTAAACCCAAAATAAAAGAACCAAAAGCAAGTATTTTTTTCATTATTTTGATAATTTATCCAATTCGATATTCAGTTTTAACACATTGATTTTATCAGGACCTAAACTACCTAATAAAGGTTTTTCAATTTGGTTATCAATCAATTCTTTTACTTTTTGGTGATCTAAACCTCGTACTTTTGCAATTCGATCAACTTGCACAATTGCTCCTTGAACTGAAATATTAGGGTCTAAACCACTTCCACTAGCTGTAATTAAATCTACAGGAATGTCTTCTTTTTTTACTGTTGGATTTTTTTGAAGAAAATCATTTAAGCGTTTTTCAACTTCTTGCAAATATTCTTCATTATTTGATCCTTTGTTACTTGCGCCAGAACCTGCTGCATTGTAATCTACAGCCGATGGTCGTCCCCAGAAATAATGATCTTTTGAAAACGATTGTCCAATATTTTCGTAATAGTGTTGATTATTTTTATCAGCAACTAAAAAACCTTTTCCTTGATTTGGAGAAAGTTGGGCAATTCCCCACATAGCTAACGGATATAGTACCATTAAAAGGAGCATTAAGCTAAATGTTAGTAAAATTGCTTTTATACTATTTTGTTTCATTTTGTATTAGTTTTAAAAATTTGCTGTTTTGAATTTATTAATAGAATATTGAACTCCTTCAAAACAGCTCATTACATTAATTAAAAGAATATGGAAATAAAGATGTCGATTAGTTTTATTCCGATAAATGGAACGATGATTCCTCCAATTCCATAAATCAGTAAATTTCTTCTCAAAAGTGCACTTGCTCCAATTGGTTTGTATGGAACACCTTTTAATGCTAATGGAATTAAGAAAGGAATAATAATCGCATTGAAAATAACAGCCGATAAAATAGCGGTTTCGGGACTATGTAAATTCATGATGTTCAATCCTTGTAAGGCTGGAATTGCTGTAATAAATAAAGCGGGTATGATGGCAAAATATTTTGCTACATCGTTGGCAATACTAAAGGTTGTTAAGGTTCCGCGCGTCATTAATAATTGTTTTCCAATTTCAACAACTTCAATTAATTTGGTTGGATCATTATCTAAATCCACCATATTTCCGGCTTCTTTTGCTGCTTGCGTACCGCTGTTCATGGCTACACCAACATTAGCTTGCGCTAGAGCAGGAGCGTCATTTGTACCATCGCCCATCATCGCAACCAAACGACCTTCGGTTTGTTCTTTTTTGATGTAATTCATTTTATCCTCCGGTTTTGCTTCCGCAATAAAATCATCTACACCTGCTTTTTCTGCGATAAATTTTGCAGTCATAGGATTATCACCTGTTACCATAACCGTTTTGATTCCCATTTTACGTAAACGAGCAAAGCGTTCTTGAATTCCAGGTTTGATAATGTCTTGTAATTCGATAACTCCTAAAACTTGTTCATTTTGAGAAACAACTAAAGGTGTTCCTCCATTTTGAGCAATCTCATTGGCTTTCATTTGAATTTCGTTTGGAAAAGTATTTCCAACATTTTCAACCAAATTTTTGATAGCATCTACAGCTCCTTTTCGAATACGAGTTTGATCAAAATCAATTCCTGAACAACGTGTTTCTGCGCTAAAATTGATAAAAATAGGATATTGAATTGCGTATTTTAATGGATCTATTTGAACTAATTCTACAATTGATTTTCCTTCTGGAGTTTCATCACTCATCGAACTAAGCACTGCTGCTTTTTCTAAAGCTTCCATTTCTATTCCAATTGCAGGATATAAAGCTGTTGCTTTACGATTTCCGATTGTAATGGTTCCTGTTTTATCCAATAATAAAACATCTATATCGCCTGCTGTTTCCACTGCTTTTCCACTTTTTGTAATGACATTTGCGCGCAAAGCTCTGTCCATTCCAGCAATTCCGATTGCGGATAATAAACCACCAATAGTGGTTGGAATTAAACATACAAATAATGAGATTAAAGCGCCAATTGTAATGGGAACATTTGCATAATCAGCGAATGGTTTTAGGGTAACCATAACTATGACAAATACTAATGTAAAAGCAGCTAGTAAAATGGTTAAAGCAATTTCATTTGGTGATTTCTGACGATTTGCACCTTCAACTAATGCAATCATTTTATCTAAAAAGCTTTCTCCTGGTTGTGTCGTAACTTTGACTTTAATTCGATCCGAAAGAACTTTTGTTCCTCCAGTAACCGAACTTTTATCACCTCCAGCTTCACGAATTACAGGCGCGCTTTCTCCAGTAATAGCACTTTCGTCGATCGTTGCTAAACCTTCTATAATTTCACCATCGGTTGGAATTATATCTCCAGCTTCACAGATGAACATCATATCTTTGATTAGAGCAGAGGATGAAATCGTTTCACCATTTTCTAATTTTGCAGGCGTTTCTTCTCGTGTTTTACGTAAACTGTCGGCTTGAGCTTTTCCTCTTGCTTCGGCAATTGCTTCAGCAAAATTGGCAAATAACAATGTAAAAAGAAGTAAGATGAAAATTGAAAAATTATACCCAAAACTACCTTGAGATGTTTCACCTAAAAGAATCCAAAAACAAACTCCTAACATAATTGCAGTACCAATTTCTACAGCAAACATGACAGGGTTTTTATATAAAGTTGCTGGATTTAGTTTGATGAAAGCTTCTTTGAAAGCTGTTTGTACCAATGTTTTTTCAAATAAATTGGTTTTATTTTCTCGTGTCATTTTCTAAAATTTTGGAGTTGAAAAATAATCTGCAATGGGTCCTAAGGTTAAAGCAGGAAAAAATGCTAAGGCTGCAACAATTAAGATGATGGCAAAAACAATACTTCCAAAAGTTGCTGTATCGGTTGCTAAAGTTCCTGAACCTTCTGGGACAAAATGTTTTTTTGCTAATAATCCAGCAATTGCAACAGGACCAATTATAGGTAAGAATCGTCCTAAAATCAATACAAAACCAGTTGCGATATTCCAAAATGGAGTGTTGTCTCCTAAGCCTTCGAAACCAGAACCGTTATTTGCAGCAGATGAAGTAAATTCATATAACATTTCACTAAATCCATGATACGAAGAGTTGTTTAAGGTTGATAGTGTTTCACTTGGTATTCCAGCAGCCAAAGCTGTTCCTACTAAAATCAAGAATGGATGTAAAAGGGTAATCATCATGGCGATTTTCATTTCTTTGGCTTCTATTTTTTTTCCAAAAATTTCAGGTGTTCTACCAACCATCAATCCACTAATAAATACCGCTAAAATTACAAATACAAAGAAGTTTAAAATACCAACTCCCACACCTCCATAAACACTGTTGATCATCATAGCTAACAATTCGTTCATTCCAGATAATGGCATTGTACTATCGTGCATAGAATTGACTGAACCTGTAGAAATAACGGTTGTTGCGATGCTCCAAAATCCTGAAGCGGCAGAACCAATTCGAACTTCTTTACCTTCCATTGCACCTAATGAATTATTAATACCGAGTTTTTCAATCATTGGATTTCCTTGCGATTCCATGTAAACATTCGGAATCGTTAAACATAGAAAGCCTACAGTCATTACACCAAACATCATCCAAGCGAATTTTCTGCGATTTGTATAAACGCCAAAGGCAAATAACATCGCCAACGGAATTAGCATTTGTGCAATCATTTCCGTCATATTACTTATATATGTTGGGTTTTCGAATGGGTGTGCAGAGTTGGTTCCAAAGAATCCGCCTCCATTTGTTCCTAGATGTTTTATGGCTATAAAAGCTGCTGCAGGTCCTCGAGAAACTTCCACTTTATTTCCTTCTAAAGTCATCATTTTATCTTTTCCTTCAAATGTCATTAGAGTTCCTTGAAAAATTAAGATTGAAGATACAATTACACATAATGGCAATAAAATACGCGTAATAGATTTGATGAAATAGGTATAAAAATTACCTAAAGTTTTCGTTGTTTTTTGTCGAAAAGCTTCAAATAATGTAACTGCTGCTGCCATACCAGTTGCTGCACTCACAAATTGTAAAAACATCAGCCATAATTGTGCTAAATAACTTACGCCTGTTTCTCCTGAATAGTGTTGTAAATTACAATTCACCACAAACGAAATAATCGTATTGAAAGCCAAGTCAGGGCTCATACTTGGATTTTTATCTGGATTAAAAGGCAACAAACCTTGTGTCATTAATAGAATAAATCCAATGACAAACCAAATCAAATTAATCGTTAACAATGCACTTAAATGTTGTTTCCAATTCATCTGCTCCTCCGAATTGATACCTGATATTTTGAATAACAACTTTTCTATTGGGGAAATTAATCGGTCTAAAAAAGTTGGTTTATTGAGATACACTTTTGCAATGTAATTTCCTAACGGAATGGAAAGAGCGATCGCAACTAAAAATTGTACGATAACGCCAAATATTTCTGAATTCATTTTTACGAATAATTAAGTTTAAAATTTTTCGGGTTTTAATAGCACATATACTAAGTAAACAAACAAAGCAATAGCGATGAGTAATAAGAAAATCATGGTGAATGAATTATATATTATCAAAAAAGTCAATGGATTTGAAGAATACTCCAAAACATAAAATCCCAGCTAATAGTAATACAATTGTTATCATATTCCTGAATGATAAATTTGTTTAACGTATTCTGATTTCAAATTCATTGGAAACAAATTCAAAAATTGTTTTCGGTTTTTGAAATCCGCTTCAATCATCAAAGTAACGGGTAGTATAAACAGATTATTGATGTATGTTTTACCCAAATCATTTGTTTTTGAAAACAATTTTCCTACACTATAACATAGCTGTTTTACACGTGCTGGATTATTATCTAAAATGTTTTGCAGTACTTTACTTTTAAGTTCTTTGACTTCATCTAATGAAATCGTTTGTTTCATTTTCATTTTGTAGATTTTTAAATTTCTCTACATAAGCCAATCAAAATGCCAAAGCAATTAGAATTAATTAGACGAAACAAAATCAATACGTTATGTTTTTATAGATTTTTACTCAAATAAAAAACCCTTCCAAAATGGAAGGGTTTATTTTCATTATGATAAAGTATTTTATATTAATTCAGTTCATATTCGGCTATTTTTCGATAAAGCGTTGTTAAGCCAATACCTAATAATTCTGCCGTTTTTGTTTTGTTACCTTTTGTAAATTTTAAAACTTTCTGAATATGTTTTTTTTCCATTAAAGCTAATTCTAATGAATTTTCGTTCTGATCAATTTCGCTTGTTTGAATAAATGAAGGAAAATCATTTGTAGAAAGTTCTTCATTTTCCGACAAAATAATAGCACGTTCGATCGTATTTTTTAATTCACGAATATTTCCTGGCCACGAATATTTTTTTAGAAAAAGTAAAGCTTCCTGATTGATAGATTTTATATTTTTTTGATAATAGTGATTAAAGTGTTTTATAAACTGATTCACGATTAGTTCGATATCCGAAACGCGTTCACGTAAGGAAGGTAACTCGATATGGAACACAGAAATTCGATAAAATAAATCTTCGCGAAATGTTCCGTTTGCAATTTCCTTTTCCAAATTTCGGTTAGTGGCTGCAATAATTCGTACATCAACTTTAGTAGGTTTTGTTTCGCCGATTTTAATAAACTCACCCGATTCTAAAACTCGCAATAATTTTGCTTGTAAATCCAAAGCCATTTCGCCAATTTCATCTAAAAAAATAGTTCCTAAATGAGCTTCTTCAAACAAACCTTTTTGATCTTTCATTGCGCCTGTAAACGCACCTGCTTTATGACCAAATAATTCACTTTCTAATAAGTCTTTACTAAAAGCAGAACAGTTAATAGCAACAAAATTTTGGTCTTTACGCAAACTTGATTGATGTATAGCTGTCGCAAAAACCTCTTTTCCGGTACCTGTTTCACCCGTTAAAAGAACGGTAGCATTTGTAGGTGCAACTTTTTGAGCTAATTTTAAAGCGTGTTCAAAAATTGGAGATTTACCCAATAATAAATTACTATCTAATTTTGTTGATGTTGTTTCTTGAGAAATTTCATTCTCTTTATTATATTTCACACGATCCAAAGCTCTATACAACAAAGGTAAAATACGATTGTTATCGTCACCTTTCGTAATATAATCAAAAGCTCCGTTTTTAATGGCTTGAACGCCATCAGGAATATTTCCATAAGCAGTAAGCAGAATAATTTCTATCAAAGGAAATTTTTCTTTGACTTCTTTTGCAAACTCAACTCCATTACCATCAGGTAATTTTACATCACATAAAATAACTTCAGGAGTAAGTGTTTTAATTTTCTTAAGCCCTGATTTTAAATCTTCAGCTTGATGTATTTCAAAACCTTCTAATTCGAGAATTCGAGCTAGGAGTGTTCTGATTTTTGTTTCATCGTCTATGATTAAAATTGAATGCATTTTCATTACTTGTGAACAACGAAGGTATTGTTTTTATACATATAGCTTTTATAAACTCATTATTTTTTTCTTCTTCCAACTTTTTCAAAAATTTCAATAACACATCAAATGTAGGATTGAGTAACTTTTGAATCTATTGCAAGTTTTATAAATCAATCGTCCGTTCTATTTTTATTTGCTCCAAAAATGCTTCGTCGTGTGATACAACGATTAACGTTCCTTGATATTCGTTTATGGCTTTTGTCAAAATTTCAATGTTCTGAATATCTAAATTATTGGTAGGTTCGTCCAAAATAATCATGTCAGGAGCTTTGTTGCTAATGGTTAGACAACAAAGTAATAAACGCATTCTTTCACCACCACTTAACGTTAAACAAGGTTTCTCCCAATCATCTTTTGAAAACAAAAATCGGTTTAAACGAATCTTGATTTCATGTTCTTGTAATGCTGAGGTATTGAATTGTTGTGCTTGCTCATAAACTTCTAGTTTATTATTAAGTAACGAATAATCTTGGTCAATGTAAATAGATTTATTTTCTGCTCGATAAATTGTTCCTTTTTGCGGTTTTATCTTTCCTAAAATAAGCTTTATCAATGTGGTTTTTCCTGAACCGTTTTTTCCTTTTAATGCAATGCGTTCACGACTTATAATCTCAAAATTTAAGTTATTTTCCCAAATCAGTTTATCGTTATAACCAAAGTTAATGTTAGTTGCGGTAAGTAAAACTTTTCCTTTGTGCAAGTCTGAATGATCAAAACCAAATTTCATTTTATCTAAAGGTGATAAAGAGGAGCGAAGCGTTTGTAAATCCTGAGAAATTCCATTAATTTTTTCTGCATGAACATCTTTTAATTTTGATGTACTATTTTCGGCATTATTTCGCAAAGTGTTCATCATTATTCGAGCAACACCTGATTTTTCTTGTTTACTTTTTCCACGATTATCCAATTTTTGTTGCCGTTCTAAAGTATCTCGTTCTTTATCTTTGGCTTTTCGCAATGCTTTTTCTTTGTTTTGAATATCTTGACTCAAGGCATTGTTTTCAATCTGTTTTTGAGCTTTATAAAAGTCGTAATTTCCACCATAAACTTTAATCCCGTGTTTACTTAACTCATAAACACTATTTAGAAGGTTTAGAAGTTTTCTGTCGTGGCTTACGATGATTAACGTGCTTTTTGTATCGAGAACTAGATCGTATAAAAGTTGACGGCTTACATTATCGAGATGATTGCTAGGTTCATCCAATAAAATTAATTCGGGCTGATGAATGGAAATTCCAGCTAAAAAAACCTTTGTTTTTTGTCCACCACTTAGAGTTTCCATTTTTTTGGATAAGTCTAAATTATTGAGTTGCCAATAACTTAATGCTTCATTGCAACGGTCTTCGATTGTCCAATCATCATCGAGTGAATTGAAATTATCTTCACTTGTGTTTCCTTTTAAAATATCGTGCAATGCACTTAATTTATCTTCAATTTTCAGTACTTGAGCGATTGTTAACTGATCGAATTGTCCGAAAATTTGTGGAACATAATAAGGTTCGGTTTCAACGTTTATTATTCCGTTTGATGGTTGACTTTTTTTGGCGATAATTTTTAATAAAGTAGATTTTCCTACTCCATTATTACCAATTAAAGCAATTTTTTCTTGATTTTGTACTGTTAAATTAATGTCGCTAAACAGTATATCCTTGTTTGGATGTTGATATGAAATATTTTGTAAAGTAAGCATAATTCCTTTCTTTAGAAGTGAAACAATACAGCAACCGTTTTGAGGTTGTTGTTCTGATTTGTCTGAAAGAAATTATTTTTTACATTGTATCTTACTTAAATTTTGATTCTGCGAATATACGAAGTTTATTTAATTAATAAGAAATCGGAGGGGAGCTAAAGATTAGCTACATCGGAACATTAAATATTGATAAAATTTTACTTCTTTATACTCAACGCACCTGAAGGACATTGGTGAACTTGTTTGATAAGTTCATCACTACTTGCATTTTCTGGTTTTAGCCAAGGTTTTTCTTTCGGATTATATACATTTGGAAGTAGTTTTACGCAAATACCTGCATGTTGACATAATTCAGGCTTCCAGATTATAATAATTTCTCCGTTGGTATATTCGTGTTGGTTCATTTTGATATTTTTAGATGAATTGAAGTTACTTAAAAATTTTCAATATTCAACGTTAAAATAATTTTAGTTCCAATATTTTGAGAACTCTCAATTCGCATTTTAATGTCAGACATTTTAGCTAATTGTGTTGCAATATTTAGTCCTAATCCAGAACCAGAAATATGGAGTGTTGAATCATTTTTAATACGGAAAAATCGTTCTTGAACAAATTTTAAATCTTCTTGATTCATTCCAATTCCATTGTCTTCAAAAATCAATTCATAGCAATCATTTTCGATGTTAGAAAGAATTGTGATTTGACCTTTTAAGTTCGAATACTTTATGGCATTTGATAAAATGTTATCTATAATAATCTCAAAAAATTCTTGGTAATTATTAATTTCATAAGCTTGAAGTTGTTCCGTATCGACAGAAATTTGTTTTTCTTGTAACAAAACATCAAAACGTTCAATTGATTTTAAAACTTCTGATTTTAGTTCAAATAATGAAGTTTTTAACTCCAAACTATTATTTTCGACACGAGAAAGCAATAAAAATTGTTCCACCAAACGATCCAAACGATTCACTTGTTTCAATGTGTAATCTATTTTTTCATTATATTGTTCAGGCGTACGTTCGCGTCGAATCAAAATTTCCAATGTTCCTTTTATAATTGCTAAAGGTGTTCGAAGTTCATGTGAAGCGTCAGCCGAAAACTGTTTAGCTTTTAAAATTTGAAACTCTAATCGATCTAACAGTGAATTTATTGTCGTTGAAAGTTGAAATAATTCATCTTTATTTTTAGGTAATTGAATGCGTTCTGAAAGATTATTTTCTGTGATAGACTGCGCTGTATGAATCACATTGAAGACAGGTTTAATCGATTTAGCAGCAATAAAACGAGCTAAAAGAAACGTCAATAAAACCGAAATAGGAAAGATAATAAGTAAGGCAGTTTTCAAATAATCTAGCGCCAATTGATTGTGTTTTGTCGAAACTCCGACGACCAAATATCCCACAACTTCGCCGTGATGAATCAATTTTGCTTGAGAAATTAATAACTGAATTGAATTATATTCAGCGTAAAAAGGCTTATTTTCTGGTTCTTCATTGTTCCAATCCAATTGATTTTGCACCATATTCGGAGAGCTCTCAATTAATTTGAAATTTTTATTATAAATCGATATAAAAACAGGATTCAGTGCAATGTCTGTATGTTCAACTTCTTCCCATTCGCGCGGTTGAACAAAGTTCTCTAATGTTGGTTCGTGTAAAACATAATCAACGTGACTATTGATTTCTTCCTCCAACGTTTCGTACATCGTTTTGTTGATGCCTCGGTTTACAGAAAAATAAATTAAATAAAAGATAATCAGTAAAATTACCGAAAAAGTAAGGCTATAAAAAAGCGCAATTCTATTTTTTACTGAAAATTTTTTAAGCATCTTTAGAAATGTAACCAGCGCCACGAATGGTATGTAAGCGCGGATCGTCTTTTTTTAGATTCAATTTTTTACGAATCGCATTAATAAAAACATCAATCACACTTGTATCGTATTCAAAATGAATATCCCAAACGTTTTCAATGATTTCTTTGCGTGTACAAATTCGGTTTTTATTTTTGAATAGATAAGCTAAAAGTTGAAATTCTTTTAGTGTTAATTCAACTAAATTATTGTCTAAAAAAGTTTGATGTGTTTCTGTATTTAATGAAATATTTCCGAAATTCAAAAGGTTATTCGATTCATTTTGACGAAGATAAACGTTAATTCGCGCTACTAATTCATTGAAATCAAATGGTTTTTTGATGTAATCATTTGCACCAGCATTCAAACCTTCAATTGTATCTTGAACTGTATCTTTCGCTGTAATGAAAATAATGGGCGTTTTTTTATTTGGATTTTCAGTAGATCGCGTTGTTTGACAAACTTCTAATCCAGAAATATTTAACATCATCCAATCCAATAAAACAACATCAAATTTCTCGTTATTTATTTTCACTAAGGCATCTTCGCCGCTTAAACAGTGCGTTGGCGATAAATTTTCTTCTTCTAAACCTTGAAGCATAAAATTGGCAATTCCCAATTCATCTTCAACAATTAAAACTTTTGGTTTGTTCATTTTCTAATTTGGAACAATAACATTTAAAGCATTCGGAACAATCGAAACTTCAATAGATTTTTGGTTAAAAATAACAGCTTCACCATCAACTTGTGCAATGGTTTTTGTTTGTTTGGAATTGAATTTTACTGAATTAACTTGCAATACTTTTGCTTGCTTCATTTTTTCAATTCGTTTTCCTAAAACATTCGCTGAAAACTGAATTTGTTGGATAAAATTAAGCTTTTTTACCGCAAGAAAGTCTAATTTTCCATCATTTAATTTTGCATTGGGCGAAAATGAGATTCCGTAACCCGCTTCGTTAGAGTTGGAGCAGAACACAAAGTAGAAATCATCATCTAATGTATGTTCGTTGTCTAATTCGATGCTAAATTTTTTCGGTTGAAAGTTGAAAATTGCTTTTGTACTGGCGGTTACATATCCCAAAAAGTTTCTTGTTTTGGTTTGTGCGTAATTGTTAATCACATCTGCATCAATTCCCAATCCCATATTGCTGAAAAAGTATTTTTCGTTGATTTTTCCTGCATCAATTTTATTGATTTTTGCATTCAGAATCATTTCAAAAGCTTTTTCAGTAGATTTAGGAATATGCAAATTAGCAGCTAATCCATTTCCAGAGCCAATCGGAATAATTCCCAAAGCAACATTGCTACCAACCAAAGCTTGAGCGACTTCGTTTATTGTTCCGTCGCCGCCACAAGCTACTATTATATCAGGATTTTTTGTTAGAACTTGATTTGTAATTTCAGTTGCATGACCAATACTTTCAGTCAAAAATGTTTCGAATTCAACATTTTTTTGATTAAAATAACTTTGAATTTCAGTTTCAATCATTCGTCCTTTTCCCTTTCCCGCAATTGGATTGATGATAAAAATGATTTTATTTTTCATTTAATAAATGATTGCTAAATAAATAATCGGCTGTTTGATAATTAGATATGATAGAACGCTCGAAAATAGGATCAACCTTTGTATCGATTAAATTTTTATTAATCCATTTGTATTGATTAATTTTCTTTTGATCGGATAAAATCGAAACATCTTCACCTTTTTTCATTCCTAATTTAATATATGTACCAACAAAAGAACGCGATTTGTATTGCGGATCGAAAATGTCTTTTCCGTAAAATTGAGATGTATATTTCCAATTGAACAACGAAAATAATGTTGGGAAAATATCGATTTGAGAAACTTCTTTTGTGACATTTTCGTTGGCATGCGATTTCAAATTATAAATAAATGCAGGAATATGATGATTTTTTACATCAATCGCATCTTTACCCGCGCTACTTGCACAGTGATCGGCAATAAACACAAAAACGGTATTGCTGAACCAAGGTTTTGTTTTCGCTTTTGCAATTAAATCTCCAATCGCATAATCGGCATATTTTACAGCACCAGGACGACCAGTTCCAGACGGAATATCAATTTTTCCATCTTCGTATGTATAAGGTTTGTGGTTAGAAGTTGACATTACGAAAGCAAAAAAGGGTTGTTTTGTTTTGTATTTTTCATCGGCAACTTTGATTACTTTTCTGTAAATATCATCGTCGGCAATTCCCCAAGCATTTTCAAAATTAACTTCATCATCATTAATATTGAAACGATTAGTATTGATTTTATCACTCAAAACGCTACCACGACCGCGATCGTAAATGTCAAAGCCATTTCCACCATAAAACGCATTCATATTATCAAAATAACCATCGCCACCATAAAAGAACATATTGTGATAACCTTTTGCTTTGAAAACGTTCGAAATCGTATATAAATTTTGATTATCAACACGTTTCACAATACTGTTTCCAGGAGTAGGCGGAATTGATAATGTAACAGCTTCCATTCCGCGTACAGTACGCGTTCCGTTAGCATACATATTCGAAAAATAGATGCTGTTATTTGCAATATCATTAAGGTTTGGAGTGATTGATTTTCCGTTGAATTGCTCTTGCAAAAATGAAGCGCTCATACTTTCCATCAACACAAAAATCACGTTTGGTTTTTGTTCTGCTTGTGACGGATTACTCGCTAAAATTGTTCTTCGTATTGGATTTTTGAATTGTTGATCGAAAACAGTTTTCGAATCTTGCAATTCAGATTTCATTACTGCAAAAGCATCTTCAATCGGAATAGATTTATAATGTTCGTCGTATTTTAAGTGATTATTTCGGAAAGCTGAAAAGAATGAAAAGATTCCAGCTTTAGAAATTTCATTGTTGTATCGGTTTTCAGAAGTTGAACTACTATCGTTGTTTAAAAGGAATAATGAACCAACCGCAAGTAATAAATTGAACACAAAAACGCCAACTTTTTGACTTGTTTTTGGTTTGTTATGAAATGTATTGTAGAAGAAATAACCTTTTTTTGTTACGAAAATTGTCAAGCCTGTAATCAACACAATTCCGCCAATTAAAACAGGTAATGGATATGATTCTTGAATGTTTTTGACAACTTCGTATGTATAAATTAAATAATCGACTGCAATAAAATTGAATCGACTTTTGAATTCGTCCCAAAATGTAACTTCGGCAAAAAATGTAAAATAAATGATTACCAAATACAATGTATAAACGAAATACACGAAAATTCGATCAAATAAAGAATTGACGAATTTGTTTGGTAAAATCATAAAATAAAATGATAAGAATAACGTGAAACAGCTTACAACACTAATGTCGTACACTAATCCATAAAAAATAGTGTGTAATAACGAGCCGATATTCCAATCGAAATCACTTTTTACCCAAATCGCAAAAATTAGGCGTAGAATAAATGAAATTAGAATAAATAACGAACTGAAAAATAGTAAAATACTGTAACGTCCTTTTAAATTATTTGTAAACATTTTGTTTTTGAATTATTGTTCAAATGTCTTGATATTTAATAGATTATTAACATGAGAAAGTGAATCTTAAGCGAATCTTAAGTTTGCGAATTTTGAATGAAAGATAGAAGCTGAAAACGTTAATAATTCGTGAAAAAATGGTTTTGATTAGAAATAGTTGTAAATTTGTAATTGGTTTATAAAGTAGGTATAATGGAAGAGATATTAATCAATGAAAAAGAAGAAAAGTTTTTAACATATTGGGAGAAAAGATTCTCTACAATTTTTAAAGACAATACAAGTTGGACAACTTTGTTTATGACAGTTAACAAAGCTACTTTTCCAGATTCATTAAATATTGAAACGTTTTGCAAAAAGTTTATGCAAGATTTCAATATGAAATTATCATATAAATATGATGAATCAGACAACGAATACGATTTGACAATTACAAGATAATTACGGAAAACGAAAAATCCTTATCAAAATTGATAAGGATTTTTTGTTGTAAAATGGGACATTTGATTGATAATCATGCTTAAATTTTAAGAAAAATATTTAACCAAAAAATTAAATAAAATATTGTTGATTTAGATTTGATTTTACTAATTAAAATGTTTAATTTTGCAGTTCACTTTTAAAGGTGATTTAGTTTTTAAAGTTTACAACATTTGTATAGCTCATAATAAGGTTGAGCGTCTCTACGGCAGACCATAAAAAATTGCCACTACAAATGAATTTTTTTTCTACAAAATGAGTCTTGATCCACTCTTGTTAGAAAATAGTTTGTTTGTTGATGTAGATGATACAAATGGTTTAAACACATTAAACCAAATAGTACAGCAAACAATACAATGAACCACAGACTTTTCATTCAGAAGAAATCGAATTTTGACGTTATCAGTCAGAAGACTACAATAGAACTCAAAAACCTTGTACCTACAATTGTGTGCAAGGTTTTTGTTATTTATGATCTATTTAATATAGAAGAAAGCCAATTACAAGAGGTTCAAAATAAGGTGTTTGTCGATCCTGTGACAGACGTTGTTTTCAAATACGTAGAAGATGCAGTTAACGAAAGCATTCCTTATTCTAAAAATTATTTTGCAACCGAATTTTTACCAGGTCAATATAATCAACGCGATGATTCTTCGGAACAATGTTTAGTGTTGATGAATGTTGAAAATGTAACCGTAAAATCTGGTTTATTATATGTTTTCAATGATGATTTGTCTGCGGAAGATTTAAAGAAAGTAAAAGATTACTTAATCAATCCAATTGAGTCGCGTGAGAAAGATCTTTCTAAAATGGAAATTCCAGCTAATCCAGAAGCAACAGAAGTTCCAATTATTGAAGGTTTTATTTCTGCTGACGAAAATAAACTACAAGACATTTACAACCAATTCGGATTATCTTTAGAAATGGATGATTTAGTTTTTATTCAAGACTATTTCAAATCAATCAATCGTAATCCAACAGAAACTGAGTTAAAAGTTTTAGATACATATTGGTCTGATCACTGTCGTCATACAACTTTTGAGACGGAGATTACAGATGTTCAATTTAATTCTAAATTTAACGAAACACTTCAAAAAACATTCGATTATTACCAACAAGTTCGTCAAGAATTAGGAACTACAAAACCAATTCGTTTGATGGATTTAGCAACTGTGATGGGAAAATACCTTTCTCGTACAGGAGTTGTAAAAAATATTGATGTTTCAGAAGAAATCAATGCATGTTCTATTGTCGTTCCAATCGATGTAGATGGTGTTGAAGAAGAATGGTTATTACAATTCAAAAACGAAACACATAATCACCCAACAGAAGTTGAGCCATTTGGTGGAGCTTCGACATGTGTTGGTGGAGCAATTCGCGACCCTTTGAGTGGACGTTCTTACGTTTTCCAAGCGATGCGTATTACAGGAGCTGCAAATCCTTTAGAAAAAATTGAAGAAACGTTACCAGGTAAATTACCACAACGTAAAATTTCGAAAGAAGCAGCAAACGGATACAGTTCGTACGGAAATCAAATTGGCTTAGCGACAACTTTTGTGAAAGAAATTTACGACGAAGGGTACAAAGCAAAACGCATGGAAGTTGGTTTTGTGGCTGGAGCTGTAAAAAAAGAATATGTTCGTCGTGAAGAACCCGTTGCAGGTGACCGAATTATTTTATTAGGTGGAGCAACAGGTCGTGATGGAGTAGGAGGAGCATCAGGGTCATCTAAAACACATGATGGTTTAAAATTAGACGATTTATCAGCAGAAGTTCAAAAAGGAAATGCAATTGTTGAACGTAAAATTCAACGTTTATTCCGTAATCCAGACGTTTTAGCATTAATCAAAAAATGTAACGATTTTGGTGCGGGAGGTGTTTCTGTTGCGATTGGTGAAATTGCACGCGGAATTAATGTTAATTTAGATTTAGTCCCACTGAAATATGCTGGATTAAACGGAACAGAATTAGCGATTTCTGAATCTCAGGAACGTATGGCTGTTGCGGTTGAGGCAAAAGATGTGGAAACATTTATCGCATTAGCAAAAGAAGAAAATCTTGATGCGACTTGTGTTGCTGAGGTAACGGGAGATGATACAATGACTTTGGTTTGGAAAGGAACAAAGATTGTTGAATTAGACCGTAAATTTTTAGATACAAACGGTGTTCGTAAACAAGCTAAAATCGAAGTTACGGACGAAGAATATACAAACCCTTTTGAGAATAAAGCTTTCAATAAAGAAGCGTTTATTGCAATGATGCAAGAGTTAAATCATGCGTCGCAAAAAGGTATGGTAGAGATGTTTGACAATAACGTTGGTCGTTCTACTATTTTAAATGCTTTTGGTGGACAAACAATGGATACGCCAGAAGATGTTTCAGTACAAAAATTCCCAACAGACGGATTTACAAATGCGGTTTCTATTGCTTCATTTGGTTATAATCCTACAATTTCTCGTTGGTCAAATTATCACGGAGCTTATTTCGCGGTAATTGATTCGATGACAAAAATTGTTGCTGCTGGTGGAAATTACGCTGATATTCGTTTAACTTTTCAAGAATATTTTGAAAAATTACGTGATGAAGCAACGCGTTGGGGAAAACCATTTGCGGCTTTATTAGGAACGATTGAAGCACAAAAACAATTTGGAATTCCTGCTATTGGAGGTAAAGATTCGATGTCTGGTTCTTACCAAGATATTGATGTTCCGCCAACGTTAATTTCTTTTGCAGTTGCGCCTTCTAAGACTGAAAAAATTGTACAAGGAACTTTAGTAGGAAAGAATTCTAAACTTTCAGTTTTTATTCCAACGTTGACTGAAGACTATTTAATCGACGAAACAAATACAAAAGCTATTTTTGATTTTATCGGAACAATTAATGATGATGTAAAATCAATGATGACGGTTAAATTTGGTGGAATTGCTGAAACTGTAGCGAATATGGCCTTTGGTAATGAAATCGGATTTGAAATCAAGACTGATTTAGATTTAGCAAAATATTATCCAGCTTCTATTGTGATTGAACATTCAGAAGAATTAAATATTCCTGTTGAAATTGCTCAAAATTGCCATGTTTTAGGTCAGACAAATGATTCAACTTCATTCAACTTTAATGGAGAAGAAATTAATTTGAACGAATTGAAACAACAATGGAAAGAAACATTCAATTCATTGTTTCCATACAAATCAACTTCTGAAACAGTTGTAGAGGAAAAAGATTTGAAAGCTGAACAAATTTGTTTTGCCTTCGCAGATCATAAAGTGGAAAACCCGAAAGTATTTATTCCAATTTTCCCAGGAACAAATTCAGAATATGATTCAGCAAAAGCGTTCCGTAGAGAAGGAGCAATTGTTTCGACTTTGCCTTTCCGTAATTTAACGCAACAAGATGTTGAAGAATCGGTAGATGCTTTTGTAAATGAAATCAATCAAGCTAATATTTTCTTTGTACCAGGTGGTTTCTCAGCTGCTGATGAGCCAGATGGATCAGGTAAATTTATTGCAACGGTTTTACGCAATGAGAAAATCATAAATGCAATTCACAATTTATTAGAGTGCGATGGTTTGGTTTTAGGAATCTGTAATGGTTTCCAAGCGTTGATTAAATCAGGATTATTACCTTACGGACGTATTCAAGATTTAGAAGAAGATACACCAACATTAACGTTCAACGAAATTGGTCGTCACATTACACAATTAGCGAAAGTGAGAGTGAATAAATCGCATTCACCTTGGTTGAAAGGAATGGAAGGACAAGAATTCTGGATTCCATTTTCTCATGGAGAAGGTCGTTTCGTAGCAAATGAGGTTGAATTAGAAAAGTTAATTGATAAAGGACAAATCGCTACTCAGTTTGTTGATTTGGATGGGAAATTAGCAGGTAAAATGCCTTATAATCCAAATGGATCTACGTTTGCGGTAGAAGGAATTGTATCGCCTTGTGGAAAAGTATATGGACGAATGGGGCATCCAGAGCGTTACGAAGAAGGATTATTCAAGAACATTCCAGGAAATGGATATATGAATATCTTCAAAAATGCGGTAGAATATTTTAGAGGGTAAATATAGATTTGAGATATTAGAAGTTAGATATGAGAAAAATCGAGCATCTAAATACTCAATAAAAGTTGTCATCCTGAACTCGTTTCAGGAACTCATTCTAAAAGAGTGAGAAGCTGAACTAAATTCAGCTTGACATTGAATGAAAATAAGGAATTTTGAAGTTAGAAATTAGTTAGAAAAAAATCTAAATACTAATATCTAACATCTCAATACTAAGTAAAAAAACAAACAACAAACTAATACCAATTTCGATCCTGAACCAATCGAAATTAATCTCGAAAGTTAACCTTGAACAAGTTAATTTTCAAAACAAACAACAAACACGAAGTGGACTTTTTCATTTCAAACAAAACAAAAAAACAAACTTTAGAAGTTCGTTTTTAGAATTTCGAAATTAGAAAAAAATAAAACTAATTTCGTATTTCGAATCTCGATTTTCTAATGAAAAAACAAACAACAACGATGGGCTTAACAAAAAAAGACTTCATTTACGAAGGGAAAGCAAAACAAGTTTACTCAACAGAGGAAGCAGACAAAGTAATTGTTTATTACAAAGATGACGCGACTGCATTTAATGCGCAAAAGCGTGGAACTGTTGAGGACAAAGGAGAAATGAACAACAAAATTTCGACTTTAATTTTCAACTATTTGATTGAAAAAGGAGTTAAAACTCACTTCATCGAGCAGTTGAATGATCGTGAGCAATTGGTGAAAAAAGTATCAATTATTCCAATTGAAATGGTTGTGCGCAACTATGTTGCTGGGTCTATGGCTCAACGTTTAGGCTTAGAAGAAGGAGCGAAATCTCCAGTTACAATCTTCGATATCTGTTACAAAAAAGACGAATTAGGAGATCCATTAATCAACGATCATCATGCAGTTTTATTAGGTGCAGCGACTTATGATGAGTTAGATGAAATGTATACACAAACAGAAGTAATTAACGAAGCGTTGAAAGAATTGTTCTTAAAAGCTGGTTTAATTTTAGCTGATTTTAAAATTGAGTTTGGTAAAGATGTTGATGGTAATATCATTTTAGCTGACGAAATTTCTCCAGACACATGTCGTTTATGGGATGTTGAAACAGGTAAAAAATTAGATAAAGACCGTTTCCGTCGTGATTTAGGTGATGTTTCAGAAGCTTATCACGAAGTATATAATCGTTTGACAGAAGTTTTAAAATAAACATTTTTTTCATTCTATAATGATTGATAAAAAATTACATAAAAGCCAATTAAAAGCTGAATATTTAACGAATTTCTACGAAAGAAATTTATTAAAAAAATATGCAGCCGATACTGTGGATAGTGTAAACGAAGAATGTGGTGTTTTTGGGGTTTATTCTCCAAAAAATATCAACACTTATTCTATTGCGCAGTTTGGTTTATTTGCGCTTCAACACCGTGGACAGGAAGCGTGTGGTGTTTCTTTCTTGAAAGATGGAAACATCAAAACGGTGAAAAAAACAGGGTTGGTATTGGACGTTTTCAAAACAATGGAAGCCGAAATTGAAGAATACCAAGGAAATGCTGCGATTGGACATACGCGCTACACAACTGCTGGAGGTGGAAGTCGTCGTAACATTCAACCACTTTACACGTATAATATTTACGGAAAACCTCATTTCTCTATTGCACATAACGGAAATTTAATTGAAGTTGAAGCATTGAGAGCTGAATTAGAAGCAGAAGGTTTACCATTTTTAGCAACTTCGGATACGGAAGTTTTATTACGTTCTATTCAAAAATATTCGCATTTAGATATTGTAGAAGCTATTCAGAAAGGAACAGAAAAAGTAAAAGGAGCTTATTCGGTTTTGTTATTAGCGAATAATCAAATGGCAGCTTTTCGAGATCCAAATGGTATTCGTCCTTTATGTTTAGGTAAATTGGATGATGCGTATATTTTCTGTTCAGAAACATGTGCGTTAGATGCTGTCGGAGCAGAGTTTATTCGTGATGTAGAGCCAGGAGAATTGATTGTTGTAAATGAGCAAGGTTTGAAATCTTATTCATTAAATCAACCAACGCAACGTAATATTTGTGCTTTTGAGTACATTTATTTTGCACGTCCTGACTCGAATATAGAAGGAAATGAAATCTACGATTTACGTGTAGAATCTGGTCGAAAATTATACGAACAATCTCCTGTTGATGCCGATATTGTGATTGGTGTTCCAGATTCTGGAATTCCGTCTGCAATTGGTTATTCAGAAGCTTCGGGTATTCCTTACGAACCAATTTTGATTAAGAATCGTTATATGTCGCGTTCGTTTATCGTGCCATCGCAAGAAATGCGTGAGCGTGTGGTAAACTTAAAATTGAATCCCATCAAAAATAAAATCAAAGGAAAACGTTTGGTTGTTTTAGATGATTCGATTGTACGTGGAACAACTTCGAAATTATTAATCAAAATCTTAAAAGAAGCAGGAGCAAAAGAAATTCATTTTCGTTCTGCTTCGCCTCCAATTATTGCACCTTGTTATTTAGGAATTGATATGCCTTCTAAAGCAGATTTAATTTCAGGAAATAAGTCAATTAAAGAGGTTGAAGATTATTTGAATGTCGATTCGTTAGATTTCTTAACAGTTGATAATCTGATTGATTTATTAGGAAGTAAAGAACATTGTTTTGGATGTTTTACAGAAAAATATCCTGTAAATTATTCTAATGAAGAGTGTAAAGAGGTAAAACCTTTGCATATAGATTAGATAAATTATAATTGTAAAATGTAAAAAGTCTAATGTAAAATGTACTTAATACTTGTTACATTTTACACTAATACAACAAAAAAATGAGCAATACATATAAACAAGCCGGAGTAGATAAGGAAGAAGGTTATCAAACGGTATCGAAAATTAAAGATGCAGTTGCAGCAACACACAATTCAAATGTGTTGAATGGAATTGGAAGTTTTGGTGCATTTTACCAATTAGGAGGTTACAAAAATCCTGTTTTGGTATCAGGAACCGATGGTGTAGGAACTAAACTACGTGTGGCTTTAGATTCTAAAGTTTACGATACAGTTGGGATTGATTGTTTCGCAATGTGTGCAAATGATATTTTGTGTCATGGTGCAAAACCATTATTTTTCTTAGATTATTTAGCTTGTGGAAAATTAGATTCTGATATCGCAGCAGAAATTGTAGGTGGAATTGCACAAGCGTGTAAAGAAACTGGAACAGCATTAATTGGTGGAGAAACAGCAGAAATGCCAGGAATGTACCAAGTTGGTGATTATGATGTTGCAGGGTTTTGTGTTGGAGTAGTAGAGCGTGACGAAATTATCGATGGTTCTAAAATAAAAGCTGGACAAGTAATTATTGCGTTACCATCAAGTGGTTTCCATTCGAATGGATTCTCTTTGGTTCGTAAAGTTTTCCCAGATTTTAACGAAGAATTTGAAGGTAAACCTTTGTTCGAGACATTATTAGTTCCAACAAAATTATATCAAAATGATATTTTCAAAATCAAAGATGCAGGAATCGAAATGTCTGGAATTGCTCATATTACAGGAGGTGGATTAATCGAGAATGTTCCTCGTATTATAAATGACGGTTTGACGGCTGTAATAGAAAAAGCAAAAATAAATGTACCAACAGTAATGCAAGAATTAGCGAAACGCGGAGGAATTGCAGAAAACGAGATGTTTGGAACATTTAATATGGGTGTCGGAATGGTTGTCATCGTTGACCAAACTGACGCTGAAAAAGTATTGAATATTATTGATGGAAGTGCGTTGATTGGAGAAATTCAAGAGGGTGCTGACAAAATTATATTGAAATAGTAGATTAAATAGTTTAAAAAAGCCGGATAAGATTTCTTATCCGGTTTTTTTGTTTTAGGTAGAATATTAAAACTCAATATCATCAGCGATAGTTCCGCCCATTTCGTTTTGAAATTGTTTTAAATATTCTTCTTTCTTTTCCATTTGATAAGTAATCATTGTTGAATAATTACCAGAACGAGTCCATTCCATCGCTTGATTTTGGAAGTCAATAATTCCAATTCCGTATTTATCCAGAATATATTGTGCGCCATCTTTTCCAACTTCTATTGCAGCATCTCTTTCGGCAGCTAAATCATAGAAGAAATGTTCGTCCGTTTTCAAACGTTCTAAGTTTGGATTTGAAGTTGTATCAGCAGTCAAATTTCCGTTACTTCCTAATGTTGGATGCTCATCAATTTTTGTAAAATATTGGCTGTACAACGTCATCACAGTCATTTCTGTATCTTGTTCCATACGTTGATTCCAAATCAAACTTGCTTCGTCCCATTGCGGTTTATCAACTCCCAAAGCTTTCAAAACATCAGTTTCAGGAACATTAGAACCAATTTTCACAACTCCTGCAGCATAATCGTACAAAGAAATTCCATGAATCGGCTCTAACAAAGGATTGTCTTTTGAATCTTCAAGCACTTTTGCGTCATGTTGTTGATACATTTGTTCAATTCCAATATCCGAATTTTTATCTTCATATTTCTGAACAAATTTCTCTAACTGATCATTAATACGATCATACAAAGCCATTTTATTGTTTTCAGCTCTGTCATATAACTCTTGTTGATTTGGGGCATCCGTTAAAAAGGCTTCTGCATATTTCTCAAAATCATTTTCGATGTTTTTTATTTTATCATCAAAATATGCAATCGCATGTTGTTGCAACGAATCATCACCTTCATAAGGTCCCATTTTACGCACTTGCTCTTTGTATTTTTCAAGATCGTTTTTCCAAATAGTAATTGCTTTTTCTACTTTTTGACGATTATTAGAATTTAAAGCATTGTAAAAATTCTCGTAATTGTCTACATAATGTTCATCAATTTCTGGAATGATGTTACTATAATCGATGTAATCTTCAAAATAAATAGGTTCTGGTTGATAAGAACTTTGAACAGATTCATTCTCTGAATTTGATGATTGAGTTGTGTTATTTTCTTGTAAATTTTCAATTGCTTCTTCTGCTTTATTGAAAATGTTTTTTAATTTTCCGAACATAGTTTTGAGTTGTTTAATTATAATTATTTTGTTGTTTTAATGATTGATAATGGTTTTCTAAATCAGTCAGAATTGTAGTTTTTTCTACAGCTTCTTTCATGAAATTCATACTGAGTAATTCTTTGTTCAAAATCGTTTCAAAAGCAAGTTGATCTATTTTTTCTAAATCATTTATAGTCGAATTTTGATTGATAAATTTTGTTCCAAATTGATCGATAATACTTTGATGAAAAGCTGCTTCTGTTTCCGTTTCATGCTGAAAAGTTTGTACAAAATCATTAATTTCTCTTTTATAAACTTCTTTGTAAGAATCGGTTAATTCTGGAATTAGATTCTTTTTGATAAAGAATTGCTGTCTTGCATGTTTTTCATTGTTCAAAAACTTTTCAAAAACTGAATTTCCAGGAATTGGATAATCTAAAATCCCTGTTTTTTCTGTTGCAATTTCTCTTACCAAATCAGGTAAAAGTGACATTCTGGTTGACGGAACAAATGTGTTTTGTGTTTGACAAAATTCGCATGTAACATAAGCAGAAACAAAATAGACTTTCTCGATTTTTAGGTTCGCTCCACATTGCGCGCAACAAAAATTGTTCTTCGTTGTTTCGTATTCTACTAATAATTTTTTGAGTTTATCTTCAGAACTTTCAGCTTTTACTTGACTAAAAATATTTCCCAAAATCGAGTCAATTTTATCATCAAAATCATCTAACAAAAGCGAAGTTTCATAAATCTTAGCATCATGAGAATACATATAATCATCTGCTCTTAAATCTTTATCTGAGTAATAATATGAAAAAGATTTTTTCTCAATTTGCTCTTTGAAAATCTCTTTAGCTTTAGCTTTTAATGTTTCATATTGTCCTGTAATTCCAGCTTTGAAATGAATAAATCTTATTTCATCCAAATCATTTATTTGTTGGCCAGCTTCTATCGTTTCAGTTTCTAATTCTAAAGCGCGTTGTTCTAATTTCAATAAAAAGCTCTTGAAACGATCAATTAACTTGTCTAATTCTACAAAGTTATTTTCCATTATTCTCTCGAATTATCTGAGGTTTTAATATGTATTCCATCGTCCAATTTTCCACTAATAAATTCGTAATTGCAATAGGCGCATTTGGTAACACCATCTTGTTTTGCACGACCAGCACCGCAATTTGGGCAATCTACAGTTTCTAGCTTTGATTGATTTTTCATGAAATCTCCTCCAAGATTCGTTTGATTCTCTGCTTGAAGTTTCAATTTTTCAATCAATGATAATTTTGGCTTTTCGTCATTCATATTATTTTAATTTGCGATATTTTCTTCTTGTTTTCTTCCCATAAAATAGAGAATAGCACCAACGATAACGAACGCAATTTTAATTCCCCACGCAACGCCTTCGCCCCAATTGTAGATCCAAGCCAAAAGACGAGGAACGGCATTAAAGAAGTTCAGAACAATTGCTAATAATCCGAAAATAGCCATGTAAGTTCCAATAGTTTTCATAAAATTTAGTTTTTAGTGGTTATAATTTGTCTAATAATTCAGCTTTTTTTGACTGATATTCAGTATCTTCAATCAAGCCTAAATCATAGATTTCTTTTAATTTTTTTAGTTTATCTACAACTGATTCTTCTTGATTTTGAGTAGGTTGTTGAGGTGTGTTTTGTTGCGTAATTCCTTGCATCATCAATCCAAGTGCAGCTGCATCTTGCACACTTTGTTGCATCGGATTTCCATCTTTTCCAATCGCTAAAGAAGTATTGAATTGTTGAAATTTGTTCATATCATCAATCATATTCATACTACTTATTTTATCAATGTTGTCGTTTACTTCTTTTGGTAAAGTCGCCGAACTAATGGTGAAATGAGTGACATCGATTCCGAATTGCTCGAAATGTGGAGTGATTAATGGTTGGATTTTTTGATTAAGTGTAGAAAGATTTCCTGCAATGTCAAGCGCAGAAATATTAGCTTGAGCTAAAACTTCGGCAAAAATAGGTGCAATAAAATCACGTAATTGATGCTCTAATTCGAAAACAGTCAGGATAGGAAAAGTTCCTGCATATTTTGAAAAGAATTTTCTGACATCAGAAATCTTAATATTATAACTTCCAAAAGCTTTGATACGAATTGGACCAAATTGTGGATCACGAAGTAAAACAGGAGCAGGAGTTCCCCATTTTAAATTGGCAAAATCTTTTGTCGAAAAATAGTAAACATCTGCTTTGAAAGGTGATTGAAAACCATATTTCCAACCTTTTAATTTTGATAAAATAGGAATATTTTCGGTTGCTAAAGAAAATGTTCCCGCTGAAAAATCATCTGCAAAAACCCCTTGATTAAGAAATAATGCGGCTTGGCTTTCTCTTACGATTAATTTCGCGCCATTTTTTATCTCCTTGTCTTGATCAGGAAATTTTAGCATCAACAGATTTGGATCTTGTTCTATCCACTCGATGATTTCGATAAAAGGTCCGCTTGATGATAAATTCATGGTAGTAGTTTTTTTGAGTTCTTGTATTACAAAGTTGTAAAATCGTCACTCAAAAAAACTCACTATTTTTAGCTAAATTGTTATCTAAACATCATTATTAAAATTAGTAATACAATGATTGTGGCAATTACCATAAATACAATTTTAATAGTGCTGTAAGGTCTGTTTCCAGCTATTTGACCCGTCATTCCGTTGATATAGAAGGTGTAGTTTTTGTTATTGTACAAAAAAGAACTAACATAAATTGGCAACAATATGTGTTTGAATGTTATTTTATCGAATTTTGTTAACATGTCATTTATGCGTTGTTCATCTCCGCCGATATCACGTTTCACACTTTCTCGTTCGTATTGAATAAAGATATTTTTTGCCCTCGCGTAACTATCTTTCAAATCAACTTGATATTTTTCGGTAATATAACCTTCGAGATAATTTGGGTCAATTTTTACAACAGCTTTCGGATTCCAACCTCTTTGCACATTGTTTAAAATGGTAGGATTAAGACTTTTGGTTCCGCAAACCAAAACGTCATCATAAAAATTGTTTAGACTTCCCGCTTTATAAGACCAATCGACACGTCTTATTTGCCTTCTATTTTTTCCAGAACCAACTGTTTCGTAATATGCATCACCGCGTTCGCCTTTGTAGTCTGTAAAAGTTTCTGTGTCAAATGTCCAAAACGGAACATAAATTCCATTGATATTATCTGCTGATAAAATTGCTTTTTTTAGATTGTCTGGAGCAAACCAAAAACCATTTACCCAATTTTTCAGAATATCATTTATTCTGATTTTATCAACCTGAAAAGGCAAAACATAACTTGGTTTTATATATCGTTCTTCGTGTATATTTTCTTCAACTAAAGGCGAACCACAATACGGACACATCATCGAACGCAGATTTTCGTCTACGGTTGGTGTCGCTTTACAATTGTTGCAGGTTATAACTTTTGTTTTATTAAATTCTTCTTTTTCGTAGGTTTTGATAAAACTTTCAAAATCAATTTCATTTAATATAAAATTCTCTTGTTTAATCTCTTGCGTGCTATTGCAATAGGTACAAACCAGCAAATTTGTACCAGCCTTGTAAACCATTGGTGCGCCGCAGGATTTGCAAGAAGTGGAAGCTGTATTATTTGCTTTATAAATTTCTTCGGTAGCCAAGTTTTCTTTTTTTAGTTAAGAATTATGTTTGAGGTAATGGAGGAGGAGTTTGACCAAATAATGAAGTTAATTCGCTCTGATTTGCGGCACTTTCCCAATTTGCCATACCAGTTTTCCAAACCAATGTGTCTTTTGTAAGTTGTCCATTTGCAATCATTTGTTTCAAAGTTGTCAAATCGAATGGACCAGTTTGTTGACCATTGTTTGCAACAAAAAACGAAACTGAAGTTGACGAAATAGGAGGAGGCGTTTGGTTTTGATTTGATTGATTATTATTTTGAGCGAAACCTTGCGTAAATTGATTTGCCATCGCAAAACCAGCACCCATTCCAACGCCAGCACCAGCCAATCCAGATGGATTATTTGCTGCTGCTTCCATTGCTTTTGCAGCTTTTAGTTGAGCAAATTTGTTCAAATCTATTTTATCCAAACGACTCAATTCGAAGATTTCTTTCTTGATTTCTTCTGGCATCGAAATATTTTCGATCAAAAATTTAGTCACATCAATTCCATAAGCTCCAAAATCATCTTTCATATAATTGAAAATTGCTTCGGATAATTCATTCAAATTTGCAGCATAATTTTCAATTGGTAAATTTGCTTCTCCAATAGAATCTGTAAAGCGAGTAACAATTACGCTTCGCAATTGTTCATTGATTTGCTCTGTTGTAAAAGAACCAATTGTTCCAACAATTTCTTTGATAAATTTTCCTGCATCCGAAACTTTAAATGTATATGTTCCAAAAGCTCGAACTTCTATCATACCGAAACGTTCGTCGTTTAGAATAATAGGATTTTTAGTTCCCCAACGTTGATCCAGAAAAGTTTTTGTACTAACAAAATAAACTTCTGCTTTAAATGGACTATCAAAACCATATTTCCAACCTTGTAAAGTCGATAAAATAGGAAGATTTTGAGTGTTTAGCGTATAAGTTCCTGGCGAAAAAATATCTGCCAATTGTCCTTCATTAATAAAAATAGCCAATTGCCCTTCACGAACAACCAATTTTGCATTATTTTTTATTTCGTTTTGATAACGTTCAAATCGATGAACAATCGTATTTTGATTATTATCTAAAAATTCGATAATATCGATAAATTCACCTTTTATTTTTTTGAAGAAATCCATCATTTGAATTGATTTAGTTTGATTTAGTTATAAATCTAAAGTATAAAAATTTAATTAATATTTGCATCATTTTTTTTAAGACTTAAATATTTATCATTTCCTTACTTCATTCAATCTTTGTATCTTTGCATTTCATTCAAAAAACTCCAAATTCACTCATAAGTTATGCAACAATCTAAGGCTTTGGCAATTCTAAAATCTGGTCGAAATGTATTTTTAACAGGTTCTGCGGGTGCCGGAAAAACTTATGTGTTGAACCAATACATTCAATATCTTAAACAGCATGGTATTCCTGTTGCTATAACGGCTTCTACGGGAATTGCTGCGACGCACATGAATGGTCAGACGATACATTCTTGGGCTGGAATTGGGATAAAAGATTATGTTTCGGATCGATATTTAGCTTCTCTTCGAGACAAAAAATATTTTCGTGATAAAATGGACAAAGTAAAAGTCTTGATTATTGATGAAATCTCAATGTTGCACCGAAATCAGTTGGATGCGGTTGATTATGTATTGAAATTTTTCAAACAAAATGATGAACCTTTTGGAGGTGTTCAGGTTATTTTTTCGGGAGATTTTTTCCAGTTGCCACCGATTGGTGAAGAGTGGGAAGAATCGAAAGATAAATTCTGTTTTATGTCAGATGCTTGGGTGCAATCGAAAGTGCATATTTGCTATTTGACAGAACAATATCGTCAGACAAATAATGCATTGAATGATATTTTAAATGAAATTCGCTCTGGAAATATTTCGCAAAAAACTGTTGATTTATTAGAATCTCGAATCGAATATTTTCCTGATGAAATAGATTCACAAACGCGTTTGTATACACATAATATGGATGTAGATCGAATCAACAAAGGTCAATTGATTAATATTGATTCTTCTTCCAAAACATTTGAAGCAAAAGTTGCGGGAAATCCAGCTTTGGTTGAGGTTCTTAAAAAATCTGTTTTAGCAGAAGAAATTTTAGAATTGAAGATTGGAGCAAAAGTGATGTTTGTTCGTAACAATTTCGAAGTTGGTTTTGTAAACGGAACGCTTGGAAATGTATCAGGTTATACCGAAAAAGATGAGCCAATTATCAAAACTTTGGATGGTGAATTTCATGTTGCAAAACCAGAAACTTGGGCGATAGAAGATGAAAGCGGAAAAGCGTTGGCTTCATTCACACAAGTTCCGTTGCGTTTGGCTTGGGCGATTACAATTCACAAATCTCAAGGAATGACGTTAGATTCTGCGTTTATAGATTTGTCGAAAGCGTTTGAAAAAGGACAAGGGTATGTTGCACTTTCACGTTTACGAGATCTCAATTCGTTGATGTTACATGGTCTTAATCAAACGGCTTTAGAAATTGATTCGCTTGCGATGAAGGCTGATAGACGTTTTCAGGTTTTATCGAATGAAATGGATGAGTTTTTAGACGAAAAAGAATTGCAAAATTCTTGGGCCACTTTTATTCGATATTCTGGAGGAACGTTGGATAAAAAGCAAATCGCGAAGAACATCGAAAAGAATAAAACCAAAGAAAAAGGACAAAAGAAATCTACTTACGAAATCACACTAGAATATGTGAAAGAAGGGTTGACGTTGGAACAAATTTCAGAGAAAAGAGGGTTAACTACTTCAGCAATTGTCGATCATATTGGTAAAATCAAAGAAAGTGAACCTGATTTGGATTACTCAAAATTTAAACCTTCTGACAAAGTTATTGATAAAGTTCGATTGGCTTATAGTGAAATCGAATTTGAAGAGAATAAAGTTTTAAAACCAATTTACGATTATTTCAATGGTGAAATTGGTTATGAAGACATCAAAAAAGCATTACTTTTTATTGATTAAATAAAAAATGTCAGTTCAAAAATCTAAATAACTGACAAAATTGGTCAAATTATTCGAAAGGAATAATTGTTGTTAAAAGATAAGTATTAAAAATGAACGCTTTTATAAAGCATCCATAATTTACAATTTATGTCAATAGAAAACAACAATGTAGTTTCAGTAAACTACTCATTACATACCATCGAAGCGAATGGTGAAAAAGTATTTGTAGAACAATCAAATGCAGAAGAGCCATTAACTTTTTTATTCGGAGCTGGAATGATGATTCCAAAATTTGAAGAAGAATTAAAAGAATTAGCAGTTGGTGATAAAAAATCATTCGTAATTACTCCAGCAGAAGGATACGGTGAAAGAGTAGAAGAAGCTGTTGCTCAATTACCTTTAGATATGTTCAAAGAATCTGGATTACCACCAGTTGGAGCAATTTTACCTTTAACTGATGATGCAGGAAATCAATTCCGTGCTTCAGTTGTAGAGGTAACAGAAGAGGCTGTAATTGCAGATTTGAATCCTCCAATGGCAGGAAAAACATTAGAATTTGAAGTTGAAGTTTTAAATGTTCGTCCAGCAACTGAGGAAGAATTATCTCACGGACACGCACATGGAGTTGATGGAACTCAAGGTCACTAAAAAATATTTTCAAAAGGCTATTTCGATAAGAGATAGCCTTTTTTATTTTTAATTGTGAATAAATCATTAATAAATAGATTAAATCCAAGTTATATTTTTCAGCTTGCTTCAACTAAAATCTTATCTTTGTAAAACAAACAAGATTACTTACAAACAAACATGAAAATAGCTGTATTTGTTTCCGGAGGCGGAACAAATCTTCAAAATATTATTGATGCAGTTGAAGACGGAACGTTACCAAATGTCGAAATTTCGATGGTAATGGCAGACCGCGACTGTTATGCAATAGAACGATCGTTGGATAAAGATATTCGAACGTATGTCTTAGACCAAAAAACTTTTTCGGAAGATGCTGAACATAATTTAGAAGGAGAAGAAATCGACTTAATTGTTTTGGCAGGTTTTTTAACCATATTATCTCCAGAATTTACCTCGAGATGGGGCTCGAAAATGATTAATATTCATCCTGCATTATTACCAAAATTTGGTGGAAAAGGAATGTATGGAGCAAAGGTTCACAAAGCGGTTTTAGAAGCTGGTGAAAAAACATCAGGAGCAACCGTACATTTTGTGACGGCTGGTGTAGATGAAGGGCAAATCATTTGTCAAGGAACTTTTGAGATCGAAGAAGGTGACGAAGTAGCAGATTTACAACGTAAAGTTGCTGAGGTAGAAAGTGAAATCTACATCAAGGCAATCAAGCAAATCAGCGAAGCATAAAATATAGAATGCCTCAATGTCGTGTACATTGAGGTTTTTCATTTCCAATAAAATAGTAAACAAACAATAAACTTTAAAAACTAAACACAATGCAAAAACAAGCGCTAATCAGTGTTTCGGACAAGTCGAACTTGTTAGAATTTGCAAAATTCTTGGTTGAACAAGATTACAAAATCTTATCAACTGGAGGAACTTACAAACATTTACAAGACAATGGAATTGAGGTTACAGAAGTAAAAGATGTAACTGGTTTTCCTGAGATTTTAGATGGTCGCGTAAAATCTTTACATCCTGCAATTCATGGTGGTATTATGGCGCGTCGTTCGGACGAAAACCATATGGCAACAATTGCAGAACATGGAATTAATCCAATAGATATCGTTATTGTAAATCTTTATCCTTTCTTCGAAAAGATGAACACAGGTCTTTCTGAAGCGGAGATGATTGAATTTATTGACATCGGTGGACCATCAATGTTACGTTCTTCTGCAAAGAATTTTTATGATGTAACGGTTGTAACGGATGTGAATGATTATGAAGTGGTGATGAATGAAATTCGTGAGAATGGTTCAACTTCTATCGAAACGCGTAAATTATGTGCTGGTAAAGTGTTCAACTTAACTTCTGCTTACGATGCGGCGATTTCTACTTACATTTTAGGAGAAGATTTTCCTCAGTTTTTAGAGTCTTCTTACGAGAAAGTAATGGATTTACGTTATGGAGAAAATCCACATCAAAAAGCGGCTTATTACGTTGACAAAACGAAAAACGGAGCAATGAAAGATTTCGAATATTTACAAGGAAAAGAACTTTCTTTCAATAATATTCGTGATATGGATTTGGCTTACAAAGTAGTTTCAGAATTTGAAGAAACAACTTGTTGTGCAGTAAAACATTCAACACCTTGTGGAGTTGCGATTGGAGATAATGTTTTAGAAGCTTATGAAAAAGCTTATGAATGTGATCCAATGTCAATTTTCGGTGGAATCATCGCTTTTAATAGAGAAGTTGATGGAAAAACGGCAGTAGAATTAAATAAAATTTTCTTAGAAATTGTGATTGCGCCTTCATTTACAGAAGAAGCATTAGAAATTTTCAAACAAAAGAAAAATTTACGAATTATTAAAGTGAAAAATCCTGTTTCTGATAAAGTTACTTACGTAAAAGTTGATGGAGGATTAATTGTTCAATCGACAGATAATCAATTTTCAACAGATCTTAAAGTGGTTACTGAAGCTCAACCGACTGATCGTCAAATGACAGATTTAGTTTTTGCTCAAAAAATTGTTAAATGGGTAAAATCTAACGCAATTGTTGTAGCGACAAATGGTCAAGCTTACGGAATCGGAGGTGGCCAAACTAACCGTATTTGGGCGGCTCAACAAGCGATTGCACGTGCAAAAGAAAAAGTGGAAGAAGATTTAGTATTAGCTTCAGATGCATTTTTCCCTTTCCGTGATGTAGCAGATTTTGCAGCAGAAAATGGAATTAAAGCAATTATTCAACCAGGAGGATCAATTAAAGATCAAGAATCTATTGATGCTTGTAACGAACGTGAAATTCCGATGGTTTTCACAGGAATGAGACATTTTATGCACTAATTGATTAATTAGTTAATGTGCTAATTTGAAAATTCGTCAATTCGAGTGTTTTCGTAGAAAATGTATCGAGAATAGAATTTTCACTATTCATTTTTCATTAAAAGATTAAAACAAATGACAAAAATATTAGTAATCGGTTCAGGAGGTCGTGAACACGCAATCGGATGGAAATTTGCTGAAGACTTCAAACAAAAAAGTCAAGAAGCAGAATTATTCTTTATTCCAGGAAATGCAGGAACAGCGCAAATTGGAACTAATGTTTCGGTTTCTTCGATTGAAGAAATGAAAAATTTCGCGAAAGAAAATCAAATCGATTTAACTTTTGTTGGACCAGAAGCTGAATTAGCAGAAGGTATCGTTGATATTTTTCAGAAAGAGAATTTAAATGTTTTCGGACCTCATAAAGCTGCTGCGCAATTGGAAGCTTCTAAAGCTTTTGCGAAGGATTTTATGGATAAATATGGTGTGAAAACAGCAAAATATAAGAATTTTCAAGGACCAATGTTGGCGATTGATTATTTGAAAATACAAGAGTATCCAATTGTAGTGAAAGCCTCTGGTTTAGCTGCTGGAAAAGGAGTGATTATCTGCCAAGATTTTGAAGAAGCGAAACAAGCTGTTTTGGATATAATGGAAGATAAAACCTTTGGTGATGCAGGAAACGAAGTGGTTATCGAAGAATATTTAGAAGGTTTTGAAGCTTCTATTTTGTCTTTCTTTAACGGGAAAAAAATCGTTCCATTTGTTTCGGCAAAAGATCACAAGAAAATTGGTGAAGGTGAAACTGGTTTGAATACTGGTGGAATGGGCGTTATCGCTCCAAATCCATTGTTTACGGAAGAGCATTTCAAAATGTTCGAAGAAGAAATTATGGAGCCAACAAAATGTGGTTTAATTAAAGAAGGATTAGAATTTGCAGGTGTTATTTTCTTTGGATTAATGATTACGACAAAAGGAGTTTATTTGTTGGAATATAACCTAAGAATGGGCGATCCAGAAACGCAAACAACTTTACCTTTGTTAGAAAATGATTTGGCTGAGGTTGTAAATAAAGCTATTAAAGGAGAAGATTTCGACTTGACTTTCAAAAATCAACATGCATGTTGTGTGGTGATGGTTTCGGGAGGATATCCAGGAAATTACGACAAAGGTTTTGAGATTCGTGGTTTAGAAAATGTAACTTGTCCTAATTTTATTGCTGGTGCAAAATTATCAGGAGAACAAATTTTGACTTCTGGTGGACGTGTAATCAACATAGTTGGATTAGGAAATACATTAGAAGAAGCACGTGAAACCGCTTACGAAAACATCAAGAAAGTACATTTTGATTACGAATATTATCGAAATGATATTGGAGTAATTCAATAAAAAATACAGTTTATATTATTAAAAAATGCGTTTCATTTGAAACGCATTTTTTAATTTATTCTGAAAATTCGACGTGATAAACATCGCTTTTATTTCGATTTATTTTTCGGTATTCAAAGCCTCCAGCTTGCGGAATAATTTCGACCAAATCAAATGATTGACAACTTTTTGGCAAACCATTGAAAATTAATGTGAAATGAAGAGACGAACCTTCTTCGATATACGTCCAATTTGGATACATCGTAATTCCGTCTGCAAAAACCAATTGACAACGTTTTCCTGATTGATTATCAATAATAAAAGTAGAAGGCCAAATACGTGCAGCATTTGCATATTCGTCTGCCGTCATACAACAATGTATAATAACCTGACTTTCTTCTTCGATATTGGCTAAAAGCTCAGAATCAATAAAAATCTTTTCTTCAAGAATAGTTGCACTCATTATTTTGCAATTTTTTTGATGTACAATTCTTCCACTTTTACACGTGCCCAATCTGTTTTTCGAAGAAATTTCAACGATGATTTCAAACTTGGATTATCATTAAAACATCTGATGTTAATTTGATTTCCCAAACCTTCCCAACCGCCGTAATAAATCACTAATTCTTCGATAATATCGTCTAAACGTTTTCCGTGTAATGGATTATTTTTTTGACTTTCCATTTTGCAAATTTACGAAAATGTTTTTGGTGAATTTAGAATAGTTCAACCTTTCTAAAATTCATATTTTTCTTCCAATTGTTCTGCTAAATGTAAAATATCATCCACTCGCGCCAATTGTTCAATCCAATTGGTCGGAATTGTTTCTGCATCATAATAAATTCCTGCAATTCCACCAGCAATACAAGCAATTGTATCGGTGTCATGCCCTAAATTCACAGCTTTCAAAACACAATCTTTATACGAATCTGTATGCAATAAACACCAAATAGAAGCTTCTAAACTATCCATAACATAACCAGTTGATTTAATTTCATCTTCTTTTAAATCAATTAGTTTTCCACTTAAAATTCGTTCGAAATATTGAAATTCGTTTTTATAAATTTCATTTTCTTCTAAGAATAATTTTAACCAAAAATTTGTATTCAGATAAGCTTCTTCTAAATTTTCGGAATCCAAAACATTCAACGCAAATTCAATATAATAAATACATGCCAAAACAGAACGATTGTGCGCATGCGTGATAGAAGAAACTTCTTTGACAATTTCACAACGTTCATCAATCGATAAATCTTTTGTGAAAATTGCTAAAGGAAGAATACGCATTAACGACCCATTTCCATTATCAGATTCGGCTGTAGAACCAGCTTCGGTTGGATTTTTTACAACTCGTAAACGATTTATTGCTTTTCGTGTAGAAATTCCCACATCAAAGACTTCTCCGTCAGCCGTCCAATAACCTTCATGCATCCACATCTGAAATTTTTCTGCAATATCATTTACATTATAACCATTACACAACGATTCTGCTAGACAAAACATCATCGAACTATCGTCAGAAAAAGTGCCTGGAGGCATATTGTATGTTCCATAACCCATCATATCTGTGACAGGATTTTGTTGTAAATATTGCCTGCTTTTAAACTCAACAGGAACTCCTAATGCGTCGCCAACCGCCGATCCAATTAATATATTTTTCGAAAAATTTCTTCTATTCATAACCTTCTTTTATAAATGAAAAATAATTGTTTTTTTTGAATATATCCAAATTATTTTTGAAAATTTATAAATTAATCATAATAAATTTATTCATTTTAGATAAAATATTAAAAATTTTATAATGAATAAAAAGAATAAGTCGTATTGTCAGTTTTGAAAAAATTGGAACTGATTTTGATTAAATTAAGACACAAACTTATTAATTACTATGGCTTTTATAGATTATTATACAATATTAGGTCTGCAAAAGACCGCATCACAAGATGAGATAAAAAAAGCTTATCGGAAATTGGCACGTAAGTATCATCCCGATCTTAATCCAAACAACGATGAAGCTGCACAGAAATTTAAAGAATTAAACGAAGCAAACGAAGTGTTGAGCGATCCAGAAAAACGTAAAAAATACGATAAATATGGAGAAAATTGGCAACATGGTGAAGAATATGAGAAAGCTCGTCAGCAACAACAGCAACAATATCAATATAGTAATAGCGATTTTGATGGGACTGAAGGTTTTGGTGATTTCGATGGTTATTCAGATTTTTTCAGTTCGATGTTTGGACGCGAAGGTAGAAGTAGATCAACAGGTTATAAAGGGCAAGATGTAAATGCCAGTTTGACACTAAATTTGACAGATACATTGACTTCGCACAAACAAACTTTTGCGGTGAATGGTAAAAATATTCGAATTACAATTCCTGCTGGAGTAGAAGATGGACAAACGATTAAGGTAAAAGGTCACGGAGGAAAAGGTTATAACAATGGGCCAAATGGAGATTTGTATATCACGTTTCATATCGAAAATAATACATCCTTTGAGGTCAATGGAGCAGATTTATCTACCATTGTTGAGATTGACTTATATGATGCGATTTTGGGTGGAGAAGCAATGGTTGATACGCTTTCTGGAAAAGTAAAAGTCCCGATAAAAGAAGGAACAGAGAATAATAAAAAGGTGAAATTAAAAGGAAAAGGTTTACCAATTTATAAGAAAGATGATCAATTTGGAGATTTGTATGTGACATTTTCTGTAAAAACTCCAACTAATTTATCAGCAGAAGAGAAAGAATTATTCGAGAAATTACGTTCACTTAAAAAAGCTTAAAACCATGAAAAATGTAACGATATCTGTTATTCAGTTTAGTAAATATCATCAGATTGAGCCTCAATTTGTGATTGATTTGTACAAAAATGATTTGGTTGTTTTGCACGAACGTAACCAAGAATATTTTATCGAAGAAAATGATTTGAAATTAATCGAACGATTTATTGAATTTCATTATAATTTGGGCGTTAATTTAGAAGGTTTAGAAGTGATTCATCATCTTTTGAAACAAATCGAAACGCTACAAAAACAACTTAAATAATCGAAATCAAAAGCAACCTTTGCAGAAAACTGCAAAGGTTGTCTTATTTTTGCATAAATATTTTTGTATGGATACTCCCGAAAAGAAGAGTAAATTAAAAAAATTACATTCGCGCAATCGTCATTTAGCGCCTTATAATTTCGAAAAATTGTGTGCGATTTATTCGCCACTTTCCAAATATATCAAACCCAATAAAGAGAATGAACCAACGATTAATTTCTCGGATAGAGAAGCTGTAAAAGCGTTGAACAAAGCGTTGTTGAAAACATATTATGACATTGATTATTGGGAATTGCCAAAAGATAATTTGTGTCCGCCAATTCCTGGTCGCGCCGATTATATTCATTACGTTGCCGATATTTTGGGCGAAAGTTTTGATGGAGTAATTCCGCGTGGAAAAGATGTAAAAGTCTTGGACGTTGGTGTTGGTGCGAATTGTATTTATCCGATTATAGGAAATTACGAATACGATTGGAACTTTGTTGGTGCAGAGTTGGATTATGCTTCTTTTAAAAATGCGGAAGAAATTGTGAAGAAAAATGCTCGATTACGTAACAAAGTTGAGATTAGAATGCAATTTAATCCGAACAATATTTTCAAGAATATCATCAAACAAGGCGAGAAATTTGATATTACAATTTGTAATCCTCCTTTTTTTAGATCGAATCAAGAAGTGATGGAACAAACAATGCGTAAACTGAAAAACTTGGGTCAAAAATCTGATCAAAAACCAATTCAAAACTTTGGTGGAAATAATTCTGAGCTTTGGTGTAGAGGAGGAGAGCGTCTGTTTATCACGAAAATGATAAAAGAAAGTGCAGACTATAAACATCAAGTAAAATGGTTTACAACATTGGTTTCTAAGAAAGAAAATGTTCGAATTTTAGAAGGAATTTTAAAACGTGAAAAAGTAAGAGATTACCGAATTGTAAATATGCAACAAGGGAATAAAATTTCGCGTTTATTAGTTTGGAGATTTTAATTGATTTATTTTTAATTCATTAAAGGTTTTATTTAAAATTATTCCAAATTTTTCTGAAGGGTTTATTCGGTTTAAGATTTGTTTTACCTTGTATAAACAAAATTATTACAAATGAAAACAAATAGAATAATGGCTTCTTTGGGAGTTTTAGCGTTGATGTTTAGTATCTTTTCGTTTACAACTTCTCGCCAAATTGACACAGGAAAAGCAATTTCAAGTTCAGAATGGAAAAACCTAAAAGTATTACCACAAAACATTTCGGAAGATAGTTTGAAAGGTTTGATGCGCGGATATAATGCTGCTTTAGGAGTGAAATGTAATTTTTGCCACGCTGAAAATCCAGATACGAAAAAGATGGATTTTGCAAGTGATGCAAAAAAAGAAAAAGAATTTGCACGTCATATGATTGTGATGACACGTGATATAAACGCAAAGAATTTCAATTGGGAAAATGCAAAAAATCCTGAAATGATTAATGTTGTAACATGTGTAATGTGCCACAGAGGTAACGAAAGTCCTACAAAATCATTGATTGAGCCTGTAAACGTTGAGTTAAAAAACGTGAAAGATGTTGCAAAAGAAAAATTAGCTCCAGCATCTGGTTCAGCGAAAGTTGAGAAAAAATAAAGAATAGAAATATAAGCTCCATTTTTGGAGCTTTTTTTATTTCTAAAATTCAATAAATCGTATAACTTTGCTTTCAAATTTAAAGAAATAAAATGTTTAAATTTATTCGTAAGGTTATACTTTATCTTTTTGTAGCTCATCTTGTATACATTGTTGTGTTAAAGTGGATTAATCCGCCGTTCACGATTACGCAAGTTCAGCAAGGTTTTGAACAAGGAAAATTTAAGCGCGATTATATTTCCTATGACGAAATGGGACGAAATATAAAATTGGCTGTAATTGGTTCTGAAGATCAAAAATTTCCTATGCATAATGGATTTGATATGGATGGAATACAGGAAGCGATCGAAAAAAATAAAGAAGGTAAAAAACTTCGTGGAGGTTCTACAATTTCTCAACAAGTCGCGAAAAATGTGTTTTTGTGGCAAGGTCGTTCTTGGTTGAGAAAAGGATTGGAAGTTTATTTTACGTTTATGATCGAAAAAATTTGGGGCAAACAACGTATTTTAGAAATGTATTTGAATACTTCTGAAATGGGAATTGGTGTTTTTGGAGTTGAAGCAGCTTCTGAATATTATTTTAATAAGCCTGCTAAGGATTTAACCAAAAATGAAGCGGCTCGTATTGCAGCAGCTTTACCTTTGCCACGAAAATATAATGTGAATCCGCCTTCGTCTTTTATCAGCAGACGTGCAAGTCATATCGAGCGACAAATGCGAAATATACAAGGAAGCACTGATTTGGAAAAGGTTTTAGGAGAATAAAATAGAAAAGAGAAGTTAATAAGCTTCTCTTTTTTTGTTTTTATTACTCTCTCCAGTTAATTTTAACCGCAGAAATTTTATCTAATTCCAAACGAGTTTCAGGAAGTAAATTGAAATCATTTTTCATATAAAAAGCTAACGGAGAACGATAAGGCTCTCCATTCGCTTTTGTATCTTTTTCATGGTCGATTACCCAACCATTTAATTCTGTCGAAAATGTTTTTAATCGATTAAGAATTTTACGTCCCAAACCAATTTGATGCAATTCGCTATCCACAATTATTGCAAACCATTTTTCATAATCTCTTTCGAAAATCACCGCCCAAGCTTGCATTTGATTGTTTTCATCAACAGCAAAAAAATGTTTCGCTTCAATCAAACTATTCAGATAATTTTCGGTGTCCTGTAAACTCTCAAAAGCCAAATTAATAGGATATTCGTTGTTCCAAATTTTAAAAATATAATCTTTATGAATTTGGTTTAATGTTGTAAATGAATAGATTTCGAATGAGTTAAGTTGAGACATAAAATGATTTCTTATTCCGCTAAATATACTAATTTATTTAGTCAAAATTTCTTTTAAAATCAAAGGTTTATCAGTTGTAATATAATCAGCTTTCATATCAATCATTTCTTGCATCACTTTTGGGTCGTTAACTGTCCAAACATTAACCAATAAACCCAAATCTTTCGCTTCTTTCACCCAAGTAGGATTTTTCTGAAAAACACTATAATGATAATCAATTCCATTCCAATTTTTCGCTTTTACTTCTTGAGGAGACAAATCTCCAGCTAAATAAGAAACGTGAAATTTAGGTGCTAATTTCTTGAATTCATCACAAATATTTTTACTAAATGAAATGATTTCAACTTGTTTTTCTACTTTATGTTTTTTGATGATTTCAATTGCTTTTTTTACTGCACGATCTTCATTTTCTTTTGATGAGTGAGGTTTTAATTCAAAAATTAATTTAACTTTCTTATTCTTTTTTCCTTGTTCAAAATATTCTTCTAAAGTTGGCATGTTTTCGTTGTTAGCCAATTTCAACGTTCTTAAAAGAGAAGAATTTGTAGTTTCTATTGTATGACCTTGGTAATGATCATCATGATTTACCATCAAAACATCATCAGCACTAATTAAAACATCAAATTCAGAACCATAAGCACCAATTTCTTGTGCAGATTTTAGAGATTTAATCGAGTTTTTTGCGTTGTTTTCGGTGTCCCAATAACCACGATGAGCTATAATTTTTTGAGCATTTGCCATATTTGTAAGCATAAAGGTTGTTAAGGCAGTAAATATAAATTTTTTCATGATGAATTGTTTTTTCGAGGTAAAATTATTTCGATTAATCGGTTTTAAAGTTATGAAAATATTAAGTTCTCGGAAAACCATAAAAATCTGTCCAAAAGCAGTAAAATTTGACTAGAATAAAATTGTGATTGCGCCGAATTTCACTTAATTTTGCACAAAGACAAACACAATGACGCAAGGAATTATTATTTTAGATTTTGGCTCGCAATACAATCAATTAATCGCGCGCCGAATTCGAGAATTTGGAGTTTACACAGAAATTATTCCCTACAACACTTCAATCGAAGAAATCAAAAAACACAATCCAAAAGGAATTATTTTATCAGGAGGACCTTCTTCAGTTTTTGGAGATGAAGCCGCTTTGGTAGAAAAAGAATTATTCGAAATGGGCGTTCCTGTTTTAGGAATTTGCTACGGAATGCAATTGATTTCTCACTTATTAGGCGGAGAAGTAAAAAAAGGTGAAAAAGGAGAATATGGAAAATCTGAATTAACAGTTTTAGCTCAAAACAGTTTATTCGCAGGTGTTCCAGAACAATCTACAGTTTGGATGAGCCACTTCGACGAAGTGATGACAGCGCCAACAGGATTTACGGTTTCAGGAAAATCAAACATAGATATTGCGGCAATCGCAAATGAAGATAAAAAGATTTTTGCGGTACAATTTCACCCAGAAGTAACGCATTCAGAATATGGTTCTACAATGTTAGAAAACTTTGTTTTCAATATTTGTCAAGCTGAAAAGAATTGGGTTTTAAAAGATTTTATCGAAACAGAAATTGCTCGTATAAAAGAGGTAGTTGGTGATAAAAAAGTTATTTTAGGACTTTCTGGAGGTGTTGATTCTTCTGTTGCTGCGGTTTTAATTCATCGTGCAATTGGCGATCAATTAACGTGTATTTTTGTTGATACTGGTTTATTGAGAAAAGATGAAGGGAAAAAAGTAATGGAAAATTACGGAAAACACTTCAACATGAACATCAAAATGGTTGATGCTTCAGAGCGTTTCTTAACAAATTTGAAAGGTATCGATGAACCAGAAGCAAAACGTAAATCAATTGGTAAAGATTTTGTGGCTGTTTTTGATGAAGAATCGAACAAATTCGAAGATGCAGCATTCTTAGCACAAGGAACTATTTATCCTGATGTGATCGAATCTCAATCTGTAAAAGGACCTTCTGCAACTATTAAATCTCACCACAATGTAGGAGGTTTACCAGAAGATATGAAACTTCAATTATTAGAACCATTACGCGAATTATTCAAAGATGAAGTGCGTAAAGTTGGTGTAGAATTAGGAATTCCTCGCGAATTAGTTTACCGTCATCCATTCCCAGGACCAGGTTTAGGAATCCGTGTTTTAGGTGAAGTTGACGAAGAAAAAGTACGCATTTTACAAGAAGCAGATCAGATTTTTATCGACGAGCTTTATGCACATAATTTATACGACGAAGTTTCTCAAGCTTTCGTGGTGTTATTACCTGTAAAATCTGTTGGAGTAATGGGAGACGAGCGTACATACGAATATACGGCGGTTGTTCGTTCAGCAAATACGATCGATTTTATGACAGCAACTTGGTCTAAATTACCTTACGAATTCTTAGAATTAGTTTCGAACAGAATTATCAATGAGGTAAAAGGAATTAACCGTGTAGCCTATGATATCAGCTCAAAACCACCAGCAACAATCGAGTGGGAATAAGCTAAAAAATATATCAAAGCCAGCCAATGTGCTGGCTTTTTTTCTATGTAAACTTTAAAAAACTAAATATTAAATGGAACTTTTAAAAGAAAGAATTCTGAAGGATGGAAAAAGTTTCGATGGTGGAATTCTAAAAGTTGATAGTTTTATCAACCACCAAATGGACCCTGTTCTGATGAAAGCAATAGCGTCGGAATTTGTCCAGCGATTTTCGGATTTAAACATTAATAAAATCATTACAATCGAAGCGAGCGGCATTGCACCAGCGATTATGGTTGGATTAGAATTGAATTTGCCTGTTGTTTTTGTGAAAAAAGCTAAACCTAAAACAATGGCAGATTTTTATGCGTCGCAAGTATATTCATTCACGAAAGACCGAACGTACGATGTTTGCGTAAGTAGCCAATTTCTGAATGAAAATGATAATGTTATTTTTATTGATGACTTTTTAGCGAACGGAAATGCAGCGTTGGGTGTTGAAGATTTGATAAAACAATCTGGTGCAAACCTTTTGGGAATGGGCTTTATAATTGAGAAATCATTTCAAGAAGGACGCGATCGTTTACTGAATGAAAACATCAGAGTTGAATCATTAGTAAGATTAAAATCTTTAGGAGACAACTCGATTATTTTTGAAGAATAAAAAATATCAACCAAAAGCCAATTTATATTGGCTTTCTTTTTACTTTTAAAAAACAAAAAACTTACCTTAATAATATGAAAATAAAATTACTTGCTTTAACGCTCTCTTTACTATTCTTTACAAATTGTAATTCGTACAAATCGGCGAATTCAGCATTGGTTTCTGGTAATTTTCAGCAAGCTTTTGAGCAATCTACGCAAGCTTATTTTAAAAATCCATCGGAGAAAAATGGAATCAAATATGTCCCATTAATTTTTGAAGCGTATAACAAAGGACAGCAAGAAGATGAAAATAGATTGAAACAAATTGAAACGTTGACTAATCCTTCTAAATATCAGGAAGCGTATCAAATTATTAATCGTTTGCAAGAAAGACAAAAAACGATTGCAGGAATTGATGGAAGATCGATTAGTGGGAAAACGTATAATTTCAAAACCAAAGATTATTCAGCAGCTTATAAAACGATTCACGAAAAATATGCGCAATTTTTGTATGATGAAGGAAAATCTTTTTTAAATCAAGGAGGAAAATTGAATGCGCAAACGGCATATCAAAAGTTTCAAGTTTTAGAAAGTGTTTATTCTAATTATAAAGATACTCGTAGTTTGATGAATACCGCTCGTGCAAACGGAATGTATAAAGTTTTGGTACAATTGGTAAACAATACAGAAGTTGTTATTCCTAAACTATTAGAGAAAGATTTGTTAGATTTTAACTCATATGGATTGGATTCTAATTGGACTGAATTTTACACAGGAAGACTAAATAGCTCGTATGATTATGTGATTCAATTAAGTTTTGAGACAATAAATGTTTCGCCTGAAAGAGAAAAAATTGAGGTACATAATTTTGAGAAAAAAATTGTGGATGGCAAAGAAGAATTGGTGCAAAATGGAGTAGTAGTGAAGGATAAAGACGGAAAACCTGTAATGGTAGATCGTTATATTACGGTAAAAAGTAGATTCGAAGAAGTACAACGCATCAAGGAAGCTGCAATTACGGCGAGATATTATTTGATCGATAATCAAAAAGAACAAGCTATCGATTCTAAAAACTTAGCAAGTCAGTTTATTTTTAGAGATTCTTATGGAACTTACAAAGGTGATCGACGTTCTTTGGATCGAGATTATATAAATATGATTGGTAGAAGACCAGCTCCATTTCCATCAAATGAGCAAATGATTTTTGATTGTGGACAAGATTTGAAACGTAAATTCAAGAACGAAATCATCCGTATGAAGCTTTGATAAAAAAAATGTAAAAAAATTAATCATTTTTTAAAATTCATTTTCAATAGCTTATCACATAAAACGTCTGTTTTAGCTAAAAACTTGTAAAATTAGTTTTGGTGAATTAAAAAACCTTTCTATATTTGCACAGCAATTAAGACATAGACCCATGGTGTAACGGTAGNNCGAATCCCTGTGGGTCTACAAAAGTCTTATGCCTCGATAAGCAATTGTTGAGGCATTTTTATCTAACTTAGTTAAGAGAAAAGTTGCAAAAATTGAAATAAAATTTAGTCAGACCCATGGTGTAACGGTA
>NZ_DKSU01000006.1:21939-115380 GCF_002472945.1 Empedobacter sp. UBA7248 | reverse complement strand
TCGAATCCCTGTGGGTCTACAGATTTTAAGCTTCAATATTTTTATTGAAGCTTTTTTTATACTATATATTTTGTTATATTTATCATAATTGATTTAGTAAATGACATTAGAGAACATAATTTTAGAAGCTAAAAAAGGGAAACGAAATGCTCAGAACGCAGTGATAGAGGTTTTGTGGAACAAAGTTTATCATTATGTATTTTCTAAGATTAGAAACGAAGAAGAAGCCGAAGATATCGCTATAGAAACGTTCACAAAGGTTTTTACAAAATTAAAATTGTATAACGAAGATTTTGATTTTACGACTTGGGTAATTTCTATCGCACATAATACGATGATTGATCATATCAGAAAATCTCCAAAACTGAATATTTCTCTTGATGATGAAACAAAATTTTTAGAAATTTTAGAAGATCATCCTTCGCCAGAAGAGCATTTGATTTTAAAACAAGATAATGACACGCTAATAAAGGCTATTGCAAAATTGAGAGAACCTTATCAAAAAATTATCGAACTGCGTTATATCGAAGATAAAACATATAAAGAGATTGCTGAAGAACTCAATTTGACCTTGCCAAATGTTAAAGTTCGACTTTTAAGAGCCAAACAATTGTTAACAGAGGTGATGCAAGATAATATTTAGTAAATTTATTCGTTGAAAATTTGTTGAAGAAAACCGAACCGAAAATGAAGAAGCACATATACCTTACAACAATTATTATCGCAAGTTTATTCTTGACGTCTTGTGGAAGTAGCAAAGTAACTTCGTATAAGAAAACAGGTTCTAAAAAAGTGTATACTTCTTCCAAAAAAAACGAATCTACAGAGGTTTTTCGTTCTAAAAATGCTGATGATAGTGCGCCTCGTGATATAAATAAAATCCTAAAAACGGCAAAATCTTACTTAGGAACACCTTATAAATATGGTGGAATTACGAAAACAGGCTTCGATTGTTCGGGATTGGTATATATAAGTTTTAAAGAAATGAATTTAGAATTGCCTCGTCGTTCTAGTGATCAGGCACAATATGGAAATGAAATAACGATTGAGAATGTAAAAATTGGTGATTTAATATTTTTTAATACTTCAGGAAATTCAATTTCTCATGTAGGTATTGTAGAAAGCATTAATCATGACGGATCAATCAGTTTTGTACATTCATCTACTTCAAAAGGTGTCATCATTTCTTCTCTTGATGAAAATTATTGGAAAACTAGATTTGTAAAAGCGGTTAGACTTTTATAACTTGACGTGTGCTTAAAAAAAGAACTATATTATTAACTTTTCTGGGATTACTATTTTTTAGTTTATCCATAGTTGTTAATGCTCAAGAAGATAGTGTCAAAATTGATACAGTTAGAATTGAGAATAAAAATCATTCTAAGTTTAGAAAGTTTTACCAAAAATTATTATTCAAGAAAAAACCAACGAGTTTTCCTATTCAGCCCAATAATAATGTAGGTGATGGAAAATATCAAGGAAAAATTATTCGAAATATTTACTACAAAACACAAGATCCTTTCGGATATTCTTTGCAGGACACGACGAGAAAACCGACAAGATGGATTGAAAGAACTGGAAATACTTTGCATGGAAAATCCAAAAAGTTTGTGTTGCGCCAAAATATGTTGTTAAAGCCAGGAGATAAATATGATTCTGTAAAAGCATCCGAATCTGAGCGTTTAATTCGTACCAATCGTTCTATTCGTCGAGTGGAGATTAAGGAAGAAGCTGTCGGAAATGATTCGGTTGATTTATATGTCAATTCAATTGATTCTTGGAGTATGTTTATAACAGGTTCGGTTTCGAGTTCGAAAGCTGGGATTCGCGTTAGAGAACGAAATTTTTTAGGTTTAGGACATGTGTTTGATAATCGTTATCGTCACAATTACAAAACAGGAAATTCGTTATATCAATTTAATTATACGGTTCCAAATATTGCTCAAACTCGAATTATTGGGAATGTACGATATTTTAAAAATGAAGACAATCATTATACAAAATCAATCAGTTTTGTACGGCCTTTTTATTCGCCATTAGCGCATTATGCGGGTGGAGTTTCGGTTGGACAAGTGTATTTTAAAGATTCATTAGACTTCGAAAAACCTATTTTGGTTGATAATCATTTCAAGTATAATTACCAAGATTATTGGTTGGCAAGAGCGTTTAGAATTGATGATGGTCATTCAGAAAACATTACCAATTTTATTGTCTCAGGGAGATTTTATGATCGATCTTATACCGAAACACCAACTCCAGAAAACGATCCTGTGAACTTTTTTTCTGACCAAACGAATTATTTAGTAGGGATAGGAGTTTCTTCGAAACGATATATCAAAACAAAATATATTTTCAATTATGATATTGAAGAAGATATTGCGATAGGGAAATCATTGGGAATTATAGGAGGTATTCAAAATATTCGCCAAACTGATCGTTATTATCTTGGCGGAAAAGCTTCTGCGGGAGGTTTCTTAAATACTGGCTTTTGGGGATTTGGAGTTGAGTTTGGAGGATTTTTTAATAAAGGAAAATTTGAACAAAAAACGCTATCAGTAGAATTACAGTATATGGCAAAATTGATAAGTTGGGGAAAATGGAAGTTCAGAAACTTCATGAAAACTAATTATCTTTTGGGACATGATCGTTTAGATTCTCCTGCGGATCAACTTTCGCTTCATGAACATGATTATTTGGGAATGGCAGGTTTCAAATCGGATAGAGGATTAACAGGTCAACAGAAATTAATGTTCGAGTATCAATTGCAATCCTATACACCTTACGAGTTTTTAGGATTTCGTATTTCGCCATTTTTCAATGCGATGGTTGCGGCAATTGGAGATAACAAAAAATTTATATTAAATAATAACCCAATTTATTCGCGTTTTAGTTTGGGTGTGATGTTGACAAATGATTATTTTGTGTTTAATAATATTCGTTTTTCATTGTCGTATTATCCTTCAATTCCTGGACAAGGTGATAATCTAATCAAGACAAATTTATTGGATAATAGAGATTTCCAAATGATGGATTTCGACTTCTCAAAACCAAATTACATTCGTTGGAATAGGTGGGATTAAAGCATAAAAAAAGCTTGAAGATTTCTTCAAGTTTTTTTTATGTCTTAATATTTTTTATTTCACTTGTCTGGAAACGATCCATGAAACCAAACTTCCCAAACCTAACACAGTTACAATAACTGCAATAAAATTTTCGACAGAAAAGATGAATGGAAACGGAACAGTTGGCGAAGCCATAACCAAACCAAAATCTATTTGTAATAATCCAATAACAGAGGCGATTAATAAACCTGTTGTCATCGCAATAAAGGTGATAATAAAACCAGTTTGGAAGAAAATATTACGAATGTTTTTTCGTGATAATCCAAAACTATACATCGTCTGAATTTCTTTCTTTTTATCCAAAATCAAGATAATAATTGTTCCTGCCAAATTGAAACATGCAATAATAATGACTAACGTGAAAATCAAATAACTGATTAAATTTTCCATATTCATTACTTTCAAGAAAGCTGAATCTAAATCTTGTCTGGTTTCGATTTTATAATGAGAACCCAATGCTTTTTGAAGTTGAATTTTCACTTCGTTAAACGATTTTTTTCCAGTCGTTTTTACTTCAATCGAATAACATTGATTTTCGTTTAACAACAATAATTCTTGCGCCAAACCTAAAGTTGTAAAGATGTGTTTGTCGTATTGTTCGTTCAAAATAAAAACGCCAACGCTATACGCATCTTTGCGAGTAAAAGCATCGCTTTCTTGTTTTATTAAACCTGTTCCAGCTTTTGGCATCATCAAATCTGCTGGCGTTATCGGATCGATATAAAGTTGTAAACGTTCTGCAATTCCATTCGAAACAATAAAATTATCATCGCGATTAAAATCTAAATATTGTCCACCATAAATCACCGTATCTAAACGCGTAACTTTGGTAAAGTTTTCGTCAACACCTTTCAAATAGGCAATATCTTGCTTTCCTTTGTAATCGATGTAGACTTTTTCTTCGATGATTTTAGAAAAAGCTTTGACGTCTTTTTGTTGCTTTAATTGATCCACAACAAAAGTTAAACTATCTAATACTTTTCCTTTCGAAGGAGAAATTTTAATTTCAGGATTTACATTGCTATAATACTTTAAATTCATTTTTTCTAATCCCGAAAAAACGGATAAAATAATAAACAAAGCCGCTGTAGCTACCAAAATAGCACCAACAGCAATCGATGTAATAATGTTTACAGCGTTTGTATTCGTTTTCGAAAAAATGTAGCGTTTCGCAATGTAAAGTGAAATGTTTCTCATTATAAGATTGGATTATTTCCTTCTCCTCTTAGCGCTTTGTCGATTTTGTCCATTTCGTCTAACGAATTATCTAAAATGAAAATTAATTCTGGCGTAATACGCATTTGTTTAGAAGCACTTTTTGATAAAATTCCTCTAAATAATGGTGTATTAACTCTAATTTCTTTGAAAATTTCGTCTTTTTGAGTACTTGGAAAAATACTTACATAGATTTTAGAAACGCTCAAATCTGGTGTTACTTTTACTTCTGTAACACTAATCAAATTTCCAGGGAATTCCTTTACAGCCCATTTTCTAAAAGCTTCTGCTAATTCTTCTTGAAATAATTTACTTACTTTTTGTTGTCTATTGCTATCCAATTCTATTCATTTTTATGAGACCGTAAAATTACTGCATTTTTTCGTGATTAAAAACATTGATGAATTGAATTAAGTTCTTTGTAAATTTGTTTTAATGAAAAAAGATATCGAAACTTCAGAAGATGTTGCTTTATTGGTGAATACGTTTTACGATAAAGTGCAAAAAGATGATGTCATTGGTTACTTTTTTTCGGAAGTTGCAAAGGTAAATTGGGACGAACATTTGCCACATATGATTCAGTTTTGGGAAACTGTTTTGTTAGGAAAAGCAACTTTTGAAGGCTGGCCAATGCGAACACATTTGGTTTTGAGTCAAAAAGAGAAATTAAAACCACACCATTTCGAGCGTTGGATTGAATTGTGGTACGGAATAATTGACGAAAAATTTGAAGGAGAAATAGCAAATGAAGCAAAAAATCGAGCAAAAATTATGCGTGATTTAATTCTTTTCAAAATTGACCAAATGGAACAAAAACAAGGATTTATTCAATAAAAAAATGCAACTTTTATGAAGTTGCATTTTTTTATTATTAAGATATGATTGAAAAATTATTTCGCAATCATGATTAATTTTTTATTGATAAATTCCATAATTCCAGCTTTAGAAAGTTCGCGTCCGTAACCCGAATGTTTCACACCTCCGAAAGGTAAATCTGGGCTTGATGAAACTTGTTTGTTTACGTAAACCATTCCCGAATCTATTCTACGAGCGATTTTCTCCGCATTAGGAACATCTTCTGTGTAAATAGAAGCACCTAATCCATAAGGCGTGTCATTCGCAATTTTGATTGCTTCTTCTACATCTTTCACTTTCCAAATACAAACCACAGGTCCAAAAACTTCTTCGTCATAAGCCTTCATTCCAGGTTTTAAATCTGTCAAAATTGTTGGTTGTAAAAAGAAACCATCACGATCAATACGTTTTCCTCCCGAAACAATTGTTGCTCCTTTATTCGCTGAATCATTAATTTGATCCAATAATTTTTCTAATGCACTTTCCGAACTTACAGGTCCCATGTTGGTATCTGTCTGTGTAGGATCACCAACTTTCATTCCGTTTACATAATCCGTAATTTTTTTCAAATATTCGTCGTAAATACCTTCTTGTACAATAATACGTTTCGAAGAAGTACACGCTTGTCCAGCATTACGTAAACGACCATTAATTGTTCCGTTCATCACTTTTTCGATATGCGCATCATTCAAAACAATCATTGGATCAGAACCACCAAGTTCTAAAACCGAAGGTTTTACATTTTTACCTGCGATACTTGCAACCTCTGCACCAGCAGCTTCTGAACCAGTTAAAGAAACACCAACAATTTTTGGATTATTGATAATTGCATCTGTGTCTTTTCCTGACATCAACAAGTTTTTGTACAAACCTTTTGGAGCACCAGCAGTTGTAAACATTTCTTCAAAAGCGATTCCACATTGTGGAATATTAGAAGCCGTTTTCAAAACAACTGTGTTACCAGCCATAATGTGAGGACCAGCAAAACGCGCAATTTGAGAAAAAGGGAAATTCCAAGGCATAACACCTAACAACACACCAATTGGTTCTGAAACTACATAAGCGTCACCTTTTTCTGTTTGTAAAGGAACATTTGCCAAGAATTCTTCTGCATTATCTGCATAATATTCGATGATATTTGCACTATAATCAATTTCGATTTCGCTCTCATACAATGGTTTTCCCATTTCTGTTGTAATCAAAGCAGCTAATCGAGTTTTTTGCTTGCGCATTTCGTTTGCGACACGTTTCATTACAGCTTTTCTTTCTTCGAAAGATTCGAATCGCCATGTTTGATATAATTCGTTTGCGTCGTCTATATATTGATTGATTTCTTCGCTTGTGTAGGCTTGAAATTCTTTTTCGATTTTACCTGTAGCAGGATTTAATGTTCTGATTGAACTTGCCATTTCACTCTTTATTTAATGTATACAAAGTTGTAGCAATTCTCGTTCCTAACAAAACTTTTAGGATAAATAAAACTGATAGTTTGTTGAATAAAACCAAATGTAGTTGATTGTTTAGTTTTTATATTAATTTAAGCTAGATGATTGTTTGCTGAATTCAGAAATTTATATTTTCGAAATGTTTAAGGTTTTAGATTCCTTGACAAATTTGATAAAACAATTAATTGTAGCAGAAACCATTCTGAACTCGTTTCAGAATCACATATAATTAATAAAATAAATTTAAAAAATAACGATTTCTACATCTAGTTTGTTGATTATCGTTAAATTATCTATTATAAAAAAATATAATGATCAAAAGCTGAAATGAATTCAGCTGAGATAATATTTATTAATGAAAATTATTTTCTAAAACGGTAAATTATCGTCGTCGTTATTCATCGAACTTGTGAATTCTCCACCGAAATCTCCAAAAGCATCAGAAGGATCAATAGCAGATAAATTCATGGCACTTCCCATTTCTTGAGATCCATCATTCATCGAACTTTGAATTTCGAAATCTCCACCAAATGAAGTTTCTAAATCGGTAAATTTAGCTTGTTCATTAATGAATCGTAAACGTACATTTTCTAACGCACCATTACGGTGTTTAGCAATGATAAACTCGGCTTGTCCAGCACAAGGTTCACTTTCGTCATCCCAATATTCCAATTTATAATATTCGGGACGATAAATAAAAGAAACGATATCGGCATCTTGCTCAATCGCTCCAGATTCACGTAAATCCGAAAGTAAAGGGCGTTTACTCCCTCCACGAGTTTCTACCGAACGAGATAACTGCGAAAGTGCAATAACAGGAATACTTAACTCTTTCGCAATGGCTTTAAGGGAACGCGAAATCATCGAAATCTCTTGCTCACGGTTTCCATTTGCTTTTCCACCAGCAGTCATTAACTGCAAATAGTCAATCAAAATCATTTTAACACCATGTTGAGAAACCAAACGACGTGCTTTTGCTCTTAAATCGAAAATTGAAAGGGCAGGCGTATCGTCAATGTAAAGTGGTGCATTTTCAAGACCTTTTACTTTTGTGTATAATTGTTTCCATTCGTGATCGGCTAATTTTGCTTTACGCAATTTTTCACCCGAAATTCCAGTTTCACCTGAAATCATACGTGTAATCAACTGAACAGAAGACATCTCTAATGAAAAAACAGCAACCGGAATATTTTTGTCAACCGTCATATTTTTCGCCATCGAAAGGATAAAAGCGGTTTTTCCCATACCAGGACGAGCGGCTAAAATAATCAAATCCGATTCTTGCCAACCCGAAGTTATTTTGTCAATTTCTGTAAATCCAGAAGATAAACCAGACATTCCTTCTTTTGTAGATTGGGCTTTAATTTTATCAATCGCTTCGGTTACTAAATCTCTTGCTTCCGAATAACTCCGTTTGATTCCACCTTCTGTAATTTCGAATAATTTCGATTCTGAATAATCTAATAAATCAAATACATCGGCAGTGTCATCGTAAGATTTTTCAATGACTTGATTCGAAATTTCAATTAAACGACGAAGAATATATTTTTCTTGAATTACACGAGCATAATACTCTACGTGCGCAGAAGAAGAAACTTTTTGCGTTAATTGAATCAAATAATAATCACCTCCAACACGATCTAATTTGCCCTCACTTTTCAACTCATTTGAAACCGTTAATAAATCAATTGGTTCTGAATCGTTAAATAATTTTTGAATGACAGCATAAATCGCCTGATGCTCTGGGCGATAAAAAACTTGCGGTGTAAGAATGTCAATGACTTCGTCCAACCCTTTTTTATCAATCATCATCGCGCCAAGTACAGCTTGCTCTAAATCAACAGCTTGTGGAGGAAGTTTACCTTTCTCTAAACCAATGACATTGTGCTTGTTAGCTGGTATTTCGGGATTATAATTTGCTTGTTCCATAAGAGTTCCAAAATTAAATAAAAAAACGAGATATAACTAATTTTATATCTCGTTTTAAAATCGTATATTCTACAATAAGTGTTATTGTAAAACAATATTTTATCCTGAAAATTCTCCGAATTTGATGTAACGTTCTTGACGTTGTTGTTGTAATTCTTTAGGAGAAAGTTTTTTCAATTCGTTGTAAGTATCTAAAACTTTATTTTTCAAGTTTGTGTACGCAACTTCTGGTTTGTAGTGTGCTCCACCAAGCGGTTCTTGAATGATATCTTCAATTAATCCTAATTCTAACATATCAGGACCAGTTAATTTCATTTGCGAAGCAGCTTGCTCTTTGTAATCCCAGCTTCTCCATAAAATTGTAGAACAGTTTTCTGGTGAAATTACAGAATACCAAGTGTTTTCTAACATGAAAACTTTGTTTCCAACTCCAATTCCTAATGCTCCACCTGAAGCTCCTTCACCAATTACAATTGTAATGATAGGAACTGTAAGTTTCAACATTTCGTAGATGTTTTTAGCGATAGCTTCACCTTGACCTCTTTCTTCAGCTTCTAAACCAGGATATGCGCCAGGAGTGTCGACTAAAGTCAAGACAGGAATATTAAACTTTTCTGCTAACTTCATCAATCGTAAAGCTTTGCGGTAACCATCTGGATTAGACATACCGAAACGACGATATTGTCTTTCTTTGGTATTTTTCCCTTTTTGTTGACCAATAATCATAAAAGTTTGACCATTGATTTTTCCCATACCACCAACCATTGCTTTGTCGTCAGCAAAAGTTCTATCTCCGTGAATCTCGATAAACGTGTTATCTGTGATCGCGTAAGCGTAGTCTAAAGTATAAGGGCGAGAAGGGTGACGAGACAATTGTACACGTTGCCATGGTGTTAAATTACCATAGATTTCCTTCTTTTTATTTTCAATTGCAATTTCAATTTCAACGCAAGCCTGTTTGATGTTAACACCGCTTCCTTCGCCGACGATTTGACAGCTTTGTAACTGTTCTTCTAAATCTTTGATAGGTTGTTCAAATTCTAAATATTCCATACAAAAGTGTTTGTTCAATCCAACAAATATAGAAAAGGTTTTTAAGCCAATTATAATAAATGTCGAATGTTTTTCAGATTTTTTACAAGTATTTTAATTTCAAAAGATAAAAAAGCGTCTACAGATTAGACGCTTTCATCGTGTATTTGATCTAAAATTAAATTTTTTCGATAATCATTGCAGATGCTCCACCGCCACCATTACAGATAGCTGCACCTCCAATTTTTCCTCCATTTTGCTCTAAAACATTTAATAATGTAACCAAAATTCTTGATCCAGAATTTCCAAGTGGATGACCGATAGAAACCGCACCACCATTTACATTAACTTTAGAAGCATCAAGGTTTAATAATCTAGTATTTGCAATTCCGACAACTGAAAAAGCTTCGTTAAATTCCCAAAAATCAACATCAGCAGCTGTCATATTTGCTTTTTTCAATAATTTTTCAACCGCTTTAGCTGGCGCAGTTGTAAATTTTGAAGGTTCTTGAGAAGCATCAGCATAAGCGATAACTTTCGCAAGAGGTTTTAATCCTAATTCGTTTGCTTTGTCCAAAGACATTAATACTAAAGCAGAAGCTCCATCGTTGATTGTAGAAGCATTTGCAGCAGTTACAGTTCCGTCTTTAGAGAAAACTGCACGTAAACCTGGAACTTTATCAAAGTTTACATTTTTATATTCTTCATCTTCTTTAAAAATAACTGGTTCTCCTTTGCGTTGAGGAATTTCTACAGGAACAACTTCGTTGTCAAATTTTCCAGCAGCCCAAGCAGCAGCAGATTTTTTGTAAGAATTAATTGCAAATTCATCTTGCTCTTCACGAGAAATATTGAACTCAGTTGCACAAGTATCTCCAAAAAGTCCCATCATTTCTTTGCTGTAGTAATCTTGCAAACCATCGTTCACAATTCCATCTAACAAAACCGTATTTCCGTATTTATTTCCAGTTCTTGCATTTGTCGAATAAAAAGGAACCATCGACATGTTTTCCATTCCTCCAGCAACTACAACATCTGCATCACCCAAACGAATCGCTTGCGTAGCAAACATCACAGCTTTCATACCAGAAGCACAAACTTTGTTTACCGTTGTTGCAGGAATCGTATTTGGTAAACCTGCTTTTATCATTGCTTGCTTAGCAGGTGCTTGTCCTTCACCAGCTTGCAATACATTTCCCATATATACTTCATCAACCAAAGATCCATCTAAGTTGATTTTATCTAAAGCTCCTTTAATAGCTGTTGCGCCTAAATCTGTAGCTGGAACGTTAGATAAACTTCCCAAAAAAGATCCCATTGCTGTACGAACAGCTGAAACGATTACGACTTCTTTCATTTAATTGTGATTTGTTGTTTTTATTATGATAACTTAATAATGCAAGATATAAAATTTATAGTAGTATTAATTTGATTTACTTTTTAAAGATTTTTTAAATTTGTTGTTGACTTAATACAGATAATTGATTTTTTTTGTTAAAATGATAATTATCTTAGAATAGAATATTTTTTGAACGATAAAATGATTAAAATGCTGAAGATAAAAATGATATTATTTGGTTTGATTTCGTGTTTTGCAATTGCAATCGGAAATGCGCAAACCTTTGATCAAAAATATTTTAAAACAATTTTAGATTCGCTTACGTCAAATTCGTTTGCTGGTAGAGGTTATGTAGAAAATGGAATGACAAATGCTGGAATTTATTTACAAAACGAATTTCAAAAAAATGGATTGAAATCTTTTTCCTCGAATTATGAACAAAATTTTACTTTTCCGATTAATATTATCAAAGACGCAAAACTGAAAATTAATGGAAAAGAATTGAAATATGGAATTGATTTTATCGTAAAACCAAGTTCTAAATCAATTTCGAAAGCGAATTTACCTTTTTATATTTTTGACACAAAAGCCTATATCGAATCTTTTCAATCGAAAGATAAAACGAGACATTTTATTGTGAAAGATGATGAATCGCAAAAAGGAAAACATATTATTTTGCCGTCTTTAGCGACTTCTGTAGATTCTATTCAAAAATATTATAAACAATGGGCGAATATTTATGAGAAAGATGAGAATCAAAATCAGGCAATTTTTCGATTTACTTCAGATAAATTAACGTCAAGTTTGAGTCAACGACAATCTTCGATTTCAGAATTTATTATTTCAGATAAATTTTATTCTAAAAATTTAAAAATAAACGATTATTTTATTGATTCAGAATTAAATAATTCATTCGAGGCAAATAATGTAATTGGTTACATTGACGGAAAGAACAATGATAGTGTTGTCGTGATTTCTGCTCATTACGATCATTTAGGGAAAGTTGGACAAACTATTTTTCCTGGAGCGAGTGATAATGCGAGCGGAACAGCGATGATGATGACGCTAATGAAGCATTATTCGAAACATCAACCTAATTACAGAACGGTTTTTATGGCTTTTGCTGGTGAAGAAGCGGGGATTTTAGGTGCAGATTATTATGTCAATCATCCACTTTTTCCATTAAGTCAAATCAAATTTCTGGTAAATTTAGATATTATGGGGGCTGGAGATCAGGGAATTCAGGTTGTGAATGGTAAAGTTTTTAAAAATCAATTTGAAAAATTAGTTGAATTAAATCTAACAAATAAATATCTAAAAGAAGTTAAAACTCGAGGAGAATCATGTAATTCTGATCATTGCCCGTTTTATCTAAAAGGAGTTCCGTCGTTTTTTATTTACACATTAGGAGGAAAAGGATTTTATCATGATCCCAATGATACAGATGAAAGTTTGGATTTGAGTTACTCCGAAAAAGTATATAATTTGTTGAAAGATTTTATAAATAAGCTATAAAAAAATAATCCGTTCAAAGTGAACGGATTACTAACCAACCTAAACTACTATAAAAAACTCTAAAAAGTAAAAAGAGTGCGAGTAATTTCAAACTTCATAAATCAATTTCGTTATACTCGTTGTTACTCTTTGTCTTACTATCTATGAATAAATTATTTGACACTGCAAATGTCTAACTTTTATGTCTTATTTGGAGAAATTGTAAAAGATTTTATTTATAATAGATATAAAAAATATTTATAACAATCGTTTGTTGTCGGATATTAAACTTTATATTAATTCATTAAAAATAAACAATAATAGTTAAAATGTAATTACGTGAAAACGTACTTTAACACCTTTTTAACTATTTATTTACGAAAAGATGATAAAATGATAAGATTTGAAATCTTTTCAACTAAATTTGATTTTGAATCATAAAGACTTCATAAATTTAAACAAATTTTAAACCAAAAACGCCAAAATGAGACTTTTTTTATTGGTTTTTTCCTTACATATTGTGTTATTTGTTGATGCGCAAAATGTTAACCCAAATCAAATTCGAGCTAAAATATACGATACTATTTCACAAGATATCCAAAAACAAAGTTTAGAATTTCCGAACAAAAAAATTGTGGTAGATCCTACAATTAATAAGTTTGAAGATTATAAAATGGACGAATTTGGACTGAAATTGGATTCGGTAAAATATGTACAAGACACTTCAATTTGTTCTAAGTTAACAACCTACAAATGTGTTTCTAAATTTGAGATTGATAATTATTCGATTGCCAATGTTTACAAAGATGAAGAAGATGCGCTATATCCTGACTTTTATGGAATTTATGCACCAATTGATTCGTGGTACAATTTGATTTATTATGCGGCTGTTAATCATTTTGAAAAAGATAGAAAATTTCAATTTAATGTCTTAATTCCAGTTCGAAATGTGCAAATGAAAAATAAAATGATGAAGGAAAAAATGTTCTTTTATAACGTTTTATTTGATGAGCAATTTAAGATTCTAAAATTTGAAAAATTATTCTTAAAACATTAAAATTCAATCAGAAAAATTGTAAATTAGCAAGACTCAAATTTTTAATTGATGTTAAACGTTAGCGCTTATATAGACGAGCTTTTGCAATTATCAAAAGGTAATTTACGAATTTGCCGTATGAATTGGTGGCTTTTAAAGTATGAAGATGAATTTGAGAAAGCGATAGAAGAGACGTCTTGTAAAAAGTGGCAGAGATGGTTTTATAATGGCGAACACCCGTATCCGTGTGTTTGTCCAAAGCGCGAAAAATTATGTGTTTTTATTGACTTATATCGTGAATTGGATCGTTTGACACAAGTGCAACGTTTGGAGAATTTTTTTCAAGAATATTTTCAAAAATTTGAGTTGATTAAAGATTCAAAAGAATCTTTGAAAAATTGGATGAATGATATTCGTCCAACGATTTCTTCCATTTATTTATTGTTGGATAAGAATGATAATCTAAAAATTAGATTTTATAATTCGGATCCAGTTTTGGAAGTGGATATCAATAAAAATGATTATAAATACACCTTGTTGTGTTTGGATATTTTTAACTACAACATGTACGTAAGAGGCATGTAAACGAAAAGAGAGTTGACGAAATCAACTCTCTTTTTTATGAAATAATAGATTAAATATGGCTTATTTAATTAAACCAATTTCTCTTAAACGCTGAGTCAAGAAATCTCCAGCTGTAATATCTTCAAATTGTTTTGGATTTTCTTCTGTTACACAATCTTCTAAAACAGATAAATCCATTTCAGAAACTGGGTGCATAAAGAATGGAATAGAAAAACGAGATGTTCCCCATAATTCTTTCTCCGGATTAACCACTTGGTGAATTGTCGATTTTAATCTGTTGTTTGTGTGACGAGATAACATATCACCAACATTAATTACCAATTCGTCGTCAGCAGCAATTGCATCAACCCAAGTTCCATCATGACGTTGTACTTGTAATCCACGACCTTGCGCTCCCATTAACAATGTAATCAAGTTAATATCACCGTGAGCACCTGCGCGAACTGCATCTTTAGGCTCTTCTGTGATAGGAGGATAGTGAATTGCTCTCAAAATAGAGTTTCCGTTTTTCACTTTATCATCAAAGTAAAACTCGTCTAAACCTAAGAATAAAGCCAAAGCACGTAAAACGTAAACTCCAGTTTTTTCTAATTGTTTGTATGTTTCTTCACCATAAGTGTTGAAACCTGGAACTTCGTTTACATCAACATTTTCTGGATAGTTGTATTTCGCTTTATCTTCTTCAGATAAATACTGTCCAAAATGCCAAAATTCTTTCAAGTCACCAACAGTTCTACCTTTAGCATGTTCGTTTCCGAAAGCTGTATAACCGCGTTGACCACCAATTCCTTCTACTACATAACTTTGTTTTGTTTCTGTAGGTAAAGCGTAAAATTCGCGAACGCTTTTATATAAATTTTCAACTAATTCGTCAGATAAAAAATGTCCTTTCAAAGCAACGAATCCTATTTCTTCGTATGCTTGACCAATTTCGTTGACAAATTTTTGTTTTCTTGCAGGATCATCAGATAAAAAGTCTGCTAAATTAACCGATGGAATTCCGTTTTGTGACATTTATATTTTGTTTTATAAAATTTCTTTTGCAAAGGTATAGAAAGATTTCTTTTGTGAATAATATTGTTGATAACTTTTTTAAGTTGCTATTGGTTTGATTTAAAATTAAATCGTTTAAATGATTTTAATTGGTTAAAACTCTTGTTATAAGTGAAATGTGATTTTATATCTAAGTTTTTGAAGTTTTTATATTAATAAATATAATTTATTGAAATTATGTTTTGAATAGTTATTGTTAATAATTATTTTAAATAATATGAATTAATTTTAACAATATGAAGAAATATTTATTTGTATTAGCATAATGTTGTTTTCGCAAGAACCTATAAAACTCCTTTGATATATCTGAGTTGTAAAAAAGTTGAACAGAAGGGAAATGAAGAATTAAATAAATGCTTTAAACAAAATTTTAGAAAAGATTTTTATAAAATGGTAAGCATGGAATTAAGGTCGAGAAACTTAATTACGAATTACCTTCTTAAAGCTAAATTCAATTTTATTTTTGATGAAAATGGTATAATTTTTATTTCTGATTTTGAAGGAAGTGAGGACACGAAAGATATTGTAGAAAAGTCTTTATTTAGGTTAAATGAGAGAATTAAAGGAGGTAAATATAAAATTATTCCAGCAAAAAATAATGAAGGACAATTTATAGAAACCACTATAAAAGTTCCATTTCAATATGCATTTGTGAGAAGTTAATTATTAATCTTCTTTCGAATCGTTATCAATCATTCTATATTTGCAAAAATATTTATGATGAAAGATCAATTTTTTCAATATATACAAGACTTACAAAATATAATTATTGCCAAACTTGAAGAAGTTGATGGTAAATCTAAATTTTTACGAGATAATTGGGAACGCGAAGAAGGCGGCGGAGGTCTTTCTTGTGTTTTAACTGACGGAGCTGTTTTTGAGAAAGCTGGTGTTAATATCTCGAAAGTTTATGGTGAATTGCCCGAAACAATGCAAAAAGCGTTAAATGTTTCATCGGGTAAATTTTTTGCGTGTGGTTTGAGTTTGGTTATTCATCCAACAAGTCCACATATTCCAACGACTCATGCGAATTGGAGATATTTCGAAATGTATGATAAAGATGGAAATATCGTTGATCAATGGTTTGGAGGTGGACAAGATTTGACACCATATTATTTGGATGAAGAAGATGTGATGCATTGGCATATGATTTGTAAAAAAAGTTGTGACGTGCATGATGCGGCTTTTTATCCGAAATATAAAGAAGAATGTGATAAATATTTTTGGAATACACATCGTGAAGAAGCCCGTGGAATAGGAGGTTTGTTTTTTGATTATCTAAAACCAACTTCAGAAAAAACAGTTGAACAATGGTATGATTTTGTAACAGAAGTAGGAAATTCATTTTTAGAAGCCTACATTCCGATTGTTGAAAAACACAAAAATGATGAATTTTCTGCTGAACAAAAGGAATGGCAAGAAATTAGACGAGGTCGTTATGTAGAGTTTAATTTAATTCATGATAGAGGAACTTTGTTTGGTTTGAAAACCAATGGACGAATAGAATCTATTTTGATGAGTTTGCCAAAACATGTGCAATGGCATTATAATCATCAGCCAGAAGAAGGTTCGGAAGAATATAAATTAGTCGATGTTTTGAAACATCCAAAAGATTGGATTTAATCTATAATATATAAAATGCCTGAACAATTGTTCAGGCATTTTTTTAATCTTCTCTCGATCCGTCATCTGCCATTCGGACCATTTTAGGTGTAAAAGTAGCTACTACATCAACCAAATCTTGTTGCGCAGCCATTACTTCATGAATATCTTTGTATGCCATTGGTGCTTCATCTTTTCCACCACCAATTAATGTAATTCCAAAATCAATCAAATAATCGTTTATCTTATTTTGAGATAATGATTTAATCGCTTGTGTTCGGCTCATTTGTCGACCAGCGCCATGAGAAGCAGAATTAATAGAATTTTCTTCACCTTTTCCTCGAACCAAAAATCCTGGCGCAGTCATAGAACCTGGAATAATTCCCATTATATCCTTAGAAGCTGGCGTTGCACCTTTTCGATGGACAATTACTTCTTCGTCATTGTAAATTTCTTTCCAAGCAAAATTATGATGATTTTCTACTTTCGCTAAAACTTCTGCACCGATTGATTTTGCAATTTTTTGATGAATAATTTCGTGACAAGCCGAAGCATATTCGCCAGCCAAATTCATCGCAATCCAATATTCTTGACCTTCGGCTGAATCTAAATCCAAATAAGCCAAATTCTGCGCTTTGTACGGAAGTTTACAAATTTCTTTTGCAATCTTTGTATAATGTCCAGCAATTGTAGCACCAAAACCTCTCGATCCAGAATGCGTTAATAACGCTAAATATGAACCTTTTTTGATGTTCAATTTTTCATCATCTTCCTTGAAATCAATCAAACCAAATTCTACAAAATGATTTCCTCCACCAGAAGAACCCAATTGCGACCATGCTTTATCTTTTAGATTCTGAATAAATGAATTCGTCTCGAATTTTGCATCATCCAAAATCTGATGTTCTGCTTTGTATTGACCATGAAAACCATGTCCTGCACCAAATTTTGTATTTTTTATCAAAGTTTCTTTTAATGAATCGTGATGTTCAAAATAATGAGAAGCAGGTAAATCATAAATCGATAAAGCCATTCTACATCCAATATCAACGCCGACACCATAAGGAATAATCGCATTTTTTGTTGCTAAAACTCCGCCAATCGGTAATCCATAACCCTGATGTGCATCCGGCATAATTGCGCCAGCAACGGTAACAGGAAGTTTCATAGCGACTTTCATTTGTTCCAAAGCGCCGTCCTCAATTTTTTCTGCTCCATAAATTTTAAAATCGGTTGGATTTTCATTCAATTCAATCAAGTTTTCATCTTGTTGAGGTAAATGAATTCTATCGATAAAGCCTTTTGCAAGAGTTTTGAAAATTTTATCTTCTAAAAAATCTTGTGGCAAAGACAAAACTTGCGCATATTTATCAAGCATTTCGGCTTTTGTATAACCATTTCTTTTTTTGTTGATTTTTAAGGCAATTCCTAAAATTTCGTTTTCAGGATAACCCAAGGCAATCAAATCATTTCCATTGATTGGTTTATTTTGTTGTTCAGTTGTTTTCATATAATTTGGTTCTAAGGTTGATTAAAAATTTTTCTATTTTCGAAGAGTTTATTTTGGATGGAAGAAATTCTAGTTTAGATTTTTCTTCAATTTCTCGTCGTAAATTTTCAGCTTTTTCGATTACTTCTTCATAAGAGAAATCTCCATTTTTTATCGCTAATAATTCGTCACGATCTTCTGTTCGTTTTACATTTAGATTTCCGGTTTCCACTAATTCTTTCGCTACTTTTAATAGGCGAATCGTGTGCATCATATTTTTACTATCATAATTTTTTTCATGTGCAATATTTGTTGTGTAACGCTCTTCATTTCGCAATTTCATCCAATCCCAATATTCTTTGTATTGCTTACAATAAGTGGAATATTCGTCTTTTTGGAAAATGAAATAGGCAATTGGTTTTTCATTTTTCGGAATTTCACTCAAACGAATATTATCATTATTTTCATCTTTTACGATTCCTTTATAATTCAATTTTTCATTGTAATAAAGAGCAAATAAATCTTTTGAATGATTGATTTTACTTAGCCCGCAAAATTCTTGTTTGTAAGAATTTGAACTCATCCAATCAGCGAAAGAAATAGTTTTGTTGTCATCAATAATATAACAAAAATCAAGAACGGTTTTCCTGATTTCATCTATTGGATTTAGAAATTTTTTATTCAATCCTTTTGCTTTTTTGATTTGACTCAAGGTATATCCAACAAATGTTTTCTCAACTTCCGAAGTGATAAAATCTTTATAATTCAATTCATCTAACAAAGGCGATTTATACAAAATAAATTCTTCTGGAGTCGCTAAAATTTCTAAACAACTCGGATTATTTTTTAATAATAATTCAATAAATCGTCCAATTTCATAATACACAATATCATTGGTTTCGTTGCTAATTTGTGCTTGATATTCGAAACCATAAAACTCATTTTTTGGTAAATAAAAAACGCCACGAATATCAGTGTCCGAACTTTTAGTTGCCAAATTATAGGCTTTGCTTCCGCTTATACATTCAAATAAAATCAAGTTTTGACTTTTTAGATCTTCTATAGTTAGTTTCATTTTGTTACGGTTTTAATGAAAAATGCATTGATTTTGTTTTTATCAAATTCAATTCTCGATAATTTCTCAGATTCAATTTTTAATTCAGTTTTCAAATTAGTTAACCAATTGAAAAGTTCATCATTCTTCGAAATTTTAAAACTTTCATCAACATTTGATTTGATTGCAAGATATTTATCTACTTTATTTTCGATTGTTTTATTTCCGATTAAATGTTTTAATTTTTCAAATTCCATTGGAGGAATTGTTTTATTTTCTACAATCCATTTCGCTGAAAGAACCGAACGTAACGCATAAAACAAACTTTTGAGTTTAATTTCATTTTGATGTTCCATTTCAATCATTCGCTTTGTTGTAATTCCTAAATAATGCATTGCAACTTTTTGAGAATTGAATTGTGAAGCAGCTAAATCAAACAATTCTTTTTCGAAAATTTCATCAGAAATATAATGAATCGGAGATTGTAAATATTCGTTGATACTCGAATTTGATTTCAACATCAAGCGCAAAACCTTTTGAATATCCCAACCTTTAAAATCCAGTTCATCTACAATTTCTAAATCAATAAAATCGTCAATTGAATCAATTTTGAGATAATCTTCAATTTTTCGTTTGTAAATAAATCGAACATCGTAATCGCTGTCAGTAGAAGGAAAGCCCCAAGCGCGGCTCCCGGATTCTACAGCAAAAAGAATTTTGATGTTATATTTATCTTCTATTTCTTTTAATTTATTTATAATGATTGGTTTCATTTCGTAAACATTGTTTTTAGTTCATTTAACACATTCGATCCGCCAGAAATTGAGATTTCTCCCACTTTATCGGCAATTTTTTCGATGTATTCCATCTCTTTCAATTTCCATAACGTTTCGTTTTCTTCCATCAATTTCGCAGTGTTCAACAAGCTTCTTGTCGAAGCAGTTTCTTCACGACGTGTAATCGAATTGGCTTGAGCCGTTTTTTCGGCAATCAAAACGCGGTTCATAATTTCTCTTATTTCTCCAGGAAGAATAATGTCTTTCATACCTGCGTCAATCAATTTTAGACCAATTTCTTGGAATTGAGCTTGATATTTTTGAATGATATAATTCGTTACCGAATTTTTATCCGACATCAAATCGTCAAAATTCATGTTTCCAATAAACTCTCTCAAACCTAATTGAATCGCTTGATAAATCATTTTTTCGAAATCTTTGTTCGATTGATAAGCATTTAACAAATCAATAATTTGATAATTTACCATAAAATTGATTCGCAATTGAGCTTTATCTTTTGTCAAAATTTCTTGTCCCGAAATTTCAATTGTTTGCGGACGCATATCAAAAGAAACCATCGAAATTTTTGTTTCGTTGTTGTAAAATTGGTATTCACCAGCTTTTAAAACTGAATCAAATTCATTGTCTTTAAACAAAATTCCTTCGAAATATGACGCAACAGAAATGATACGAATTGCACCAGCTTTTCTCAAAATATCAATTTCTCTTTTTGTTAAATTTTTAATTTCTTCAGTAGAATTCAAATCAAACTTTACAGCTTTTAATTGAGTCGAATTTTTCCAAATCATTACATTTTTATTATAAAATGAATTATAGATTTGATTGTTTTTGTAAATAATCAACACTTCGTTATGTAAAACTTCGATAAAATCTACCATCGATTTCAATGTTTCATTTTCTAAAAAGATTGTGTGGTATTTTTCATCAATTATTTCGTTGATGTTCAATTTTTCGATGTTTTTATTGAACAAAATCCAATAATTTCCTTTTGTGTAAACTTTTTCGATTTCGTTGTTTTTGATATAGATTCCAATTTCTTGGTTGTTAATTGCTAATTTTTTCATTTTATTATTTTTATAGGTTTTTACTATTTTATATTTCTCCTTTGTCGAAGAATCTTTAATTTTTTTTGTCAAGCTGAATTTATTTCAGCTTCTCATTCTCTATTTTATGTGATCCTGAAACGAGTTCAGGATGACTGTATTTCTAATTAAAAAAGCTAAATCATTTTCCTTTTTCAAAACGGAATTTGAAGTTTGAGCAGCTTATTTTGATTTCTTGTTTTTACAACTTTTTTTCAAATCATTTTGACTTGATATTTTAATTTAAACTTTGAAATCAATCATCAACTAAAGTTTCAAATTCAGGTTTTAAGCAAGTTTTTGATCTCATTTCAAATTCATTTCTACGAAATAAATTTTCTATTCGAAAAGAAAACTTTTTTAGCTTTTTGTTTCCAATGGTACCCTTTCGGGCGATAAACAGATTAAAAGTCTGTGTGAATTGCTCTACCCACTGAGCTATTTCAGTTTCCTGAAAGTAGGAATCGAACCTACGACCCATCCGCTGGAGATTTTAATTATTCAGAATAGAAGTGATGAAACATTTTCTACTACAATGCTATACTGAAACATTTGTCAAGGAACAATTAAAATCGTTTGGTTATTAAACCTTTGACAAAGTTGGAGTAGAAGTGTGCGAATGAATTGCGCAATAAAATATTTTTTCAAAATAATTTGTAAATGACGATGAATAGAGACTTTTGTGTTGAAAATATTTTGAATAAAAGTTGAAATAAAAATTTCTACGCAAATAGATTGCGTACTTTGATTTGAAATTTGTAGTATTGAACAAAGAAATCAACTATGGCAACCAATAAAATTGCATTGATTCGTTATCAAACGATCGATAAATGTCTTCAAAATCATTTCAGAAAATGGACATTAGAAGATTTGATAGAAAAAGTTTCGGAAGCATTGTATGAATACGAAGGAATAACTTCTGGTGTTTCGAAACGTACAATTCAAGGCGATATACAAGTGATGCGCAGTGATAAATTGGGTTATAATGCGCCAATTGTTGTTCGAGAAAAAAAGTTTTATGAATATGAAGATCATGATTATTCGATTCATAATTCGCCTGTTTCGTCTGCTGATTTAGATAAAATGAAAGAAGTGATTTCGGTGATGAAACAATTGAATGGTTTTAATTATTTTGATGATATGAACGAGATTATTACTCGTCTCGAAAATAATTTATCCAAGCAAACTCATCAACAGCCAAATTATATTCAGTTCGAAGAAAATCCATTATTAAAAGGTTTGGAGCATTTGAATCGTTTGTATCAAGCAATTGTGAAGAAGCAACCTTTGCTGATTTCCTATCAATCTTTTACTTCAAAAAGCAAAGAGCCAAAACAACAAGTTTATTATCCTTATTTGTTGAAAGAATATCGTAATCGTTGGTTTTTATTGGCTAAATCTAGAAAAGATAAAAATTTGTATACGCTGGCTTTGGATAGAATAGTTGAGTTTTATGAATTGGCAAATGAACCTTTTGTAGATGAACAAGAAATTAATTTTGATGCGTATTACAACAATGCGATTGGCGTAACGAAAAGTGTGAAAGAAAGAGAGCAGCGTGTTGTTTTTCGTGTGAATAAAAAATTGGCGCCTTATGTGGTAACAAAACCAATTCATGCGACGCAAAAAGTATTGGAAGTGACGGATGAAGGAACTTTATTTTCGATAGAAGTTGTACATAATTTTGAGTTGGAACGAGAGCTTTTAGGATTTGGAGAAGAAATAGAAGTTCTCGCGCCGAGATTACTGAAAAAAAGAATCAAAAAACGATTAGAAAAAGCGTTAGAAAAATATAAAAAATAAAATTTCTTTTATACATTTAATTCATTAAAAACTACCTTAAATGATATGGAATAAAAAAGTAATGACACTTTTGAGTGTTTTTTTATTAAGCTTTTCGACAAGTTTGTTTGCGCAGAAAACGAGTAATTCTGTGAAGAAATACATTTATTTAACTTTTGATGATGGACCTTTGAATGGAAGTGAAAATATTGATGAGGTTTTCAAAAATGAGAAGTTAAAAGTGACTGTTTTTCTTGTTGGAGAACATGTGGAGAAAAATAAAACAATGACGGATTATTTTAAATATTACGAAGATAATCCGTATATCGAAGAATGTAATCATAGTTGGACGCATGCAAATGATCAGTACAAAAAGTTTTATAGTAACGAGCAAACGTCGGTTGCGGATATTTTGAAAAATCAATCGACCTTAAAATTACAAGATAAAATTGTTCGTTTACCTGGAAGAAATATGTGGAGATTGGATGGGAAATCGAAGAATGATGGAGCTTCAGGAGTACAAACGGCTGATGGTTTAGCAAAGTTGGGTTATAAGGTTATTGGTTGGGATTTGGAATGGGCGCATCATGCAAAAGATGGAACACCAGTGCAATCTGTTCAAGCGATTTATAAACAAATTGTTAATCAATTAGAATCGAATAAAACCTTTACAAAGAATAATATAGTTGTGTTAATTCATGATGAAATGTTTCAGAATAAGTGGGAAGAGTCAGAATTGAAACAATTGGTTGATCTTCTTAAAAAACATTACAATTATATTTTTGAGCAAATAAAATTTTATCCTCAATAAACCTTTATAAAGTACAAAAGCTGTCCAAATTGGACAGCTTTTTATATGTAGTAATTTGTATAAATTAGTCTCCCATCATTCCTCCAACTAAAGAATTGACAATCGCTAAAACAATACCAAATAATAATGCATACCAGAATCCGTCCACATGGAAACTATCTCCCATAATTGCACTTGCTAATAAGATAATGATTGCTGTAATCACAAAAGAAAATAATCCTAATGTTAAGATTGTTACAGGTAAACTAATAAAGTTTAAAACTGGTTTTACAAAAGCGTTTAAAAGTCCAATAACAAGTGCAACAATAATCGCAGAACCATATCCTTTCACAGATACTCCAGGTAAAATGTTAGCAAGTCCGAAAACAACTAATGCTGATACCAAAAGATTAATAATAAAGCCCATAATTTGTATTTTTTAGATTAATATATCCAATTAAAATCAAAAGCTTTGCCAAATTGTTAAAAATTTTAATAAAAATAAAAAAAGCTCAGAAATTTCTGAGCTTTAGTATTATTGTATTGAAAAAATATTCTTTTTATAATTGTTCAAAAAGATATTTCATGTTTACTTCTTTGTCGATAATTTGAGCTAATTCATCAATATTAACACGTTTTTGTTCCATTGTATCACGGTAACGTAATGTAACAGAATTATCGTTTAACGAATCGTGGTCAACAGTGATACAGAAAGGAGTTCCAATTGCGTCCATACGACGATAACGTTTCCCGATCGTATCTTTTTCTTCGTACATTACGTTGTAATCTAAACGTAATTTTTTCAAAATTTCTTTCGCTAATTCTGGTAAACCATCTTTCTTCACTAATGGTAAAACAGCCGCTTTAATTGGTGCTAATGCAGCTGGTAAAGACAATACAACACGTTCTGATCCATCTTCTAAAACTTCTTCTTTCAATGAATTTGAGAAAACTGCTAAGAACATACGATCCAAACCTACAGAAGTTTCTACCACGTAAGGTGTGTACGATTCGTTTGTTTCGTTATCAAAATATTGAATTTTTTTGCCTGAATGTTGTTCGTGTGCTTTCAAATCGAAATCTGTACGAGAGTGAATTCCTTCTAATTCTTTGAATCCGAATGGGAATTTAAACTCAATATCAGCAGCAGCATTTGCATAGTGCGCTAATTTTTCGTGGTCGTGGAAACGGTAATTATCATTTCCTAAACCTAATGTTTGGTGCCAACGTAAACGCGTTTCTTTCCATTTTTCGTACCAATCTAACTCAGTTCCAGGTTTTACGAAAAATTGCATTTCCATTTGTTCAAACTCACGTTGACGGAAAATAAATTGACGTGCAACAATCTCATTACGGAAAGCTTTACCAATCTGAGCAATTCCGAAAGGTAATTTCATACGTCCAGATTTTTGTACGTTCAAGTAATTTAAGAAAATACCTTGAGCCGTTTCTGGGCGCAAATATAAATCCATTGCTTGATCAGCTGTCGCTCCTAATTTTGTTCCGAACATCAAGTTGAATTGACGAACTTCTGTCCAGTTTTTAGAACCAGTTACAGGATCAGCAATTTCTAATTCTTCAATCAAAGCTTTTACGTCATCTAAATCTTCGTTTTCCAAAGATTTTCCCATGCGTGCTAAAATTGTATTGATTTGATTTTGATATTCTACAACACGAGGATTTGTCGCAATAAATTGATCTTTATCAAAAGCATCTCCGAAACGTTTTGCAGCTTTTGTAACTTCTTTCTCGATTTTACCTTCAATTTTTGCACAATGATCTTCAATTAAAACATCGGCACGGTAACGTTTTTTAGAATCTTTGTTATCAATCAAAGGATCATTAAACGCGTCAACGTGGCCCGAAGCTTTCCAAGTAGTAGGGTGCATAAAAATAGCAGAATCAATGCCGACAATGTTTTCGTTCATTTGTACCATTGCTTTCCACCAATATTGTTTGATGTTATTTTTTAGCTCAGCTCCGTTTTGACCATAATCGTAAACGGCTGATAATCCATCATAAATCTCACTCGATTGAAAAATGAAACCATATTCTTTCGCATGAGAAACTACTTTCTTGAAAATATCTTCTGACATAATTAATTGTGTGTTCTTATTTAAAGTGCAATTTTAGTGATTTTTGACGACTATTGAGGTATATTTTAATAAAATCGTAAGGCTTTAAGCACTTATTCTAATTTTTGAGAAGATTATTAGCGGAATGATTGATTTTATCATTCGGATTATTTCAATTTCAATCAAAAAAACATACTTTTAAATCATTAAAAAATGATAACCTTATGAAAAAAAATATTCTTCCTATTCTATTATTAAGTTTTGTTACAAGTTGTAATTCTAATAATTCATCTAGTTCATCAACGGAAAATAAAGTTGAAAGTGAAGTGAAAGATTCGGTTAAATCATCAGATGTTAATTATAATGTTGCGCTTGATTTTATGAATAATTATGTTGATTATATCATGGATACAATTGGAAAAATAAATCAAGATGAGTATATTAAACAAAACGAATTATTGACGCAAAGTTTTAAAGATCGATACAAATTTGTACAAGATTCTGCTTATAAAGTTGAGCCAGAAATTGGTTTGGGATTTGATCCTATTGTTGATGGACAAGATTTTCCGGATAAAGGATTTAAAATAAAATCGATTGATAAAGCAATAGGTTTAGTGACTTTGCAAGGAATAGATTGGCAAGATTTTGAAGTCGTTTTGAAAGTTGTCAACGAGAACAATAAATCGCTGGTAAATGGTTCTGGAATTATTAATATTCCGACCAATAAACAGGCAAAAAGATAAAATGATAAAAACTGAAAATTCTATAATAAACTTGGAAAATGATATAAATTTCAGTTTGTTTTGATTTGAATTTTTTGTTTATTTTTGTCCAACATGAAAATGCAACAGTACATAAAGTATGTTTTGTCGTTGGTTTTGATTTTTTCAAATCTTAGCTACGCATTTTCTATGCACTTTTGTCAAGGAGTGGTTGAGCAAGTGAAGTTGAATCATTTGGATAATAATTCACACGAAATGGAAGTTTCTACTTCGTGCTGTCCTTCAAAAACAGAAAAAAAACATTGCGAATTACCAGAAAGCAATAAATCTAAAAAAGACGATTGTTGTAAGGATATTTCTTATTCGGATAAGTTTGTAGAAAAGCAAACTGTCAAAATACAGAAACTTGTTCCGATTAGTTTTATAGCTTCTGAAATTCTTCAAATTAGAATTCCGATTCAAGATGAAGAGGTGAGCAATCAATCAAATTTCCTTGATTTTTATGTTGCGTCAAATGCGCCGCCAAATTATATACTCAATTCTCAATTAACATTTTACGAAGGATAATATCCGTTATTTTTGATTAAATCAATCAGAAAACAATACGCTACTATCTAAATATTAAAGTATTTGATGAAAATCTAATCAACAAGTACACAATAATAAATAGGCATTGAGCCTTAAATCGTAAAAATGAAAAAAATATTCACTTCAGTATTTATACTAAGTGCTGCGTTATCTTACGCGCAATCTACATTAAAAGGAAAAATTACAGATCAAAATCAACAACCAATCGTTGGAGCAGAAGTGTTTTGGCAATCGTCAGATATTTCTGTTATAACAGATGAGAAAGGAAATTTTGAGATCGAAAATTACCAACCAACCTCAATTTTAGGTGTTTTTTATGACAATGAAACGACAACTTTTAAGGAATTAAAAGACGAATTTCAGAATATCACAATCAATGTAAAAGATCATTTTGGGGATACTTCGTTGAATGAAGTTGTAGTTCGTGATACAAGTAGTTCGCTTAAAAAATCGAAGTTTGCAACCAATATGACGACAATGACAGGCAAGGAATTGTTGAAAGCTGCTTGTTGTAATTTAGCAGAATCTTTTGAAACAAATCCTTCTATTGATGTCAATTTTTCGGATGCTGTAACGGGAAATAAGCAAATTAAAATGTTGGGTTTAACGTCGCCTTATATTTTGATTGCAGAAGAAAATATACCAAATGTTCGTGGAGCTTCGCAAGCTTTTGGGCTTAGTTTTACCCCTGGAACTTGGGTAGAAAGTATTCAGGTGACGAAAGGTGCGGGAACGGTGATTAATGGTTATGAAAGTATTTCTGGGCAGATTAATACAGAATTAATCAAGCCTTCAAATGATATTCCGTTGTTTGTGAATCTTTATGGTTCGACAGATTCGCGTTTTGAAGGAAATGTGCATTTGAACAAAAAATTGAATGATAAATGGAGTACTTCTTTGTTTATGCATGGAAATGCACGTGTTTCGAAGAATGATATGAACGATGATGGGTTTTTAGATAATCCGCTTGGACATCAAGTTAACGTGATGAATCGTTGGCAATATCAAAACTTAGAAAAAGGTTGGGTTGCATTTTTATCTGCACGTTATTTGAATGATACAAAACAAGCAGGACAAGTTGATTTTGATAAAGATCGCGATAAATTAACAACTAATTATTGGGGATCAGAAATCAATACGAATCGTGTGGATGTTTCATCAAAAATTGGGTATGTTTTTCCAGAAATGCCTTATCAAAGTATGGGATTGCAAACGGCGTTTAGTTATCATAAACAAGATTCTTACTTCGGATTGAATCAATATGATATTGAGCAACAAAGTTTTTATTCCAACTATATTTTCAGTTCGATTATTAGCAATACAAAAAATAAATTCTCTACAGGAGCGAGTTTTACGTATGATAAATTCAAGGAATTTGTAGCGCTTCCGACTGATGCGAATTATGATCGAATAGATAATTCTGCAGGAGCATTTTTTGAATATACGTATGATAATATGAAGAATTTTAACATGATTGCTGGGCTTCGTGGAGATTATCATAATCGAATGGGATTTTTCTTAACACCTCGTTTGCATACACGTTATACGCCTGTAAAAGGAACAACAATAAAAGCGTCGGTTGGTCGTGGAAAACGAATCAATAATATATTTGCAGAAAATCAGAATTTATTTGCATCTTCAAGGCAATTTAATATTTTGGGTGATGGGAATGGAAAAATATATGGTTTAGATCCAGAAATTGCTTGGAATTATGGATTTAGTGTGACGCAGGAGTTTAAATTATTTGGAAAAAATGCAGATGTAACAGCAGATTTTTATCGAACAGATTTTCAAAATCAAATTGTAACGGATATCGATTATTCGGCCCGTCAAGTAAGATTTTATAATTTAGAAGGGGACTCGTATGCAAATTCGTTTCAATTCGATTTTAATTATAATCCATTTACGCATTTCAAAATTAGAGCATCATACAAATATTATGATATAGCAACTGATTACGAAAACGGAAAATTAGAGCGTCCATTGCAAGCGAAGCATCGTTTCTTTACCAATCTTGAATATGAAACACATGAAAGAAATGGAAGAAATTGGCGTTTTGATGCGACATACAATTGGATTGGAAAACAGCGTTTACCAAATACATCAGATAATTTACCAGAAAATCAATTGAATGATTATTCGAATCCATTTGGAACAATTAATTTCCAGATTACACGTGTTTTTTCAAAACGTTTTGAAGTATATGTTGGAGGAGAAAATGTAACGAATTATCAGCAACATCGCGTAATTTTAGGAGCAGATAATCCTTTTGGTTCAAATTTCGATAGTTCGATTGTTTATGCGCCAATTTTTGGACAAATGTATTACGCTGGATTAAGATTTAGTTTAAAATAAAATCATAAAAATAATAAAACAATGAAAAAATTATTAGCCTTTGCTTTGGTTGCGACTTTAGGAATTAGCGCACAAGCACAAAATAAAAATGCAAAACACGATTTACATGTAAAAGGAAATTGTGGACAATGTAAAGATCGTATAGAAAAAGCGGCTTATGGTGTAAAAGGCGTAAAATCTGCTGAATGGGATAGTAATACACAAAATTTACATATCATATTGAATGAAAAAAAGACTAAAGTTGATGATGTAGAAAACGCTGTAGTAGCGGTTGGACACGATACTGATAATAAACGTGCAGAAGAAAAAGTGTACGGAAGTTTACCTTCTTGTTGTTCGTATGATCGTGAAGGTTCAGCTGGGGAAGCTAACACACATAGTCACTAAAAAATTTTAAAATAAAAAAAATCCATCTCATTTGAGATGGATTTTTTTGTTATATATTTTTCAATTACTGAAACATATCTTTTACACGTTCAAAGAATGATTTTTCATTTTTCGAAGGTTCTGGTGAGAAATGATCATCGTCTCTCATTTTTTCAAAATACGCTTCTTGGTCTTTCGATAAATGAGTTGGTGTCCAAATGTTAACATGTACAAATAAATCACCTTTTCCGTAACCATTCAAATCTGGTAAACCTTGACCTTTTAAACGTAATACTTTCCCTGATTGAGTTCCTTTGTCAACTTTAATTTTCACTTTTCCATTAACAGTCGGAATTTCTTTCGAAGCACCTAAAACAGCATCTGGAATAGAAACATACAAATCAAAATGTAAGTTGTTTCCATCACGTTTTAATGTGTCGTGTTCTTCTTCTTCAATCAAAACAAGTAAGTCACCAGGAATACCATCAAAAGGCGCATCGTTACCTTTTCCGCGAACTTGCAATTGAATTCCTTCTCTTGCTCCAGCTGGAATTTTAAGGTCGATTGTTTCCTCAACTTTGATTAATCCTTGATTATTTGCTCCCGAAGGAATTTTATCTGCAACTTTTCCTACTCCTTGACAAGTTCCACAAGTTGTAGCAGTTTGCATTTGTCCTAAAAATGTGTTGGTAACGCGAACTTGTTGTCCAGAACCGCCACAAGATGGACATGTTTTAGATGTAACGCCATCTGCTTGTTTGAAACGTTTAACTTTTACTTTCTTTTCGCAACCGTTAACCATTTCTTCTAAGTTCAATTTTACGCGAATACGCAAATCAGAACCTTTCATTCGACGTGGACCACGAGATTGACCTCCAAATCCGCCACCGAATCCTCCGCCTCCAAAGATATCGCCGAAATGAGAGAAAATATCCTCCATATTCATTCCGCCGCCACCGCCGAATCCTCCGCCAGCAGCTCCACTCATTCCTGCATGTCCGAATTGGTCGTAACGTGCACGTTTGTTGTCGTCGCTTAAAACTTCGTAAGCTTCTGCAGCTTCTTTAAATTTATCTTCTGCCTCTTTGTCACCAGGATTTTTGTCAGGGTGATATTTGATGGCAAGTTTACGATAGGCTTTCTTGATATGCTCTGATGTTGCAGATTTTTCGACCTGCAATATTTCGTAATAATCTCTTTTTGATGACATTTTCTTAATCTAAATTATAATCCAACAACAACTTTCGCGTAGCGAACTACTACATCATTTAATAAATATCCTGTTTCTACAACGTCTACAATTTTACCTTTCAAATCCTCTGTTGGAGCAGGAATTTGAGTAATTGCTTCGTGTAAATCTGTGTTGAAATCGTCACCAGGTTTTACTTCCATTTCTTTCAAGCCTTTTGCACGTAACGTTTCTACTAATTTATTATTGATCAATTCAACTCCTTGAAGTAAGTTGTCGTCTCCAGATTTTTCAATTTGATTGATTGCGCGTCCAAAATCATCTAAAACAGGCAATAATGAAGTGATTACCTCTTTATTTGCTGTTTTGAAAATATCCATGCGTTCGCGCGAAGTACGTTTTTTGAAGTTATCAAACTCTGCAAATAAACGTAAATATTGGTCTTTTTCTTTTGCTAATTGTTCCTTAACAATTTCTAATTCTGACTTTCCAGCAGTTTCTTCTTGTGGTTGTTCTACAGTGTTGTCACTCTCTTGAACGTTTTCTTGAAGATTCTCGTTCTCTAATTCTTCGTGTATATTTTGGTCAGACATATTCTTATTAGTTTTTTTGTTTCTGATTGAATCAAATAGTTTGCCAATGCCCATTATGTGTCGTTTTGTCAGATTTTAAATAAAAAAGAAGCACTTCTGTCGCGAGAAGTGCTTCGGTAAATGTATAAAGTTTTTTTGATTTGAGGTTTGATAGATTATATTAATAGTTTAACAACTATCTTTTTTATGTTTCTAAGTGTCATTCTGAACTTGTTTCAGAAACACATCTTGTTAGCTTTACTGAGGATGCGAAGTTGAAATGAATTCAACTTGACATAGGGTTTTAAAAATTATATTAAAACTTAAAATTAATTTTTCCATTCAAGAAACGTCCTGTCAAATAATTTGGCATCGTATAAACTGCATTCGAGTTTACATCACGAATCCACGAATTACTGATTTCATTTTTGATATCAAACACATTGAAAACATCTACACCAATCGAAATCTCTTTGAAATTACTCCAAAATGTTCCTTTTGATGGTTTTAATTCTTTTTGATTGATCAATTCTTTCACAAAACCAATATCCACACGTTTGTAATCTGTCAGCGTTGTTTGATAATTATATGGATCTGCAAATTGTGGTGCTCCGTTTGGTAATCCAGAAGCATAAATCAAATTCACATTCACCTTGAAAGATGGTAAAAACTCCATATAATCTTGGAAAAATGCTGATAATTTGAAACGCGGATCTGTTGGTAATGGAATATTTCCTTTGTCATCAATATTTTGGTAAGCGCGCGCATACGAAGCCGAGAACCAAGAATCAATACCAGGAACAAACTGCCCAAATAAACGCATATCAAGTCCATATGCGTAACCTTTCGAGTTGTTATCTGCCGTATAACGAATTCTCACATTGTCCACATAATACGGATTCAAATCGTTTAAGATTTTGTAATAAACCTCAGTTGTTAATTTGAACGGACGATCCATCCATTTAAATTCGTAATCGTTTCCAAGAATAAAATGTATCGATTGTTGCGATTTTACTTTATCATTCAAAGAACCATCTAAACGACGAATTTCGCGATAGAAAGGAGGTTGATAATAAACACCTGTCGAAAAACGGAACAACATATCGCTTTCCCAATCAGGTTTAATTGCGATTTGAGCACGAGGCGAAACAGTTGTTTCTTCGTTGAAATCCCAATAAGCTGCACGTACACCAGCGTTGAACATCACTTTTGCATCATTCCACATGAATTTGCTCGTGTATTGCGCATAACCAGAAATACGATTGGTTTTTAAATTATTTTTAGAGTTCACATAATAACTTAAATTCAAGCCATTATTAGGATTTGGATTCACAACATATCCTGTCGAATCAATAGCTTGCCATTCACCTAATAAATCACGAATATCTTCTTGTTGAAATTTTGCACCCCACTCAATATCATTGTTTCCGTTGATTTTGTATTTTCCTTTGTGTTGAATTCCGGCAACTAATGCATCAAAATTATTTCGTGCATGATCGATTTGCGAACCAACATCATTCGTAGAAGTAGCAAAGCCTTTTTCGTCTACTTCGGAAATGAAATAAGAACCTTTAATATCAAAATATTCGCGCTCTTTAGAATGATAAGCAAAAACGTCTAAACCTAAATCTACTTTAGAATTTGGTTGATACGTAAACGATAAACTTCCTGTTTCTGTGGCAAATTTATCATCTTCTTTTCCGTCATAAAAAACAGTTAGTAATAACGGCGTATCCATTGTATTGATATAAGTTTCACGTTTTATAGGAAACATTTCGTAGCGCGAACGCGACATTGTACCCAAAAATGCAACATTCCATTTATCATTTAATTTATAATTGATATTGGCTTGTATATCGTAATATTCAGGATTGAAATTGGTGTCACCTTTTAAAGTATTTAATACCAAATTTCTGTTTTGATAACGCGCTCCAACAATTGCCGAAAGTTTTTTGTCTTTAGAACCTCCGCCTAATGTCAAGCTCCCGCCCATTAAACTAGCTTCTAATTGACCTTCAAATTTTGTTGGACGTTTGTAGGTAACATCTAAAACAGAAGACATTTTGTCGCCATATTTGGCTTCCCAACCACCAGCAGAAAAGTTGATAAATTGTGTCATCGCAGGATTTACAAAGCCTAAACCTTCTTGTTCACCAGAACGAATTAATTGAGGTTTGTAAACTTCGATTCCGTTAACGTAAATTAAATTTTCGTCATAATTTCCTCCGCGAACCATATATTGCGAACTCAATTCTGTATTCGAATTTACGAAAGGTAATGTTTTTAATAAATCGGCAACTCCGCCAGTTAAACTTGGTCCTTGTTGCATTTGCGCAGCACTCAAAACGGTACTTTGCAAAGGTTTATTTTTATTGGATTGAAAAGAAATTGTTGCTTCACCTAATTCTATCGCATTGGTTTGATCAGGAACTAATTGAACAAAAATTTCTTTTTTGTTTTTATCTTTTAGCGTAAACGTTTGTGCAAACGAATGATAACCATTGTTGTTAAAAGTTACGGTAACGGAAGAATTTGATGGAATATCAATTTTGAAATTACCATTTTGATCCGTAAAATAAGATTGATCGTTGACAATAATCTCAGCTTCACTAATTGGAATTCTATTTTCGTCGACAACTTTACCATTAATTTGCGCAGTTTGAGCAAATAAAATTCCACCCAAAAGAGATAAACTTATGGTACTAAGAAATCTTTTTGAATGTTGTAGAGTACGTTGCTGTGTTGTTTTTTTCATCTTTCACGTTTAATTCTAATTGATGGTCACCAACCGAAATCTGTTCTTTGTTCAAATTAATTGATAATCGTTTAATTTTTTGATCATATTCGGCTAAAACCCACTTACCATCGATATAAGCTTTATAGTCTTTTATCCCAGATTGTGCATCATCAATTGTAAATTTGATAATAGCATTAGCTTGATTAAATTGACTATCTGATTTGATATTTAACGGAGTAATTGTCGGTTTAGTATTGTCAATTAAAATAGAAAAAACGCCAAAATCTTTTGGATTCGCAACAAGCTTCCCATTTTTGAGCTCTGTTGTTAAATAATCTTTTTTCCAAGCGCCTCTTTTTTGATATTCTCGCACAATAACAGCTTTGTCCAATTGTGCAGTAGGAATATCAGCAGTTGGCTCTATCGCTAACGTGTAAGTTTGATGAACTGGCATATAATAATCGCCAACCCAATGTTTACCATTCGAGAATTTATAAGCTAAATCAAAATCTTCATAGAAGATATTTTTAGGGAAAAATATTTCGATTCCATCAGATTTGAAATGATTTTCTTTGTTCCACAACATAGGATTTGTTTCAGGAAGTCTCGCGGAATCTACAAATGCTTTTCCATTAACAGTAAAAGATTGCGAAGATAAATTGCCAGCATAATCAGAAACATCAATTTTTACTTTATATGATTTTCCGTCTTCAAGCTCTAAAATTCCATTGTTTTTTAAGTTAGAATACATTCTGACAGGATTTCCATTTTTTACAAATCCTTGGTACACCCAGCTATTATTTTTCTGAATATCGCCATAATCGCAAACTGTATTTATAGCTCGAGCTTCATCAAATGAAAAACGACTCGAAGTAAAGGTATAAATTGGTTCGTCATTTACATAAATATTTATTTGATGAATACCATTGTTGTTTTCAACTCCATTCAGTTTGTCATATGCTTTTACACCAAAACCTATTGCGCCAGAAGCAGAAATTGTTCCGCCATTTGCTACAACAATTCTATTTGTTTTTAGATTCACATCACCATAAATTGGATAAGCATACAAACCTAAAATAGATGGTTTTCGTGTGTCAGGCAAATCAAAACCGAAGTAAAAAGGATTAATTGGTTCTTCCGTTTTGGTATCACGAATTTCGAAATGTAAATGTGGACCTCCAGAACCTCCAGAATTCCCTGAAAGCGCAATCAAATCGCCCATTTTTACAGGAAGTTCGTTTGGTTTTGGATGTAATTCGATCTTGAACGTTTCATTCGCATATTGTTGTTTGCGCACATATTCCTGCAATTCTGGCGTAAATTCTCTCAAATGCGCATAAACAGAAGTATATCCATTTGGATGATCGATATAAAGTGCATTTCCGTAACCAGTTGGAGAAATATTAATGCGAGAAATGTAACCATCTCCAATTGCTTTTACTTTCAGACCTTCGCGTTGTTGCGTTTTGATATCAAGTCCAGCATGGAAATGATTGGCACGTAATTCTCCAAAATTTCCAGCCAAATAATTGGTAATTTCTAAAGGATTTTGGAAGATATTTTTTGGATATGTTTCGGATTTTGGTTGTTCTGCTCGTTGTCCAAAAACAACAGAACTTAGTAATAAGTTTAGTAAAATTGGCTTAATCACTTTCATTTTTTCTTTTCAATAATTAACAAATCAGTTAAAAGTAAACTAATTCTTTTACAAACATCTTTAATCTTTTGAATTTCTGAAAATTATTTCAGGATAAATCTTTGTAAAATAAAATTAAATAAATGATTATCAATGTTTTGTATTTGTAAAATAATAAACAAGCAAAAGAAAAGGATTTTGGTGAATGATTGAAAAATGATGCAACTAATTTTAAATCAAACATTAAAAAAACATCATTATGAGAAAAATTATTTTAGCATTTTTTATAGTTGCTTCTATTGTAAGTTGTAAACAATACAAGAGTTCGGAAAGTAATGCAGAATTGGCTGCGGATGCGAAAGAAGAAGTTGCAGTTTCTAATGCCGCAAATCCAGAAGTAGAAGGGAAGACTTTCAAATCGAATGCGTTGATTGAAATGAAAGTAAAAGATGCGATGAAAGATGCGGTTCAAATTGAAGAAAATGCGATTGCACTGAATGGTTTTGTATTGAACAGCGAAATGAATAATCAAATTTTAGATTCGGATAAAATTGAATTATCGGAAGAAAGCGTCAAGAAAATAGATAAAATTCAACGTTCTTATTTGATTGAATTAAAAGTTCCGTCAAATAAATTGCGCGAGCATGTCAAATTTGCAGTAGAGAAAGGAATTATTATCGATCATATTTTAATTAATAATGAAGAAATGACCTTCGAGAAATATGAGAATGAGTTGAAAAATGAAAACAATAAAGCAGTTAAAATTTCGCAACAAATCGAAAATAAAGTCAACAAAGCGTTGATAAATGATGCGACTTCTTATGCGACTATTGCGTATCAATTATCAGAAGAACCACGAGTTGTAACGAATATTTTACCACAAACAGATCTGAAAGCTTATAGAGAAATCAACTTAGGATATGAGTTAAAACAAAGTTGGAAAGATGGAATGTATTATTTCAAATCAATTTTGATTATTTTCTGTCAATTTCTGCCAACTATTCTTTCGGTATTGTTTTTGTTTTTTAGTATCAAGTATGTTGTGAAAGTAGTGAAGAATAGAGAAACGAAACAAAAAATATAAGTAAATCTCTATTTGTCAAATGAATAAGAAAAAACTGATAATATTTAGGTTTTTGTATTGATTAGAAGTAAAAAAATACTATTTTTGCAATAGAAGCTAGAATAATTGAAATTCTCAGGAGATGGAAAAAATGGTAAAATTTAATGAACTTGAAAACAAAGTTTTAAGTGTTTTAGGCCAACTTGGGAATTATAAAGATATATTGAAGGGCGCTGAAAACTCGATACAAGAATTGGAAAAATTGCAAAATGAAATCAATTCTCTAAAAGAAGAAAATGCCCGATTGAAAAATAAATTGAGAGATTCGCAAGCGAATAACTTAAATTTAAATGAGGAGGTAAAACGATTAAAAGTCGTTAATGCAATGAGCGGAAATCAGGAGTACAAACAAATGATGAAGCAAAGAATGAACAAATTAATAAAAGAAGTCGATACGTGCATCGCTCAAATTAAAACTAATAATTAATAAAAAGAATGTCAACTCAACGAATTGAGATAAAAATTGCTTCACGTCATTATCCAATGACGATTAATTCTGACGAGGAAGAAATGTTACTTTCTTGTGCAGAAGAAATAAATGGTATTTTGAAACAATTTGAACAAAAGTACGCTGTTTCTGACAAACAAGACGCGCTTGCAATGGTGACAATTCAGTTAGCTTTACGCGAAGCAAAGCTGAAAAAGCAAGTGAAAGATAACGAAGAAATGACTACAGAGCGCATTTCGAAGTTATTAGAATTGATTGATCAGTCAATCGAAAAATAAGAGAAGTTCTGACAGTTGTGAAACTGTCCACTAAACAATATTCCTACATTAGTTCTAGCTATTTTGGTTAACTCAACACTAGTTTTGTTACCGAGTGAACACCGTTCGGAAAGCGGGCCGCAACCTTTTAGGTTCATTTATTTGACAGCGGATACTTGACTGACGGACTAACTCAAATCCTGTTTACAGGAGTTAACTCAAAACATACTTTACTAATGTAGGTTTTTTTATATATAAACATTACATAATCTATGGACCCAATTATGACAATAATTATTGCAATTGTTACATTAATCATAGGTGCAGCGGTGGGATATTTCTTATCAAAAAAATCAGTTGATAAACAGAATCAAGAACTGATTGACGAAGCAACTCGCAAAGCACAAAATTTGATTAATGATGCTGAGAAAGATGGTGAAGCCATTAAAAAAGAGAAAATTTTTCAAGCCAAAGAGAAATTTTTAGAATTAAAATCTAAACACGAAGAAGTTGTTAATCAACGTGAAAGAAAAGTAGCTGATGCTGAGCTTAAAGTAAAAGAACGTGAAGAGAGAATCAAAACGGACTTAGCAGAAATTCAGAAACAAAAAGATCAGATTAAATCTGAGAAAGGAAATATACAAGCACGTACAGAAAAGCTTAATATTAAGCAAAAAGAAGTGGATACGATGCACAAAAAACAAGTAGAAATCCTTGAAAAAATTTCGAATTATTCTGCTGATGAAGCACGTGCTGAATTGATTGAAGTCTTAAAAGACGAAGCGAGAACAAAAGCACAAGCTCATATCCAAGAAATTATGGAAGAGGCGGAATTAGATGCGAAAAATGAAGCACGTAAAATTGTGATTTCTTCTATTCAACGTATTGGTACAGAGCAAGCGATTGAGAATGCGGTTTCTGTATTTAATATTGAGTCTGACGAAATTAAAGGACGTATTATTGGTCGTGAAGGACGTAATATTCGTGCAATCGAAGCTGCAACTGGAGTTGAGGTGATTGTTGATGATACGCCAGAAGCGATTATCCTTTCTTGTTTCGATCCTGTTCGTCGTGAAATCGCTCGTTTGTCTTTGCATCGCTTAGTAACGGACGGACGTATTCACCCAGCACGTATTGAGGAAGTTGTTGCGAAAACAACAAAACAAATAGAGGACGAAATCATCGAAGTTGGTAAGAAAACAATTTTAGATTTAGGAATCCACGGTTTACACAAAGATTTGGTTCGTATCGTTGGACGTATGAAATATCGTTCTTCTTATGGTCAAAACTTGTTGCAACACTCTCGTGAAGTGGCAAATTTAGCAGGAACGTTGGCTGCGGAATTAGGATTGAATCCTAAGTTAGCGAAACGTGCAGGTTTATTACACGATATTGGTAAAGTTCCGGAGCAAGAATCTGAATTGCCTCACGCAATTTTGGGTATGCAATGGGCAGAAAAATATGGAGAACATCCAGATGTAATTAATGCAATTGGAGCTCACCACGACGAAATTGAGATGACTTCTTTAATTTCACCACTTGTACAAGTTGCCGATGCGATTTCTGGTGCTCGTCCAGGTGCTCGTCGTCAAGTTGTGGAATCGTATATGCAACGTTTAAAAGATTTAGAAGCTACGGCTCTTAACTTTGATGGTGTAGAAAAAGCATACGCGATCCAAGCTGGTCGTGAGTTGCGTGTGATTGTAGAAAGTGATAAAGTTGATGATACAAAAGCAGCTGAATTATCGTTCTTAATTTCAGATAAAATTCAAAACGAAATGACTTATCCAGGTCAAGTTCGTGTAACTGTAATTCGTGAAACGCGTGCAGTAAATATTGCAAGATAAAATTTAGAATTTAATCATATTCTTTAGGCAAGTCTACAACAAGGCTTGCCTATTTTTTTGTGTTAAATTATAGAAAATTAATCCAAGTTATAGTTGTTATTTTGATAAAAATTATTAAATTATAACGAATAAAAATATGAAAATAATCGATTAATAATCAAATAATTAACAACTTGTTGATAACCTTTTTAATTTTTAAGATTACAAAATTTTTAATTGTAAAATCTTATCTTAATTTTGAAAGAATCGATGAGTAATTGAAACGAAAATGTAACCCTATTGAGGTTCAAATTTCTAAATAAAATAAAAGAACCAACTTTAATTTATTTGGAAGAAAAAATCGTTTTTACCAAAGTTTATTAATCTAAAAAGTCCAAAAAACTATGTCTATTTTTGATAAAAGGATAAATTATAAACCATTTGAATATCCTGAAATTTTAACCTTTACAGAAGCAATCCAAAAAGCATATTGGGTACATGGAGAAGTAGATTTTACTTCGGATATCCAAGATTATCATGCAAATTTAGATGATGCGAAACGCGAAATTCACAAACGTTCTATTTTATCAATTGCTCAAGTTGAGGTAACGGTAAAAGGATTTTGGGGAGATTTGTATCACTATTTTCCAAAACCAGAATTGAATGGATTAGGAGCTACTTTTGCAGAATGTGAATTTAGACACAGTGAAGCATATTCACGTATTTTGGAGGTAAATGGTTATTTGGATGAGTTTAATGTAGCCTTACAAAATCCAATTTTCAAAAGCTATAATACGTTTGTTGGCGAAATTATGCGCGACGAGAGCAAATCAATTGTAGAGAAATTATTGTTCTTTGCATTGGTTATTGAAGATAGTTCGTTGTTCTCGAAATTTGCAAATATTTTGGCATTTACACGTTTTGACGGTTTAATGAAAAATACTGCAAACATCATTGCTTGGACATCTACAGATGAGCAAATTCACGCAAATGCTGGGATTTATTTGATTAATAAAATTCGTGAAGAAGGTTTATTACCAGAAGAGTTAGATCAAAACTGGGTAGAAACTGCGGTTCGTGGTTATATTGACCAAGAAGAAATGATGTTGGATTGGATTTTCGAGAAAGGTGAATTTGGTTATTACTCAAAAGCAGATTTATTAAACTATATGAAATACCGTATTGATGAAGCGATTGCTAAAATTGGATACAAAAAAATATTTCATATTTCACAAGAACAATATAAGCCGATGGCTTGGTTTGAGGAAGAAGTTTTTGCAAGTAGCTTAGACGATTTCTTCGCAAAAAGACCAGTAGATTATACTAAACACGACAAAAGTATTTCAGCAGACGATTTATTTTAAACCGCCAAAACTTTTTATAAAAAACACAACTATAAATAAAATTATTTAACAATATCACATCATTATAAATTCTAAAGCTATGGAGAATCCAATACCACACGACGACATTCAAAACATATTTTTTGACGGTGAAGCACCAAAATTATGGTGGAAAAACTCTGAATCTGAACAAATTTTGAATAGAGGTTATTTATTGAAAGGAGAAACAGTTGAAGGAGCTATAGATCGTATTACAGCTGCGGCTGCAAAGCGTTTATACAAACCAGAATTGCAAGAATCTTTCAAAGAAATGATAGAAAGAGGTTGGATGAGTTTATCATCTCCAATTTGGGCAAACATGGGAACAGAGCGTGGTTTACCAATTTCTTGTTTCAATGTTCATATTCCAGATAGTATCGAGGGAATTACGCATAAATTAGGAGAAGTTATCATGCAAACTAAAATCGGTGGTGGTACTTCTGGTTATTTTGGTGAATTGCGCGAGCGTGGAGCAGCAATTACAGATAACGGAAAGAGTAGTGGTGCTGTTTCGTTTATGGAATTGTTCAATTCGGCGATGAATGTGGTTTCTCAAGGTTCTACACGTCGTGGAGCTTTCGCAGCTTATTTGGATATTGACCATGATGATATCGAAGAATTTTTGAAAATTAAATCGATCGGAAGTTCAATTCAGAATTTATTTTATGGTGTTTGTGTGCCAGATTATTGGATGCAAGAAATGATTGATGGTGATGCGGATAAACGTCAAATTTGGGCGAAAGTTTTAGAATCTCGTCAAGAAAAAGGATTACCATATTTATTCTTTACAGATAACGTTAATAAAAATAAACCACAGGTTTACAAAGATTTAGGAATGTCGATCAACGCTTCTAATCTTTGTTCAGAAATTATGTTGCCTTCATCTGCGGACGAATCATTTATTTGTTGTTTATCTTCTATGAATTTGGAGTTGTACGACGAATGGAAAGATACAGAAGCAGTACGTTTAGCAATCTTCTTTTTAGATGCAGTTTTACAAGAATTCATCGAAAAAACAGAAGGAAATCATTATTTAGCATCAGCAAATCGTTTTGCAAAACGTCACCGTGCATTAGGTTTAGGTGTATTAGGATGGCACTCTTATTTACAACGCAACATGATTCCTTTCGAAGGAATGGAAGCGAAATTACGCACAACAGAAATTTTCAAACATATTCAATCTAAAGCGGATAAAGCTTCGGAAGAATTAGCGCGTATTTATGGAGAACCAGAAGTTTTAAAAGGTTATGGACGTCGTAATACAACAACTTGTGCAATTGCACCAACTACGTCTTCTTCTGCAATTTTAGGACAAACTTCTCCAGGAATTGAGCCGTTTGCTTCTAATTATTACAAAGCAGGTTTATCGAAAGGAAACTTTATGCGTAAGAACAAATATTTGACAAGATTATTACGTGAAAAAGGAATCGATAACGAGGATATTTGGCGCGAAATCATGTTGAATGGAGGTTCTGTGCAACATTTAGAACAATTGACGAAAGAGGAAAAAGATGTGTTCAAAACATTCAAAGAAATTTCTCAATTAGAAATTGTTCAACAAGCAGCAATTCGTCAAAAATATGTAGATCAATCACAATCATTAAACTTAAATATTCCGCCAGATTTACCTGTGAAGGAAGTTAACCGTTTGATGATCGAAGCTTGGCAATTAGGTGTTAAAACATTGTACTATCAGCGTTCACAATCAGTTTCTAAGGAATTAGTTGCAAACTTAGTTTCTTGTTCTTCTTGTGAAGCTTAATAGGAAATGATATATTTTATTACAAATTAAAAAATCCGCTCATTGAGCGGATTTTTTAATTTAAAATCATCCTGAACTTGTTCAGGATGACATAATATCTTACTTTTTACTGTCTTGTGCTCCAAAAACCTGCTGTAACAATGATGTTGTACGCAACGCTTTATTTCCACGAATTCCTTCTTCTTTTTCTGCAACCATGTTAAACACACCATTTATTGTTTGTTGTGTTACATATGCATTCAGATTTGGATCGATTTGATTTCCAGTTAACGTATTATACTTTGTAATCAAATTATTCCAAACTTTATCCGCACCAACTTTTCCCAAAGAAGCTTCCACTTTTGGTTGAAAAGCCTTTGTTAAATCAGATGTTGTTTTTAGTTTTAAATAATTTGTAGCCGAATTATTTCCTCCTACTAGAATATCTTTCGCATCTGTAATAGTCATCGATGTTACTGCATTTACGAAAATAGGAGCAGCTTCAGAAACAGCATCTTCAGCAGCAGAATTCAATAGTTTGATTCCTTTATCTGCCAAACTTCCCATACCCAAAGAACGCAAAGTTTTTTCTACATTTTGTAATTCTTCTGGCATCAAGATTTTCGCAACTGAATTATTGTAAAAACCATTCTTTTGGCCTAATGATTTTATTCCGTCCGTTAATCCTAATGACAAAGCTTCTTTTAATCCAGAGGCAACGGTTGCGTTAGATAAACCATTTAACTTTGTTAAGGATTCAGTAGAAATTGTTTTAGATTCAGTTGAACTATTTACAACTTTTACAGTTGAATTATTTTGTGTTGTCGGTTGAGTATTTACTTTTTCGACTTCTTTTTTTAATGTTCCAAAAATTGATTGTAAATCTTGTGCTTTTGCATTTGCTGCAAACGCTGAAATCAATGTTAAACTTAATATGATCTTTTTCATTTAGATTTTTTTCTAAAAAATATTTCAGTCGTTAATTCAATTATCTGACCAAAATTTAAAACTCACTTACAAAATGCAATTTCACTGATGGAAATTTATCTTGCGTCATTTGAATTGTAAAAGCAGAATCTGCTAAAAATACCAATTGATTGAATTTATCTCTTGCTAAATAACGTTGTTTAACACGTTTGAATTCTAAGAATTCTTCTGATTTTTCATCGTCAACTTCTACCCAACACGCTTTGTGAACAGAGAAAGGTTCGTATGTCGCTTTTGCACCATATTCATGCTCCAAACGATATTGAATTACTTCGTATTGTAGTGCACCAACCGTTCCGATAACTTTACGATTGTTCATTTCTAATGTAAATAACTGCGCAACACCTTCGTCCATTAATTGATCAATTCCTTTTTCTAATTGTTTTGCTTTCATTGGATCAGCATTGTTAATGTAACGGAAATGTTCTGGCGAGAAAGCTGGAATTCCTTTGAAAGAGAATTTTTCACCTTCTGTTAACGTATCACCAATTCTAAAGTTTCCTGTATCGTGTAAACCTACAATATCACCCGCAAACGATTCGTCAACCACTTCTTTTTTATCAGCAAAGAAAGCATTTGGCGCAGCGAATTTCATGTTTTTACCTTGACGAACATGGAAATAGTTGGTATTACGTTCAAATTTTCCAGAAACGATTTTGATAAACGCTAAACGGTCACGGTGTTTTGGATCCATATTTGCGTGAATTTTGAACACGAAGCCAGAAAATTTATTTTCGTAAGGTTCAACAATTCTCAAATCTGTTTCTTTAGATTGAGGCGTTGGAGCGATATCAACGAAAGCGTCTAACAATTCGCGAACACCAAAATTGTTAAGAGCAGAACCGAAAAATACAGGTTGTAAATTTCCGTCCATATATTCTTGCATATCAAATTCTGGATAAACTCCATCAATCAAATCAATTTCATTACGAAGATTTTCTGCGTAAGTTGTTCCAATTAATGTGTCTAAATCTGGACTTGATAAATCTTCAACTTTCGTTGTTTCAGAAATTTTTTGTTTATTATCTCCAGAAAAAATATTGATATTTTTCTCCCAAATATTATAAATTCCTTTGAAAGTTGCTCCAATACCAATTGGCCAAGAAAGAGGAGTAACCTGTAAGCCTAATTTTTGTTCAACTTCGTCCATCAAATCGAACGCATCTTTTCCTTCGCGGTCCATTTTGTTAATGAAAACCAACATCGGAATTTTTCGCATACGACAAACTTCTACCAATTTGATTGTTTGTTCCTCAACCCCTTTTGCAACGTCTATTACCACAATCGCAGAATCTACGGCAGTTAGCGTACGGAAAGTGTCTTCGGCGAAATCCTTGTGACCAGGCGTATCTAAGATATTAATCTTTTTTCCTTTGTACTCGAAAGCCAAAACAGAAGTTGCAACAGAAATCCCACGTTGACGCTCAATTTCCATGAAATCGGACGTTGCACCTTTTTTAATTTTGTTACTTTTTACAGCTCCAGCTTCTTGAATTGCACCTCCAAAAAGTAATAACTTCTCTGTTAAAGTTGTTTTACCAGCATCGGGATGGGCAATAATTCCAAAGGTTTTTCTTTTATTTATTTCTTGTTCTAAAGACATCTTAATCAAATTTTCAGGTTGCAAAGATAGTTTATCTCAGTAAAATTAGAAACATTATGGTTGATAGAATATTCTAAAGTAAATTGCGTTATTCTAAAATAGATGATGAAAGACGTATGAAAAAGATTTTTTACTTTTTACTGTTGATGATTAGTGTGGTTGTTTGGGGGCAAAGACCTACAATTTATCCATTAGAAGGAGGTTTTACTTTTAAGAATCAAACATTAGATATCTATACAAGTAATAATAACTTTTCTCCAATTGCTGTAGATGGATGTGCATTCAATACGACCTACGTATATAAGTATTTCTCATTTAAAGCTAATTTTGATATGGTTTTTGCATTTGATTTGATTGCAAATAAACCAGATTTTAAATTTTTAGTATGGAAATTACCAAAAGGTAACATTGCAAATGATGTCTTTGTGGGAAATAGTGCTACTATAAAAGCTAATAGAGCTGTAGAAGGAAGTGTTAATAATAAAGGAATGAAAGAAGGTGATCCTAATTTGTGTGAAAGTTATGGAGCTTCTGGAGGAAATGGTTATGCAAAAGCGTTTGAAGGGAATGAACTTTTGAGAAAAGATGAAACAGTAGTAATTGCAGTTTATGGAGGTAGTGATACAGAGCCTTTTGATATAAAAGTAAATGTAGCTGAAGAGAGAACAATTACAACTTTTAATAATTTATGTTTTGGTCAATCTTATACAGCAAGTCAAATTTATAATGCTATACAAAGTGATTCTGGTTTTAATGATATAAAATTATTTACAGATAATACATTTAGTACAGAGATCCCGATAGGGACTAGTATAAGTTCAGATACTACACTATATGCGCAAGTAAGAGATTCTTCTGGAAATCTAAAATTTATTTATACAATTCCGATTGCTTTTATTCCAGAACATCAATTTAATTTTAAAACTAATATTGAAACTGAATATGCGTGTACAATAAGCTACACTATTCCAAGTGAAGCAGATTTATTGAAGAAGCTTTTTACTGTAGTAAATACAGATTATTCAATCTCTTCAATAGTTATCGATGGAACAAATTATACACCTGGACAAACGGTAAATTTAGCAGTTGGTCTAAACACTTCGATGAAAATAAAAGTTCATTACGGAGGCGGTTGTCCAATCGATTCTAATGAAGTTTCAATTCCTTTAGTTCAGGGAAAACCAATTTTGACTGATGATATTTCTGATGCAACTTGTGATTCTTCTTATAAAATAAATTTTGATCGAATTTATTCTAAGCTAGGAAAAGATAAAAATGCTTTTGACGTAATTGTAACCTTAGGCGGTTTACCGATTTCTGATGGACAATCAACTGTAATTACGACAACTTTAACGTATAAAATTAAAATAAAATCAAGAACAGGAGGAGGTTGCGAAAGTGATGAGGTTGATTTTGTAGTTACTAAAACTTCTCCAGCAAAGATTGTGGATGATTCAATTAATGGAATTTGTTTAGCAGATTTTGATCAACCTAAATTAGATAATGCAATTAATAAAATTCAAAATGGGAATTCGTATCATTTAAGATTTTTTCAAGCAGATGGTCTTGTAGAAATTTCGCAAGCAGATTTATTTAATTACATCAAAACAAATAAAATAGGAAAAATCATTGTAAAAGCGTTAGCTGTTGATAATGGAAATACAATTTGTGATACAGATGTTGAATTGGGTTTTAAATTGGATGAATCAACTTTTGTTAAGGTTGATAATATTCAGACTTTAAATTCTACATGTGCTGAAGTAGGAGCAGGTTACATATTTCAGAAAGCTGACATAGAGAGTTATCTAAAAACAGTTTTAGGAACTTCAGTTTCTGCATTTCAAGGAATTTCTAGTGAAACGCTTGCAGATAATCAATCCAAAACAATTTCGTTTAAAGTTCAAAAAACGGGTGAAGCGTGTTGGTCAGAGGAAATGATATTGAAATTACAAGTGATTACAAAACCAGATGTTAGAGAAGCTTCTACTTCATTAATGGCTGATTGTGATGATAAAATTACAATCGATGCACAAGTTTTGAGTGATTTATTTGGTGCAAATTCTATTGTTGATTATCATTATGAAATTTTGTATAATAATTCAACACCATTAACTTTCGATACAAGTGGAAAAGCGATTGTAAAAGTTCTTTTCAAAAATAAATTAGACAATTCTTGTTTTGTCGAAAAAGATATTGTTATCAATAAAAAACAAGATTTAGTTGTTGATAAAGCTACTTTAGAAACGTATACAAAAGATTATCCTGTTATTTTTTGCGAAGGAGATGATGCAAATGCAAAAAATCAAATAGAAGATATTTTAGATTACATTAAATCAAAATATCCAACTTTAGTAGCGAAATCTACGGTTGACGAAATTTACACGATGTTCAATTCTAATAATGGATTTGTTGAGATTGTTTTTGAAGATCCAAATTATTGTGGAACAGAAAAAATAAAATTCTATTATCAAAAAAATGCTTTACCAGACTTTGCTATTCCGACTTCTGCTGAAATTTGTTCTGCTACAAAATATGAGTTAGATTTTGAACAATTAACAAAAGAGAAAGGATTAGACGTTACTCAATATGATTTTTCGGTTGTTGGAAATGATGTTATTAAAGTTTCAGCATATCAATATGAATTAGGAGTTGGTGATTATACGATTACAATTAAAAATATTAATTCAGGTTGTCCGAAAGAATTTATTTTGAAATTGACAAACTCAGAAACGCCAACTATTAACAAAATTACCATTAACGAAAAGAGCGTTATTGTTTCTGCAAAAGGAAATGGAAAGTTAGAATATGCGTTGTTTGATTCTGTAGGAAATGTAATCGTAGATTGGCAAACAAAGAATGAATTAATTATTCCAGATAATATCAAAAATAATAATTTTACAGTAAGAGTAAGATTGAATAATTGCGGAGTTTCGGAGCGTAAAAATGTTATTTACCTTGCTTTACCAAATGTTGTAACGCCAAATAATGATGGTTTTAATGATATTTGGCAACCAATGACAAAAGATGGTAAAGTTACTGATACATCAAATTCGTACAAATTGATTATTTTTGACCGTTACGGAAAACAGATATTGTCGCAAGAAGGAACAGATATTATAAAATGGGACGGAACGCTGAATGGCAAACCTGTTGCAGATGGAACGTATTGGTATTTGTTAGAGTTCTCGAAGCAATCAGACGATTTGCAAGTTTTATATTCTGGTAGTATATTAGTTAAACGAAAAATCAATTAATTGATTGAAAAATATTTATGAAAAAAATCACACTATTCATATTAACACTATTTTCACTTTCGAAAGTAGAAGCACAACAAGGGTTACCTTTTTACAATCACTATTTGGTGAGTGATAAAATGTTGATTAATCCTTCGTATGCAGGACAAGATCCGAACGTGATTTCTATAACAGGAACCCATCGCAATCAGTGGGACGATTTGCCCGAAAGTCCAAGTACACAAACGGTAAGTGCGCACGGAATTATTGTAGATCGTTTGGCAGTGGGAATGCAATTTTTTAACGATAGAAATGGAGCAGTTAAAATGACTGGTTTCGGAATTAATGCGGCTTATCACATTCCTATTGATGATAGAAGTTATGATGGAGACGAAATCAATGTTTTTTCGTTTGGAGTTGGAGCTTCTAATGTTTCGCAACGTTTTGATTATTCAAAAATTATTGCGGAAGATCCAAATGATCCTGCTTTACAAGAAGATAAATATTCTACTTATTTTGCGAATTTGGGATTGTCTTTCAAATATGCTGGTTTCTCTGCTGGAGTGTCAGTTTTGGATATTCCATTGAGCCAAAATGTGTATTATATTAACAATGTAGAACCTTTGCCAACGTGGTATTATTTCAATGTTGGATATAAATGGAACGTTTCCGAAGGAATTGCGTTAGAACCTTCTTTGGTGTATAATTTGAACTCGAATTCGGAGCGTCATTTGGATATCAATTTGATGTCGCATATTGGTTTTGGAGACAATAATCAAGGTGTAGACATTGGAGTAGGGTACAAGCAAGGAATGGATTCTAAAAATAGCAATCCGTTGTTTGTTTCTCCAATTCTAAAGTTTAAAGTTGGTTCTTTAAAAGCTGGAATTTCTTACGATATTGGCTTGTCAGATTATCAAGTTGATGGTCGCAAGAACGGAATGTTATTTAGTTTAGGGTTCGATTTGCAAAATCCTTGGGGAGCAAGATTTGATTAATGAAAAGAATTATATAAGAATTTTTCACCATAAATTGATGATTATAAAATTTATAAATTACGATTTTAATACTCGTTAAAAAGTAAAAAAACCTTCCAATTCGGAAGGTTTTCTGTTTTATTGTAAGGGTTGTTCTAAATTGTTAATCTGAACTTCACGTTTATAAATATAATAAGGTTGAAGACTTTCGCGCGTTACAATTTTTTGTCCACGTTGCGAACCAGCAAACCTTGTGAAACCAGCTCCAATTCCAAAACCAACTTCATTTTTCAAAATATAAATTTGACGATAAAAAGGATAAACACCAAATTTCAAATTCGGAATAGTTGGCAACACCAAGTTTCCTTTGTCATCTGCGATTGATAATACTTTTACCTTTTTAAGATATTCTTCAACTTTTGGATTTCCTTTGTCACTCAAAATATTCAATCCAATAATCCCAATTGCAGTTTTATCTTTTTGCACAAAATCAATTACTTTCTCAGCATCACCCATCGCTGTTACTTTTGCACCATTTTCTACAGATAATTTGAGTTTATCATTTATTGTGTTGAAATTCGCTGAGTTTGGATGATCGTAAACAAATGTTATTTTTGGATCTTTTTTGTACAAATTATCCTTAATATCATTTACCGTAATAGAATTGATTGGATTATCAATAGAAGTAATAAAAACTGTAGCATCCAAAGCAATTACAGACGAAATGTATTTGGTTGTTGTTTTATCGAATAAATGTTGTTGTTGTGCGTTTGTAAGCGGTTTACTTACCATCAACAGAGGAATTTTACCTTCGTAAAAATCTTTGATTGCTTTTTCTTCAATCTCTTCGTTAATCGTAATTTTTACATCAGGATAATCAACCATGTACATATCTGCCAACGACTGCGCCAAATTCTTAAAACTTGGATCTACCGTCATTGCTAAATCTCCATATTCGTGCAAAGCGCGCTTTACAGCAGTTTTTTGTTCTGCTTTTGTTGGTTTTTCCTTGTCTTTACAACTAAAAGTAGAAAAAATAAGAAAGGCCGAAAGTGAAAGTAAACTAATTTTCTTGATCATTTTTATAAGATTTTATACCGCGATAAACACGAAAAGCGCCATAAACAATAAATAAAATACCCAATAACATCGCTTTTGTTTCATCTAATTTGATGATGAAAAACTGATATTTCCAAGTAAAAATTCCGATCAAAAAATAACCGAAACCAATCAATCCGTAAACAATATTCTTATTCATAATTCGCGACGAAGTTACAATTTTATTGTGTTAAGATTGACTTAAAACTTAAATTTTATACGACAAATATGCATTTAAAGGAACTTTTTCTGAATAGATATTCAATTTCTTAAACAATAGAAACCATCACACTCAAAAAAATGAATGCAATGGTTTCAGAAAGAAAAGTATTATTAATTATTCGTTTGTTTGAAATCTAACAGGAATTGAGAAAATTAAATTTGCATCAGAACCATCTTCTAATTTTGCAGGTGTTATTTTTTTACCTTTTCTTAGAATTTGTTTATTGATACGCTCCAACGCAGATTTAGCTTCTTTCCCTAAATCTTGATTACTTCCGCTTAACGGTTTTACTTGCGAAATTTCTCCATTTTTGTTTACAATAAATTGCATTTTCGCAACCGCTGAACCAATATTATTTCGAGAAGCAGTTTCGGCAAAATCACTTAATTCTCCACCCAATTCTTTCGAGATTTTATCACTCATACATTTTGTCAAAGCAGCATTTCCTTTTTTGCTTTCGCTTTCACAACCAGGATAAATTGCCATCACCGCAGCATTTTTTGCTGTAATTGCAACATCAGGTTTTACAGGATCTGGTGTTTTTGGTCCTTCTGGAATGTCTGTATTTTGTTTACCTACTTTATTCCCTTCGTCACTTTCTTTGCCTCCACCAACTTGTCCATTCGATTTATCACCATCTCTATCAAAAGCGCCTAAATCTTTTCCTTTCAGTTCATCAACAGATTTTATAGTTTCTTCAACTTTTGGACTTTCTGTTGGAGTTGGAATAATATGTTTCGCCTGATCTGTTTTCAATTGAATTGTTTTTTCTTCCATCGGTGGATCTTCTTTTGGAGGAACTACTTCTTCTTTTTTTGGAGGTTCTACATCATCAACTTTTGTAAGATCAACCGTTACAAAATCATCATATATAATTGTTGACTTTTGCATTGTTCTATTATTTGCATAAATAGTTCCACCAGTAATTAATGCAACAATACCAATCCCTACAAAAAGAGATTTCATCAAATCTTGGCTTGCAACTTGTCTCAGTTGATAAGCACCATATTCTTTGTTTCGATTTTCGAAAAGAATGTCTAAAAAAGCTTTGTTACTCATATCAATATAATTTAAGGTTAATGAATCTTTTTTCTTTATAGATTCATCTTTTTGCAAAAAGGTTGGTTGAGGTTTGAAAAGTTTTCGAAAAAAGTTTAATTTTATTGAAAAGTAGATTTTTATGCAGCTACAAATTGATAAAAAATGTAATCAGAATTGGGACGAAATGAAGGATGCAGATTCGCAACAAAAGTTTTGTGATGTTTGTTCAAAATGTGTTCACGATTTGGATCATTATTCATTCAAAGAATTAAAAACTTTTCTGAATGATAATCCTGCCGCTTGTGTAAAAATTAAAACTAGAAATTTAGAACAGTTTAATTCATACGAAGCTTCAAAATCTATTTCTAATCAATCCAAAAGATGGTTACAACTTTCTTCTTTAGTTGGATTTTTGAGCTTTTCAACTATTACAAAAGCACAAACCGAAAATGACTCAATTATTGTACAAGGAATTATTAATGATAATAATAATTTTCCAGTTGCTGATGCTGAGGTTAATTTAAAGAATTCTAATAAAATGGTTTATACAGACGACAACGGCAAGTTTGAGTTGAAAGTTCCTAAAGGACAATCAAATTATGAAATTGAATACAAAGAATATTCTGTCGATAAAATTCAGTCATTTACTTTTAGTAATCCCGAAGTTTGTCAAAAAATAATAAGTAATAACGAAGCAAGTGAAGTTACTTTAGGTGCTGCAGTTGTAAGTTATTATAAATCTCCAACTATTTTAAGAAAAGTAGGTCGCACAATCACTTGGCCATTTCGACAAATAGGGAAGCTTTTTTAGTTGATCCATATGTTTTTCGTCATTCTTGTCAATTAATTCAAATAAACTTCTCGTTACAATTGGTGCATTTCGTTGATTAAGTTTATCTTTGCTTCTTAAATTTTTAAACAAATGCCAAGAATACTTACAGGAGTTCAAGCTACTGGAACTCCGCACTTAGGAAATATTTTAGGAGCAATTTCTCCCGCAATCGAATTAACGGAGAAAGAAGGAAATGACTCTTTCATTTTTATTGCTGATTTACACGCTTTAACGCAAATTAAAGATGCGGAAGTGTTAAAACAAAATACGTACGAAGTGGCTGCAACTTGGCTGGCATTAGGTTTAGATCCTTCGAAAGTAGTTTTTTACCGTCAATCTGATGTGACTGAAACAACAGAATTAACATGGTATTTATTGAACTTCTTTCCATTTCAACGTCTTACTTTAGCGCATTCTTTCAAGGATAAAGCAGATTATTTAGCAGATGTAAATGCTGGATTATTTACGTATCCAATTTTGATGGCTGCGGATATTTTATTGTATGATGCAGAAGTTGTACCAGTTGGGAAAGATCAATTGCAACATTTGGAAATTACACGTAGTGTTGCCGAAAAATTTAATCATCAAATGGGAGAAACTTTTGTTTTACCGCAAGCTGCAATCGACGAAAATATTATGTTGATTCCAGGAACTGATGGAAACAAAATGTCTAAATCAAGAAATAATTTCATCAATATTTTCTTACCAGAAAAACAATTGCGCAAACAAGTAATGTCGATTGAAACGGATTCAACGCCATTAGAAGATCCAAAAAATCCAGATACAGACAATGTTTTTGCTTTATACAAATTATTGGCAACGCCAGAACAAATAGAGGAAATGCGTCAAAATTATTTGAATGGAGGTTACGGATATGGTCATGCAAAACAGGCTTTATACGAATTGATTTTAGAAAAATATGCAGATGCGCGTACTAAGTTTGATGAATTGATGAATGATAAAGTGACTTTGGATGCATTTTTAGAAAATGGAGCATTGAAGGCAAGAGATGTTGCACAAAAAGTATTGAAACGTACACGAAACAAATTGGGATTGAAGTAATTTGATCAAATTGTAAGTTGGCGATAAATAATATAACTTAAGCGATTGTTAATATTTATATCGTTCATTATTTGAAGTCATTTTAAATAAGTATCTTTGCAATATAAAATTAGAATCAAATGATTAAGGTTTCAGAATCAGCAAAAAATAAAATAATTTCACTTTTACAAGAAGAAGGAACTTCTATCGAAGAATCTTTTGTTCGCGTAGGAGTTACGAGTGGAGGATGTTCAGGTTTAAACTATAATTTAGAGTTTACGAAAGAACAAAGTGCAGATGACAAATTGTTTGACGACAATGGCGTAAGAATTTTGGTTGACAAAAAATCATTTTTATACCTTGTTGGAATGACATTAGAATATTCAGGAGGATTGAATGGGAAAGGTTTCGTATTCAATAATCCAAATGCATCGCGCACGTGTGGTTGTGGAGAAAGTTTTGCAGTTTAAGATGAAAAAAATAGCTTTATTCGTTACGTTTTTGATTGGTTTCGTCGCTTTTGGACAAAATACAATTGTAGAAAAAGATTTGATGGTTTTTCAACCAACTGAATCTTCAAAAAAGTTGAATAAAGCTTATTCAGAACATCTATTTTTCGGTTTGTTTAATGTAAAACCTTTTATAAAAGCGTTGGATTTAGACGAATCAAAAATCAAAACAATCACCATTACCAATGCATCAAACAAAAAAGTTGCGTACAAAGCAAATTATGATGCGACAGGAAATCTTCTTGATTTTGAATTGACAGATGAGGTTGCAACACCAACTAAAGTAAGTTATATGTATAAAGATGGTGTAATTTCTGCCGAAACAATAGCAAGAAAAGGAAGTGAAGCAAAAACAAATCAATTCTTTTACGACCAAGAAAATATGTATGTCAAAAACGGAAATAAACTTTTTGATATCATTTGGTTAGAAGGAGATGTGATGTTGAAGAAAACCTATATGGAGCAGAAAATTGGTTTCGAAGACCGATTAATGCATGATTGTAGAATTACAAAATCATTAGGTCAAGACATTAATAAGATTTGTTATAGCAATTCAACATTTAAGGTGCCATTCAAAATAAAAGAATATACGCCAGATGTTGCGCCAAAAACAGAAAGAATTAATTTGGTAGAAGGACCTTGGTCAGAAATTAAATTAATTGCTCAAAATAAATATCAGATTTCGAAAAATGATCAACCACAATTTGAGGTGATTTTAGATCAAAATCAACGATTAAAAGAATTCAATTTTTTAGGAAATAAAGCTGATAAACAGCAACCTTTACAGTTTAATTTTACCTATACATTTTATAAATAATAAGATGAGTAACACAAAATATACAGAAGACGATCTACGTGAAGATCTTGCTAGCCAAAAGCAATATGAGTTTGGTTGGACGACTGAAATGGAATATGAAGAATTCCCAGTTGGATTGAATGAAGATATCGTGCGTGCTATTTCAGCCAAAAAAGAGGAACCTGAGTGGATGACGGAATGGCGTTTGGAAGCTTACCGTGCTTGGGTTAAGATGGAAGAACCAGAATGGGCAAACGTAACTTACGAAAAGCCAGATTTTCAGGCTATTCAATATTACGCAGCTCCAAAACCTAAGAAGGAATTAGCGAGTTTAGACGAAGTTGATCCTGAATTATTAAAAACTTTCGAGAAATTAGGAATTTCTTTAGATGAACAAAAACGTTTATCTGGAGTTGCAATTGATGTGGTTTTTGATTCGGTTTCAGTCAAAACAACTTTCCGCGAAACTTTAGCAGAAAAAGGAATTATTTTCATGTCAATTTCGGAAGCAATTAAAGAGCATCCAGAATTGGTTAGAAAATACATTGGTAAAGTAGTTCCGCCAACAGATAATTTTTATGCAGCTTTAAACTCGGCAGTTTTCTCGGACGGATCATTCTGTTATATTCCAAAAGGTGTTCGTTGTCCAATGGAATTGTCAACATATTTCCGTATCAACTCTGCAGGAACAGGACAGTTTGAACGTACTTTATTAATTGCGGACGAAGGTTCTTATGTATCGTATTTAGAAGGTTGTACAGCCCCAATGCGTGATGAAAACCAATTACACGCTGCTGTGGTTGAGTTAATCATTATGGATGATGCTGAGATCAAATATTCTACAGTACAAAACTGGTATCCAGGTGATGATAAAGGAAAAGGTGGAGTTTTCAATTTTGTAACAAAACGTGCAGTTTGTGAGAAAAATGCAAAAGTATCGTGGACGCAAGTTGAAACAGGTTCTGCTGTTACATGGAAATATCCATCTTGTATCTTAAAAGGAGATAATTCGGTAGGAGAGTTTTACTCAATTGCGGTAACAAATAATTATCAACAAGCGGATACAGGAACAAAAATGATTCACATCGGTAAGAATACGAAATCGACAATTATTTCGAAAGGTATTTCTGCTGGTAAATCACAAAACTCTTATCGTGGTTTGGTGAAAGTGATGAAAAATGCCGAAGGAGCACGTAACTTCTCGCAATGTGATTCATTGTTGATGGGTAACGAGTGTGGTGCGCATACTTTCCCTTACATCGAGATTGAAAATAAATCGGCTCAATTAGAGCACGAAGCAACAACTTCTAAAATTGGTGAAGATCAATTGTTCTATTGTAATCAACGTGGTATCGATACAGAAAAAGCGATTGCATTAATCGTAAACGGATTCAGCCGCGAAGTATTAGACAAATTACCAATGGAATTTGCTGTTGAAGCCAAAAAATTATTAGAAATCTCGTTAGAGGGTTCTGTAGGGTAGTTTTTAGAAACTAGAATTGAGAAGTTAGAAATTAACAATAATAAATAGATATATAGTTGGAAGATTCTAAAATCTGACATCTAATATCAAAATCAAGATAATTAGAAAATTATCACATTAACTAATTTACAAATTAGATTATGTTATTAAATATAAAAGACTTACACGCTCGTATTGAAGAGCGCGAAATTTTAAAAGGTTTAAACCTTCAAATTAATCCAGGTGAAGTTCACGCGATTATGGGACCTAATGGTGCTGGAAAATCAACTTTGTCTAACGTTATTACAGGTAAAGAAGAATATGAAGTAACGGATGGTGATATCGAGTTTGATAATGAATCAATCTTAGAATTAGCACCAGAAGAAAGAGCACAAAAAGGAATTTTTATGTCTTTCCAATATCCAATCGAAATTCCTGGAGTTTCTGTAACAAATTTCATCAAAACTTCTATCAACGAAACGCGTAAAGCGCAAGGTTTAGAAGAAATGGGAGCTTCAGAAATGTTGAAAGAAATTCGTGCAAAAGCAGAATTATTAGGAATCAAGAAAGATTTCTTATCTCGTTCTCTTAACGAAGGTTTCTCTGGAGGTGAGAAAAAACGTAACGAAATTTTCCAAATGTTAATGTTAAACCCAAAATTAGCGATCTTGGATGAAACTGATTCTGGTTTAGATATTGATGCTTTACGTATTGTTGCGGATGGTGTAAACGAATTCAAAAATGAAAACAATGGAGTGTTAGTAATTACACACTACCAACGTTTATTAGACTATATCGTTCCTGATTTTGTACACGTTTTAGCAGACGGAAAAATCATTAAATCTGGTGGTAAAGAATTAGCTTTAGAATTAGAAGCAAAAGGTTACGACTGGGTAAAAGAAGAAGCAGGAATCTAATTAATTTAGAAGTTAGATATTAGAAGTTAGATATTAGATATTAGAAGTTAGAAAGTGGTTATAAAATATTTTTAAATCCAGAATCTAAAATCTAAAATCTAAAGTCTGAAATCTAAAATCTGAAATCTAAAATCTAAAATCTTATAAAGATGATTGATTTAAAAGAAAATTTAGTTTCTCGTCATTTAGTGTTCAACGAAAAAAACAAAGTGAATAAAGGAATCGAAGGTTTACGTCAAGAAGCCATCGAAATCTTTAATCAAAAAGGTTTTCCGACACGTAAAGACGAAGAATGGAAATATACAAATCTTGCTCCTTTGTTGAAGGTGGATTACAAATTGTTCCCAGAAGACGAAGTTGCAGTAGAGTACAAAGACATCAAGAAATATTTGATTAATGATATCGATACATACACAATCGTATTCATTAACGGAAAATATTCTTCGTTTTTGTCAAATACAACACATGATGAAGCTGATATTTGTGTCTTATCAAGTGCAATGCATAAAACAACTCATCAAGCTGTAATTGAGAATTATTACGGAAAAATTGCGAAAAAAGGTGAAAGTTTAGTTGCTTTAAATACAGCTTTTGCAAAAGATGGAGCTTACATTTATGTTCCAAATAATGTGATTTTATCTAAGCCAATTCAGATTGTTTATTTCTCAACAGGAGCTTCTCAAGAAGCAATGTATCAACCACGTAATTTGGTTGTAGTTGGAGATAATGCGCAAGTTCAAATTATCGAAAGACATCAAACATTAGACGAAAAAGCAAATTTAACAAATGTTGTTTCGGAGGTGAATGTTGGACGTAATTCTGAAATTCATTGGTACAAATTCCAAAATGATTCTAACGATGCTTCTTTAGTTGACAATACATATATCAACCAAGAAAGAGATTCTCGTGCCAATGTATTTACGTTTGCTTTTGGAGGAAAAATTGTACGTAACAATTTAAATTTCTTCCAGAATGGAGAAAATTGTAACTCTGTAATGGACGGAATTACTGTGATTGATGGAAAACAACATATCGATCATCATACATTTGTGGAGCATAATTTCCCGAATTGTGAGTCGCACGAATTGTATAAAGGGATTTACGATGAGAAAGCGCAAGGAGTTTTCAATGGTAAAATCTATGTACACAAAGAAGCACAAAAATTGAATGCATTCCAACAAAATAATAATGTTTTATTGTCTGATGGAGCTTCAATTAATACAAAACCTCAATTAGAGATTTTTGCTGATGATGTAAAATGTTCTCACGGATGTACAGTTGGGCAATTAGAAGAAGAATCTTTATTCTACATGCAACAACGTGGTATTCCGAAGAAAGAAGCGAAAGCAATGTTATTGTATGCCTTTGCTGCAGACGCTTTGCGCCATGTACAAATTCCACAAATCTCAAATAGAGTAAACTCTATAATTGCAAAAAAATTAGGAGTTAGTTTAGATTTCGAATTATAAAATATAGTTCTGAGTTATACGTAATAAGTTTTAAGTTGAACTTATTTTGAAATATAAAGTAAGTATTTGAAACTATTTTGAATACTTACTTTTTTATTACACATCACTCATAGCTCATTACTCAAAACTAAAAAAAATGTCAATAGATATTCAACAAATAAGAAGTCAATTTCCAATTTTAAATAGAGAAGTCAATGGAAAACCATTGGTTTATTTAGATAATGGTGCAACTTCTCAAAAACCGAAAGTTGTTTTAGATGTTTTAGACGAATATTACGAAAAGTACAATGCAAATGTACATCGTGGAATTCATACATTAAGTCAAGAAGCAACAGATTTGATGGAAGAATCGCGTCGTAAGATTCAGAAATTTATCAATGCGAAACATGATTATGAAATCATTTTTACGCGTGGAACAACGGAAGGAATTAACTTAGTTTCTAATTCACTTCGTAATGTTTTATCAGCCGATGATGAAATTATTATTACCGAAATCGAGCATCATTCTAACATCGTTCCTTGGCAATTGTTGTGTCAGCGAACTGGTGCAAAACTGAAATATATTCCGTTAACTGCAGAAGGTATTTTGGATATTGATAAATTGGATGATTTATTGACAGATAAAACTAAATTAGTTTGTGTTAATCAAGTTTCGAATGCTTTAGGTGTTGTAAATCCGATCAAAACAATTATCGAAAAAGCACATGCAAAAGGTGCTTGGGTTTTGATTGATGCGGCACAATCTGCTCCACATACGGTTATTGATGTACAAGCAATGGATTGTGATTTCTTGGTTTTTTCTGGACATAAAATGTACGGTCCAACTGGAATCGGTATTTTGTATGGAAAAGAAGATATCTTGAATGAATTACCACCTTTCCACGGAGGAGGAGAGATGATAAAAGATGTAACGATGGAAGTTTCGACTTACGCTTGTTTACCTTTTAAATTTGAGGCTGGTACACCAGATATTGCAGGTATTATCGGACTTGGAGCTGCGGTAGATTTTATCAATTCTATCGGACTGCAAACGATTCACGATTATGAAAAAGAATTGGTAGATTATACCATTCAACGTTTATCAGAATTTGATGAAGTGGAGATTTATGCAAAAGATGCAGAGCATTCTGGTGCTGTTTCTTTCAACTTAAAATTTGATGGTGTTCATTCATCTGATGTCGGGATGATTTTGGACAAAAAAGGAATTGCAGTTCGTACAGGACATCATTGCGCGCAACCAATTATGCATCATTTCAATATTCCGGGAACGGTACGCGCTTCATTCGCTGTTTATAATACAAAAGAAGAAATAGATACATTTATCGAAGGTCTAAAAACCGCGATTAGAATGTTAGGATAATATTAAAAGGATTTCATTTTTTGAAATCCTTTTTTGTTTCAATTAATTTTTTATTTTTGACGTAATTAATACTAAAAACTTATGCAAACTAAAAATAAATTATCAGAACTAACATTAGATGAATTACAGACTAAACATAAGAAAGTTAATAAACTAACAATTACGATTCAAATTATATTACTTATAATTTCTATTTCACTTATTCTTGGATTTTTTGCTAATTATTTAAAACCTATAAATGTCGTTTTTGTTTCTTTATCTGTCATTTTTATTCCATTTATTACAGGTTTAAATCAAATCAACCAAGAATTAAAAAATAGAAATAATTAATTCTTAAGATTTTTATGAGTGATAAATGTATGACTTGTGGTAATTTGATTACAGAAAATTTCTGTGGAAATTGTGGTCAACGTAAAAATAAGAGAATTAATAAAACTTATATATTGGATGAATTGCAAGATTTGTATGCGCATACAAACAAAGGTTTCTACTATACATTAAAGAAAACAGCAATAAATCCTGGTAAAACAGCAAGGGAATTCATTGAAGGAAGCCGTGTTAATCATTATAAGCCTTTAATGTTTGCTCTAGCACTTTCTGGTATTGCATCATTTTTAAGTTATCAAGTAATTGGTTTAAATGACATTTTTAAAGAGACTTATAAGTCTATGGGACTTAATAATGAGTTTTCAAATGATATAATTGCCTTCTTAGCTAGTAATAATGCATTATTGATGTTAGCATTACTTCCATTTTTTGCTATACTTACAAAAATTGTTTTTAGAAAATGGGGTGAAAATTATTATGAACATGTAGTGATGAATTCATTTATTTTATCGTTTTATACAATAAGTTCAATATTATTAATTTATCCACTAATGTATTTTTTTAAAAATGATTTGGAAATTATTTTTAAAATCACATCATTAAGTTTTTTATTACTTCCATTTATTTTATTCTTCTTTTATAAGAATTATTATCCAACAAAATCAGTAAAATTGATTATATGGAAAATCTTTTTAATTTTTTTGTTAATGATACTTTCATATATCGTTTTAATAATCATATTTAGTCTAATAGTAGGTTTAATGATTGTAATAAATCCAGAGTTTGGAAACTATTTTAGAAAAAGTTAATTAATAAAACAATAAAAGGGAAACGAACTAATCCGTTTCCCTTTTATTTTAAACGCTAAAGAAGTACAATTTCATCAATTATAATTTCTGTAATCGTTTTTTGTTGATCATCTTTATCTTGATAATCTCGGTAAGTCAATTTGCCTTCTATAGCAAGTTGTTTTCCTTTTTCTACGTGTTTTTCGATCACATTTACAATTGGTCCGTAAGCAACTAAATTGTGCCACGTCGTTTGCTGCACTTTCTCACCTTTGCTATTTGTGTAGCTTTCGTTTGTTGCTAGACTAAATTTTGCAAGCTTCTTTTCGTTTTCTAATGTTTTAACTTCAGGATTGCTACCAACATTCCCAATTAGCTGAACTTTGTTTCTTAATGTACTCATGGCGATAAATAATTTAAAATTAATGTATAACCAAATTTAAGAAAATGTTTTTAAAATATTCGTTTTTAAGTATTTAACTTTTATAAAACATGTTCTTTAAATAATCGATCCAAGGTTTTATCAAGGTTTGTTGTTTTACCTGGATGCGGACGAGAACTTTGGATAGACGAACTTCTGACAGCCGTTAACCAACGAAAACGTTCAGGCGTATCGAAATTAGAGACAGCAGATTCGGGATGAATTCCTTCGGCAATTTTAGACAAAGCATTCAAATTACTGTCAATAAAATCAAGGTCTAATTCGTGGCAAAAAGCATTGATTCTATTGTCATTAATAAAATATTTTACTTTCAAATAATCTTCTTTTTTCGAAAATAAAATTACTCCAACATTGATAAATTCTTCGCGTTCAACTTTCGGAACCAAACGAAGAATCGCATACTCATATAAGATTTTTTCTGGCATTGTTTGCTTCGTTTATAAAAAGTTCGGTATGTTGTAATCGAGTTTTGATAAATGTTTTGTAGACCGTTTTCATTTCTTCGTGAGTAGAATGCGTAACTTCTGTTTCTAACCATTCATCAGGAATCAAATCGACAATTTTATCAATGATTTCATCATTCAAAATCGCTTTAAATTCTGTATCAACTTCTTCAAGTTTTGTCGCATTTTTCAATAAAACATGGTCTTTAATAGGTGTAAAAGGAGCAAGAGCCGCTTTTTCCCAATTGTCCCACGAATGATGAAAATAATAAGATGCACCATGATCTATCAACCACAATTCTTTATGCCACATCAACATATTTGTATTACGAAAAGTACGATCTACATTCGTCAAAAATGCATCTAACCAAACGATTTGCGAAGATAATTTGTTATCAATTTTCATCACAGCAGGATCATAATTGATTGCACCAGACAAATAATGCAAAGCCAAATTAGTTCCTTCGCTAAATTTTAACAAATCCTGAATTTCTTCATCAGCTTCGGATTGACCAAAATATTCGTCCAAATTTGCAAAAACTAATTCAGGAACTTTAAATCCTAAAACACGTGCAATTTCTCCTCCTAACAATTCAGAAATCAGCATGCGAGGGCCATGACCAGCACCTTTAAATTTTAAAACATATTTAAAACCGTCATCTGCATCAGCTAGTGCTGGCAAAGAACCACCTTCGCGCAAAGGTTGCAAATAGCGTTCAACGGTAACTGTTCTTAACTCAATCTCATTCATTCTCTAAAATTACGATGAAAAATTTAAAATAATTTTCACATTTATAATTTTTAAATATCACTAAACTTATAGACTTTTGAATGTTAAAATTTTTTAAAATAAAAGATAGTTGAGTAAACTTGTGAAAATAGGAAGATTTGTAATGCGTAAAAGTATGTTTATCGTTGGATTAATAACGGTTTTTACTTTGATCGTTGCATTGATTATTCAGATTTTTACTTCGTATTACATTTACAATTATCAAGGAAATATTCCGTCAGATTATCGTGTAGCAGTTGTCTTTGGTGCAAAAGTGCAAGCTAATGGACAACCAACTCGTTTTTTAAAAGATCGTTTGGATGCTGCAATTCGACTTTACAAAGAAGATCAAGTGGATGTAATTTTACTTTCTGGAGAAAAACTTCACGAGAATTTTAATGAAATTGATGTGATGGAAAAATACTTGTTGGATAGAGGTGTCAAAATTGAAGATACTTATCTCGATGGGGCAGGTTTGGACACGTATAGCACGATTTATAGAACCAAAAATATTTATCAATTTGATAAAGTGATTTTAATTTCTCAATCTTATCATCTCAAAAGAGCGCTTTTCTTAGGAAAAGTTTTCGGATTAGATTGTATTGGATATAATGCAGATAGCGGACCTTATAAAACAGAAGGTAAACAGAGTTTTAGAGAGATTTTAGCGAATATAAAAGCTTTGTTGGATATTGGGAATGAAAGAGCGCCTGAAGTGATTATAGCGCCTAAAAAATAAAAAACTCCGCTCAAAATTTTGAACGGAGTTTTTAGTTTAATATTCTGTTAAAGTAACAATATCAGTTGTGAAAGACGTTAATTTATCCTTTCCTTTTAAGAAAGTCAAATCAACAATAAATGAAAATTGTGTTGTTTTTCCGCCACATTTTTCTACCAATTTAGCACAAGCTTCGGCAGTTCCACCAGTTGCCAAAACATCATCGTGAATTAAAACTCGCGCACCATCTTTGATGTAATTCGAATTTACTTCTATCGTTGCTTGTCCATATTCCAAATCATACGATTGACTAATTGTTGGAGGAGGTAATTTACCAGCTTTACGAATTAATACAAAAGGGACTTTTAATTTTTGTGCAATCTGAATTCCGTACAAAAATCCACGGCTTTCAATTCCACAAACAATATCCACTTTACCTTTTGCTTTTTCTACAAAAGCGTCTACAATTTCGTCCGAAAGTTCAGGATTTAAGAACAATGGAGTAATATCTTTGTAGACAATTCCTTCTTTTGGAAAATCGATAACGTCTACAATCGTTTGATTGATTTTTTCTTGAAGTGTTGACATTCGTTTTTAATCATGTTTTGTTAAGGAACAAATTTAATGAGAAATCATGTGCAAGAATTTGTTTTAACGAATAATTAATCATTCTAAATAATATTATAAACCTAAACTTATCCAAATACGTTCCGGAATACGAACAGGACGTCGAGTTTCGGCATCAATACAACATAAAATAGTGTATCCTTGATTAATTATTTTTCCCGCTTCATTATATATATTGTAATCAAATCGAATGCGAACACCTTTGTCGCGCTCATGAACGGTTGTTTCAATCTCGATTAATTCATCGTACAAAGCGCTACCAATATATTTTGTATGCATTTCGATAATCGGCATCTGAATTCCCATTGCTTCCAATTCGGCATAAGGAAAACCACGCTCACGCATCAATTCTACACGACCAATTTCATAAAACTCTGGATAGTTTCCGTAATAAACCACTTTCATTTGATCGGTGTGTTTATATAGAATACGAGTTTTGGTGCGAAAAACATTTAATTGTTCAGTTTGTTCTATCTTCTCCATAATTTTCTAAAAACATCATTTTAATCTTCAAAAGTAGAGAACAAAAAAAAGACTTTATCATTAATTATATAAAAAATGAAAAAGTCTATTCAGTAATTTTTTTGTAATCCATCCAACTAAAAGAAGTTTGTGAAGAATCTTTTTGCTTTTCTTTTAAGAAATCGTATTGAATTTGAATAATCGTTTTAAAAGTAGGATTTGCTATTTCATAATAAAAAGTCCTTACATTTTCTTCTTCACCTTGTTCAATTCGTAAAAGAGAAAAATTATTTTTGATGCCCAAATCATTTAAATGATTTTCTACTTTGATAATTGCGAAGTCAATTTTTTCTTGTGTAATTTCCATAGTGATACAAAAATAAGAATTAATAGTTTTATAAGCCAAAATATGTCCGAAAAGATTATCTTTGCATTACTTTTATTTTATCTAAAACTACTTATTGATTATTTTGAATTATACAAAGTATTTTTTAATATATCAATACCTAAATCATTTTTTTTATTCAAAATTTGTTCACAATTTTGTAGAGAAGGGTTGATGAAAATTTAACATTGACTTTCAGTAATTTACATTAAAACTTAAGCACTTTTGGACAATATTATGACGATAACTGCAAATTCTGTGTGGGAAAAATGCTTGTCTTTTATAAAAGACAACATTGCGGAAGATGCCTTCAATACTTGGTTTGTACCGATACGTCCGGGCAAACTAAATAATAATGTTTTAACAATACAAGTACCAAGTAAATTTTTTTACGAATGGTTAGAGGAACATTATATCAAAATTTTAAAAAGTGCCTTACAAAAAGAATTAGGTTCTGATGCAAAATTGGTATACAGTATTTTGATGGATCAAAAGTCGCAAGGACGTGAGCCATTTACGGTACGTATTCCAAGTTCGAACAAAGAAAAACCTCGCCCACAAGAGGTAGAAGCGCCAATTAATTTGCAAGCTGGTAAAATGATGAATCCTTTCGTTATTCCAGGATTGCAAAAATTAAAAATTGATTCGCAATTAAATCATAACTATACATTCAATAATTTCATCGAAGGAGAATCAAACCGATTAGCTCGTGCGGCTGGTCGTGCGATTGCCAAACGCCCAGGAGGGACTTCGTTCAATCCACTATTCATCTATGGTGGAGTAGGATTAGGAAAAACTCATTTGGTGCATGCGATAGGTTTAGAAGTAAAAGATTTACACCCAGAGAAAACTGTTTTGTATGTTTCTACTGAGAAATTTACACAACAATTTATCGAAGCTGTAAAAAATAATAATCAAAATGATTTCATTCACTTTTATCAAATGATTGACGTTTTGATAATGGATGATATTCAGTTTTTATCTGGAAAAGCAAAAACGCAAGAAGTTTTCTTCCATATATTTAACCATTTACATCAAAGAGGAAATCAGATTATTTTGACTTCGGATAAATCTCCAGCAGATATTCAAGATATGGAAGATCGTTTGATTTCTCGTTTCAAATGGGGATTATCAGCCGATTTACAAAATCCTGATTACAATACACGTCTTTCAATTTTGAAACAAAAATTAGAAAACGATGGTATCGAATTTCCTGATGAAGTAATGGATTATATCGCACAAAATATTGATACAAATGTGCGTGAATTAGAAGGTTCATTAAACTCAATCATTGCACAAGCAACGTTGAATAAACGTGAAATTACGTTAGATTTAACAGCACGTACGTTATCAAAATTAGTACAAACTGCTCGCAAAGAAATCTCGATTGATTACATTCAGAAAACAGTTTGTGAATACTTCAAAGTGAAGATTGAAGATATTCAGTCAAAAACACGTAAACGTGATGTCGTACAAGCGCGTCAATTAGCAATGTATTTTGCAAAACAATATACAAAAGCGTCTTTGGCAAGTATTGGTACACAAATCGGTAAACGTGATCACGCAACAGTTTTACATGCATGTAAAACAGTGAAAAATTTACAAGAAACAGATAAGCAATTCCGTGGTTATATCGAAGATATTTCACGTAAAATTGCAGATTAATCTATAAATACTTTTTCAATGAAAATTTTGATGGTTTGTTTAGGTAATATTTGTCGTTCTCCGTTGGCAGAAGGAATTTTACAAGCAAAGGTTGGCGACAATCATTTGGTAGATTCTGCTGGTACAGGCGATTGGCATGTTGGTGAACAGCCAGATAGACGCTCGGTTGCGGTTGCTAAAAAACATGGTGTTGATATTTCTGATCAACGCGCGATGCATTTCAATCCAGTTTTTTTCGATGAGTTTGATTTAATCTTTGCAATGGATGAACAAAATTTAATTGATTTGCAACAATTAGCTCGAAGCGAAGAGGAGCAAAGCAAAATCAAATTGATTTTGAAAGATGGAATAGGGCAAACGCAAAATGTGCCTGATCCTTACTACGATGGTGAAGATGCTTTCGAGCATGTTTATCAATTATTAGATGAAGCCACAGACGGAATCATCAAAAAATACAATCTTTAAAATTATACAATGAAAACGGCTAAAGTTTATTTGATTCCTTCACTTTTAGGTGAAAGCGAACACAGTAGAGTATTGCCTTTATACAATCTTGACGTTATTCGAGCAATTGATACGTTTGTGGTAGAAAACGAAAAATCTGCACGTAAATTTATCAAACAAGTTTGCCCCGAAAAAGTTCAAGCCGATTTAGATATTTACATTCTAAACAAAGATACAGAGCCAGAAGAAATGTTAGATTTGATCAAATTATTGGATCAAAACAAAACGATCGGAATTATTTCCGAAGCTGGTTTGCCTGCTGTTGCAGATCCGGGTGCGCAGTTGGTAAAAGTTGCGCAACAGAAACGCATCCAGGTAGTTCCTTTGGTTGGTCCATCGTCGATTTTGTTGGCGTTAATGGCTTCTGGAATGAATGGTCAAAACTTTGCTTTTCATGGTTATTTACCAATCGATAAAACGGAACGTAAAAAGAAATTGGCACATTTGGAAGCTGAAAGTGCAAAGACTGGAATTGCTCAAATTTTTATGGAAACGCCCTATCGTAACAATCAAATGGTAGACGATTTAACGAAAATTCTTCGTGCCGAAACCAAGATTTGCGTTGCATGTCACATTACATTAGAGGACGAAGATATCCGCACGTTATCGATTAAAGAGTGGAAAAATGAAAAGTATGATTTTCATAAACGTCCCGCAATTTTTGTCATGCAAGCTTAAAATTTTTATAATATAGATCAACACTTCGTGTTTCTTTTCGCGAGTCGTTGCTCCAAAGTATACGAGAAAGCCAACATATAGATGTTGGCTTTCTCGTATAATCGTTTTTTGTGGTGAAAATAGTTGAATTGAATTAAAATATTTTAACGATTAGGTTTTATAATTTATCCAAATTCAACCTATATTTAATATAAAATCATCCAAAATGAGAAAAATAGAACAACTTTTTAGTGAATATGGAGAAAGTCATCAAAATGGGACAAATAAAACCATTCATTGGATTTGTGTTCCGCTCATCTTTTGGACGATTCTTGGTTTTATTTCCTACATTCCAACACCGCATTTTTATATTCCAAGTTTTGGTTATATCAGTATAGCTTCAATCATTGCATTGATGATTGTTTCAATCTTTTATTTTAGATTATCGGTTGTCGTTGGTCTAATCATGATTTTTCTAATGTTGATTATGGAATATTTTATTTCGTTGTGCAATCTTCAATTCGGTACAAAATCTTGGATAGTTTATTTAGTAGTTTTTATCATTACATGGATTCTGCAATTTGTAGGTCACAAAATAGAAGGGAAGAAGCCAAGTTTTCTTAAGGATTTACAATTTCTGTTGGTTGGACCAATTTGGTTGTTAGGTTTTATTTTGAGAAAAGTTGGTATAAAATATTAGTTATTATTTAAAGGTAATTAATTTTTCGTCAGCTATTATACTCAATATTTTAACAAGGAAACCACCAATGCATATTGTATAATTTTCCATTTTTAATGAATATTTTGATATGTCCATCAGAAATATTATGCTCATCTTCTCTTAATTGAATTACTTGTAACTTACCTTCATTATAAACATCTATTGTCCCAATATCATTCATTGCATTTGGAAACAATTTTTTAAGTTCTGTAATAGTTGTTTGTGAGGATAATTTTTTTCCTTTGTATAAGATGTAATTATTCTTTGAGAATCTGAATTCATCAACTGCAAATTCATTTTTAGAATTTTCAAAACGAGAGCCATCTTTATAATAGTATTTATCATCCATGTTTTTGGTTCCATCTTTATTTTCGAAAATATAAGAACAAGGAGCTTCTTCTGACATCAACATTATACTATCAGCTTTACCAAAAACGTTTTCAAAATCTTTTTTGGTAAAAAATCGTTTAAGTTTTCCATTAAAAAGAATGTCATCTGTTTTCAAGACTTCATTTTGATTATTATCAGGTTTAGGATTTTCAGTATTTGTATTTTGAACAATATTAACTGAATTATTATTCATCTTTTTACATGAATAAAAAAATAGAATAAGGATGGTAATAGTTAATCTCATAGGTTAGTTGTAATTGTTTAATAATTAGTGATTAAGTTAAGATTTTTATTGATTACATTTTAAAATTATTTTTTGAAAATAATCTATTTCTTACTCAAAATTTCATTTACTTTTTTCTCAATAGCTTCTGATAATCTACTAAAACCTAAATCATTTGGATGAATTCCGTCTGTAGAACCTTCGTAATCTGAACCGATTAAATTATCACCTTTCAATAAATACAAATCTTTTACACCTTCTTTTATCAATGCATCGTATTGTGCACGATAGGTTTGATTTTGTCTTATCATATCTTCGTGAGCAGTTAAATCAAATTTACTCATCGGTCGAATCAAGCTTTCTAACATCAAAATAGGAGTTTTTGGATGATGTTTTCGGAGTAATTTAACGAACGGAATTGTTCTACTTTTGATTTCTTCAGGAGAACTATTCGGAACACAATCCAAGATAAACAAATCAACACCTTGAATATCTTTAATCATTTCAGCTAATTCAATTTCAATTTTAGCATTTCCACTCAAACCAAGATTAATGAATTCGTAACCTGTTTTTCGCGTTAAAATTGATGGATAATTCATTCCAGGACGACTTGCTGACGCACCTTGTACAATGCTCGAACCATAAACCACGATTTTCTTTTTATACGCAATCGGTTGATTGATAAAATTTGAAGAAGCATCAATTCCTATTTTTAAGTCTGTAATTTCGTTCCAAAGTGGCAAATAAAGCATGAATTCCTTTTCTGTCTTAGATAAATTTTTGACAATATCATATTCACTTTTGATATTTTGCTGATTTGGTAAAGCCGCACCTGCAAAAATCCACTTTCCGTTTTCTTTGATATACAAATCCAATCCACGCGCCATGATTCCAGTTGTATTCGCACCCAGATAAGTAGAACGAGTTGTCCAATCTAGTTTTATTTGCGATGTATTCGATTTGAATGTAACATATAATCCAGCGGGAGCAGTAAATAAACCTTTTACTTTTTCGGGAAGATTTGCGTATTTGTTGGTGTCGATTCTATGATAGAAAGGTGCATTATCAAAGGCTTTTCCTTGTATAGTAAATTCTTTATTTGTGATATATTTGATTTGTCCAAATAGTTGAAAAGAACAAATAAGTGCAAAAAGCAGAAAGAATTTTCTCATTGATTGAAATTGATTAAAGGTTAAAATTAAAAAAAGACTTCCAATTCGGAAGTCTTTTTTTTTGTTTCATGTGTTTGTCTTAAGCGTGTTTACACTTTAAGGTCTGTGTGAGCGCCTAAAAGTGCTTTATTTTCTTCGATAATTGGATCAACCAAATCTTTTAAGAACTCTTCTGTCTGTTCAGAAGCAAATCCTGTAAAGTTTTTCGGATCTAATAATTCGACTAATTTTTCTTTGTCAATCTTCACATTATCATCAGCAATGATACGCTCAATCAAATCGTTAGATTTTCCTTCCATTTTCACTTGTTTTGCAGCTTCCATAGAGTGTGTACGAATAATTTCGTGTAATTCTTGACGATCTCCACCATTTTTAACACCTTCCATAATGATATATTCGGTTGCCATAAATGGTAATTCTTCCGCGATATGCTTCTCGATGATTTTAGGATAAACGACTAAACCATCTAAAATATTGTTCCAAATGATTAAAATTGCATCAATCGCTAAGAAAGCCTGAGGAACAGCTAAACGTTTATTGGCAGAATCATCTAACGTTCTTTCGAACCATTGCGTAGATGCAACCATTGCAGGAGAAGTTGCCAAAGACATCACGTATTTAGCTAAAGAAGCGATACGCTCAGAACGCATAGGATTACGTTTATATGCCATTGCAGAAGATCCAATTTGATTTTTCTCGAAAGGTTCTTCAATCTCTTTTAAATTTTGTAATAAACGTAAGTCGTTTGTGAATTTATGTGCAGATTGAGCAATGTTTGATAATAATTCTAATGCTTGTGCATCAATTTTACGATCGTAAGTTTGTCCAGAAACTGCAAAAACATTTTTGAATCCGAAACGTTCAGATAATTTTTTGTCTAATGTTTTTACTTTTTGGTAATCTCCATCAAATAATTCTTTGAAAGAAGCCGCTGTACCAGTTGTTCCTTTTACTCCACGAAAACGTAAAGTATCTATTCTGAATTCTAATTCTTCTAAATCTAATAAAACAGATTGTAACCAAAGTGTTGCACGTTTCCCTACTGTTGTTAATTGCGCTGGTTGGAAATGTGTAAATCCTAAAGTTGGTAAATCTTTGTATTGACGTGCAAATTTTGCTAAACCATCAATCACATTGATTAATTGCCCTTTTACATGTTGAAATCCATCACGAATCTGAATCAAATCTGTATTATCGCCAACAAAAGCTGAAGTCGCACCTAAGTGAATAATCGCTTTTGCGCTTGGAGCAACATCTCCGTAAGTGTGAACGTGAGCCATTACATCGTGACGAAATTTCTTTTCGTAAGCCGCAGCAACATCATAATCAATATTAGTTGCGTTATCTTTTAACTCTTGAATTTGTTCGTCTGTAATATCTAATCCAAGTTCCTTTTCAATTTCTGCTAAAGCAATCCAAAGCTGTCTCCATGTTGTGAATTTTTTCTCAGGAGAAAAGATATATAGCATTTCGTCACTACAATATCTCGATTCTAAAGGATTTTGATACTTGTTCATTGTATTTGTTTGTTTTGTTTTTTAAAATTTTTTCAAAATGGTTTGCACATCTTTCACATAATAACCTTCGAAAAGGTAAGCGTGTATCAACAATGGAAATAATTGTGCAATCGGTAAACGCTCTTCAAAATTTGGTGCTAAAGGATTATTTTCGTGATAAGCATCAAAAAATACATCATCAAATCCTCCAAAAAGCTTTGCAATAGCCAAATCCATTTCGCGATGACCATAATAAATTGCAGGATCTATAACCGAGAATTCACCTTTTTTGTTGGCTAAAATATTTCCATTCCAAAAATCTCCATGCAATAAAGCAGGCTTTTCTTCTGGAAATATCGAATTCAATTGTTTACATAAATTCTCTGCAGATTTTATTTGTTTTGAATTGATTAATTGTTTGTTTTGCAGTAGTTTCATCATTGGCATGATGCGATTTTTTGCATAAAATTCGCTCCAAGAATCCGTTAAACTATTCGGTTGAACGACAATTGCAATGTAATTATCTTCTGACCAACCAAATTGTTTACTTGTATTTTGATGAAGTTTTGCTAAATTTTTTCCTAAGTTTTCCCAATTTACAACAGTTGGAGTAGAGGTTTCCATCCATTCTAATAATAAATATTGAAAATCTTTTCCAGCTTCGCCAACATTTACCACTTTCGGAACCGAAAATGTTTTGGTCTTTTTGATGGCTTCTAAAGCACGTGCTTCTTTCTTGAAAAGATGAGGAAAGTTGTTGGCGGAATTTACCTTTAAAAAATATTTTTTATCAAACGATTCTAATCGAAAAGCATCATTAATATCACCACCTTTTATTGGGACGATAGAATCTATACCTAAATTCAATTGTTTTAATCGTTCTAAAATTTCATTCATAAAAATATCTCATAAAGTTATAGCCCAACAAAAGTCAGGCTATACTATTTAATTTATTAAAATAAAGTTGTTCTAATAATGTTTTGAGAACGCTCTGGTCCAACCGAAACTAAATAAACTTCGATTCCTAAGTATTTCTCAATGTAGTGGATGTAGTCTTGCGCTGTTTGCGGTAACTCATCAAAAGATTTTACGTTTGTAATATCTTCTTTCCATCCTGGTAACTCGTCGTATTGTGCTTCGTAATCAGCTAATTTAGTTGTAGAAGAAGTGAAATAATCAATGATTTTTCCGTCTTCCGTTTTGTAACCTGTACAAACTTTTACTGTATCAATATTCGACATTACATCTAATTTAGTGATCACTAAATGTGTAATTCCGTTAATCATACAAGCGTGTTTCAAAGCTACTAAATCTAACCATCCCGTTCTACGTGGACGACCTGTTGATGCTCCGAATTCGTGACCAACTTGACGAATTTGTTCCCCCAATTCGTTGTCTAATTCTGTTGGGAAAGGACCGTTACCAACGCGTGTACAATATGCTTTCGAAACTCCGATCAAATTTTTCAATTTTGTAGGAGGAACTCCAGCACCAACACAAACTCCACCAGTTGTTGGAGAAGACGATGTAACGAATGGATATGTACCAAAATCGATGTCTAACATTAATGCCTGCGCACCTTCGAATAATACATTTTTACCTTCGTCAATCGCGTGATTGATTTCTAATTCAGAATCCATGATACGTTCTTTCAAACGCTCTCCGTAAGCTAAATATTTTTCGTAAATATCTTCGAATTTTAATGGCTCTTTATTGAATAATTTTTCGAATAAAGCATTTTTAACCACTAAATTTTCTTTGATTTTTTCTGCTAAAACCTCAGGATTTAATAAATCAATTGCACGAATACCAACGCGCGCTACTTTATCCTCATAACAAGGACCAATTCCGCGTTTTGTTGTACCAATTTGACTATCTTTTCCTGCAAATTCTTCACGATATTCGTCTAACAAAATGTGATAAGGCATAATGATATGCGCTCTTCTTGAGATAAAAACGTGATCTGTAGAATAACCTTTTGCTTCTAATTGTTCAGTTTCTGCAAAAAAAGCTTCAGGATTTACTACGACACCATTCGCAATAATACATTTTCCTTTGCATTGTAAAACTCCAGAAGGTAATAAGTGTAAGACAAATTTATCATCGCCTACATATACCGTATGACCAGCGTTGTTACCACCTTGGTAGCGTACAACATAATCCGATTTTTCGGCTAATACATCTGTAATTTTTCCTTTTCCCTCGTCACCCCATTGAAGACCGACTACTACGTGTGTTGACATATTGTTTGTTCGTTATTTGTTTTGGAATAAAAATGAAACTAATCATCTTATCTTGGTTCACTGCAAAGGTAATTTAAACCTTGTCTTAAACAAATTTAAAACTCAATTTAGCACGATTATTTTTCAAGATTTTGTTAATAATTTTTCAAGATTAAATTAACCGAAAAATAACCGAATCCATTCAAATAAAAAGCGTATTTTTACAAACTTTTACACCAAAAATTTCCATATGAAAATTGAAATCTGGTCGGATGTAATGTGTCCGTTCTGTTACATCGGAAAAAAACATTTTGAACAAGCTTTAACGCAAATTCCTTATCAAGATAAAATACAGGTTGAATGGAAAAGTTTTCAGTTAAATCCTGATTTATCTAAAACTGAAATTACTTCTGTGAATGATTATTTGATAGAAGCAAAAGGAATTTCGGAAGAACAAGTTTCGGCAATGAATAATCAATTGGCTGAGATGGGAAAAGCTGTTGGAATTGATTTTCAACAACAAAATTCTAAAGTTGTCAATACAGGAGATGCTCATCGATTGATTCATTTTGCGCAAACGAATGGAAAAGGTTCGGAAGCAGAAGAAAGACTTTTTAAAGCGTATTTTACTGAAGGTAAAAATGTGGCTGATTATGAAGTTTTGGCTGAATTGGGTGAAGAAATTGGTTTGAACAAAACCGAAGTTCTTGAAATGCTAAATTCTGATGCAAATGTTTTTGAAGTTGCTTCGGATATTTTAGATGCACGTAATATTGGTGTTTCTGGCGTTCCGTTTTTCGTAATTGACCGTAAATATGCACTTTCTGGTGCTCAACCTATCGAGTATTTCGTTTCTGCTTTGACACAGGCTTACGAAAAAGATCATTTGGATCAACCGCAAAATGGTGCTTCTTGTGATGTTGACGGAAATTGTGATTAAAACAATTTGCAAATAAATATAGAAAAGGACTTCAATAGAAGTCCTTTTTTTCGTTTTATATCGATTGATAATTTTCTAAAAATTGTACAATTTTTTCTGCTAATTGATTTTTATGATAAGCACTTTTCAAAGTTTCGGCATCAGTAGAATTACTGGCGAAGCCTAATTCGATTAAAAAAGTTGGCTTTTTAGAATCTCTTAATATTTTAAAATTAGCTTTCTTCAAGCCTCTGTTTTCAATGGAATTAATACTTACTAATTGTGCTAATTCAGTTCCAATTTTTTCTGTATTTACATCTGTATTATCTTTATTGATAAAAACTTCAGCTCCTTTTAGTTCCTTATTTGAAGCATTATTCAAATGCAAAGAGATAACTAATTCAGGATCCAATTCATGCATTTTATCAACACGAGATTGTAAATCAAGAAAATCATTCCCATCTCTCGTTAAAATAACATTGATATTTTTCTTTTTAGCTAATTGTTGAATTTTTTGAGCCAACTCTAAAGAATATTCACTTTCTACAATATTTCCATTATTTGAACCTTTATCAAAACCGCCATGTCCAGCATCTATGACAAAAGTTTTAGAAGTTTGTGCAAACATGGTAGATGTTGCAAATAAACTTGCAATAGCAAATAGATATAGTTTCTTTTTCATAATAGTCGTAATGATTTAATTAATATAAACATAATCAATTATTTATAAAAAACTACATTTTTAGCCTAAAAAAGATGTAACATTTTAGCGATTCAAGCGTCTATAAGGTATAAAAATTAACACAAATGAAATTTTACGCATCCATTCTAACGCTTTTTTTACTCCAGAATTTTTTATCTGCTCAATATTCTATAAAAGGTAAAATTGTCAACCAAGAAAATCAACCTGTCGAATTTTTAGATGTTTCTATCATTCAAAATGATTCAATTATAGATTTTATTACAACAAATACAGATGGAACTTTTCTTCTTAAAACTCCAAAAGGAGAAATAGAATTAATAATAGAAGAAATGGGAAAAGTTGTAGAACAACGAAAAATAACTGTAAACAATGATTTGGATGTAGGAAATATTGCGATAACAAGTCAACAATTAGGCTTGAAGGAGGTTTTGGTGCAAGGAAAAGCGAAGACGTATGAACGATTTGTTGATCGTTTAGTTTTTAATGTAGAAAATTCTATTGCGGCAATTGGAGGAGATGCTTTAGATGCTTTGAAAAATACACCTTCTGTCAAAATTAAAGATGATCAAATTTCTATTGTTGGAAAAAGTACGGTGAATGTTTTGGTAAATGATAGAATTGTTCAGATGAGTGGAAATGATTTAACAAATTATCTCAAAAGTATTCCATCTGCAAATATCAAAAAGATTGAAGTGATAACAAATCCTCCTGCAAAATATGAAGCTGAGGGAAATAGTGGATTAATCAATATTGTATTAAAAGAAGCAAAGCAAAATGCGTGGAGTACAACGTTTAGAAGTTCGTATACGCAAGGAGTTTATGGGATTCTGAATGATGGAATTAATTTTTCATACTCCAAAGATAAATTTTCTGCGTTGGTTGATTTATCGCATTATACAGGAAATAATATCTACACCAATGATATGAATTATGATTACCCAACTGAACATTGGAATCAAAAGGTAAGAAATAAAAATATGTATAGAGGTTTATCTGGTTTGACAACTTTAAGTTATAAGATAAATGACAAAAATACAGTTGGAATTCAGTTTAATGGAGGCCATAATTACAATGGAGGAAAAGAAAGAACAAGAACAATTAGTAATCAAAATGGTCAGATTATCAAAGATTTTTCTACCAATTCTCGTACAGGTGGAGATGGGGATAACTATAATTTGAACTTAAATTTTACTCACAAGTTTGATACAATTGGAAAGAAATTTTCTGTTGATTTAGATTATATGTCGAATACTGGAGCTAATGAAAACGATTTTATTTCGGATATGTATTTCAAGAAAGAGCGCAAAACAATTTTAGCAAATAATCTAAATGATAAGGATATTCAGAATATTTCGGGGAAAATTGATTTTTATTTTCCATACAAAAAGGGAACGTGGGAATTTGGTTCAAAAGTAAGTTCTACAGAATCTGATTATAAATTAAATTCAGTTTTTACAGATATCAATACCAACGAGAATTTGATGACGCAAAATGATCATTTCAATTATACTGAGAATGTAGAAAGTTTATATTTATCGTATCAACGAAAATTATCAGATAAATGGTCAACTAAAATTGGACTTAGAGGAGAATTTATGCAATCTAAAGCCAACTCGATTACCACAAATATTATTACGGAGAAAGAATATTTCAAATTATTTCCAACATTTTATATTCAATATCAGCCAACAGAAGATCATTCGTTCAATTTTAATTTTGGACGAAGAATTCAACGACCAGCTTTTTGGGAATTAAATCCAAATAAATGGTACAGTAATCCTATTTCTTACACAGAAGGAAATCCTTTTATGCAGCCAGCTTTTGTGTATAATTTCGAGTTAAGTTATGGATTCAAAGATTATTTACAAGCAAAAGTTTATTATCAGAATATACAAGATGGTTTTGGTCAAATTGCCTTTCATCAAGAACAAGAATTGGATGGAGAATTGACGCAAACACAAATATTTAAGCGACTAAATTATTATAAAATGTCTAATTACGGAATTAGTTTATCATCAACTTTAAAACCTTATAAATGGTGGGAATCTAATCTTGAATTTAATTTTGGATTTAATAAATCAATCAATGAAATTGATGTATTAGATAAAGAATATACAGGAAATGGAGCTAATTTTTCGGTTTATAATAACCTGAATTTAAATACTAAAAAAACGTTTACGGCTCAAGCTAATTATACGTTTACACCAAAAGGAAAAAACAGAGAATTTAATTATAGTTCAAGTTCTTCGTTAGACATAGGTTTTAAATATTTGGCGATGGATAAGAAATTAACGTTGTCGTTGATGGCTTATGATATTTTCAAAACAGATCTTTCAACATTGTCGACAAATGTGCAAAATATTCCGCAATCGTTTAGACAATATTATGATTCGCAATCGATACGTTTTTCGGTTTCATATAAATTTGGTAACTCAAAAATCAATGTGAGTAAACGTCAAACGTCTAATGCAGAAGAAGCAAATAGAAGTGGAGGAAAATAGAGAAAAAACAAAAAATCTCAGAGCATTTTGCTCTGAGATTTTTTCATGTCTAATTTTTCAATGCTTCAAAAATTTTATCTGCTATTTTAGGGTAATTACTTTCGTTTGTTAAGATTTTTCGGTCATTGTCATTTGTCAAATAACCGATTTCAATCATAATAATTGGAACTTGTGAATCTCGTAATATTTTCGAATTTGTTTCAACAATTCCTAAGTTTTCAAAACCTAAAGAACTTATACTTTTTCCAATTTTTTCGCCAAGTATTTTACATTCTTCGAAAGTAGGATTCAACGGAGAAAGGTGAATTTCTGTTCCTTTTTTCGAATCTTTTACATTATAATTTGCGTGGATTGATAAAACCAAATCAGGTTTTATTTCATTAATCATTTTCGCACGACTTGTATTGATAATTTGTTCGTCACCTTTTCTCAATAATACAAAGTCAACATCTGTAAAAGGATTTTTTTCTTGAATAATTTCTGCAATTTTCAGCGCAATATCTTTTTCCTGAAATTCATCTTTTTTTACGCCAGTATCTGTTCCTCCATGTCCAGCGTCCAAAAGGATTACGCGCTTTGTAGAAGGTGTTTTATTTTCGATAAAATTTGTTTGCGCAAAAAGACCTGTTGTTAAGATTAAACAAAAGATCTGAAATAGTTTTTTCATGGGTTGTTCAGATTAAATTGACCTACTTTAAGCAATAATTGTGCTTTTTTTTCTAAATAATTGGTTAAATAAATCTTTTTTTAAAATAAACCTCGCGCTTTTATCTCTAAATATTTATTGATTAAGTTAATAGACAATTCTTGTGGTTCGCAATAAATGGTTAAAATCCCAAATTGATGCAAACGATTTATGATTAATTCTTTGTCGTAATTAAACTTTTCGGCAATTGTTTGATCATAAATGTCAGTTGTAGTTTTTGCTTTCTGATAATTTAATTTCTTCAATTCCGAATTTTTAAAAAGAATCAAAACGACAACATGTGATTTTTTAATCAATTTCAGATATGGTAATTGACGTTCTAAACCATCAATTGTTTCAAAATTGGTGTAAATAAATAAAAGCGATCGTTGCGTTAATTTTCGTTTGATATAGGCATATAATTGTCCAAAATCACTTTCCAAAAAATCAGTTTGTACATTGTATAATTTCTCTAAAATCAATTGCATTTGATGATTTTTTCGATCAGCAACAACGTGATCTTGAATTCTTTTATTAAATGTAATTAAACCTGCCTTTTCATTTTTTTGAAGTGAAATATTTGCAACAACTAAACTCGAATTGATCGAATAATCCAACAATTTTAAACCATCAAAAGGCATTCGCATCGTTCTTCCCAAATCAATTAACGAATAAACAGGCTGCGATTTTTCTTCCTGAAATTGATTTACCATCAATCGATTTGCTTTCGCTGTTGCTTTCCAATTGATTAAACGATATTCGTCACCAATCGTATAATTTTTTATATTTTCAAATTCTGTATTTGTTCCAATTTTTCGAATTCTTTTCATTCCAAATTGATTCTGTAACTGAGCGGTAGAATACAATTGAAATTGTTTTAATTGCAAATAAGAAGGATAGCACGCAATTGAATTTGGTTCGTTTATTTTGATTTTTTTCTCAATCAATCCAAAAACAGAAATAAATACATTTGTTAATCCAAATTTATACGAACCTCGCTCTGTTGGTCGAATTTTGAAATCAAATTTAGTATTTTGACCACTTTTAAATCGTTTTCTAAACTTAAAATCTCTTAATTGTAATTGAACAGGAAACTCTTCTATAATCCTTACATTCAGCGGAAATTGATAATGATTTGTTACGAAAATTTCCAATTCATTTTCATCGCCATTTGATAATCGTTCTGGATAATTTCGAATAACTTCAATGGAAGTTTTAGGAATATAAACCAAAAATATTTCGACAATAACACTAACGATAAAGACAAGTGTCAAAATTTTTGCAATAATGTAAATAGGAGGTATAAAAAATGCGATCACATAACAAAATGTAATCAATAATCCCGCATAAAAAAAGCGATTGGTAAGAAATAAGCTTCTGAAAAATTTCATTAACGAGGAATTTCTACGCGATCAATAATTTGCTGAATAATATGTTGTGTTGTAAAACCTTCCATCTCTTTTTCTGGAACCATCACAACGCGGTGTCCCAAAATTGTATGTGCAATTTGTTTGATATCTTCTGGAATCACAAAATCGCGTCCATTCACCGCTGCATTAGATTTTGCTGCATCTAAAATCGCGATAGAAGCACGTGGCGATGCGCCCATATATAAGGTTTGATCGATTCTGGTTTGATGAACAATTGTCGCAATATATGTAATTAACGCTTCGTGTACGAAAACAGATTTTATTCGATTTTGGAACTCGATAATTTCATTTCCTGAAATTACTTTTTCTACCAACGATTCTTTGTCGATATTTTTGCGTTCTTGTTGTTCTTTCAATAATTCAATTTCACTTTCTAACGAAGGATATTTGACATAAATCTTGAACATAAAACGATCCAATTGTGCTTCTGGTAAGCGATACGTTCCTTCTTGCTCGATTGGATTTTGAGTTGCAAAAACCAAAAAAGGTGCTTGCAAAGGATAAGTTGTTCCGTCTACTGTTACTTGTCTTTCTGACATCGATTCGAATAGAGCCGCTTGAGTTTTCGCAGGAGAACGGTTAATCTCATCAATCAAAATAATATTCGAGAAAATTGGTCCTTTTTTGAACTCAAATTCATTGATTTTAGAATTTAAAATAGACGTTCCAATCACATCAGAAGGCATTAAATCTGGCGTAAACTGAATTCTACTAAAACCAGAATCTATCGTTTTTGCCAACAGTTTTGCCATCATTGTTTTGGCAACTCCAGGCAAACCTTCAATCAGAGAATGTCCATTAGAAAGCAAAGCCAAAATCAATTGATCAATAATATCATCTTGCCCGACAATTACCTTTTTCAATTCATTTTTTACCGCTTGCATTTTATGTTGTACATCCGAAAAATCGACTCTATTTTCGAATGGTTGATATGTATTTTCGCTCATTAGATATTTGCTTTTTGTTTATAGTTTTCGATGATTTGATACACAGTTTTCAAATCGTGTTCATTTGGTTGATTTTTTTGATAAATATTTTTAAGAATCGTGAATTTTTCAAGACATTCTTCTTGGCTTAAATTTGCTTTTTGTGCAACAATTTCAATGAATTGTTTATTCGTAATATCATCTGTTTCGATTAAAAATGTTTTTCTTAATTTGTATAAAAAATAATCGATTTTCTTTGAAACAATGTCTTTTACTTCTCCATTTTCTTGGTATAAAGAAGAAATTGTCTTAGCAAATTCGACGGTATGATTTTCTTCTTTGGTATAAATTGGAATGATGCGTTGTTCGCGTTTACTTCTAAAAATTAAAAAGAAGAAAAGTAAAACCAATAGCGTTATCCAAGCAGCTTTTAAAGCTGGTTCTCCCATTATGAAACGCATCATTGACGAACTTCCTGCATAAGTTTTCGAGGTATTGTACCAAAAAATAGTTTTTCCTTTTAATGGTTCTAAAACTGATTTTGCATAGAAATAACTGTCTTCATTTAATAAATAATAATTCGTAAAATAAAGCGGTTCTGCGTGATACAAATAATAACCTTTATAATCTTTTGGCTTTATTTTTAAATAATTTGGATAAGCTTTATCTTTATAAGTAAGTGTTCCAAGAATTTCAGAATCACTTGTGATGTCGCTAAAATAGTGATGTTCGATTTCTTTTTTCTTCTTTATTTTAAAAGATTTATTTGTTCTAAGCTCGAAATTATCATTAATATTTATAGTCTGATTGTACAACATATTCTCTTCAGATTCCGTAGAATCAGTTGTTGGTGTATCTGTAGAATACGTTTCTTCGGTAACTTCTTCATGTCCATTTGTATCATCTCCAAAATTGTCGTAATAATCTGCAATCATCACAATTCCGCCATTTTCGGCAATTTTGCTTAATAGATTTTTGGAAACTGTATCAAAATAAATCTCAGAACCAAGCACAACAACTGCATAATCTTTTGCTTTTTTAGGATCAATTTTTAATTCAGAAAGTTTTTCCAAATCTTTCATTTTTCCATTGGATAAATTTCCAAGTTCTTCGTGCATAATAAATAATCCGTACGGATCTTTACTATTTTGATAAAGGCTAACATCCCATGATTTAGGAAGTTTATAACGAAGTTTTGAGAAAGAAAATACAAAAATTCCGACCAATAAAACCGCGCCTAATAGAATACCTAATTTCTTTTTCATGAAGCTAAATATTGATTAAATTGATTGAAATTTGTCTTGAATTCGTGGTATTTATTTTCATCAATTTTAAATTCTCCAAACCAAACTTGATTAAAAATTTTAGTATTTTGATTGAATAAAATTTTTGATTTTTCGTCTTTAATTTGATTGATAAATTGCTGATTTGTTTTCTTTGGATCCCATTCAATCCAACCTTTTTTATCTAAATTTTGTAGATTTTGATAATGCAAATAACGAATTGCTAAAGCAAAATTTTGCTCCGTTTCTGCTTTATTGATTAAAGAATTCAAATTAACTTCTGCTAAATTTTCTTCGATAAAATCAAAATCAGATTCGTTATATAATTTTTTCGAATTTCGTTTGAGAATTCCACCATTTTTGTAAATACGTGTGGCAAGAAAAATTAAGAATAATCCAATTACAAAATAGAAAATAATTTCCCAAGGCAAATAAGAAAGAAATCTAAAAATCCCTTCGATTATTTTTGAGAAAAAACCAGGTTCGAATTCTTTTTTAGGTTTTGGAACATCTTCGTAATTAAATTCTTTTCCAGCATATTTTTCTTTGAATGCTTTAAATTCTGCTGTTTTTTCTTGTGCAAAAACAACGAATTGAATCAATAATAATGTAAATGTAAAAAATAGTCTAAATTGTTTCATTCGATTCTAAAGTTTGATTGAACGAAAAAGTTTTTTGTCTATTTTTTTGAATCGGATAAATGATATAATACCAAATAATTAAGATTAATGAAAGGATTATAACCGATAAACTCAATACAATATTTACATGATATAAACGCGTAATAAAACCTTCGATAAATCCAGCTATAATAAACATTGGAACAGTGCTTAATAAAATCATTACCGCTTCTTTCGCTTTGATTGTGAGTGATTTTCTTCGCGATAAAGTTTTTGGAAACATAAAGCCATTTCCTAACATCAAACCGCAAGCTCCTGCAATAATAATCACCGAAATTTCGATTGTTCCATGCATCCAAATTGCCGACATCGCCTTTCCTAAAACGCCTTCTTTGAAAAACATATAATGAAATGCACCTAACATAATTCCGTTCGAAAATAGAATATATCCTGAGCCAATACTGAAAAATAAGCCCAATGTAAAAGCAAAAAAAGCAACTCGAATATTATTGATTGTAATCGCTAATGTACTTCCTGTCTGGCTTCCTGATTTGTAAATTGCTGCAGGATCACCTTTTTTGATATTCATTAACGTTTCGTCTACATATTGATTTCCTAAAATTAATCGTGTAAAATCTGGATCGAAATGCGATGATAAAACGCCAATTAAAACCGCTAAAGCAAAAATCAGGAATGAATATAACAACATTTTGTGATTTTTGTAGACTACATTTGGCACATCTTCTTTGAAAAACTGTACAAATTGATTTCCAGAAGTTCGTTGATCTTTGTAAATTGACTGATGCGCAAATAAAGCTAACTCGTTCAAATAATCTTTTGTCTTACTTTTTGGGTAATAAGTTTGAGCAAACGCCAAATCATTTGTAATTTCGATGTAGTTTTTTGCTAAAATATCTGGATGAACATCAATTTTATTTTTCAAATTATGTTCAATATCAGACCATTTCGCCTTATTTTTATCAATAAAATGCGCTTCTCTCATAGTAGAGTAGTTGTTAATGAACCAAATATATGAATAAACTTTTAGTCAATACACCACAAAACGTGCAAATTGCTTATAATATTGCGCCACTCGGAAAACGTTTACTGGCTTATATTATTGATATGATTATCCGGATCGTATTAGTTTACGGCATGTCTTATTTTTCGGAGTTTATTCCGAATAGAGACGAATGGTTTCGAATGGGTATTTATAGTATAATAGGTTTTATATTTTTACTTTATCCGTTGATTTTAGAGATTTTGATGAAAGGGCAAACTGTTGGAAAATGGATCATGAAGATTCGTGTAATACGAATGGATGGAAACCGCGCCAATAATTTCGATTATTTCTTACGTTGGGTGATTGGTATTGTAGAATTGTTTTTATTTACTGGACTTATTGCTTTGATTACAATGATTATTAATAAAAATGGTCAACGTTTAGGTGATATTGTTGCGAATACGTGTTTGATTGACTTGAATCCGAAATTAGATTTATCACAAACCATTTTTGCTGAAGTTTCTGAAACTTATAAAATTCGTTTTCCGGAAGTTTATCGCTTGTCTGATCGTGATATTAATATTGTAAAAGAAAATTTTACGTCTGCTTTACACAATAATAATTATGATATTCTACTAAAATTAACGCGAAAACTGGAGGAAATAATGGAAGTGAAAAGTGATGGTTTAGGGAATATTGATTTTATTCAAGTGGTGATTCAGGATCATTATCATTACCACAAAGACAAGTAAACAGTATCTTTGCAAAAAATAAAGAATAAAATGAATTGTCCTTGTTGTTCTGGAAAAGAATATAAAAATTGTTGCGAACCTTTACATTTGAATGAAGAACTGCCAAAAACTCCCGAAGAGTTGATGCGTTCTCGTTACGCTGCTTTTGCAATGGTTTTGCCTGAATATTTAGTTGATACAACACATTCTTCTACACAAAAAAATAATGATTTTAGTGATATCGAAGATTGGGCAAAATCGAATAAATGGTTGAAGTTAGAAATTGTTTTTGCAAAAGATAATAAAGTTCGATTTAGAGCTTATTACCAAGACAAACAAGGTGAAATCTACGAACATGACGAGCTTTCTACATTTGTGCAAGAAAATGGAAAATGGTTTTATGTAGATGGAGAGTTTTATTAAAAAACAAAAGCCTCTGAAATAGAGGCTTTATATATTATTTTTTCAATTGAGCTACTTTTTCCCAAGAAGGATCAATATCCAATTTTACAGCAAAGTAAATATGATCACCTTTTTGTTTGAAGGCAGTTCCTTGAGCCATTTCAGCTTCTATTTGTTTTGGAGTTAATCTAAACATAGCTCCTGTTGCAGGATCTACAATAAAACCAATTACTCCTCCAAACATAATGTTACCTAAATACCAAGCGTTGAATTTCTTTGTGATTTTTGTCTCAAAAGGTTGGTATCCATCTAAAACAATTTTAACATCATAATTGTTTTTTCTTGCTAATTTAGTCTCAACTGGTGTTTTTCCAATTTCAGACTCGTTAATATAAACTGTTGCCTCAGACGGATTACTTGTAAAGCTAACTTTTTGTTTAGATCCAGAAATAATAGTTGCACAACTTGTGAAAGAGAATAATCCTCCTAAGAACAGAGCGATTGTAAGTTTTTTCATGTGTAGAATTATAATGTAAATATGTTAATTATTTCCGCAAAAGTAGAAGAATAAAATTATTGTACAAATTTTATTTTTAGGTATATTGATAATTTACAATTTCTTCAATTTATCATGAATTTCTGTATCATAAATTTCTAAAAATACTTCATCATAAGCATCTTGATTTTTATAATTATTTCTGATTAAATCTAAACTTTTATTATAATTTACTTTAGCTGAATCTTTTTGATTAGTAAGTCGGTACGTTTCGGCTTTATAATAATAGGCTTCCGCAATATTTTTATCTAAATCGATTGTTTTATTGTAAAAATCTAAAGCTTTTGAATAATTTTTTCGATCAGCTTCAATTTTTCCACGATAAGTGTACATTCTTGGATAGATATTATTAGGATTTTTTTCGGACGCAATAAATTTATCATAATAAATAATCGCGGAATCATAATTTCCTAAACCTTGATAACAAATTCCCATTTGAAAATAAATATTCTCGCCCCAAGGATATTCCACAATATTTGACAATTTATCCAATCGATGAAAATCTTTTAAGGCATTTTCGTAATCTTTTAGTTTTGTATATTTAATCCAACCCGTATAACCTAAATGATCTGTAGCGTTTAAAGAATTTGCCTTATTTAAGCGACGCATTCCTTCTTCAAAATCTCCTCTTTTATTGTATGCAACTGATGATTCCCACCAAAATTTAGAATTCTTAGGTTCTGATTTTAATAAACGATCAAACATAAATTCAGAATAATAAGAGCCTTGTGTATCACCAGCAAATACAAACAATTTATTGTTAGAAGAAAATAAGAATTTGTTAATGTAAAAAACACTTACACAAAAGATTGGAATAGAAATAAATAATTTCAATGTTCCCCAAATAATTCGCCACGTTTTCGACTTAAAAAATGTCTTCAACTTTTCCATTCTTTAACTTTATTTGTATTTGATAATATGAATCTTCATTTTTCCCGTTCCAATCATTTAATTGCTGAATAATCGCAACAATTTTCTTTTGCAAATCATCAGAAATTTCAACTTTTTTATAATCTTGGTCAACTGCTTTAATTCTGAAATAGCCAATTTCATTTTTACAATTAATCACAAAACGAACATTTATATTTCCAGAAAAATTAGGGAAGTTTAATTGATGAATTGGTTCAGAAATAGCTTTACGAATGCCATAACGTTCTGTTCTGTACCCCGCTTTTGTGCTATAATATTGATAAATCTTAGACGAACAAGGCTCGAAAGAAGTGCCTTTATCGATAATTTCTTTTTTATGAATATTCCCAACTTTAGTTTTGAAAGAAAAGTAAATTATTGAAGCGAGAATTATCACTACAACAATAGTTAAATAGACAAAATAATTGATGTATTTCATTCGGTCTAAGATATATAAACTTTTTGCAAAAAAAAACTCAATTCATCGAATTGAGTTTTTGATTTATTTAAAATAGTTTTCAGCTTCTAATACACTTTCTGGTCGACCAACATCGATTAAAATTCCGCCAGAATGGTCAAAACCAAGAATTGATTCAGTTTGCATTAAATCCATATAGACTTTCATGATAGAAAATTTGCCTTTCTCTGTAATTTTATCAAAAAGTGCTGGAGAAATAACATGAATTCCACTAAAAGCCAAATCTTTGCAATTGTCTAAGGAATCTACAGCTTTTATTTCTTCTTCGGTTTTCAGATTTCGCCAACCTTTCAATTCATTTTGCTTATTAAAAAATAGTTTGCGAGATGAATTTCTATCCGAAACAGCCAAGGTTACCAATGCTTTATTTTCTTGATGTGCTTTGATAAAATCAGCAAGATTTAGATCTGTTAAAATATCAACATTCATCACCAAAAAATCTTCCTCAAAATTAGCTTTTGCTTTCACCAAACCACCACCAGTTTCAAGAACTTGATCCGTTTCATCAGAAATAGTAATCTCAATTCCGAAATAATTATTTTCTTCTAAAAATTCAATGATTTGATCTGCAAAATGATGCACGTTAATCACGATTTCTTCAATGCCAAAAGATTTCAAATATTCGATATTTCGCTGCAAAAGAGGTTTTTCATTTACAACGGCTAAAGCTTTGGGATGATTGTCAGTAAATGGTTTTAAACGAGTCCCAAGACCCGCTGCAAAAATCATTGCTTTCATATTAATACGTCTCGTTTATCCAATTTTTTTCCTCTTGTACAACATGATGTAACGTAACTTGCGCTTCTGGAAATTTTTCTTGAATATGTTTTGCAGTCGCATCAGCAGAATAAACCGAACGATGTTGCCCGCCTGTACAACCAAAATTTATTTCTAAATTCTCAAAATCACGTTGCAAATAATCTTCAATTGAAATGTCAATAATTTGAAAAACGCCTTCTAAAAAAACTGCAATTTTAGTTTCTGTTTCCAAGTATTTTTTAACGTCTTCGTCGCGCCCTGTTTGCGTTTTATATTCCTTAATACGTCCTGGATTTAAGATTCCACGACAATCAAAAGCAAAACCTCCGCCATTTCCTGTTGGATCAGTTGGAATTCCTTTTTTGTACGAAAAACTACGAACGTTGATATTTAATTTAGCCATTTATTTTATGATTTATGCGTTCTAACGTTTCTGGAAGAACAAGGATTTTTATAATATGTTTTAATTCTGGATAATTTTGTAATATAGGATAATCGATTATAGATTCTAAGTTTTTAAGCCCAAACGAAATGCTTTCTAAAAAGTGTTTTTTTCTTTCAATAATTCCTCTCAACCCATAGGTTCCTAAAACTTGTAAAAGTCGAGCAACTACACAATATTCGTACGATTGACGAAAATCTATCGGAACCAAAGTCGGAATTTGTTTAGTTAATTCTTGGTAATAAAATTCGTACAATTCTTTCTTAAATTCAAACGGTAAATTGGCTTTTGCTTGCCAAATTAAAGAAACCAAATCATAGACAACAGGTCCATACAAACCGCCTTGATAATCGATAAAATAAGGTTCGTTTTGATAGATCATAATGTTGCGCGTTTGGAAATCTCTGAACACAAAACCTTGTGGCGAAAGTTTATCAAATTGAGACGCAAAACGATCAAAATCTTTGATTAATTTTCCTGCATTGTAATCGATTCCTAAGACATCTAAAAAGTAAAAATTAAACTGAAATAAATCTCTTAAAATTAATGTTTTATCTAATTTTGGATATGAAAAAGTATGATTAAAATCGATTTTAGTTGCACCTTGAATTTGAGCAATTGCTAATTTTTCTAAAGTCTTAAAATAATAAGGTTTTGCTTTTTCGAAATCATTCAAGACAACATTCATCAAAGTTTCGTCGCCAAAATCTGTTTGAACATAGGTTGTGAAATCTTCTGAAACTGAAACAATTTCCGGTATATTATTGATGACTTTTTTTAAATCTAATGAAAACTGAATAAACACTTTATTTTCTTCGATATTAGAGCTTTCAGCCAAAATATACGACTGATTTTGATCAAAAAATCTCGAATAAACTCGAGCCGAACCTCCTCCTGAAAGTTGAGTTAAACTTTCAATTGCTTTTTGAGTAAAGTTTTCTTGCAAAAATTGAGCTGTAGTATCGTTCATCAGAATATTTTGCGAAAGTTACGCATATCAAAAATGATTTAAAAATATTTGTTTGCTGTAACTTTTTTCAAAATGCTGCATCTATTTAGTAAAAGAGAAACTAATATGAAAAAAATAGCACTTATTATCGCAATGATTTCGTTACAATCATGTATTACAGTAAAAGTTAATGCAGATGTGGACTCGAATAATTTTTATAGAAAAGTGGATAATCCAAATATCAAATCGCAAGGAACTTTTTTTGACAAAGGAGTTGGAGATTCGAAATGGTCGAATTCGAATGGCGATAATTGGACAAAAGCGAAGTTTGAAGATGCTTCTGGAACGAGTTATATTAAGTTAAATATTTCGAAAAGCTTAACTGTTAATTTTCATTCGAATATCAAATTAGAAGGCGAAATGAATTTTGAAATTGTCGATCAAAATAATGAAGTTGTGTTTAATCGTCAACTTGCAAATTCGAAAGAAGAAAATTTTACAGTTGATTTAGCAAAAGGTGATTATCAAGTTCGTTGGAATTCTACGAATGCAACTGGAAGTTATTTTTTGGAATGGAAACAAGATAAATAACATAAATTTTAGCATATTTTTTGGTTGATCGATTACTTTTTTGATGTATTTTTAGAAAGATTTTAAATAAGTAATTATGTCTTTAATAGATGATTTGAAATGGCGTTACGCCACAAAAAAATATGATCCGTCTTTGATTGTTGAAGAAGAAGACGTTAAAAAAATTGTTGAAGCCGCTCGTTTAGCGCCAACTTCATCAGGTTTGCAACAGTTCAGAATTTTAGTTATTAAGAACAAAGAATTGCAACAAAAAATTGTTCCAATTGCCTATGATCAGCAAGCGATTGTAGATTGTTCGCATTTATTAGTTTTCGTGGCTTGGGATCGTTATACAGAAGATCGTATTGATGCAATTTACGATTACACAACGGATGAGAGAGATTTGCCAAGAGGTCGTTTTGGTTCATATACGGATAAATTGAAAGGAATTTATTTACCTCAAACTTCTGAAGAAAATTTTGCGCATACTGCTCGTCAAGCATACATTGGATTAGGTTTTGCTCTTGCTCAAGCAGCAGAATTGAAAATTGATAGTACGCCAATGGAAGGTTTTGATAATGCTGAATTGGATGATTTGCTTGATTTGAAAGAAAAAGGAATGCGAAGTGTTTTGATGCTTCCTTTGGGATACCGAGATAGTGAAGATTGGTTAGCACCAATGAAAAAAGTTAGAAATCCGATGAAGGATTTTGCAACGAAATTATATGAATAACAAAAAAGCTTTCTCAGATCTGAGAAAGCTTTTTTGTTGAATTTATTTTACAATCCCAACATTTTAGGACCTTGTTCGAAAACAACATCTACAGGAATATTTTTCGTTTTCAAGACATCTAAATCTTTTTGTAAATCGCCGTGAATAATTCCTTTATCAGCATATAATTTTTTCACACCATCATAATCTCCATTTCCTTGTAAGGTTAAAATCAATTCTGATAAACCATTCATTGCTTTTTCCATTTTAGCTACATTTACTTTGTAACGTCCATTTGCAGTTTTTTCGAAAGCACCATTTTCAGCAAAATAGTTGAACGCAATCATATTTGCTTGTCCATGAGCAGAACTCGCTCCAAAACGAACTGAACGTAAAATTCCGGCCAAGAAAGTCACAAAATAATCTTCTTGTGTTCCTGTCAATTCTCTTTTTTTCAATAATTGATTGACCATATACAAACCAAGAATATCTGCCTTTCCTTCTTCTAAAGCTGAATTAGCTTCTTTTAAAGCATCACGAACTGAACCTTTTCCATTCACCGTATTTTTGATTCCTAAACCATGCGCCACTTCGTGAAACATAACATTAGAAAAGAATGCATCAAATTTGATGTTTTTCTGTTGGCTTTCATCAATCAAAGCAGTCGCAATAGGTGCAAGAATTTTATCAAACTTGGCTTTCATAGCATTTTTTAATTGCAAACGGCGCGTTCCTTTTTCCAATTGAACTTTTTCATCATTTGGCAAATTAATCGCAATTGTTTTTCCAGCAGCGTTACAATCTCCCGCATAATACACAACATCATAGGCATTAAGATCAGAATCAGTTCCAGGAACTTCTTTTTTGTAGTTTGCAGAAACAGGTAAATTCTTCTGTAATTCTGGTAAATATTGAACAAATTTTGCCAATTTTTTCGACCATTCGATGTCTTTTACCAAAATATAAGCTGAATAAGAAGTTTTGTATCCAAATAATTGATCTTCATAATTTTCTATAGGACCAACCACCATATCAATGTTTGCATTTTTCATATCCATCCAAGCCAAATCACTTGCATAGAAATCATCACTCATCAAAGCTGCAGCACGTAATTTTAAATAATTTTTAAGTCCAGCATCTTCTGCTAATTCAGAAGCTTTTGTCAAATATTCAGCGGCTTTTGATAATTGATTTTTGAAATTTTCGCTATACGGAATCGAATATAATTTTCCTTCTCGATTACGACGAATAATAGAGTAGGGCGATTTACCATCTTTGATATTTGCTTGTTCAAATTCCTCTTTCGTCATATTAATAGGATAGAAAGTTGCACCTGCAGGTTTTGCTCCAATACCGTTTATAAAAGGCGCTTCGTTATTCAATCTATCCCAAGGGCCATAATTTATTTTTGCATATTCCTTGGCTTCACCTTTCGTTTCATCCATCAAATCTATTTTAGCACCATAAGCTTGTTGCCAAAATAAATCGTCCATAATATCGGCTGTTTTGAACATCAAACGTAAAATCTCTTTCTCATTTTTTGTTAAATGCGAAATATCTGTTGTTAATGGAACTTGAGCATAATATTGAAAAGCGTAATCTTTTGTCATTTCTGTTGAGGTTTGAGTTGATTCTGTTGCTGCTTTTTGAGTTGAACAAGAGCTTAAAACTCCAGCAAAAGCAATCAATCCCAAGAATATTGATGATTTTTTCATTTTAAATGTTTTGGTAAATTTAAGGAGAAAAGAATCTAAGATTCAATATTCTTAAATTTTAGATAAATTATTTTTTAGCTTTATACCAATTTCAGTTAAGTAAATAATTTCATCTCCGCCTTCTACTATATACTTTTCATAAGATTTCCAATCATCTTGATCTCTTACATTTATTTCTCCAGTTTCAGATGCACATATACCTACATTTATTAAGCTACTTTGAAAGTCTGATAAACCAGGATTATAAGATGTTATATTATTTTCAATTTCAGAATATTCAGAATCTATAAACCTTTCTAAATCTCCAATATATATTTTTTGAATAATTTGTACTCCCCTTAAGAAATCTTCGTACTGTAATTTTTCATTTAAAAAAGATTTAAACAACATTCCTGTGTATTGAGAAACAATATGATCATCACATTTATCTAAAATATAGATTAATTTTTCTCCAACTTTAATCTTTATTTTTTCTGATGAGTCTATTTTACTTATCATTTTTTTTCTCTTTTCAATATCAATTTCTTTAATCTCAGATATAAAATACATCAACTTTTTTATAAATAATCGATCTTTAAAGTTTATAGATGCTTTTGTAAGACCGACTATTGTGCCAATTATTGGTATATCTTTTAAAATCCCTTCTGAAAGAATAGAATCAATTAAAGTTTCAAATAAATCTATTGAAACATTTTGAAGTTCTGAATCTTTTAGAGTTAACTCGAGAGAGTTTGATAGTTTAGAGATTTCATTCATAGAGCATTTTATTTAATATTTTGGTAAAAATATATTATTATGAAACATTAAATAAAAAAAAATCTCAACTTCTACTGAAATTGAGATTTTATCTGGGTGAATGATGGGTCTCGAA
>NZ_DKSU01000006.1:0-21765 GCF_002472945.1 Empedobacter sp. UBA7248 | reverse complement strand
ACTGAGCTACAATCACCATTTTTATTGCGAAATTAACTTTTATTTAATCTCTCAATTGGACTGCAAATATAGCCTATTAATCGGTACTTGCAAATAATTTTGACAAAAAAATAAAGGTTTTTTACACCTTTATTTCTAAATTAAAGAATCTAAATTATTTACGCCAATGTAACTTCGCGAAATAAATCCTTCTCCACCTTCAGTTCCGATTAATCTTCCTAAATCATACGCACGATATCGGATAGAATCAGTAAAGTTTTTCGATGAAATTGGCGTTTGAGGTTCGCTCGAATTTGGATCAAAAAATTGCGTTTTATACGCCATACAAGCTTCCACTTTTGTATCAACAAAACCAGAAATATCAATCACAAAATGAGGTTCTAATGGCAACCATTGAATGTAGTGGAAGTGCTTTTTTGGACGCCAAGCAGGTAATCCATTATCAATTTTTGGTAAACCCGATAGGAAAATAGCAGTATTCACTAAATCTGAACCTTTTCCATGATCTGGATGGCGATCGTGAGGCGCATTACTCAAAATAATATCAGGTTGATATTTGCGAATAATTTCGACAATTTTCAATTGATTTTCTTTATCATTCAAGAAAAAACCATCAGGAATTCCAAGATTTTCTCTCACAGCAACGCCTAAAATGTTTTTGGCATCATTTGCTTCTACACGGCGCGTTTCATCGGTACCACGAGTTCCCAATTCTCCTTTTGTTAAATCAAGAATACCAACCGTTTTACCGTTTTTAATTTCTTTTGCAAGTGTTCCTCCACATCCCAATTCTACGTCATCAGGATGCGCTCCAATTGCAAGAATATCTAACTTCATTTACTATTTATTTAACCAATCTATTATTTCTTTTGAATCTGGAGTTACTTTTGATGGGTAAGAAGCCTCTAAAGTTCCGTCTTCATTAATCAAAAATTTTGTAAAATTCCATTTTACATCATTGTCAGATTTTCCGTTCAATGATTTTTTTGTTAAGAATTTGAAAATTTCATTTTGATTTTTTCCAATTACATCACTTTTTGACATCAAAGGAAAAGTTACGCCATAATTTAATTTACAAAAACTTGCAATTTCTTCGTTGTTGTCAAATTCTTGACCTCCAAAATTGTCCGAAGGAAATCCAACAATTACCAAACCTTGATCTTTATATTCTTGATACAATTTTTCTAAAGCATCATATTGAGGTGTGTAACCACATTTTGAAGCTGTGTTAAGAATTAAGATTTTCTTTCCTTTCAAATCAGCGAAATTAAAATCGTCATCATTGATATCCTTGAATGTATAATCGTAAATTTTGTTCACTTTTTGAGGTGTTTTTGTTGTTTGATGAATGGTTTGCTTTTTAGAAACTTTCTTAGTTTCTTGCGCATTACAAGCTATAAATAGCCCTAAAAATCCGATGAATAAATATTTCATTGCGTACTATTTTAAACAAATTTAAAAAAAATGTTACGATTTGTAAGTTAAAGTAGGTTAAAATAAAAAAGCTCACCTTTCGATGAGCTTTTAACATTTATAATATTCAAAGAAATTAATCTTTTGATTTTACATGGTAAACTTTGTTTTGGAAATACCAAGCTGCAATAGATAAAACTAACATTGCGACTGCTGTTGCAGGAACCCAAAATGGAATTGGAATTGGATCTCCGGCTGCGTATGAGTGTAATCCAGATAAGTAATAGTTAACGCCAAAATACGTCATAATTACTGTCCAAACAGCCCACATTGCAGCGATGTTGAAAGTTAATTTTCCTCTTAATCCTGGAACTAAACGCATGTGTAAAACAACTGCATAAACAATTACTGAAACGAAAGCCCAAGTTTCTTTTGGATCCCAAGACCAGTAACGTCCCCAAGATTCGTTTGCCCACATACCTCCTAAGAATGTACCAACAGTAAGTAAGAAAATACCGATTGTTAATGACATTTCAGAAACGTAGGTCATTTCTTTTAGCGAAATTTCAATCTTTTTATTTGGTTTAATCATCATGATAATTAATGAGAAAACTCCTAAAATAGCACTTAATCCAAAGAAACCATAAGATGAAACGATAATCGCAACGTGTACAATTAACCAATACGATTTTAGAACTGGTACTAATGGTGTAATTTGTGGATCTAACATAGAACCTCCGTGCGCAAATCCCATCATAATTACAGCAACCATAGCTCCTGTTGTTGGAATAAATGCGTTTCGGTTTTTGTATAATAACAATCCAGCTAAAACACTAATCCATGAAATAAATACAATGGCTTCGTAACCGTTAGACCAAGGTGCGTGTCCCGTTAAATACCAACGAACACCAAGTCCTGCGGCTTGTATGATAAAGACAATAAATATTAATCCCAAACAAACATTGATAATTCGATGCAGTGCTTTGCTTTCTGAAAATAACTGAATGAATGATAAAATCATTAAGACTCCACCAACCATACAATAAGCAATCATCACCCAAAAGAAAACGTTGTATTTATTGTATAACACCTCAATCTCAACTTTTGTTGGAGAAGGCACAACATTTTTACCCCATTTTTGTTGGTATTTATCGATATAATCTACTGCATTATCTGCAGGCGTCCAATTACCATTTTCTAATCCTTTCGAAACCATGTTAAAATAAACACTAATCATTCCAAGTGCCATTGTATCGATTTCTACAGGATTTTCTTGTGTTTGATAAATCCAAGAAGTCCAACGCTCTGAAGGATCATTCTGAACAGGAATTATTTTTAATTGATAACCTTTTGCAGTTTGATCTAAAATATTGAAACGTTCTGTAACTTTAATTACTTCCTCATCAAATTTAGAACGCTCTGAAGGTTTTCTTGAGAATGCTTCGTTATAGGCTTTGTCTAATTTGAAACGAGTCGTTTTTGGATCAATCAAATTCATTAAAGATGTGTAACCATCTTCGTTTGCGCTTGTAATTTTCTTTAAACGATCACCTCCTTTATCACCAACTTCAATCATTGGAGCATTTACCCAATAAGCAGGATCTAATTGCAAAGAAATAAACCATTTATTGGCAGATAATCCGTGGAATTTATCTTTTTTATAAACTTTTCTAAGAATTTCTAAAGCTTGCGTATTAATAGGTTTTATACGTCCTTCGATATCTTGTGTAAGTAAATGACCAAATTTATCAGCGTGCTCGTCCGGAATTTTTACGTTCTTCGCTAATTCATCTCCATCAGCCATTTTTGTAGAAAAACTACCAATATGTTCTGATGAATGAACATTTCCTTTTTCCGAATCAGTCTGAATTTTTTGATGTCCATTTTTTCCTCCATCAGTAGTACTTGGATTTTGAGCAAATGCTAATCCAGAAAGTAAAAATAATGGAAGTAAAATATTTACTTTTTTGGTATGTAAACTTTTTAATAAAGAGTTTAATTGTGTAAAACGAGTTCCTTTCCAGAATAATGAAACAAACATTCCTCCAAATAATAGGAAGTATCCTAAATAGGTAATGTTAGTTCCCCACCAGTCTTGGTTAACTTGTAAAATAGTTCCGTCTTCTGTTGGGAAATAACTCGATTGGAAGAAACGGTAACCTTTATAATCCATTACATTGTTCATATAAATGTGATGTTTTGTTTCTTTTCCTTCGTCGATAACTGTAATGTTAGATTCGAAAGAAGAAGGGTTTGTAGAACCAGGGTAACGATCTAAAATAAAATCATCTAAACGAATGCTAAATGGAACTTTCACTAACTTAGAACCGTAACCTAACGAAATATTCATTCCGTCAATTTGTACATCAGCAGAATAATTTGTGACACCTTTTCCTCCAACAATTGTTACTGTATCGCGTTTATCACCAACAATAACTTCAGCTCTAATTGCACCAGGAAGATTTTTTTCTTCTGCTTTAAATTTAGAACCTTGTCGATATAAAACTTCACCTTTGAAAGCCGGATTTGGAACTACAAATTGCGCTCCGTTGATTGTATATAACGAACGTAATTTTAATGGAGCAGGAACATTAAATTCAACTTTTCCAGCACCTTCTTGCAATTTCTGCATGTCTGTAATTTGTCCAACTTGTTGCCCAGCCATTTGCACATATTCTCCTTCGAAAGGCGATTTGATAACCAAATTTTCTCCTTCTCCAGTAATTTGTACCGCACCATCTTGTGGTCTATTGTACGAAACTAAAGTTCCATTAACACTTTTGATTTCACCATTTCTGATGAAAACAGAATTACGTCCAGTTTGTCCAACTGTCACGATTTCTAAAACATTAATTCCTTCTTTTTTTCTTACAACTGTATCTAAAGCGTGAGGTACGTAATCAAAAGTTTTTAATTTAATGACTTTATCTTTGAACTGATATTCACCTTCAAAGTGTCTACGGAACAGAGAACTTGTACTATCTTTTCTGTCAAAATACGTCATGTTGTATTGATGATTGTCGTACGCTAAACGTTGTGTACCATCATCAACCATCATTTTGAAATAAGATTTGTACGATGTAATTTCGTTACTTGTTCCTCCTTCTGGAATAGGCATTTCACCCTCGAAACTGATGTAACGAGTAATTCCTCCTCCAATAAAAATAAACAAAAATGCTAAGTGGAAAACCAATAAAGGCAATTTTTCCTTTGACCATAATCGGTATCGTTTGATATTCATTAAGAACAAAACGATCAACCAAATCATTAATACCTCAAACCACTTTGCCTCGTAAATAACAGCTTTTGCAGTAGCCGTATCGTAGTCATTTTCAATGAAAGTGGCATAACCCATGGCGATTGCGTAGATGAATAGCAAGACCGTCATGGTTCTGGTAGAAAATAGATATTTTTCTAATTTACTCATTACTTATAATTGATTTACAAAAATAGGTGAGTTTATCAGATAAAGCATTAAAACTTAAATGATTTTTATTAGAATCAATGAGTTAATAGAATGTTAAATATGTTGGACCGAAATTGATTTTAAATATGTGAAAAACATACTGTTAATCAGAAATGTTTATAAAAAAGTATTTTCTTCAAAAATAATTTGTTAAGAAAATATTTAGAAATATCAAAAACATATCTTAAAAGGAACAACTTTTGTTAATGCACAATAACCAATTATAATGATATGAAAAAATTAACTCAAATTTTATGTGCTGGAGCTTTCATTTTTGCTTTAGCAAGTTGTCATAACAGCAAGGCTGTTGCATACCAAAAAGATAATGGTACAGGCGGTTATACCGAAGAAAAGGTGAACAATGATACGTATATTGTTAGTTTTGATGGAAACGAATATAATAAAAAAGACAAAACGTTTGACTATGCTTTGTTGAGAGCAGCAGAAATTGGTCAGCGTAATAATTTTGATTATTTTGCAATTTTAAGTACGGTGAATGATAAAGTCTTGGAAAAAAGTAACAGCTATACAAAGTTAGATAATAATGATACGTGGCTGAAAGTACAATATTTCAAAAACAGTAAACCAATAAAATTTCAAACGGTTTATGAACCAGCTGTTGTAATAAAAGATTTGCATAAAAAATATAAAATTAAATAAGGATACAAACCACTCATTTGAGTGGTTTTTTATTTTGGAATAAATTAACATTTTCGATGACACAATGTGGCGTTTTAACTTCTCAACTTTGTACTATGTTCGCATTGATAGATTGTAATAATTTTTACGCCAGTTGCCATCGTGTTTTTCAACCGAAGCTTCTTCATCAGCCAATTGTAGTGTTGTCTAATAATGATGGTTGTGTAATTTCGCGTTCTGCCGAAGCGAAGTTAGCTGGAATTCCAATGGGTGCGCCTGCGCATCAATTTCAACGTATTTTTGAACAGAAAAAAATCAAAGTTTTTTCGTCAAATTATCAATTATATGCGGATATGAGTAATCGTGTAATGTCGATTTTATCGTTGTATTCGCCTGATCAAGAAATTTATTCGATAGACGAATGTTTCTTAAAATTGAATGGATTTGATCGTTTTGATTTGAAAAATTACGGATTAGAAATCAAATCTAAAATTTATCAGTTTACAAAATTGCCAGTTTGTGTTGGAATTGCACCGACTAAATCCTTGGCGAAATTAGCGAATCATATTGCGAAAAAATTTCCAGAAGTTCATCAAGGAGTTTATGTTATTCAGACTCAAGAACAAATCCATAAAGCGTTAAAATGGCTAAATATCGAAGATGTTTGGGGAATTGGTAGACGAATGTCACGACGTTTGAGAATGATTGGTGTCAATAAAGCGTTGGATTTTGTACAATTAAAAGATGATTTTCTTCGGAAAGAATTTTCGATAGTAGGTTTGCGTTTGAAAAAAGATTTGTTAGGTGAAGCGGTGTTAGATTTAGAAGCGATTTCGGCAAAGAAAAGTATTGCAACGACGCGTAGTTTTGAAGAATATACCAACGATTTTGAATATGTAAAAGAGCGTGTTGCTACTTTTTCGGTTTCGTGTGCTGAGAAACTTCGGAAACAGAATTCGTCTTGCAATTTGGTTACAGTTTTTATTCAGACCAATAATTTTGATAGAAATAAACCGCAATATTACCGTACAATTTCGGTCCATTTACCTTATGAATCGAATTCAAGTATTACGTTGTCCAAATTTGCAATTAAAGCGTTTGAGCAAATTTATAAAGATGGTTATGAGTACAAAAAGGCTGGAGTAGTGGTGTCTGGAATTGTTTCGTCAGATCAAAAACAATTATCGCTTTTCGAGGAAGAAAATCAACATCATCCAGATTTGATGAAAGTCATCGATTTGTTGAACAAAAAATTTGGTGCAGCAAAAATAAAATTAGCTTCGCAAGATTTGAATAAAACGTGGAAAATGCGTCAAAATAATTTATCACCTTGTTATACAACGAAGTGGAAAGATTTGTTGGTGGTGTATTAAATGATAGAAAAATGAATGGAGAGATAAAAATGTTAGACAAAGAACTCAATCTTTTTGTGATAAATACAGATGGTGAGAAAAAATATATTCCGAATTTTGGTCATGTAAATGCTGGATTTCCTTCGCCTGCAGAAGATTTTGTAGATGATAAAATAAGTTTGGACGAACGTTATTTAACGCATCCCGAATCTACTTTTTTGATTGTCGTTGGTGGAGATTCGATGTATCCTATTTATCAAAAAAATGATATTTTGGTGATTCGGACAGATCTTATTCCGTTGCATCACGATGATATTATTGTTTCCGTTAATAATGAAGATTATACGTTGAAACGTTTTGATAAAATAAACAATAAATTAATAGCAATAAATCCAAATTACAAAGATTGTGTACAAATACACGAAAATGATGAGGTGGTTATTTTAGGTGTTGTGGGTGTTTTGGTACGAGAAAAAACGAATAGAATTTGAACCTTTGTTGTAACTTTTTTATAAAACATGCATCTTAATAGTAAAGATATGATGTTATGAGAAAATTTATTTTATTGTGTTTTGCAGTGATGTTGGTACAATCTTGTGTGACAATTTCAACTGTTTCGAATGTGTCAACAAATGCGTCAAGATATTTGAGCATTGATGGAATTTATAAAACAGAAGGAACAACATATTCAGCAACAAAAGTGATTAGACGAAATAATAATCAAATCGTTTTGGACTTTACACAAATGCAAGGAGAAGTTTATTATTTCTTGAAAACAAATCAAGATATAGAACTTGAATTAGATTATGAAGTGAAACAAAAAAATGGTTTAATGGATTTCTCGATTGTAGATTATACAGGAAAAGAATTAACTCAAATAGGTAGTGCTTCTAAAGGGAAAATGAATAAAAAAGAATCTATTCATTTAGAATCTTATAAAAGTTATAGAATCAATTTTAAAGGAGATGAGTTTAAAGGAAAAGTATCTGTTCAGTTAAATAATAAATAAAAAATAAATAAGGTTGNNCAACCTTATTTATTTTTTATTGAAATGCTCCAATTGTAGGAGTTGTGCCTCGTGGTTGTCCATTATAATCTAATGGATATTGTTGTGCAAACGATATTTTTCCTTTTCCTTTTGCAGGCGATTCGTTTTTCACCGCTAATTTATTTGCAAAATATTCTGTATTCTCAAACATTGGATCTAATGTAATATTTGCCAAGAAATTTGGCGCAGTTGTTACATTTAACGTTGATGTATCTACATTATGAATAATATTGGTATCAAATAAATAATTGAAAGCCGCACCATCTTTTTTATCCAATAAAATAGCATTCGGCGTATTATCATTATAAAAAATACAATTCCCGAAGGTTGCTTTTGTTAAAGCCGAAACATTTTTATCATTGTTTTCGTTACTCAAAAAAAGTGAATAAGCTGGACCAGCACCTGTTGCAAAATGGTAATAATTGGCAAAAGTAGAATGATAAAATTCGTACGAACCTCCATATTCTATTGCTAAAGTCGCCAAATTACTATTATTCATCACCAAATTGTAACCTGTAATTGTAGCGTTTGTAGCTAAAATTCCATACGATTGATTATTGACAATTTTGGCGTTACTAATATCTAATTTCGCGTTATTTACGTGTAAACCAGTATCCGCACCAATAATTTTTGTATAATTGATTTTCGATGTACTATTTGGAGCTAATTCGATTTTGTTCCATTGATCAGGAATCGAATCGTATTTGTTGTCATGACGCGCCGAACGAAATTTTACTTCTTCATTCAAAGCTCCATTCACTGTAAGTTTTGCATTGTTTCCAATCGTTAAACTTGCTCCTTTTTTGAAATAAACTTTAGCTCCTTTATCAATTGTTAAATCACTTGTAACCGTTAAATTTCCATCAATTACTTGCGCTTCGTTCACATTCCAATTTGCAGAAGAAATTGTAGCATCTTTTGCATGAATTTTAGCTTTTTCTATCCAAGAAAGTAACTTGATTTTTTTAGAAGAATTAGTTGTTTCGAAATTAATTTCGTCATCGTAAAGTGGATTAAGAGGCGCTTCTTGTGCATTTACTTCAACAAAAATAAATAAACTATCCTTTTTGCGAATCGGTACATTTTCGAAACTTGTTCCTGCTTTTCCGTCTACATTTATATTGAAAAACGAATTATTTCCACGTGTCAAATATATTTTTGGAATCACGCGATCATCATTCTCAGGATTATAAATTTTAAGAAGATAAGTTTCAGATTTAGAAAAATTATATACGGTATCTACGGAAACGGTATCTTTGCTAAAACGCAATTCAGAACTAATAGGATCATAGTCAAAATCATCGCGACAAGATTGAAAACCAATCAAAGAAGCAATACCAAGTCCGGCGATTAATGTTTTTACGTTCATAAAGTTATGATTCATTATATAAGTTTAAACAGCAAATAATAGGTTTTATTGTAGATGGACAAAGATAAAAATTAGATTTTTATGAATAGATTCACCAAAAATATTTGTACGAATTACTAAAATGTTTATATTTGCACCACGAAAAATGTGTACAAGAAGTGCAGGTTTAATTTTAAGAAGCCCATTACACTCGAAATTAAATTTGCTTAACGTATTGTTTTAAATGTTTTTTCAATAAAATTGATTGTAACATTCTGTAAATAATATTATCTTTGCACTCCAATAAAGTTAACAAAGAAGATTAAAAAAATGAAAAAAGATATCCACCCAACAAATTACCGTTTGGTAGCATTCAAAGATATGTCTAACGAAGATGTATTCATCACAAAATCTTGTGCTGATACTAAAGATACATTAGTTGTTGACGGAGTAGAGTACCCATTAATCAAAATGGAGATTTCTTCTACATCTCACCCATTTTACACAGGTAAATCTAAATTGGTTGATACTGCAGGACGTATCGACAAATTCAGAAGCAAATACGCTAAAAAAGGATAAGAATAGGCAACTATTTGCAATCTTTAAAATATATCAAAAACCTACAAGAATTTCTTGTAGGTTTTTTTAGTTTAATCAGGTTTTAATTATAAATTTGTAACGTTATATTAACACAAAAAATAGTTAACTCACATGTCTTTATTCGACAATACACAGTTTGCTTTCGAATCGAAATCAGATAAAGATTTAAAGAAAGCGTATTACTTATACAAGTTAATCGGAAGCCCCGCATTGACAAGTTTTGGAACTAAGTTTTTTAATTTACCATTTGCGGTAGATATCCCATTCGTAAAACCTGTAATTCGTGAAACAATCTACAAACAATTTGTAGGAGGAGAAACGGCAGAACAAGGTGTGGTTGTCGCAAATGAATTATTTAAATATCACGTAAGTTCTATTTTAGATTATTCTATCGAAGGATTAACAGAAGAAAAACAATTTGACGAAGTTCGTGACGTTATGTTACACTTGGTTGATTTAGCAAAATCTAATCAATCAATTCCATTTGTAGTTTTTAAACCAACTGCATTTGGTCGAATCGAATTATTTGAAAAAGTAGGAAAGAAACAAACGTTAACTGCAGAAGAAGAAAAATCTTGGGCAAATATTCGTCAACGTTTCGAGGCTGTATGTCAAAAAGGATATGAGTTAGATGTTAATATCATGGTAGATGCAGAAGAAACTTGGATGCAAGGTTCTGCAGATGATTTGACTGACGAAATGATGGTGAAATATAACACAAAGCGTGCTTTAGTTTGGAATACGTTGCAAATGTATCGTCATGATCGTTTGGCTTATTTGAAAGAAATGCATGCAAAAGCAGAACGCGAAGGATATTTCTTAGGATTCAAAATTGTGCGTGGAGCATATATGGAGAAAGAACGTGCACGTGCGCAAGCCGAAGGTTATCCATCTCCAATTCAACCAAACAAAGAAGCTTCGGATAGAGATTATAACTTAGCGTTAGAATTTATTGCTTCTCATCACGAACGTTTTGGTTTATTCGCAGGTTCGCACAACGAAGAAAGTTGCGAATTGTTAATCAAATTGATGAACGAAAACGGAATTGAGAAAAATAATCCAAATTTCTGGTTTGGACAATTATTCGGAATGAGTGATAATATTTCATTCAACTTGGCGCATTTAGGATACAATATTGCAAAATATTTACCATATGGACCAATCAAAGAAGTAATGCCTTACTTGGTTCGTCGTGCACAAGAAAATACATCTGTTGCAGGACAAACTGGTCGCGAATTGATGCTGATTGAAAAAGAATTAGAGCGTCGTAAAAAATCGAAATAATCGTATTTTTATATCAAGCAAAAATCCACTCAATTTGAGTGGATTTTTTAATTAATTATTATTTTTCTTGATTTTAATCTTGCCTTTATGTTCGTGATACATCATACAAGTTGCTTTATTTTCTAACTCTTTGCATGTTTTTTCAAAATCATAAATAACACTTACTGTTTCACCTTCTTTTTTGTCCGAAAGCATTTCATTATTACAAACCAAATAATCCTCTTTATTATCAACACGAATGTAAGTTCCTGTACAATCTCTCACAATTGTTCCTGTAAATAATCGATCGTGTTTGATATTTGTACTACAAGAAGATAGGGCTAAAGTAAAGAGAGTAGTTAATGTGAAAAGTAGTTTCATATTTTGATAAATTAATAATCATAAATATAAAGTTTTTTATAGAGTAAATAAATAGAGCTTAACTATTTTAAAAACTTTTTTCATTAAAATTTAGAATAACCAACATCATCGAATCTTGTAAAGAAGTCACTTGATGAATAACTTTTGGCGGAAGAATATATTCGTCAAATTCTTTTAGATTGACAATCTCAATTTTTGAGTCAATTTCTATTTCACCTTTCAACATCAAAATTTTTGCATTTACAGGTAATTGATGATCGATTAATTTCAAACCTTTTTTCAGTCCAAAAGCAACAACACGCGTATCATCATTTCTGAAAATGATTTTTATAATTGGTTTTTCCGATTCCGAAATCTGATCTAAAATGGCATGTAACATAATGATAGTTTTTGAATTCTCTTAAAATTAGTATTAATTCTTCAAACTGTCTGAAAATGAAATATTAATAATTTGTGAAATTTTATTTTTTAATTAATGATTGATAATAGATAATTGCAGTTGGATCAATTTCTATTTTCTTTTGAAATGATTTCGCTTGTAATAAGAAATGCAAGTGTAACTCATTTTTATTTGTTAATCCAACGTAGTATAGTTTTGGAAAAGTTTTCCATATTGCAGTTCCATTATTATTCACTTTTATACGAAGATTTGGATTTGGATTATCTCTTCCGCTCGCATCATATAATTGTATTATTAGAATATTTTTGTACAAAATTGTTTCAACAGGTTCATTTTTATTATTGTAAGTAAAAATCCCAAGTTCATTTACCATCATAGAAGTTGCATATTTTTTACGTAAAAAATAAAAAGGGATTCCAATTAAACAAATAGCAACACAAAATAATAAACATACAAACAAAACAATGATTCCTGAAATTTTAAGACTGAAAGTAGAAAAAACAATGAGTATTAGGGAAATAATCAATGTTATAATGATTAACTGTGTTATAGTTTCATTCATTCTTGTTTTCGATTTATTTTCGACACTATATATAGTAGAAGAGTTCATGATTTTATTTTTAATTAAATTAAAGATTTTAATTAAGAATATAAAATCCCCAATTATAGCTAAATAAATGCAAAAATATTTTCAAAATTAGCTTTTCATTTCTTCTAAAAATCTTCCTAACTTGCTGTTTTAAAATTACAGAATGACAACGAATTATTTTGCCGAAATTATTTTACCACTTTCATTAAATGGAACGTTTACGTATCATCTTTCTGAAATTGATTTACAGCAAATTAAAGTTGGTCAGCGTGTTTCCGTGCCTTTCGGAACGCAAAAATTATATACAGGAATTGTACATTCTATTCATCAAAATGCACCAGAATTATACAAAACAAAGGCAATTCATGCTTTTTTGGATGACGTACCTTTGGTCACGCAAACACAAATTAGTTTTTGGGAGTGGATGGCAAATTATTATATGTGTTCACTTGGCGATGTTTTTCGAAATGCTTTTCCTTCTGCGTTAAAATTAGAATCTCAAACTTTTGTTCGATTAATTAATCCAAATTACGAAACAATTGAAGAACTAAATGATTATGAATTTTTAGTTTTTGAAGCACTGAAATTAAGAGAAATCATTTCGGTTGAAGAAGCAGCTTTAATTGTGGATGAAAAATCAGCAATTCCAACACTTAAATTATTAATTGATAAAGGAATTATTCGATTAGATGAAAAACTCAATGAAAAATATACGCCAAAAATTGATAATTATGTCAGATTACATCCTGATTTAAAAGGAAATGAAACTGCTTTTATTGAGATTTTAAATCAATTAAATAAAGCGCCAAAACAGCGCGAAACTTTGTTGCAATTGATTACATTAGAGACGCAATTACAAGAAAAACCGCTAAAAGTGGCAGATTTTGTAAAACAAGGAGCGACAAATGCAGTACTTAAATCGTTAACAGAAAAAGGAGCGGTCGAAATTTATCAACATCAAACTTCTCGTGTAGAAGAACAGGAGAAAGATGTAACTGAGATTTCAGAATTGACATTGAAACAAACTGCTGCTCTAAATCAAATTAAAGAAGATTTTAAAGATAAATCGACTGTTTTGTTGCATGGTGTAACATCAAGTGGAAAGACAGAAATTTATCTAAAATTGATGGAGCAAGTAATTGCGAAAGGAAATAAAGTGTTGTATTTATTGCCAGAAATTTCGGTCACAACGCAAATTGTTCATCGCATTAAAAAACATTTTGGAGAAAGAGTAGGAGTTTATCATTCGAAATTCAATCAAAATGAACGTGTCGAATTGTGGCAAAAAACCTTGAATGGTGATTTCGATATTATCATTGGTCCACGAACAGCGTTGTATTTGCCTTTTGATAATTTGGGAATGATTATCGTCGACGAAGAGCACGAATCGTCTTACAAGCAGATGGATATAAAACCATTTTTTCATGCACGCGATATGGCGATGTTGCTTGGAGGAATGATGAACGCAAAGGTTTTGTTAGGTTCGGCGACGCCTTCGGCTGAAAGTTATTATAATGCAAAAAATAAAAAATATGGTTATGTCGAATTAACGGAACGTTTTGGAAACATAAAATTGCCCGAAATTAATTTGGTTGACCTCAAAAAAGCGCAAAAGGAAAAAGAAATTACAGAAGATATTTCACATACACTTCGTGATGAAATTTTCAATCAATTGCATCAAAAAAAACAAGTCATTTTGTTTCAGAATCGGCGTGGATATGCACCGATTATGGAATGTAATACGTGTGGTCATACGCCCGAATGTCCAAATTGTGATGTCAGTTTAACATATCATAAATTCTCGAATCAACTAAAATGTCATTATTGTGGTTATGCGCAAGCGAAACCCTTGCGTTGTCCAAGTTGTGGTTCGCACGAATTGAATACAAAAGGTTTGGGAACGGAGCAGATAGAACAGCAAGTTCAAACGATTTTTCCTGATGCAAAAGTTCGAAGAATGGATGTAGATTCGATGCGCGGGAAATTTGCTTACGAAAAATTAATTGAAGATTTTGAGAACAAAGAAATTGATATTTTAATTGGAACGCAAATGATTACAAAAGGTTTTGATTTTGGAAATGTTAATTTTGTTGGTGTTATTCGAGCGGATTCTTTGTTGAATTTTCCAGATTTTAGAGCGCACGAAAAAGCATTTCAATTGTTAACGCAAGTTTCTGGTCGTGCAGGTCGTAGACAAGAGCAAGGAAAAGTATTGATTCAATCTTTTCAACCTGAACATCAGATTTTGCAAAATGTTACAACTTACAGTTATGCGCCAACGATGAAGGATATTTTGTATGAGCGCAAAGAATTTTTGTATCCGCCTTATTCTCGGTTAATCAAGTTGCGTTTCAAGCATAAAAATAAAGAACGTTTGGATAAAACAGCGGCTCAATTGGTTGTTTTGCTTAAACCAAGTTTTGATGCAAAATGTTTACTTGGTCCTGAAGCGCCTTCGATTGGACGAATCAATAATTTGTATATTACAGATGTGATGATTAAAATTCGACCAAATCAATCGCCTCAAAAAGTAAAAGATTTAATTCAATCAAAAATAGATCAACTGCATACAATTGCGGCTTTTCGTTCTGTACGAATTGATGTAGATGTAGATCCAGTTTAACAAAAAAACCTCTCAAAAGTTAACTTTTGAGAGGTTTTTTTGTTAAGATTCTAGGCTTCTTAAATATTGTTGTTGCAAAGATCGACGTCTACCTTTCATAAATAAGAATAGATTTAGCATTAACATTATTCCTAAATAAATAGCAAAACCACCAATTTTTGTGCTCAATCTTACAATTAAATCTTCGGTTGTTGCGATAGAAGTCATGTAAACAATTAGCATGGCGAAACCAATATTCAAAAGATAGAAACCAATTTTGAACAATGAATTTGTTGCGCTTGCAATATCTTCTTTTTGATGAAAAATATCGTACATAAATATTTTTCCATTTTTGAATAAAACGTTAGAAACTGCGATTGTCATTAATATTGCCACTGGTAAGTAAACCAAATATGCAATTAGATTGTAATTTGTCATAATTTGTTGTGTTTAAGTGTTTATTTTTTTGCTTTTTCTTGCGATATAAATAATCGATAAATTAATAAAATGTAATATTCCGAGAATTAATAAGATAAATCCAATTTTGTAGGATAAGGACGAAAACATAATGGTAATGGAGTCAATTCGTTCCCAATTTTGTAAACTTATTGCCGAAAATCCAAGATTGACCAAGTAATAACAAATCAATAAAAGATTATTAATCGATTGACAAACAGAATGATTGTCGATTAAATTTGTCAGATATATAAAACCAATTTTATACACTTTCCAACCAACAAAAATGGTGATATAGAAAGTAATAATTAGATAAATGATATACGAAGTAATATTATACATATTGAATTTTCAATAATTTTTGAAACTTGTAATTCAAAAAAATACGAATTGATTATTTCATCAAATTCGTGATTTTTCCTACCAACCAATGTTCATCAGATTTGATGGCAAGGTCCATTATATTATTGATTTTTGTCGAAACAGAAGATAAATCTTGTAACAATTTTGTAAATTCTTTTGCGTCATCAGATTGATCATCAATGTTTTTTAATGATTCTAAAAAATCAATTACAGGTTCTATTTCACGCTTTCTGCGTTCTTTTGTAATTTGTTTGAATAAATACCAAACATCTTTATCGGCAACAAAATATTCTTTACGTTCTCCTTTTATCAATTCTTTTCTTACAATTCCCCAATCCATCAAAGCGCGTAAATTCATATTTGCATTTCCTCTCGAAATTTGTAATTCTTCCATTACTTGATCTGTGGAAATTGGTTCGTTGTATGTTAATAATAATGCATGAACTTGTGCCATTGTGCGGTTTATTCCCCAATTAACAGCGAAAGTTCCCCAAGTTTGAACAAATTTTTCTTTTGATTCTTCTAATTTCATTGCAACTATTATTTACACAAATATATATAAATTTCTAAACTTTCAAAAATTATTGAAAATTAATTTTAAAAAATATTTCATCAACAGATTCTTAGATAAATCTTAAACTTGCTTGTAACATTTTTCTGATAATTTCGACTTATCTGTTATCTTTATTGAAATTTACAACAATCTATGATATCTATTCGAGATTTAAATAAATCCTACATAATGGGAAAAAATAAACTTCACGTACTCAAAGGAATTAACCTTGAGATTGCGGAAGGTGAATTTGTTGCGATTATGGGATCTTCGGGATCGGGGAAATCAACTTTATTGAATATCATTGGAATGTTGGACGAGCATGATACAGGCATTTATGAATTGGACGGCGTTAGAATAGAGAAATTAAACGAAACAAAAGCGGCTAATTATCGAAACAAATTTTTAGGATTTATTTTTCAATCGTATAATTTAATTGGTTTTAAAAATGTCTTAGAAAATGTGGCGTTGCCGTTGTATTATCAAAAAGTAAAACGTTCGGATCGAAATAAAATTGCGCTTAGTTATCTGGAAAGAGTTGGGTTGGAGCCTTGGGCTACTCATATGCCAAATGAACTTTCGGGAGGACAAAAACAGCGTGTTGCAATTGCGCGAGCGTTGGCTGCAAAACCTAAGTTGTTATTAGCCGATGAGCCTACTGGAGCGTTGGATACGAAGACGTCGCAAGAAGTAATGCATTTGATTCAAGAAATTAATGACGAAGGTAAAACAATTGTAATGGTGACGCATGAAGATGATATTGCGAATATGTGTAAACGTATTGTTCGTCTGAAAGATGGTGTAATTGTAAGTGACGAAAAAGTAGAACAAGTAAGAGTTTAATGATTTTCGAATTTCAAACTTCGTCAATCATAAATCATAAATCAAAAATCGTAAATATAAAATATGTTTGATACAGACCGTTGGAGCGAAATATGGTCGTCCATTGCAAGTAATAAATTGCGTACGGCATTGTCGGGTTTGACAATCGCTTTAGCGCTTTTTGTGTTTATTACATTGTATGGATTGGGAAATGGTTTGCAGAACGGGTTTCAACAAGAATTCTTTAAAGCAAATTCATTAAATATTACTGTTAACGGCGGGACGACAACTGAGCCTTACAATGGTTTCAAACAAGGACGTGCAATAGAATTGGACGTAAAAGATTTCAATTTTATAAAACATTCTTTTCCAGATGAAATAAAATCGATTGTAAGTACAATTTCGAAAAGTGATACGATTAGAAATGAAGCTAATTCAGGAAGTTATTCGATTACTGGAGTTTATCCAGAATATGAATCAATGATTAATGAAAATGTAACGCTTGGTCGATTTATCAATAAAAAAGATATGGAAAATCAATCCAAATCAATTGTTATTGGACGATTGGTTGCGCAAGATTTTTTTCCAAATCAAATTGCTATTGGTAAGTATTTGCAATTAGGTTCAAGTATGTATCAAGTCGTTGGTGTTTTCGAAAGTAAAGATGGTGGCGATAATGCTGAGCGTGCTTTGTATGCGCCTTTTACAACATTTAGAACGATTTATGCGACGGATAAAGTTTCATCAATTATTGTAACGCCAAAAGATGGAATGGCTTTGGCTGATATATCTAAACTAGCAAATGCAATCGAATATAATATAAAAGGCCGACACAATGTTGCGCCTTCTGATTATGGTGGAATTTGGGTGCGAAATGCAGCCGATGCAATGGAAGATACCAATCAATTTTTCTTGATTTTGACAATTATTGTATTTGTAATTGGTGGAGGAAGTTTGATTGCAGGAATCGTAAGTATCGGAAATATTATGGTGTTTAGTGTAAAAGAGCGTACCAAAGAAATTGGTATTCGAAAAGCCTTAGGCGCAACACCAGCCAATGTTTTGGGATTGATTTTACAAGAAGCAATTATGATTACAATTATTTTCGGAGCAATAGGAATTGCTTTAGCGGCACTTGTTGTAGAAAATATTGGTGATAGTTTAGAAGAATATTTTATTTATAATCCAGGCGTAGAAACCAATTCGTTGGTCATGGCTTGTATTATTTTATTTGTTGCAGGAACAGTTTCTGGATTAATTCCAGCTTTGAATGCAGCACGTATTAAACCTATTGATGCTTTAAGAGACGAATAATGAACTTTATAAAATTTGTTTTTGATCCAGATGCTTGGAGCGAAGTCTATGCGGCGATTCGTAAAAATAAATTGCGCACTATTTTGACGATGATTGGTGTCGCATGGGGAATGTTTTTATTTGTCTTATTGTTAGGCGTAACACGTGGTTTGCAAAATGGTTTTGACCGAAATTTAGCAGATGCCGCAACCAATTCATTATTTGTTTGGGGAGGAACAACATCGATGCCGTATCAAGGATTTCAGAAAGGTCGCACAATTGAATTGAAAATGAGCGATGTTCGTCAAATTCAGGCTCGTTTTCCTCAAATTTCGTTGTTAGCACCTCGAAACTCTAAACCAAATTCAATATTAACTTACGGAACAAAATATAATTTTTACACGGTTAATGGAGATTATCCAGACCAAAACCGAATGTTTGGGAAAGATATTATTCAAGGTCGTTTTATCAATGAAGATGATATCAAAACTGAATCGAAAGTTTGTGTAATTGGAATTGAAGTAGCGGAACAATTTTTTGGAGATAAACCAAAACCTTTAGGTAAAGAAATTAGAATTAGCGATAGTTATTATACAATTGTCGGCGTTTACGACACACCTTCTTCGCCTGTAGAGAGCAAAGATCAAGTGTTTATTCCGTTTACAACATTTCAAAAAATATACAATCAAGGGGAAACGATTCAATATTTAAGCTTGAGTTTACCTAATAATTATGATATTGTTGCTTTCGAAAAAGAATTAAAAACATATCTGAAACAGATTAAAAATATTTCGCCTGATGACGACCAAGGAATTGGAGGTTTTAATTTAGGTGAAATGCTTGGGAAGATTATGAAATTCGTAAAAGGAATGCAATTCTTAGCAATCGTTGTAGGAGGAATGACATTATTTTCTGGCGTTATTGCGATTGCAAGTATTTTATTGATTACGGTTTCAGAACGTACAAAAGAATTTGGAATTCGAAGAGCATTAGGTGCGATTCCTGCTCAAATTCGAGGACAAATTTTGTTAGAATCAGTAGTTTTAACATTAATTGCAGGTTTAGGCGGAATTATTTTTGCAGCACTCTTGCTAATGGTTCTCAACGAAGTCATCATTCCATCAAATAAAAACATACCTTTATATAATGCGTCAATCGATTTGTTTACACTTTTTACAGCTTTAGCGGTGATGGTGGTTATGGCAACTTTAGCGGGATTGATTCCTGCTCAACGAGCAATTCAAATCAAACCTATTGATGCATTGAGAGATGAATAACTAAAACTTAACAGATATAAAAGAATGAAAAAATTTCTAAAGATTTTGATGATTGTCGTTTTTATCGGTGCTGTAATCGGTGTGATTGCGTATTTCGGTAAAAAGAATAGCCAAGACAATGAAGTTTATGAAACGACAACACCTTTTATGGGAAATATCGAGGTGAAAGCTGTTGCAACTGGTGAAGTAAAACCGTTGGAAACAATTGAAATTAAGCCAAATATTTCAGGTGTTATAAAATCGATAAATGTTGCAGAAGGACAATATGTAGAGCGCGGTCAGTTGATTTGTGAATTGAAAGTTGTTCCGAATGTTCAATCATTAAATGCAGCTCGTCAGTCTATTCAAGCGGCACAAATTACGGTTGATCAAGAACGTCGTAACTTCAATCGAACATCTACTTTATACAATCAAGGTGTTTTGCCTCGTGCAGATTATGATAATGCAAATGCAACATATAAATCAGCTCAACAACAATTAAAAGCTGCCGAAAACGATTACAAAGTTGCGCAAACAGGTATTGCTCCTGGTTTAGAAGCTTATGCAACAACGCGTATTACGGCAACTACTTCGGGAATGATTTTAGATATTCCTGTTGAGGTTGGGAATATGGTACAAGAGATTAATAATTTCTCTACAGGAACGACGATTGCTACGATGGCTGATGTTAAGAAAATGATTTTTCAAGGAAAAGTTGACGAAGCTGAGGTAGGTAAATTGAAGGAAGGAATGAAAATTAATGTATCGATTGGTGCAATTCCGAACAAAACTTTTACAGCGATTCTTGATTTTATTTCGCCTCAAGGAGTTGCAACGAATGGAGTAGTGCAGTTCGAAATTAAAGCGCCGGTTCAATTAGATTCTGATAATTTTATTCGTGCAGGATATTCTGCAAACGCTGAGGTTGTGACGCAAGAAGCGAAAAATGTATTGTTGGTAAAATCAGCGCATGTTCGTTACGACGAAAACCAAAAACCATATGTTGAGATTCTCACTTCTGGTAAAGGACAAGATGCGAAGTACGAAAAGAAATACATCACTCTTGGAATTACAGATGGTGTGAACGTTCAAGTAAAATCTGGCTTGAAAAAAACAGATAAAATCAAAATTTGGAATACCGATTTAGAAAAAGACAAAAACGGTAACGGTTCACATTAATAAGATAAAAAAGGAGAACTAAATGTTCTCCTTTTTCATTTCTTTCGGATCTGTTATTCTGAATGTAGCTTCAGCGCAATAAAGAATCTATATATTACACCATATTATACCCAGTTTGTCCTGCTGAACTTGTTTCAGCATCTCATTACTTGAAGAGGTATAAGGATTATAAAGAATAAGCTTACTTTATTAAAGAGTTTTCTATGAAAGCTTAATTATGATGTCATATTAAACTCGTTTCAACATTACATCTATTATATATTGAATAAACTATTCTCGCTTTGTGACAATTCTTCCCGAGTAGATATCCACAAAGTATCCGCTGTTGCTTTGCTTAAATGAGCAAACCATCATCGTCTAATCATTTCATTGCTGTAAAAACTATAAAACATTTAGTTTTGCTGAGCTCCCAAATAATCAAAACAAATTTTCTTATTTTTAACTAAATCGAAAAAATGACCTTTCAATAAAAAGGCGTTCATAAATGAAGGAATTCGAAGCGAAGAAAAAGATTTAGCCGATAGGTTTTTAAATCTTTTCGTGCAGAATGATTCATTTTAGCCTTTTTGTTGAGGTCTTGATTTTAATACCCAAAATCATCTCATGATTTTTCCTCTTAATCTCAAATGTTTTTTTATCAAGAAAAAAATGAAAGTAAATATTAATTTTTCACATAAATCTCTCTATTTCGTCTACCGTTTAGCGTAAACCGTCAAACATTTCAAAAAATATTTCTCATCAT
>NZ_DKSU01000004.1:0-91159 GCF_002472945.1 Empedobacter sp. UBA7248 | reverse complement strand
TTTTTATCAAAAGCCTCAAGAAATAAATCTTGAGGCTTTTTTTGTGGTTATACTTTTTGTAAAATGTATTAAGTAAAATGTAAGTTCTACGTCTAACGAATCAAAATTATGTTTTATAAAACAAGAAGCTTCCAATCAGCAAATAAGAGGCTTCTAATTAGTCAACAAGAAGCTTCCCTTTTTTTACTCAGAACTTTTATTCTGTAAGCCTTAAATCTTATGTATTAACTTATTATTCATAACTCAGCTCTTACATTATTAATGTTTGTATTCTTTTTCTTATCTTAAGAAATAATATAAATGGAAGGCAAAGAGTGAGAGAACGCCTTAATATTATTTGTTAAAAATTCGTTTTATTAGATTGAACATAATCAAATAGAAAACTATAGAAATAATCATCAATTCGATATTAGTATTCAAATAGTTGATTATTTCCTTGGGTTGGTTAAAGATTGTTTTTATCAAATCTATCGGTCCAGAAATTAATCTGTATTGATAAGTGATTACTATTCTATATACAATGTAGATCATTACAAACTGGTTGAAAAGACCATATAAAAATATAAATGTTTCTTTTTTACTTGTTAACTTAAACTTGAAAGGATTTTTAAAGAACCTGCTTACGCTATTAGTACTACTTGGTAAAAGATTTGGAATATCTGTAAGATCCGAGACAATCCAATAACCATCTGTACGAATAAATGGAATCAATTGATAAAGAATAATCATTGTACTAATACCTATCACATCTAATAATTGGTGATTATGTGTAATAAGATAGACGATATATAATGCTGCAATTATAAAAAGTTGTACATAAACGCCTGCTAAGTTTGTAATAATTCGTTCTTGTTTTTTGGCAGACCAAATGGGCGTGATATTTGAATAAAAGACTGGAAAAATGAAATAAATTCCAACCCCAACTTCTCCATTTTTTTTTGTAAATCTATTACAAGCTGCAACATGTCCAAATTCATGAATAAAAGCACTCACTAAATACAATAGAAACAAAAGAAGCATATATTCTTTCTCAAGATGAAAATGATGCATTTGAGTAAGATTATATATAGAGAGGCTAAATAATATTGTAAAAACAATCCAAAAGAAAGTAGGTTGAAATAGAGGCTGTAATAGTTTTGAAATTGAAGCTGCGTTTTCTTTAGAAATTAATTTTGTTTCGAAAAGAATAAATGATTTTTCTTTTTTTTGCTGACTATTTACTTTATCTAACTCTAAACTTTTTAGATTTTGTTTTACAATTTTATCGAAATCTTCATTAGAAACATAATCAAATTCTTGAATGAAGTCTTGATAAGAGTTCTCAAGATTATAGTGATTTCGTTTTAAGATTTCTAATAAAATTTTTATTTCTTCACTTACAATAAAAAATTTTTCTGAATGTTCTAAGACCCAACTTTGTTCATTTTTTTTTGTGAAAGAAAAATTTATATCTGTTAATGTACTAAGCAGTTCTGATCTCATCTATTTGGTTTTTCCAATCTTTAAGTTGAGTATCGATTGCATCTATCCAATTAGCAATTTTTACTAAATCATACTTTAATGCAATTTCTTTTGCAGCAGAAAATTGTTCTTCCATAAATTCAAATTGAGGATTAGATAATTCTTCAAGAGCAAAGAAAGCTTTGTGTGTATAGAGTTGATTATCTGGGTGATAATCGTTGTCGTTTTTAAGAAACTGAATAGTATTTGAAATAATATAAGTGAATTGTTTTTCTCGTAAATCATCACCAATATCTGTTATGTCATCATACATTTGTATTCCTTTGAAAATATAAGATAGCATCAATTTTATATCTTCTGATGGATAATCAGATTGTAAAAGATTTATTCCATCTACAATAAAAAAGACTGGAATATGTTTTTCTACTGCAATTTGTTCAAATTCTTCTTTGGATAAAATAGTTGAATCGAAATCCCATAATTTTTCTTTGATTAAAGCATCAAAATATATTTTACTATATTTTGCTTTACTTTCGAAAATAGAAGAATCTTCACCAAACAATTTGATAAGTGTCTTAATACAAAGTTCGTAATGATTAGTTAAGTTAACTAAAGGATTAGAATCAAGTAATTTTTTTTCAATAATAATTTCTTGATCTATTAATTTATCTAAGTGAATAATGTAATTATAATACGTTTTTGCAACTAGGTCTAATTGATCTTTTTTTAAACGATTAATTTTCACATTCTCAGTTAGAAAGTCGACAACTTCTCGAAAAAAGAGTTGATTAATTTGGCTCATTTAGGGTAGTTTTAAGTTGATACGAAAGTATAATTTTTATAGGAAGTATAAAAATAATTTTGTTAAATATTTGATAATTAATGATTTTAGTAATATATTTACTTCACCTAAAATTATAAAACTACCAATTACTATGAAAAGACTCTCTATTATTTTTTCTGCAAATTACTTCATGCAGATTTTATAAAATCAACACTGGATATTTCGTTTTTACATTAATTTTTTTTAGAAAAATTTTATTGTAATCTACGATTGTATTAATCTGTAAATAATCATAAACAACTATAAACCTATGTTAAAGAATTTTACTTTTTTAGCGACGTTATTTTTATCTGTTTTATATGCACAGGTAGAAATATCAAATAAAAACAAACCAGAAATAGATAATGCTACTGATGGTATTTATGTTAATTTTTCTGATAAAGGTGTTTTACTTCCACGAATATCATTGAATTCATTAACAGAACTTAAAAATTCCTCTGGAGTTAATTTTCCTAAACAAGGAGATGCCTCTCAAATGATTGTATATAATACAAATAGAGCTTTAGGAGAGGGGTTTCATTTTTGGGATGGATCAAAATGGCGTGCTTTGTTAGATTTTGAAAATGTTATTGCACAGTTAAATTCTTCTGTGATGTATTCTGCAAATGCAAATGGTATTGATATTGGAAGTGATAAGAGTTATGTTCAAGGTAGTGAAACAACTCTACCTAATTATACGTTCAATCAATCAGGAACTATTGCAACTAATAGAAATTTTATACCATTAAATATTTCAAAAATAGTACGTACAAATAAGCCTAATAACAAAGTGTCTTTTACGTTTACAGGAATTGCTCAAATTCAACAAAGTAATAGTTTATTGACCTTTGCAATAGGAGTTTTTGTAGATGGACAATTAAAATATGTTGAAAATTATACAGGTAATTTTACTTCAAATAGCTGTGGTTTTGTTCCTGTAGATTTGGATGGAATAATTCTCAATTTGTCAACTACTCAAGATCATACAATAGATGTGAGAATACATCCACGAAGAAGTTATGATTTATCTACACCAGCAACTACATATGCTTACACATTTGGAAAATCTATAGGAACATGTACTAATTTACCATCTGAAGTAATGAAATCAAGATTAATATTAACAGTAAAAGAGTAAACCTATGAAAAAAATATTACTTTCAATAATTGTCTTATCAAGTGCTGTTAACGCACAGGTAGCTTTATCGACTAACGTAACCAATGATAACTTGATTTTAGATTCCAAACAAAGTACAACTTCTACAAAAAATGATAAGACTTTTGTTTTACCAAGAAATGCTATGAAGGATCGAAAAGATAAAACTAACGTAGATCTTAGTTTAGGTTCAAATTTACAATCAGGTTTATTGATTTATAATACAAATACCTCTTTAGGAAATGATAAAGGACCTTATTTTTGGTATAATTATACTTCATCTTTAGGAGCTTGGACTCCTTTTGTTTCAACTAAGAATGAAGGTTCGTTAACTAATCTTGCTAATTTAAAAAATTACCCCTTATCAAGTACAACCGATATTGTTTCGGCGACTAATAATCCTACTACAGGACCTTATGCGAATTCTTGGCAAAATAATTTAGGGGATTTGATTACGGATGCAAGTAAAAGGTGGCAAGTGTTGCCCAATTTTACTCAAGAATTTCAAATATATAATTCAAAAAATATTATTTTTTATCGATTAACAGGTTTTGTAGAAGCATATAGTTCTTCAGCAGAGAAAGCGATAAGTTATGATGTAGGAATTTTTGTAGATGGTAAATTAACTGTGTATAGTCCTTTTTCTTTAGCAGGTAATTCTACTCGAAATTGTATGTATAATGTATTTAGTCTAACAGGTCTTACGAATGATTTGTCTAATGGAAAACATACCATACAAGTTGCAGTTAAAAATAGAAATATATTAAATTCTAATGCTATTGTAAATGTAACTTATAATAGTAGAAATTCTAACTGCGGTACATCATCTACAGATGGGTATTTACCTAATCAATCTGTAAATGAAGGATTATTAAGTATAAAAATTCAAGAAAATCCATCTATTCTAAATAATTAATTATGAAAAAGTTATTATATATATTACCATTCATAGCTCAATATAGCATAGCTCAGGTTATTATATCTAGAGATACAAATACAGCTACAGATTCTTCAGTTGGTTTAGAAATAAGCTCATCTAATCAAGCTGTAGCTTTACCAGAGTATAATATAACGGCATATAATGTTCACCCTTATACTAAAGAACCAAAAGGAGGAGCTATTGTTTTTAGTCCAAATAAGAATGGTGGATTAAATGAAGATTTTTATGGATATTTTTATTGGGATGATGATCAACATCTATGGGTTAAATTATTAGATTCAGTTTCATTTAGTTCTGATAAAGACTTTAGTTCGCCCTATTTTTTTACTAATTATGATGGAGCTTCAAATACAAGTATTGGAGTAGATGTATTATCTCCTTTTAGTAGTACAAATAACACAAGTAATACTACATTATCATCAATGACTAATTCAAACCATATTAATGGAACAAACTTGAATGCAATGACTTCAAATTATTGGACAATTGTACCAGCAGGTTTTCAACCAACTTTTAAATTTGCTAAAACAGCTGATGCTTTTGTAAAAGTAAATGCAATGCTTGTAAAACCAGGAGGAGGAACTTTTGATTTTAGTATTGCAATGGGAGTTTTTATTAATGATGTTTTAGTCGCCAATAAAATATTTCCATTTGTTAATCTAGCTGATCAGGGTTATTGTGCAAGAAGAAAAATTACAATTTTAGCTCCTGTAAATAATATTCCTGCAAATATTGATCAGAAAGTAAAAATTGGATTTAGGATTGTAGGAAATAACCATTTCAATTCAAAAGATCAGTCCTATGGTAATAATTTCACGTTGAATAATGGTAAAATATCTGTAGGATTAGGATTTAGTAATACAAATGGTTCAACAGGTACTTATTGTGCTAGTTCTAGTTTTCAATCACCAATTAATGTAACAGTATACGGAGTGACTAGATAAAAAAAAATCACCTACAAACTTTGCAGGTGATTATTTTATATAAAACAAAAGAACTTAGTATGACTAAGTTCTTTTTTATTTTTACATCTTATTGATCTCCGCCTCCAGGACCTGGATCTGGAGTTGTTGATCCACCTCCGTGACCTCCACAGAATAAATGTAACAAACAATAGAAGATAAACTCTTTTCTGTCTTCTAATTTCTCTACTTGAAAATCATTAATTGACTTTTTCATAATTAAATAGTTTTTGGGTTAATAATAAATACGTTAGTAGAAAGCAAGGAATTTAATCCCAACTTTTTATTTAATTTTATAATGTAAATGTGGAAGAAGTAAATTATATAATAATTTACAAAATTTGTTTGTATTGAATTGTATCATAGGTAATAGAGTTATAGTTTGGTATTTCAAATATAGAATAAGTTTTAAATTTTTAATAATAATAAACCGTTTTTAATTTGTTTTAAATCAGCTGTTTTAATGTTTTGTTAAAAAATAAACGTTTATTAAGTATTTATAATCTCTAAAATGATCAGATAGGGAATTAAACTTCTTAAAAAAAAGATAAAATATAGATTACTTGAAATAATATTAGAAGTTTATCATTTCAAATTTAATAGCTTTACAGCTTAATATTATTCAATTGGATCAGAAAATATTAGATCACATTTTAAATAAGGATTGGGAACAAGCTTTTAAACTTCTTGTAAAAGATTATCATCAGAGAGTTTATTGGCAAATTCGTCGTATGGTTTTGATTCATGAAGACGCAGATGATATTGCTCAAAATGTTTTTATCAAGATTTATCAAAATTTGAATTCATTCAAAAATGAATCGAAATTATCGACATGGATTTTTAGGATTACTTATAACGAAACCATTAATTTTATTCATAAAAATGCTAAAGAACAAAATGTTTCATTCGAAGATTATTCGATGAATATTGCGGATGATTTATCTACGGATGAATATTATACAGGTGATGAAATTGAGTTGAAATTACAAAAAGCAATCGCAAGTTTGCCAGAAAAGCAGCGTGTAGTATTTATGATGAAATATTATGATGAAATGAAATATGAGCAGATTTCTGAAATTTTAGGCACATCTGTTGGTGCACTAAAGGCATCTTATCATCATGCTGTTACAAAAATTAAAGAATTTTTAGAGGATGAAGATTAAACCTTTTTAACTTTTTTTTGTCTTATATGTGATATGAAAGAAAATGGATTAAAAAATAATTTTAAAATTCCTGAGAATTATTTTAAGAATTTAGAAGATGAAATTTATCTTAAAAGCTTAAAACAAAAGGAAAATTATACAACTCCAACTAATTATTTTGATGATTTAGAACAGTCAATTTTATCGAAAACTATTGATAAAAAAGAAACAAAAGTTATACATTTCAATATTTGGTGGGCAGCTGCTTGTATATTGCTATTAGCATTGGTTGTTACTCCTTTTGTGATTAATTCTACAGAAAAATCTTCAGAAGTTGTGGATACAAAAACTGAAAATCACGTTTACGAGAAGATTTATGATTCATATATAGTGAGCGATCAAAACAAAAAATCGTCCAATGTAACATTAGACGATTCTGATTTTGCTTTATATGATTATTAAGAAATTCTAAATAATTTCTGCACTTAAACCTCGGTTCAATAACTCTGTGCATCGAGGTTTTAAATCTTCTAATTCACCAGTCAATACTTCGCATTTACCTTTGTAATGAATCAAAATAGAACATTGTTCCGCTTGTTCTGGCGTGTGTTCACAAACATCAATCAACGACTCGATTACCCAATCAAAAGTATTCACATCGTCATTGTAAACAATAATTTGATATTTGTGCGATTCCTGTTCCAATACATCAACAGCCGAATCTTTTTCCGTTTCCCACATGGGTTGCGTTGCGTATTTTGTCATACATTTTATTTTTTGAAATGTAGCGCAATCCACTCATTTCGTTGTTTTTTAGATACAAATTTCAAACCATTTTCTGTACAGAAAGCTAAGATATCATCAAAATCTTGCTCCATTAATCCACTCAAGAATAAATCTCCATTTTCATTCAAAACGTTGATATAAGAAGGAATTTGACTGATTAAAATATTCTTGTTGATATTCGCTAAAATAATGTCAAATTGTTTGCTTCCTAAAAGTGAATTATCACCCATTTTAGCATCTAAACTAACACCATTTCGTTTCCCATTTTCGATAGAATTCTCCACAGCCCACTCGTCAATATCGATACATTCTGCATAATTTGCACCACGTTTCATTCCTAAAATTGCAAGAATTGACGTTCCACAACCCATGTCCAAAATATCTTTTCCTGTAAATTCAGTTTCCAAGATATATTCTACCATCAAGTGTGTTGTAGAGTGGTGTCCAGTCCCAAAAGACATTTTTGGTTGAATGATAATTTCGTACGGAATATTTTCGATTGTTTCGTGAAATTCTGCACGAATCAAACATTGGTCGTTCACTAAAATTGGTGTGAAATTTTCTTCCCAAGTTGCATTCCAATTTTGTTGTTCAATTTCTTGACGCGTATAAGAAAAATCAATATTCTCGATAGAATCAATCACTTCTTTTACTTGGTCAATATTTTCGTCAGTTTTTGGCATGTAAGCATCAAAACCTTCTTCGTTTTCAACAAAACTTTCAAAAGGTAATTCAGAAATCATTGCAATAATAATTTCATTAAAAGGCTCTACTTCCGCAACTTTAAATTTATATTCGATATAATTTGTCATAAAAAAATGTAGAAAACATCAAATTGTTTTCCGATGCAAATTTACGATTTTTATAATTAATGATAAAGGAGATTATTTATCAAATGGAAAGTCTTTCAAACCAACCATCATTTCACGTTTTCCTGGAGGTCCAGGACGTTTTTGTACAATATAGCCCAAGTCTTTCAATCCTCTTTTTATGGTTCCTTTCGCTGCATAAGTAGTAAAAATGGCAGATTTTTTAGTTAAAGAATCAACAATTTCTAACAATTCTTTTTCCCATAATTCTGGTTGAACACGAGAACCAAAAGCGTCAAAATAAACTAAATCAAAATTATTTTCGTTGATATTTTTTAGATTGAAAAAATCTTCTTTTACTTTTTTAATTTCAAAATAGGGAGAAATTTTATGCCAGTTTTCCCAATTCGAATGAAATAATTGTTGATAATAATCTAAAAAATCTTCTTTCCGATGTTCAAATTCTGGATAAAGTTTGAAAACATTTTCAAAATAATTCACCAATTCAAATTCTTCATCAGAAACCGGAAATTTTTCGATTCCAACATATTGCACCGAAATTTTATGTTTTTCAGCTTCCATCAAAGTAATGAAAGAATTAAGTCCCGTACCTAATCCAATTTCGATAATTTTTATAGGATTTTTTGTTTCTGTAAAATGATGAAATCCATTTTGTATAAATACATGAAAAGCCTCTTGTACAGCACCATGTTTAGAATGATAAGATTCATCCCAATCTTCAATATAGATAGTTTTTGAACCATCTTCCGTTTCTTGAATAATTCTTTTCATCGTCGAAAGTTATGATTTTTATTATGAAAAAGTGCAAATAAAATGTACCTTTGATAAGCACAAACAAAATATATCGTAAAATGATTATAGAAAAAATTGCTGAATCAAAATTTAACGATTCAGTTTTCAACTCTACAACTTTTGGGAAAGAGTTTACAGATCACATGTTGATCGCGCATTACAAAGATGGTAAATGGGATGAACCTAAAATTGTTCCTTACGGACCAATTTCAATGACACCAGCAGCGATGTCTTTTCATTATGGTCAAACAATTTTTGAAGGAATGAAAGCCTACAAAAATGATAACGAAGAAGTATTTATTTTCCGTCCTGAGAAAAACTTCGAGCGTTTTAATTTATCTGCGGCACGTCTTAATATGCCTCAAATTCCGAAAGAAATTTTTATTGATGGTTTAGAAGCGATTATTGATATCGATCGTCAATGGGTACCAAAAGATTACGGAACGTCATTATATATTCGTCCAGTAATGTTTGCAACAGAAGAAGCAGTTTCTGCAAGAGCATCTAACGAATATATTTTTGCAATTTTATTAGCTTATGCACCTAATTATTATGACAAACCTTTGTCAGTTAAAATTGCTGATTTCTACAGCCGTTCTGCACAAGGTGGTGTTGGTTTTGCTAAATGTGGTGGTAATTATGCGGGATCATTTTTCCCAACTTCTGAAGCGCAAAAAGATGGTTATGATCAAGTAATTTGGACAGACTCTATCGAGCATAAATATATCGAAGAAGCTGGAACAATGAATGTAATGGTACGTATCGGAAACAAAATTTTAACAGCTCCAACTTCTGAGCGTATTTTGAATGGAGTTACGCGTGATTCTGTTTTAACTTTAGCAAAAGATAACGGATACGAAGTAGAAGTGCGTCCTGTAGAAGTACAAGAAATGTACGAAGCATACAAAGCAGGAGAATTGAAAGAAGTATTTGGTTGTGGAACTGCTGTTGTAATTACACAATATGATGCAGTAGGTTTTGGTGAAGAGCGCGCTCAATTACCAACTTTAGCTGAAGAAGATTCTTTTGCATTACAATTGAAAAAGAAATTAAAAGATATTCAATACGGATTAGCTGAAGATCCTTATGGATGGAGAATTAAAATCGAAGAACAAGCTTAATCTGATTAAGAAAGTTTTTTTGAAAATATAAGCTGACAATTTGATTGTCAGCTTTTTTTGGCACGATATTTAATAATATGTTATACAAAGTACTATATTTGCAAAATGAATGGACTACAGAAATTTTTAATCATCTGTTCAGGGAGTAGTCTTGAACTATTGAAAAAAACACCAACAGATATCAACAAACATGTCGGTATTGGAGGTGTCATATTATTTACAGGAATTTTGGCGGCTTTGTCTGCTGGATATGCGCTGAATACTGTTTTTGATAATATATATGCAGCAACAGGTTTTGGTTTGTTGTGGGGATTGATGATTTTTAATCTTGACCGATATATTGTCACATCAATGAAAAAATCAGGTGGATTTTTTCGTCAGTTTTTTATTGCTTTGCCACGTATTTTGGTTGCAGTTTTATTAGGTATTGTGATTTCGAAACCGTTAGAATTAAAAATTTTCGAGAAAGAAATTAACAAGCAATTAAATATTATTGTCAATCGAAATAAAGCAGAATTACAAAAAGGAATTGATGCGCGTTATGCTGAATTGGGAACGCCTTTTTCGAATGAACGAAAAGAAATTTATGCAGAAATTGATAAATTAAGAAATGAGTATAATTCAGCTTCTACCGAGTTGGAAAAAGAAGTTGTTGGTACACAAACTGAAACAACAACTGGACGCGAAGGTTATGGACCAAATGCGAAACGAAAAGCAGAATTGAAAAAACAAAAAGCTGCCGAAATCGAAACTTATATTCAACAATCTGCGCCTCGTTTGACTGAAATTAACAAAGAATTGGATCGATTGAATGTGGCGAAAGAGAAAGAAATTGATGCAGCTAAACCAACCGAAGAAAATTACAATGGTTTTGCGGCTCGTATGCAAGCTTTAGATGAATTGTCAGTTAATAATCCAATTTTAGGAACTGCAGCTATTTTTATAGCTCTTGTGTTTATCTCGTTAGAAACTGCACCAGTTTTAGTGAAATTAATCGCGCCAAAAGGACCTTATGATTTTCTTTTAGAAAAACATGAACATTCGTTCAAGATTTTTAGTAAAGAATCAATTCAGATTATGGATATTAAATCAGAGAAACGAGTCAAACATGAATTTGAAAAAGCATAAATAATAAAAAAGTAACTTCTAATTGAAGTTACTTTTTTAATTTTGTACAAGATATGGAAACTTATAAAATAGAAATTTACGGAGAAGACGAAAACCAAATTCAACGAATGGAAGAGGTGATTGCTCCTATAAAAGATATACAGGATTATTTTTGGAAAATTCTTTGGGTTGATGGCGAAAGTGAAACGGACGAATATTCGGTTTTCGAATTGCAAGAAGTGATTGATCAACAAGACGGAATTTTTGTGGAATATGATCAATTAGAAAGTTTGTGTTACAAAATGGAACATGTAACGGAGGCGTTAATTATAGGAGATCGAAAAGAAAATAATTTGCATGTAAATATTGAGGATGAAAATTTATATGACAATGAAGTCGTGTTTGAATTTGTGAAAGATTCGCATTGGCAAATTTTGACTTCGGATATCAATATTGTAGATACGTTTAAAGTTTTCTTTCCAAATAGTAAAATCATTGATTAAAAATAAAAGCCACTTTTTAGTGGCTTTCTTTTTTATTTTTGATTCAATTTCTGAAAAATCTGTAACGTTTCTTTTGCTTCTTTTACATCATGAACGCGCAAAATTTTTGCACCTTTTTGTAACGCAACCATATTTAATACAGAAGTTCCGTTTAAAGCTTCTTGTGGAGTTGTTTCGAATAAATTATAAATCATCGATTTTCTCGAAATTCCAACTAATAAAGGAAAACTTTCAAAACCTAAAGCTTCCATTTTACTGAATAATTCGTAATTATGATCCAATGTTTTAGCAAAACCAAAACCAGGATCCAAAATAATATCATTCACTTTTGCAGCTTTTAATTGTGCAATTTTCTGCGAAAAATATTCGTTTACTTCCAGTGTAATATCTTCATATTCAGGATTATTTTGCATCGTTTTCGGTGTTCCTTTCATGTGCATCAAAATGTACGGAACCCGAAGTTCTTTTATTGCATCAAACATATTTTCGTCCAATTCCCAACCCGAAACATCATTTATAATAGAAGCGCCTGCTTTTACAGCTTCGCGTGCCACATTTCCTCGAAAAGTATCAATCGAAATAATCAATTCTGGATATTCTTCAATAATTTTTTCGATAATTGGTACAGTTCTATCAATTTCTTCTTGCTCCGAAATATTTTCTGCTCCGGGTTTTGTCGAATAACCACCAATATCAATCATATCGGCACCTTCGGACAAATGTTTTTCAACTTTTTCTAAAATCAAATTCATCGATTGATTACTACCACCATCGTAAAAAGAGTTTGGCGTTGTATTCAAAATTCCCATAATTTTAGGCTCGTTCAAATCAATCAAACGACCATTACAATTAATTGTCATATCTTAGAAGTTCTTTAAGCAATTTCAATTATTTTTGAAATCGAAACGAAATTATGAAAAATACCTCAATTCAATTTAAAGAAATCATCTCTGTTTGTCGAGATTTATATACAAAAAAATTACAAGATTATGGTCCGGCTTGGCGTGTATTGCGTTTGCCATCGTTGACAGATCAAATTTTTATCAAGGTAAACCGCATTCGTACGTTGCAAGAAGCGACGGAGCGTTTGGTTGATGAAGACGAAGAAGGAGAATTTGTGGCGATTGTAAATTATTCGATTATGGCATTGATTCAGCTAGAACTTGGTTTTGCAGATCAGCCAGATTTAACGGACGAACAAGCTATCGATTTTTATGATAAATATGCGACAATTGCGCATGATTTGATGATGAAAAAAAATCATGATTACGGTGAAGCTTGGCGAGATATGCGTGTTAGCTCGATAACAGATTTGATTTATCAGAAAGTTTTGCGCACAAAAAGTATCGAAGATAATAAAGGAAAAACGATTGTTTCAGAAGGTTTGGATGCAAATTATTTGGATATGATTAATTATTCGATTTTTGCAATGATTTTAATTAACGAAAAGAAAACTTCATGAGGTATTTGGTACAATTTGCTCGAATTATAGTTGGAGTTATTTTTATAATTTCTGGATTTGTAAAAAACATTGATCCAATTGGATTAAGTTTCAAATTAGAAGAATATTTCTCACCAACAGTTCTTAATATTCCATTTTTAGAAAGTTTGAGTTTGCCTTTGGCAACATTTTTCTCCATTTTTGAAATAGTTTTAGGCGTTTTATTATTGCTTGGCGTTTGGAAAAGATTTACGACAATAGCTTTATTGTTAACGATTATTTTCTTCACATTCTTGACATTTTATTCAGCTTACTTCAATAAAGTAACCGATTGTGGGTGTTTTGGTGATGCGCTAAAACTAGAACCTTGGACATCATTTTACAAAGATGTTGTGCTTTTGGTGTTGATAATTATTTTAGTGATTGGTCAAAAATATATCAAACCATTATTCGTCGAAAAAGCGAATTATGTAATCAATTTTATAACAATTTTAGGTTCTGCAATTATTGCTTATATCGGAATTAATCATTTGCCAATTATCGATTTTAGACCTTATGCAGTTGGAAAAAATTTGATTGAAGGAATGAAATCTCCACAAGAATTAGGTTTGAAACCAACAACGTATAAAACAATTTACACCATGAAAAATAGTGTAGATGGAAAAGTTGTAGAAATTGACGATGCGCAATATATTGCGGATGACAAGTGGTATAAACATGGAACGCCTTGGGTGATTGAAGCAGATAAAACACGTACAATTGTAGAGAAAAAAGGGTACGAACCACCAATTCACGATTTTAATTTTGATTGTAATGGAGTTGATAAAACTTCTGAAATTTTGAATGCGCCAAAAGCGATTGTTTTTGTCATTCCTTTTGTTGAAAAAGTAAACGAGAAACAAATTGCGAAATTAAATACTTTAGGAAAAGAAGCGTCTAAATATAAAGGTTACAAAGTTATTACAGTTTCGAATAATCCAATTAAAGGTTTAGAATTGGAGAATTGTTTCATGGATCAAACAACGATGAAAACAATTATTCGTTCAAATCCAGGAGTGATGATTTTAGAAAAAGGAACGGTAAAAGCGAAATATCATGACAACGATTTTCCATCAATTAATCAATTAGAAGAATTATTTTAAAAAGTGATTAATTATATTTTAAATAAAATTTTCTACGGATTTCTAACGCTTTTTGGTGTAGTGACTGTAGTTTTTCTATTGTTTTCGGTACTTCCTGGTGATCCTGCTCGTATGATGCTCGATCAGAAAGAAGATCCTGAACAATTAGCTCAAATTAGAAAAAACTTAGGTTTAGATCAACCTTTGTGGAAACAATATGCTTTTTATATTAATGATTTGTCACCGATTTCATTTCATAATATTGACGAAAACAATACAACATATACTTCATTAAGTTCTGATAAATACAATTACACAAAATTGATGGATTTCGGAACAAATGAAATGGTTTTGAAAACGCCTTATTTACGTGAATCTTTTCAAAAACAAGGAAAAAGCGTCAGTACAATTATTGAAGAAACTTTGCCAAATACAATGGTTTTAGCAATTGCGGCTATTATTATTGCAACGATAATTGGGGTTGCGTTAGGAATTGTTTCTGCTCTGATGAAAGATACGTGGATTGATCGTGTTTTGTTAGTTGTTACGAGTTTTGGGATGAGTATTCCGTCTTTCTTTTCGGCGATTATCATTGCGTATATTTTTGCATTTTTGACGCATAATATTACAGGACTGAATATGATTGGAAGTCTCTACGAAGTGGATGATTTGGGAGAAGGAAAACATTTGATGTTGAAAAATCTTATTCTTCCAGCGATTACATTAGGATCTCGTCCGTTAGCGGTTTTTACACAATTAACGCGTAATTCGTTGTTAGAAGTTTTGAACCAAGATTATATTCGTACAGCTTTTGCAAAAGGACTTTCAAGAAAAACGGTGATTACAAAACATGCATTACGAAATGCACTTAATCCAGTTGTTACAGCAATTTCGGGTTGGTTCGCTTCGATGTTGGCAGGTTCTGTTTTTGTGGAATTTGTTTTTGGCTGGAATGGTTTAGGAAAAGAAATCGTAAATGCACTAAATACATTAGATTTACCAATTGTGATGGGAGCTGTTTTAGTTATTGCGGTGATGTTTATTGTAATTAATATTCTGGTTGATATACTTTACGGAATTCTAGATCCGCGCGTTCGCATAAAATAAATCAGGTATAATTTCGCAAGAAATAATTATCTTGCAGTAAATATTAAAACCAAAATCAAATAAAATACACTTTTTTATGCGTGATAGAATAGTAGCAGGAAACTGGAAAATGAACTTAAATTATGAAGAAGCAATTCATTTAGCAACAAATCTTAATGCTTGGGTGGCAGATAATCATCCAATTGCACAAGTTATAATTGCGCCTTCTTCTATTTATTTACAAACATTGTTAGAGGCTGTAGATGAGCAATATGTTAAGATTTCTTCGCAAGATATTTCTGCTCACGAAAAAGGAGCGTATACAGGAGATATTTCAGCAGAACAATTGGATAGTATCGGATTAGATTTCGCTATTATTGGTCATTCTGAACGTAGAGAATATCAAGGAGAAACAGATATTGTAATTGCTGAGAAATTAAAACAAGCTTTTAAACATCAAATTAATCCAATTCTTTGTGTAGGAGAAAAATTAGAAGAACGTGAAGCTGAGAAACATTTTGAGGTTGTAAAAACCCAATTAATGGATGCTTTAGTTGCTCAAAAACCAGAAGATCTTTCTCGTTTGATTATTGCTTACGAACCAGTTTGGGCAATTGGAACTGGAAAAACAGCTACACCAGAGCAAGCGCAAGAAATTCATGCATTTATTCGTAAAGTTTTGAATGATGAATTTGGCGTAGAAGTCGCGAATGATACAAGTATTTTGTACGGAGGAAGTGTAAATGCACAGAATGCGAACGAAATTTTTGCTCAACCAGATATAGACGGCGGTCTTGTTGGTGGTGCTTCACTAAAATATGATGATTTTGTGCAGATTATCGCTGCATGTAAATAAAGTTAATGACTCAATCGAAAGGTTGAGTTTTTTTATTTCTTTTTTCAAACTCTCTATTAATCAGTCTTAGAATAGGTTTATTGTCTGATTTAAGAAAATTATAACATTTCTTAAGATTAATTAAGAGTTTTCGGAACAGTGTCTGCAAAGTTCTAAATGTACTAACTATTTAAAAAGTATCATTTTTTAAACAAAACACATTTATTATGAAAAAATTGACGCAAGTATTAGGAGTCGTAGCAATAGGGTTAGTTTCTTTCTCTTTTACTACAAAAAATGAAATAAAAGTTCCTACAACAGAAATTACAAATAAGGTTGTAGAAGATGCTCCAAAAGTTGTTATTTTAGATATTGTAGATAATATCGCAGCAGATTCAGGAGCTAATATTGCAACAGAATTTAAAACAAAGTTAGAATCTTTGAATAAAGAAAATGTACAGGTTCTTTTATGGAAAGATTTAACTAAGGGGTTAAAAGAAGAAGAGAAAAGATCAATTATTGATAGTTTAAAACCTGAGTTAATCATGACGTTAAGCTTTGATAAAACTGATGATAACACAAACAAAGTTGCCGCAGTTGTTTCTAAACAAAACGTAGCTTTTGAAGATACATTCAAAGTAGCACGTGAATTAGCTGATAACTTAAATTCAACTTCAGTTAAAAATGATGGTGTATATCAAAATGATTCAAATTATATTCAAGATAATGCAGCGCCATCAATTTTCTTAAGCGTAAAAGTGAAGAATGAACCAACTTCTAACGCAGAAATTGTTGATAAACTTTCTAATTTCATCGAAACAGCGAAAGTTGAAGATGGCACAACTCCAGTTGAAACAACATCAGAAGTAGTAGTAGATTCAGCAGCAGCTACGGTAGACACAGCTACAACAACAGTAGAAGCGGCAGCACAAGATGTAAAAGCAGTTACGAAAGATGCAAAAACAAAAGTAAAAAAATCTAAAAAATAGAATCCGTTTTTTCGAATATTTCATTTTTATTAATGAAGAAAAAGTAACATTTTGTAATGAAATGTTACTTTTTTTTGTTTTTAATTACAGATAACTTAAGTTTGTTCAAACACTTCCAATTCAATGTCAAAACAAGGTTATATCGCGCGTTATTTCAATATTGTTCGTAAATTATCACAACAAAAATATTGTTCTTATGAAGATTTAGAGCGTTTTTTGGAACGAGAATTTGAAATGCTTCAACTTAATGATGATACATTAGAGTTTAATTTCTCTAAACGTACATTGCAACGCGATATTCGAGAAATCAGAAATATATTGGGAATTGATATAATGTATAGTCGCAGTCAGCGTGGATATTATATTATTCAAGATGATTATAGTTCTGATTTATTTCTGAAAACCTTAGAAGAAATCAATAGTTTTTCTGCTTTGAAATTGACAAATTCGCTCGATTCGATTGTGTATTTGGAAAAAAGAAAACCAAAACGCGCCGAATTTTTACCAGATATTGTACAAGCAATTCAAGGAAAAAAGAAAATTGAATTTCATTATCAAAAATTTGGAGAGGAAAAAGAAACGATTCGTAAAGTTTCGCCAATTGCAATTAGAGAGCATAATAACCGTTGGTATTTGATTGCAGATGATAAAGGAATTGTCAAAAATTTTGGTTTGGAACGAATGAATAAGGTTTCAATTCTGAAAGAAAAAATTGATGATAATATTGAGTTTAATTACGATGATAAATACAAGTATTCGTACGGGATTATTGTTCCAAGCTCAGAAAAACCAGAAAAAATAGTGCTTTCTGTGACCAAAAAACAAGCGGCCTATTTAGAATCTTTGCCTTTGCACGAATCTCAGCAAATTTTAGAAACTAATAATGATGAAGTTTTAATTGGTTTAGAATTATTTTTGACCGAAGATTTTATCAGTGAAATTCTTTCTATGAGCCGTACGGTTACGATTATCGAACCAAAAAAACTGAAAGAGAAAATCAAAACAATTTTAAAAGAGACATTAGAAAAATATAATTAGCGAGTTTCGAATTTCGAAACTCGCTTTTTTTACATTTCTTCAAATTCTAAATCGAAATTCATTCCCAAAATAGCTTTACCAGTAACTTTTTCTCCATTTTCAGGATTGATTAAGCCAGCCATTTTTCCAGTTTTTTGTTTGGTAACCAAATCCAAAATCTGTTTATCAGTTAGTTTTTTACCCATAAACTCAAATGGAATTTTGAATCCACATTCTTTAAAGTTTGCACATCCATAAGCTGCTTTTCCTTTGACTAATTTATGTGTTTTACATTTTGGACAAGTTGCATTTTCCAGATTAATTTCTTCTTTTGGTTTGCGCTCTTTCTTTGGTTTTTCCTCTATTTGAGCTGAATTCTGATGAGAAGCAATTGGTCTGAAGTAACTATTTTTCACATCAAATGTCAATTTCGAAACCATTTCAATCAATTCTTGTTTGAATTGTTCTAATTCGTATTCACCTTTTTCAATCAAACGAAGTTTTCGTTCCCAAACACCTGTCAATTCAGGAGATTTTAATAATTCATCTTGAATGGTATCAATTAAATCAATACCCGTTTGTGTTGCAATTATATTACGTTTTTTCTTTTCGATGTATTTTCTACGAAACAAGGTTTCGATAATATTTGCACGCGTAGAAGGTCTACCAATTCCATTTTCTTTCATCAATTCGCGCATTTCTTCATCATCCACTTGTCGTCCAGCAGTTTCCATTCCGCGCAATAAAGTTGCTTCAGTATAATGTTTTGGCGGAGTTGTTTTTCCTTTGTGAATAAATGGTTCGTGAGGACCTTTTTCTCCAATCTCAAAAATCGGCATTATTTTTTCCTCATCTTTTTCGTCTTCCTTTTTATCTTTTGCATAGACTTCACGCCAACCCATTTCGAGAATTTGTTTTCCTGTTGCTTTAAAATTTATTGCAGAAAGTTGTCCATCTTTTCCATTATTTTCAACTTTTCCTTCGACAGTTGTGTTCGCTACTTTACATTCTGGATAAAAAACAGCAATAAAACGTCGTGCAACCAAATCATAAATACGTTTTTCTTCGTTCGATAAACCTTGTGGAAAGATTTCGGTCGGAATAATAGCGTGGTGATCGGTTACTTTTGTATTATCAAAAACTGCTTTCGACATCGGAATTGGTTGCGTCATCAAAGGAGCAATCAAATTTTGATAAGCGGTTAATTTATTTAAAATTCCTGGAACTTTAGGGTGAATATCTTCCGAAAGATAAGTGGTATCAACACGAGGATAAGTCACAAATTTTTTCTCGTAAAGACTTTGTATATATTTTAAGGTATTCTCTGCCGAAAACGCATATTTTTTATTTGCTTCTACTTGTAAAGCAGTCAAATCGAATAGGCGAGGATTTTTTTCGCGACCTTCTTTTACTTCGAAATCAATAATTTCAAACTCTCGATCTTTGATAAAATCTAAACCTTGCTTGGCTTTTTCTTCAGATTTTAAACGAGGTATTGTTGCATTAAATTCTACTTCTTTGAAAATTGTTTTTAATTCCCAATATTCATCAACCACAAAGGCATTTATTTCTTTTTGACGTTGAACAATCATTGCCAAAGTAGGTGTTTGCACACGACCAATAGAAAGAACCGTTTTTGGCGGCGCAAATTTTTTGGTAAACAATCGCGTAGCGTTCATTCCTAATAACCAATCGCCAATTGCACGCGCTTGTCCAGCAGAAAAAAGATTGAAATATTTTTCTCCATCTTTCAGGTTATCAAAACCTTCTTTAATCGCTTCTTCTGTCAACGAAGAAATCCACAAACGCTTCATTGGTGCTTTTGCACGCGCTTTTAATAACACCCAACGTTGTATCAATTCTCCCTCTTGTCCAGCATCGCCACAGTTTATAATCTCGTCGACTTGATCGTTCGTGACTAATTTTTCGATGATATGAAATTGTTTCGAGACACCTTTATCTGCAATTAATTTAATTCCGAAACTTTGCGGAATCATTGGCAGATAATTAAGATCCCAGCTTTTCCACTCGGGTGTATAATCTTGCGGTTCTTTTAATGTACACAAGTGTCCGAAAGTCCAAGTGACCTGAAATCCATTTCCTTCATAGTATCCATCGTGCTTTTGATTCGCACCAATTACTTTGGCGATATCTTTAGCAACACTAGGTTTTTCGGCAATACAAACTTTCATAGCATTTATAATTATTGAAGTGCAAAAGTCAAAATAATAATTTAATTCTTAAAAAAAAATATAAATATGTATAATTATTGAATAAATTTGCGATTAGGTTAGTTAATGAAAAGATTAATATTCTTTAAAATTAATAGGTTGTTTTAGAAATTTTTACTGTATTGTTGAAAATTAAGTTATCAATTCGGTAAAAAATAGTGTTGATTTTGAGTGAAATTGAAATTTAACGTGATAACAACGCAAAAAATTTAGAAGAATTAAAAAATTTTCACTTAATTTACACCCACATTAATAAAAATCATAATATTTAAAAGAATTAGTAAATGGAAAAGAATGTAACAGTACCAGCTAAAACTAAAAAGGGAGGTCTTAACCCTGTGATTACTATGATCATTTTAATTGCAATCGCAATGGGGATCTTCAGATTTGTATTTGGAGCAGAAGGTAATTTCGAAGGAGGTGATGTAGAAAAAGGTAATCCTTTAAACTTTTTAGGAATTATTCATAAAGGAGGGGTGATAATTCCATTCTTAATGTCTTTCTTCTTTATGGTAATCGTTTTCTCAATTGACCGTGTTATCGCTTTAAACAAAGCAAAAGGAACAGGATCTGCTGAGAAGTTTGTAAATGACATTCGTGCTTTATTAAACAAAAATGAAGTTAACAAAGCAATTGAATTATGTGACAAACAAAAAGGAGCTGTAGGTAATGTAGTTAAAGAAGGTTTAACAACTTACAAAGCTTTAGAAAACGACACAACGTTAAACAAAGAGCAAAAATTAGCTCAATTAGGTAAAACGTTAGAAGAAGCGACTACATTAGAAATGCCAACGTTAGAGAAAAACATGACAATCATTTCTACAATTGCTTCTGTAGGTACGTTAATTGCCTTAATGGGTACAGTAATCGGGATGATTAAAGCATTCTTCGCATTAGGTGAAGGTGGAGGATCTCCAGATGCAGCTCAATTATCAGTAGGTATTGCCGAAGCCTTAATTAATACAGGTATGGGTATTGGTGCTTCTGCATTCGCTATTATTATGTATGCTTTCTTAACTTCTAAAATTGATGATTTAACATTCAAAATTGACGAAGTAGGAATGAGTATCCAACAATCTTTCTCTGCTCACAATTAATATTCAATTGACGAAGCCTTAGAAGGATAGTATAAGGACAAAATCAAACAACAAACAATTTAGAATATTAATTAATAATACAGAGAAAATGGCAAGAGTAAAACCAAAAAGAAGAGGTCCTTCGATGGACTTAACAGCTATGTCTGACATGGCTTGGCTTTTGTTAACTTTCTTTATTTTGACATCTAACTTTAGAGAACCTGAAGTTGTTCCTGTCGTAACACCAACATCTGTTTCGAACCAAAAAATGGCTGCTGAAAACATGATGATCATTAAAATTGATGGAGAAGGTAAGTTCTTATTCGGATTAGAAGAAAAAGATCGTATTCCTACATTAGAAAGAATGGGTGATAAGTACGGAGTAAAGTTTACAGATGCTGAAAAGAATGCATTCAAAAGCATAGTAGAGTTTGGTGTACCAATGAATGAAATGAGAAATTATTTGAATCAGTCTGCTGATAAACAACAATCATATCATCCAGGTATTCCATTAGATACGATACCTAACAAAAATCAAGAATTAATTGATTGGGTATTTGAAGCAAAAGAAGTGAACCCAGATGTTTTCTTGGCAATTAAAGGGGATCAAAAATCTGAATACAAAAAATTCAAAACTTTGATTCAACAATTGCAAGAAAAGAACATGAATAAGTTCCAGTTAATTACATCTCAAGAATAATTATTAAGAAATTAGAAAATGGCACAAATAGAAAGTCACGATGACGGTGGCGGAAAGAAAGTCCGTTCCAAAAAGAATTCGACGAAAGTCGATATGGCTCCTTTGGTTGATTTAGGTTTCTTATTAATTACTTTCTTTATGTTTGCAGCGACTTCGATCAAACCAAACGTAATGAACTTGAATATGCCTCCAAAGATTAGCGAAAATCAACCGAAGCCTGATGTTGAGATTGATTTGAGAAACTCTTTAACAATTTTGATTTCTAAGGATAATAAGTTGTTTTGGCACCAACAAGAAGAGAAAAGCTTAAATGCAAGTAATTTAAACGAAACTGACTACTCTAAAGTTCGTGATGTTATTACGAATGCACAAAAAGGAGCTAAGGATATTAAGATGTTTACGGTAATTATCAAACCGATGGATGATGCCACGTATGATAATTTAGTAACTATCTTAGATGAAATGGAAATTACAAAATCTACAAAATACGGTATCGTACCAGTTGCACCTTTTGAACAAAAAGTGTACGAGGAGAAAGTAGGTAAATAATTAGTTTATTTGTTAAATTTAAAAGAATTAAAATGTCAGAAAATAACAACAAACTAAAATCCTTAGACGAGATAGTATTTGAAGGTAGAAATAAAGCGTATGGAGCTTATGACATGAGAATGTCTGAGAAGAGTACATTATTGAAAGCTTTCATTCGTGGATTTATAGTAATAGCGATTTTAGCTTTTGCACTTATTGCTTCAGCAACAGGAATGTTTAGTAGTAAGAAGACAGAAGATGTAGTCGTAGACGTACAACTTGAAGATTTAAATATCCCTGAACCTCCAAAAGAGGAAGAAGTGGTAGAGCCAGAACCAGAGCCAGAACAACAAGAGAATCATTATCAAGAAGAGACAGCTCAGGTAAAAATGGTTATTCCAGAACCTAAAGCTCAACCTAAAAAAGAAGAAACTATTCCTGATGTTAAGGAAACAGTGAACAAAGATTTAGGTTTAGAGAATAGAGAAGGAAAAGAATCTAAAGGACAAGATGGTGGAGGACCGGTTAATTTAAACCCAGAAGCTCCTAAAAATACAGTTCAAACTCCTAAAACAGAGGATAAAGGTGAAAAACCTGCTGCTCCTTCTACAGTAACTGCTCGTACAGCGGCTGTAATGGCAGTATATCCTGGATGTGAGAAAGATGCTGCAAAAGGTAAACAAGCTGCAACAGACTGTTTATCTAAAAAGTTATCACAAGATTTACAAGACGAGTTGCAAGATTTTGCGAATGACGCTGCTGGTCAAGGTTTATCTGGTGTAGTAGCTGCTAAACTTTCTTTCCAAATTGACACTGATGGTAGAATCGTTGGAATTTCTCCAATGGGTGATGCTAAGTTAGGTCCTGAAGCTAAAAAAGCTTTAGAGCGTATTACACAACGTCAACAAAAAAGAGGGAAAACGATCAAACCTGCTCAAACAGAAGATGGTCGTGCTGCGAAGTTGAATTTCAACATTCCAGTTAAAATGCAAATTGAGTAAGACTTAATTTCATATATAAAAAAGAGGCTAAAATTAATTAGCCTCTTTTTTTGTGTATAATTTTTAGAACACATTTTATGTTTTTAATAAAATCCGCGTTGGTTTTATTTATCAGATTTGATAAAATTAAAAAGCATCTTCAATTGAATGAAGATGCTTTTTTGATTATAAGAGTTTAAAAAGTAAAACCTTTCAATAAACTTGTATATCGTTCAATCCCGTGTTCTATTTCGGATAAATAAATATATTCGTCTGGTGTATGAGAACGAGCTGAATCTCCAGGTCCCATTTTTACCGTTTCGAAATTCATCATTGCTTGATCTGACATTGTTGGTGAACCATACGTTGTGCAACCTAATTCGATTCCTTTTTGTACAATTGGATGATTTTCTGAAATACGTGAAGAATTTAAACGTAACGAACGTGCTTTAACTTCTGCTTTTGGTAAACAACTCGAAATAATATCAACAACTTCTTGATTTGAATATAATTCGTTTACACGACAATCTACAACCAAACGACATTCATCTGGTACAACATTGTGTTGTTTTCCTGCTTCAATTTGCGTAACCGTCATTTTTACAGGCCCTAACATATCAGAAACTCTCTCGAATTGATACGTTTTGAACCAATTCATCACATCAATTGCTTCGTAAATAGCATTTACACCTTCATTTCTTGCAGCATGTCCAGTTTTTCCTTTTACAATAACGTCCATCACAACCAAACCGCGTTCTGCAATTGCCATGTCCATTTGCGTAGGTTCTCCTACAATTCCCAAATCTATTTTTGGTAGATTAGGTAAAATACTTGCAACATTCAATTGGCCTGAACTTTCTTCTTCAGCCGTAATTGCGACAATCAGATTAAATGGTAAATCATCATTCAAGAAATTGATATAAGTTGCCAATAAACTTACCGCAGAAGCTCCTGCATCGTTACTTCCCAAACCTACTAATTTATCACCTTCTATTGTTGCTTTCAATGGATCATACGTCCAAGAAGAACCAAATTTTACCGTGTCGTGATGAGAGTTTAATAAAATTGTTTTTTTGTTCTCATCAAAATTTGGATGAATACTCCAAACATTGTTATTCTGACGATGAGCTGTAGCACCATGATCAGTTAAAAACTTGAAAATAATATCGGCCGTTTTATCTTCTTCACTCGAAAAAGATTGAGTTTCGATTAATTGACACAACAAATCGACAGCTTTCTTTTTGAGAACAGCTAATTCTAACATAAAATTGTTTTAATCTCTGAGTTAATGTTGCGCGCGTGCACCAAACATACATTTTTTACACCCGCATTGATTACTTTGAATGAATTGTCTAATTTCGGAATCATTCCTTCGAAAATTACACCTTCTTCTTTTAACTGCAAATATAAAGTTTCGTTAATTTTTGGGATCAATGTTGTGTCATCATTTACATCACGAAGTACACCAATTTTATCAAAACAAAAATTTAACTCTACTTCATTTTCTTGTGACATTGCAACCGCAATTGTAGATGCAATAGTATCTGCATTGGTATTTAACAATTGTCCATTTCCGTCATGTGTAATCGCGCAAACAACAGGTGTAATATTGTTGTCAATTAATAATTGAAATAATTTTTTGTTGACGCTTTCATCACTCAAATCTCCTACAAAACCATAATCAATAGTTTTTACAGGACGCTTAGAACCTTTTATAGCATTACCATCTGCACCCGATAAACCTAACGCATTGCATCCAAATTCTTGCAATTTAGAAACGATAGATTTGTTCAAATTTCCGGCATATAATCCTGTCACAACATCCAATGTTGGTTTGTCTGTAATGCGACGACCTTCGATCATTTTAGGCTCGATTCCTAATTGATTTAACATCTTCGAAGCACCTTTTCCTCCACCATGAACTAAAATTTTAGGTTCTTTAATTTCGGAAAACGTTTGTAGGAATTGCTCTAAGTCTTGCTCGTTATCGATAATTCCGCCTCCTATTTTAATAATTTTCAACATTTTAATAAATATGTAAATTTTGTTTGCTTTTTTTTGGTGATACAAAAATATAATATTTAACTTTGCATCTCAGTATAATAACTGAATATCTTGTTGATTAATGGAAGAAATTACTGAAATTGTTCTTCTCAATTATGAGAGTAGCTTTCGCAATGAAAGCGCACCTTTTGGTTCTCATATTTTACTTAAGTGTGATGACAAAAGGTCATCTTTTCTCAATTCCTCTTTATTAATCGACTTTCCCTTAAATTATGTATGTTAGAATAGCAAATGCAGATGATGCCAAGTACACAGAATTGTTGTGCGAATGGTACGAAGAATCAGCTCGTATGAGAAAAACGGGTATTGCTAAACGAAATCCAGTTTATCTTGAACGCAAAATGCGTAATGGAAATGCTGTGATTGCTTTTGATGATGATGATCAAATAGCAGGGTTTAGCTACATAGAAACGTACGAAGAAGAAAAATTCGTCGTAAACTCAGGTTTAATTGTTCGTACAGATTTAAGGAGTTCAGGAATTGGACGCGAAATAAAACATGCTGTTTTTGAATTGTCACGTACAAAATTCCCGAAATCAAAAATCTTTAGTATTACAACTTCTTTAGCTGTAATGCGTATGAACACAAAATTAGGATACAAGCCAGTAACATTTTCGGAATTAACACAATCGGATGAATTTTGGAATGGATGTAAAAGTTGTAAAAACTATCACATCTTGATGGAAAATGATCGCGAGCGTTGTATTTGTACAGGATTGGTTTATGATAACCTTGATGACGAGTACGCTAAGCGCGCATTGGCAAATCAATCAAAAAAAGAAGATGAATAAATATACGAACTAAGGTTTTTTTTTGTTTAAAATGAGTATATTTGCATAAAATTTCGAATAAATATTCAAAATGAGTAATAAAAAATACAGATTCCAGATTATAAAAGATTTAATAACAGATCAAGAAATAAGTAATCAAGACGAATTATTAAAAAAATTAATCGATTTAGATATCTCCGTTACTCAAGCAACTTTATCGAGAGATTTGCGCGAATTGAAAGTTTCAAAAGTTCCTAATAGTTCGGGACAATACATTTATCGCCTTACAGAAAGTGCTGTTCCAACGGCAACCGTTACACATAACGAAAATGCAAGTTTGATTTTCTCTAAAAATTTGGGAGTTATCAAAACAAAACCAGGTTATGCAAACAGAATTGCTTTTGAGATTGACAACACACATTTCAATACTATAATTGGAACAATAGCTGGAGACGATACAGTATTAATCGTAATGAAAGAAGAGAGTAGCCGAGAAGAGGTTACCAATGAATTAAGAAGAATTATTCCCAATATAAACAAATAAACAAACAATGAGCAACAAAGCAGTTTTAGCTTACAGTGGAGGTTTAGATACATCGTACTGTTTGGTTAACTTAACAAAAGATCAAGGAATGGAAGTGCATACAGTAATTGTAAATACTGGTGGATTTTCGGCAGAAGAGTTAAAAGATATCGAAGCACGTGCCTACGAATTAGGATCTTCTAAACACGTTACAATTGATATTACAAACAAATATTACAACGATTGTGTTCGCTACTTAATCTACGGAAACATCTTGAAAAATAACACTTATCCATTATCAGTAAGTGCAGAACGTATGTTTCAGTCAATTGCAATTGCTCAGTATGCAAAAGATGTAGATGCAGAATACATTGTACATGGATCTACAGGAGCAGGAAACGATCAAATTCGTTTTGATGTTGCTTTTGCAGTTATCTCACCACAATCTAAAATCATCACACCAATTCGCGACGAAAAATTATCTCGTCAACAAGAGGTAGAATATTTACAAGCAAATGGTGTAAACTATAGTTGGGAAAAAGCTAAATACTCTATTAACAGAGGAATTTGGGGAACATCTGTTGGTGGAGTAGAAACATTAACATCTAACCAAGCGTTACCAGAAGATGCTTATCCAACACAATTATCAAGAACAGAACCATCTGTTATAGAAATTGAATTTGAGAAAGGTATTCCAGTAGGTTTAGATGGAGAAAAATTATCTCCAGTAGCATTAATTCAAAAATTAAACGAAATCGGTGGTGAATATGCAATTGGTCGCGACATCCACGTAGGAGATACAATTTTAGGTATCAAAGGACGTGTAGGTTTCGAAGCTCCAGCAGCTTATTTATTAATCAAAGCACACCACTTATTAGAAAAACATACACTTACAAGATGGCAATTGTTGCACAAAGATTCGTTATCAAACTGGTACGGAACTTTATTGCACGAAGCACAATACTTGGATCCAGTAATGCGTGATATCGAAGCATTCTTAGAATCTTCTCAAAATCATGTAACAGGAAAAGTGAAAGTACAATTAAATCCTTATCATTTCTCAATGATTGGAATCGAATCGCCTTATGATATGATGCAATCTAAAGTCGCTACTTATGGAGAAGAAAACGAAGCTTGGGATAGTAGAGATGCAAGAGGTTTCATCAAAATATTCGGTAATCAATTAAAGATTGTTCATAGTTTCGATTAATTGATTCTTTAAAGTGGATTCCAACGAGTCCACTTTATTTTAGAAATATAGTAGAGGTATTATACCTTAAAAAAACACGCGCAAAACATAACAAATGACAAACAAAATTAACGTAAGCATTGTAGGAGGTGCTGGCTACACAGCAGGCGAACTGCTAAGAATATTGATACATCACCCGATGGTTAATATTTCGTCTGTGTACAGTACATCAAATGCAGGCAACCCCGTTACCAAAGTGCACGACGATTTGTTTGGAGAAACTGACATCGTATTTTCGGATAAAATAGACGAAAATGCTGATGTCGTTTTTTTATGCCTTGGTCACGGAAAATCGGCAGAGTTTTTACAGAACAATAAATACTCAGCCAACACAAAAATTATTGATTTGAGCAACGATTTTCGATTAAATGAGAACCACATTTTCGAAGATAGAACGTTTGTTTACGGTTTACCAGAATTAGACCGAGAAGCAATCAAAACAGCTCAAAATATTGCAAATCCAGGTTGTTTTGCAACGGCTATTCAGTTAGCATTGTTACCATTGGCAGCTAAGAATGAAATCAAAAATGATATTCACATCAATGCTGTAACGGGTTCTACAGGTGCCGGACAAAGTTTATCTGCTTCTACGCACTTTAGTTGGCGAAATAATAATGTTTCTTTTTACAAAGAATTTACACACCAACATGAAGGAGAAATTTATCAAACATTGAATCAATTAGAAAAAGATTTCAATAACAAAGTATATTTCTTACCAATGCGAGGAGATTTTGCGCGCGGAATTTTAGCAGGTGTTTATTTAAAATCTGATTTATCAGAAGAAGAAGCAAAAAATATCTTCAACGAATATTACAAAAACGAACCTTTTACACATGTTTCTGATGCTCCAATTGCACTTAAGCAAGTTGTAAATACAAACAAATGTTTTTTACACGTACAGAAACAAGATGATGTATTGTTAATTACTTCTATCATTGATAATTTAACAAAAGGAGCTTCTGGACAAGCGGTAGAAAACATGAATTTGATGTTCGGTTGGGAAGAAAACTTAGGACTTAATCTTAAAACAATTGCGTTTTAGGACGTTTAAGGCCAAAAGCTTAACGGTAAACGATATGCAAGATTTTAGGAACATAAAAGTTTGGAATGAATCTCATCAACTTACTCTGAAAGTTTATGAAATAACTTCTGAATTTCCTAAATCTGAGATGTTTAATTTAACTTCTCAATTAAGAAGAGCTTGTGTATCTATCCCGAATAATATAGCAGAAGGTTGTGGTAGAAATTCGGACAAAGATTTTTTACGATTCCTCCATATCTCTTTAGGTTCTACAAATGAAACGCTTTATTTATTGATTTTATCAAAAGATTTGAAATTGATAACAGAAGAAATATTTAAAGAATTTGAAGATAAAGTTGAAAAAATAAAAGCGATGTTATTAGCTTTTATTAAAACAATTAATAATCGTTTAGCGTAAACCGTTAAACGTAAAACTTAAACAAAAATGAAACTATTCGACGTATATCCATTAATGAATGTAACTCCGGTTAAAGCCAAAGATTGTATTCTTTGGGACGAAAACGGAAAAGAATATTTGGACCTTTATGGAGGTCACGCAGTGATTTCTATCGGTCACTCTCATCCATATTATGTTGAGAAATTAACAGAACAAATTAATAATATCGGGTTTTATTCAAACTCAGTAAATATCCCAATTCAGCAAGAATTGGCAGAAAAATTAGGTAAAGCATCAGGTTATGAAGATTATACTTTATTCTTGATTAACTCTGGAGCAGAAGCCAACGAAAATGCAGTAAAATTAGCCTCTTTTCATACAGGAAAAGATCGTGTAATTGCGTTCAAAGATGCGTTTCATGGACGTACTTCTGGAACAGTTGCGTTAACAGATAATCCAAAAATTGTTGCACCTTATAATGCTCATCATAAAGTATCTTTCGTAGAATATAATATTGATGAAGTGAAAGAAGTAATTGCTGGTGGAGATGTTGCCGCGGTAATTTACGAACCAATTCAAGGAGTTGGAGGAATCATTTTACCTTCTGATGAATTTGTACAAGAATTAAGAAAAGTTTGTACAGAAAACGGAGTGGTTTTAATCGCAGATGAAATTCAATGTGGTTATGGACGCTCTGGGAAATTCTTTGCGCATCAACATTCAGGGATCAAAGCAGATTTGATAACAATGGCAAAAGGAATGGGGAATGGATTTCCAATCGGTGGAGTTTTAATCTCTCCAGAATTTAAAGCTTCTTATGGATTATTAGGAACAACTTTCGGAGGAAATCATTTAGCTTGTGCTGCAGCAGTAGCCGTTTTAGATGTGATTGAGCAAGAAAACTTAATCGAAAATGCAAAAGAAATTGGAGAATATGTTGGAATCCAATTAAATAAATTCCCGAAAATTAAAGAAGTTCGTGGTCGAGGATCAATGATTGGTATCGAGTTTGATTTCCCAATCGGCGAATTAAAAAACAACTTAGTTATAAAACACAATATTTTTGTAGGCTACGCAGGTACAAACGTTATTCGTTTATTGCCACCTTTAACAGTAACAAAACAATACATAGATAAATTCATATCAGCTTTAGAAACTGAAATTAACATTATCATCAATGGATAAGACAGTAAAATTAGTATTCCAAGACGGATTAGAAATCGAAGGAAAATCTTTCGGTGCGTATACTTCTGCCGCAGGAGAAGTAGTATTCAACACAGCTTTGGTTGGATATAATGAAAGTTTGACTGACCCTTCTTATAAAGGGCAGATTATGGTGATGACAGCTCCAATGATCGGTAACTACGGTGTTCCTGATGATAAAGCAATGATTAATGAAATTGAAGCTTGGATGGAATCGAACCAAATTCAAGTAACTGGATTGGTTGTTTCTTATTATGCTGATGATTATTCGCATTGGAACGCTATTCAAAAATTAGGAACTTGGTTAGAAAGTCAAAATATTCCTGGTATTTATGGAGTTGACACACGTATGATTACAAAAAAATTACGTGAGCAAGGTTCTACTTTAGGAAAAATTGTTGCTGATACAGATGTTGCATATTACGATCCAAACGAAGATAATTTAGTAGATCAAGTTTCTTGTAAAGAAGTAATTCGTTACAACGAAGGTGCTGATATCAAAATTGTTTTGATTGATTGTGGAGTAAAAAATAACATCATCCGTTGTTTTGTAAATCGTGATGTTGAGGTAATTCGAGTTCCTTGGGATTATGATTATTCAACATTAGAATATGATGGATTATTTATCTCGAATGGACCTGGTGATCCAGCTTTATGTATTCCTACGATTAATAATATCAAAGAATCTTTGAAAGGAGATAAACCAATTTTCGGAATTTGCTTAGGTAATCAGTTGGTAAGTTTAGCTGCTGGTGCATCTACTTTTAAATTAAAATACGGACACCGTTCGCACAATCAACCTGTACAATTAGTTGGGACAAAAAGATGTTTCATTACATCTCAAAACCACGGTTTCGCAGTAGATGATTCTAAATTACCAGAAGGATTCAAAACATTCTTCACGAACTTAAATGATGGTACGTGTGAAGGAATTCGTCACGAATCAAAACCAATCTTTACAGTTCAATTCCACCCAGAAGCAATGGGAGGACCAGTTGATACAGAATATTTATTTGATGAATTCATCGAAGAAGTAAAAAAATATAAAAACGCAAACGCATAATCAGAATCACGATGTTAAAAAAAGATATTAAAAAAGTATTAGTATTAGGATCAGGAGCATTAAAAATTGGTCAAGCTGGTGAGTTTGATTACTCTGGTTCGCAAGCGTTAAAAGCGTTAAAAGAAGAAGGAATTAAAACAGTTTTAATCAATCCAAATATTGCAACTGTTCAAACTTCTGAAGGTATTGCAGACGAAGTTTATTTCTTACCTGTAACACCTTACTTTGTAGAAAAAGTAATTCAAAAAGAAAAACCAGACGGAGTTTTGGTTGCCTTTGGTGGACAAACTGCCTTAAACTGTGCGGTTGAGTTGAACAAAGAAAATATTTTCGAGAAATATGGTGTTGAGGTTTTAGGAACTCAAATTCCAGTAATTGAAGCAACGGAAGACCGTGATATTTTCATCGAAAAATTAAATCAAATTGGTGTATTAACAGCTCGTTCAGAAGCGGTAGAAACTGTTGCCGATGCAATGGAAGCTGGTAAACGAATTGGTTTCCCATTAATCATCCGTGCAGCATACGCTTTAGGAGGTTTAGGTTCTGGTTTCGCAAATAACGAAGAAGAATTATTAGATTTAGTTGAAAAAGCGTTCAATTATTCTTCTCAAGTTTTAGTGGAAGAATCATTAAAAGGTTGGAAAGAGATCGAGTATGAAGTAGTTCGTGACTCTTACGATAACTGTATCACAGTTTGTAACATGGAGAACTTCGATCCAATTGGAGTTCATACGGGAGAGTCAATCGTTATTGCACCTTCTCAAACTTTATCAAATTCAGAATATCACAAATTACGTGAAGTTGCAATCCGTACAATTCGTCACCTTGGCGTAGTTGGAGAGTGTAACATTCAATACGCTTTCGATACTGTTTCTGAGGAATATCGTGTAATTGAGGTGAACGCTCGTTTATCTCGTTCGTCAGCTTTGGCCTCAAAAGCTACAGGTTATCCTTTAGCTTTCGTGGCTGCCAAATTGGCTTTAGGTTATTCTTTAGATGAGTTGAAAAATAGTGTAACGCAAACGACATCTGCGATGTTCGAGCCAGCGTTAGATTACTGTGTAGTGAAATTGCCTCGTTGGGATTTAAATAAATTCTACGGAGTTCGTCGTAACATTGGTTCTGCAATGAAATCTGTTGGAGAAGTAATGGCAGTTGGACGTTCTTTCGAAGAAGCAATTCAGAAAGGAGTTCGTATGTTAGATATCGGACACAGAGGTTTCGTAGCAAATGGATTCAAAATTCCTGAAGGAGAATCGTTGGATACATGGTTAGCTGAACCAAATGATGAGCGTCTATATGCAATTACAGAAGCTTTCAAAGCAGGATATTCGATTGAAAAAATTCATGATTTAACGAAAATCGATTTATGGTTTTTACAACGTTTAGAAAGAATTTTTAATGTATCAAAAGAATTTGAAGCATTAGAAAGATTTGAACAAGTTGAAGCTGATTTAGTAAAACGCGCAAAATTATTAGGATTCTCGGATCAACAAATTGCAGTTTTAGTAAAAGGAGATCAAAACGTACACAGAAACGAATTAACGGTTCGTGAATTACGTAAAAACTTCGGAATTAAACCTGTTGTAAAACAAATTGATACGTTAGCAGCAGAATTCCCAGCACAAACAAATTATTTATATGTAACCTACCACGGAACTGAAAATGATTTGACACCAGAAACAGAAAAAGCAGTTTGTATTTTAGGATCTGGAGTTTACCGTATCGGTTCGTCTGTAGAGTTCGACTGGTGTTCTGTAAATGCAGCGCACACAGCGTCTAAAAATGGTTATAAAACAATTATCATCAACTATAATCCAGAAACGGTTTCAACAGATTATGATGAGTCAGATCGTTTATACTTCGAAGAATTATCTTTTGAACGTGTAATGGATATTTTAGATTTTGAACAACCTGAAGGAACAATTATTTCGACAGGAGGTCAAATTCCGAATAACTTAGCGATGAAATTGTACGATCAATCAATCAATATTTTAGGAACTTCTCCTTTAAGAATTGATGATGCAGAAAATCGTCACAAATTCTCAGAAATATTAGATGAATTAGGAATCGATCAACCACGTTGGAAAGAGCTTTCTTCTTTAGAAGCGATTCACAAATTTGTGGAAGAAGTTAATTTCCCTGTATTGATTCGCCCTTCTTATGTTTTATCTGGAGCTGCAATGAACGTAGTTTCAAATACTCACGAGTTAGATGCTTTCTTGAAATTAGCGAAAGAAGTTTCTCCTGATTATCCAGTTGTAGTTTCAGAATTCGTACAAGGTGCAAAAGAAATTGAGTTGGATGCAGTTTGTCAAAACGGAGAAATTGTAGATTACGCAGTTTCTGAACACGTAGAATTTGCGGGAGTTCACTCTGGAGATGCAACAATGTATTATCCACCACAAAAAGTGTACATCGAAACAATTCGTCAAATGCGTAAAGTTGCAGCGAAAATTGCAAAACGTTTCGAAATTTCTGGACCAATGAACATTCAGTTCTTGTCAAAAAATAATACAGTTCGTGTGATCGAAACTAATATTCGTGCTTCTCGTTCGTTCCCATTCGTATCGAAAGTTGCTGGAAATAACATGATCGAAAAAGCGACAAAAGTTTTATTAGGATTAGAAGTAGAAAAAGGACATTCAGAAATCGTTTACGATTTAGATTATGTAGGAGTAAAAGCTTCTCAGTTCTCATTTACACGTTTAGCAGGAGCAGATCCAGTTTTATCAGTAGACATGTCTTCTACAGGAGAAGTTGGATGTATCGGTGATACAGCGGAAGAAGCTTTATTAAAATCAATGCTATCTGTTGGGTATGAAATTCCTGAGAAAACAGTTTTAATTTCTGGTGGACCAATTGCTTCTAAAGTTGCTTTATTAGAGCCAGCGAAACAATTAATCGCAAAAGGTTACAAAATTTATGCAACAGAAGGAACGCACAAATTCTTTACAGAAAATGATGTGTATTCTACGCTTGTTTACTGGCCTTCTGATAAAAAAGAACCAAATGTAATGTCTTATTTACATGACAAGAAAATTGATATGGTGATCAACATTCCGAAAAACTTAACAAAAGCGGAATTAGACAACGATTATCAAATTCGTCGTACAGCAGTAGATTTCAATATTCCGTTGGTTACAAATGCACGTTTAGCTTCGGCTTTCATCAATGCATTTACAAAATTATCGATGGATGATTTAAAAATCAAAACTTGGAACGAATACCGTAATAAATAGAAATTAGAATCTAGATATTAGAAATTAGAAAGCCTCGCATTTGCGAGGCTTTTTTTATGTTTTTTTTGAATTTGTCATTCTGAAGTGTCGAGGAATCTCTATTAAACATGAAGAAATGAATACACAATAATTCCAATAACAATTATTGAGAAAATAAACGTATTAATTCCTAAAAGTATAGCACCTTTAATTGTTGTAATGATTAATCCTTGGTTATAGAGTTTTTTCAAAGCAAGGAAAAAGTACACAATAATATATAAAACAATCAATGTGTTAATTAAAGCTATTATGGCTGATAAAGCATTACTATCAATATAATCTGAAAGTTTATTCAAAAGAAAAATCACCAAAATTGATAAAAGAATTACCGTAAAATAATGCAGTGTAAAAATTCCGTGATCAAAATACCACCATTTCTTTTTGTTGTAAAAAATCCATAAGAAGAAAGCAAACAAAGGCATGTATACAAACAAAACTTTCGGAATGACATGTAAAGATTTTTCGGTAATAGCTTCTCCTAATTGATCGTCAGAAACCTTTCTTTTTCTCAACTCTTGGTATTTTTCAATAAACGGAGATAATATTGGAACGTTATTTTTTACTTTAGACTGCACCATTTCAATTGTTTCAGGTTTCAAATCATCTAAAGAATTTATATTTTTATTCTTTTCAAATTCAGATTTTATTTTTGCACCTTGTTCAGCAGTAGCACCCACTTTGTTTTGTATAGTATCAGTTATTGCATTAAGTGCTTTTTGAATTTTTTCAGTATTTTCTATTGATACAGGCTCATTGGAAGTGTCATTATATTCAGTTTTATGAGAAGGAAAAATAGAAATAAGGAAAAACGTTACAAAACTGACAAAAATGTACATTTTTACAGGATTAACAGAACTATTTCTTTTACCACTTAAATATTCTTTGGTTAATACCCCAGGTTTTAAAAATAGTTTTTTGATCGTTTGCCAAAAACTTCCATCGTAATGAACAAAATCTTCGATAAAGTGTGTAAATAAAAAGTGAAACGGTTGTCGTGTTTCTACATTTTCTTGTCCGCAATGTGTGCAATAATGTTCTTCTACGTAATGTCCACAATTTTGGCAATTATGATCTTCTCTTAGTTTTCCGTGACTCATGTGTTAATTCTTAGTGATGATAAATCTATAAAAAGATTATTTATTTTGAAATAATCACGAAGAAATATTTGATTAAATATAGATTAAGAAAATTAGCTTTTTTGTCTTTCAAAGTCATCCTGAACTCGTTTCAGGATCACATTAGTTAAACATTAAAACAAAAAATCCACTTCTTTTGAAGTGGATTTTTTTATTTCTTGTAAAAATTGTAGGCTTAAAATTCAGCGAAAAAAGCTTCTACTTTTTCTACGCCGTTTGCGTCTAAGGCTTCAACCAATTCTTTTTTGATTTCAGTTAATTCTTTCTTTTTTGCTTTTTTCAAAACTGGTTTTGCAGTTTCCAAAAAGTTTTCGATTTGTTCTAAACCACGAGAACTTAAGAATTTTTCGTCTGTTTTTTTCAATTTAGCGTAAACTTGTACCAACATTCTACATTGTTCCAAAGCCAAAACGTATTCTTTTACAGTTTCTAACGTAATCATGTAATGCAACATCAATTGTACTGAAGGCATATTACGTTGATGACCAAATTTCGTGTATTTTTCTAATGCAATTCCAAAAGATTCTTTACCACGTTCGATATTTTTATTTAAAGCTGCAGAAATAACAACGTTAAACCAATCGTCCGAATTATCAGAGTTTTGAGCGATATCGAAAAATGCATTATCCGCATTCTCAAAATCTTGTAAACTATAATATGATAACGCAATTAATTTCTTTGCATCGTACAATTGTTTTGGGTCTTTTGCATCCAATAAACCTTCACAAATTTTGATACACATCTCGAAATTGCTGTTTCCAAATAAATCTCTCGCAGTGTTCAACAACGAATTAGTCGCATTCTGTTCCAACGCTTGCTCGTACATAAATTGACGCGCTCTCAAAACATCCTCGTATGTGATATAATCGTAATTGATTTTCATTTTTTTCGTCTCTTTGTTAATTCGCAACTAAATTAATTAAATCTTTAAGAAAGTACTTAATTATTTATCTTTTTTTAATAAATGTCGAATCACCGTTTCTGCCGCATGCAACCCGAATAAACCAGGCATCCACGAATTGGTTCCGTAAAACGATTTTTTATAATTTTTTCCGTCCGTTAATTTAACCGAAGATTCATCTGGAACTTCTGTCGAAAAAACAGCTTTTACACCTTTATTAATTCCTTCTTTTTTTAATCGTTTTCTAACATTTTTTGCCAACGGACAAACATCTGTTTTGCTAATATCACGCACTTGTACTTTGCTTGCCAAATATTTTCCACCAGCGCCCATATTGCTGATCACTTTAATTTTTTTGCGTTTTGCAGCTAAAATCAAATTAATTTTTGGCGTTACAGAATCAATGCAATCTAACACATAATCAAAATCAGTTGTGACGATTTCGTGTGTGCGTTCTGGACTCAAAAACTCGTTGATACGTGTTAATTCTAATTCAGGATTTATATCCATCAAACGATCACCAACCACATCTACTTTATGTTGCCCAACTGTCGAATGCAAAGCGGGCAATTGTCGGTTAATATTTGTAATGTCAACAGTATCTCCATCAACAATAGTCATTTTTCCAACACCTGCACGTGCGATAAATTCTGCGGCAAAAGAGCCAACTCCACCTAAACCAACAACTAAAATGTTAGAATTTTTTAGGATTTCTAAACCTTCTTCTTTGAATAATAATTCAGCTCTTTCTTGCCAAACTGCCATTGAAATGTATTTTATTATGATTGAACTTCGTAACCGAAAACTGTTTTCCAATTTTCTGCTTGTTGAAGTTGTAATTCCTCGATTGTAATTTTTCTCAAATCTGCTGCAAAAGTATAAATTTCTTCAATAGAAATTTCGCTTGCATCATTTTCTAAAAAGAATTGATTTGCAGAAAGATTTGCAAATATAATTTGTAAGTTTTTGTTTGATAGAAGATTTTTACCAAAAGATGCAAAACAATTTTGCGCAATAATTTGATTGAGTAATTGCTCATTCTTATTGAAACCATGAAAAATAAACGGAATCGTCAATTTCATTTTTTTTCGAATCTGTAAAATTTCTTGATAAGCACGAACCGAATGTATAACGACAGGAAGTTGATGTTGCGTTGCAATTTCTAATTGTTTTTTTAAAACATTGATTTGTAATTCAAAATCTGTTTCGCACAATTTATCCAATCCAATTTCCCCAATCGCCAAACAGTTTTTATTCGAAATAGTTTGATTGATAATTTCGATTTCTTCCTCTATTGATGAGGTTTTGATGTAAGCTGGATGAATCCCAATCGAAAACAATTTTGCTTCATTATTCAACTCATTTGGAAACTGATTATACAATTCCAAAACATCTGTTTGATGAGCTAAATGATGTGTATGCGCGTTGAGAAACATAGTTCAAATTTAATCTTTTTCAATGATTTTTCGAAATGTTAAAATAGGAATAGAATTTGCTGTAGGAATTTCAATGAATTCAGATCATATTTTAAGTCCAAAAATGTTGAAATTTTTGCCGTGGCTTGGTGCGATGGCAATTTTTATGCAAGCTTTGGACGCTACAATTTTAAATACATCTTTACCTACAATCGCAAAAGAATTAGGAAAATCGCCTTTGGAAATTCAGTCGATTATCGTTGCGTATACGTTAACAATTGCTTTGTTAATTCCTCTGAGTGGTTGGCTTTCGGATAAATATGGAACGAAAAAAGTTTTTCAATCAGCGATATTGATTTTTACACTTGGATCCACACTTTGTGCGTTTGCGACAACTTTGCCTTTTTTAGTGATTTCACGCGTTATACAAGCGATTGGAGGATCGATGATGGTTCCCGTTGTGCGTTTGGCAATTTTGTATGCTTATCCAAAAAGTGAATTATTAAAAGTAATTAATTTCATCACCATTCCAGGATTAATAGGACCACTTTTAGGACCAACAATTGGAGGTATTTTGGTTGAAACCTTATCGTGGCATTGGATTTTTATTGTGAATATTCCTTTTGGAATAGTAGCACTTTGGATGACGACTTTTGCGATTCCTGATTTTAAACATCCAGTTTTTAAATTTGACATAAGAGGCTTGATTCTTTTTAGTGGAGGAGTTACGGTGTTGACATTGATTATGGAATTAACATCTTCTCGAGTGATTGGCTTGCAAACTGTATTAGCATTGACTGTAGTTTCTGCCTTTTTGATTGGGTTGTATATTTATCATGCAAAACATAAACAACATCCTTTAATCGATTTGAATTTGTTTAACATCAGAACTTTGCGAATTGGTATTATAGGAAATCTTATTACGCGTTTAGGAATTGGAGGAATGCCTTTTCTTATTCCGCTTTTATTGCAAGTTGGTTATGGATATTCGGCTACTGTAGCGGGATTAATTATGATTCCGTCTGCAACAAGTAACATTATTGCAAAATCGTTTGTTGTACCAATTGTGAATAAATTTGGTTATCGAAACACGTTGATTTCCAATACAATTATTTTAGGATTAATCATCTGTCTATTTTATTTTCTACAATCCGAATCGCCAATTTATTATATAATTCCGTTAATGGTTTTGAATGGATTTTTTAGTTCGATACAATTTACGGCGATGAATACTTTGTCTTTAGCGGATTTGGATGAAAACACATCCAGCGAAGGAAATAGTTTATTGTCAGTTACGCAACAATTATCACTAACTTTTGGAATATCTGTAGCCGCATTAATTTTAGGCGTTTTTAGACAAGCAGGATTTGTAAATGGAGTAGAAGTTCAAGCTTTCCGTTATTCATTTTTGACGATGGGAGTGATGACAATTTTATCAACTTACATCTTTTTCAAATTAAGACAATCTGATGGCGCTTCGATGTCAGGGAAAAAATAAAATTTAGAACATAAAAAAATCTCTACCAAGTAGAGATTTTTCGTTTTATATTATTCTGATTTAATCATTGTAAAAATGATGGCGAAGTTCACCTTTCAAGTTTGTTTCGTATTGCGTCTTAAATTCTTCTTTCGAAAGATTTTGACCTAATAAATAAATGGCTTTTGTAATTGCAGCTTCCATTGTCAAATCATAACTTGAAATTGCACCCATATTTAGCAACGCATCACTTGTCGCATAACGTCCAAGTTCTACCATTCCACCCGCACATTGCGTGTTGATAATAAGATGAACTCCTTTATTCGTTACTTCTTCCAACAATTCGATAAACCAATCATCGGTAAAAATATTTCCTGTTCCAAAAGCCTCAATTATAAAAGCTTTCATATTTGGAGCGTTCAAAACACTTTCGATAAAAGAACGATTCATTCCAGGAAAAATCTTCAAAACACCAACATCAGCGTTTAGATTTTTGTTGATCGAAAGTTTATCTGTAACAATATTTTTTAACAACAAATCTTCTTTCACTTCCAAATGAACACCAGAAACTCCAATTACTGGATAATTCGGCGATTCGAAAGCATCAAAGTTTTCTGCATTAATCTTAGTTGTTCTATTCGCACGGAACAATTTATATTCAAAATACACGCAAACTTCTTTGATAATTGGTTTATCATTTTTGCGTAATGAAGCCAATTGAATCGAAGTAATTAAATTTTCTTTTGCATCTGTACGCAAATCTCCAATTGGTAATTGCGAACCAGTGAAAATAACAGGTTTTTCTAGATTATCAATTATGAAACTCATTGCAGAAGCGGTATATGCCATCGTATCTGTTCCATGTAAAACGACAAAACCATCATAGTTTTCGTAGTTTTGTTGAATGGTTTCTGCAATTTCTATCCAATATTTAGGTTTCATATCAGACGAATCTATTGGTGTATCGAAACTATGATAATCGAAAGAACAATCTAAAAGTCCCAACTCTGGAATTTGTTTCAACAAATTATCAAAATTGAAAGGTTTCAAGGATTGGTCGCCATAATCTTTCGCCATTCCAATTGTTCCTCCTGTGTAAATTAATAAAATTTTTGTTTGCATGCGGTTTGATTAATTTCTGGTTAAAATTAACCATTATAAAAAATCTGTACAACATCTTTTCTTAAACTCCGATATTTTGTAAATTGGATAAATAATTGTGAACATAATTTTAAACTATCAACTTGATGAAACTATTACTTTTAGCCATTACAACTTTGTTAACATCAGCTTATGTTAATGCTCAATCTGACGAAGGATTGTTTGAAGTTGAGTACGAAATGAACGGACAAGAACTAAAATCTTTTGCTTTTTCTACGGATAATTGTGCGCAGAATTTGATTGTAAAATCGTGGGAAAATTGGGTAACGAACAAAGAAGGTTCTTCTGCTTTTCTAAAAAAACACGAAGCGAGTAATATCAAATTCAAAAATTCGCAAGATGTGTATAAATCTGTGATTAGTTTGGTTGATGAAGAAAACGGAAAAACGACCGTGATTAATACATTAACTGATCAAAATGGAATGACGTTTAATAGTAATTCGGCAGAGTTTGATAAAATTTATGCGCAATTGCAAGATTTAGCGACTAAAACGAAGCAAGGTTGTGTACGAAATGAGTTGAGGTTAGCGAACGAAAATATGATTCGATTGACAAAAGATAACGCTGATGCACAATTGAAAAAAGGAAACTCGATCAAATCATATCTAAAATACAATAATACTTTATTAAAATTAGAAAGTAAAAAACAAGCTTTGGGTGATAAATTGGATTTGGTGGTGAATCAATTGGAAAGAGAATCGAATGATAAAGTAACTGATGGCTTGATGAAGAAAAAGATAAAAACAGAAAATTCTTTGCGATCTATAGAAGATCAAGTAGTAACATTGAGCGGAAAAATACAAACTGCTGAAGAGAACGATAAAGGTTTAGACGCAAAAATTAATCAATTGACAAGTCAAATTCAGCAACAACGCTCGATTACGGAAAATTTAAAAAAGAAATATTCATCAATTGCACGATAATTGTTAGAGAAATTATATATTTACTAAATATCAACAAATAAATATTATTAAAATCAACTCGTTATGGGATTATTTTCATTTATCAAAAATGCCGGAGAAAAAGTCTTCGGAGGTGCAGAAACACCAGAAGAAAAAGCAGCTAAAGTACAAGAACAAGTTGCAAAACAAGGATTTGATTTGTCAGGAGTAACTTTTTCTGCTGATGGAGATAAAATTGTGGTAGCTGGACAAGCGTTGGACATCAACGAGAAACAAAAAATTTTAGCAACAGCAGGTAACATTGATGGAGTGGAAGGAGTAGAAGATCAATTAACATTGAAAACACCTTTGAAAATTGAGATTCCAGACTTATCTAAGACAATGTATACTGTGAAAAGTGGAGATTCTTTATCTAAAATTGCAAAAGAAGTTTATGGAGATCCAATGCAGTATCCAAAAATTTTCGAAGCAAACAAACCAATGTTAAAACACGAAGATAAGATTTATCCAGGTCAGGTTTTATATATTCCTCAGGATTAATACAATAGAAATAAAATATTCACGTTAAAACTCCTACAACCAAATGATTGTAGGAGTTTTATGTTTTTACAGCATGGTTTTTGCGGAATATATACTCGCAATAAAAAATAATAACATATATTCGTATAACTGAAATAAAAAAATAATTATGAAAGTTTCAATTTTGCCAGTAGCGGTTATCGCTGCTTCAACTTTATTTAGTTGTGTGAGTCAGAAGAAGTATGATGAATTACAAAATAAATTCAATTCTGCTTATTCTGAGAACCAAGGATGTCAAACAGAATTGGCTGTAGCGAAAGCTAAATTAGCTAATTTTGAATCTAACCAAGGTCAGTACGAAAACACAGTTCAGAGTGAAAGAAATCAAATTAAACAATTACAAGAGCAATTGAAAAATTGTATTAATGGTGGTTCTAAAAATGTTTCTGAATTAGTGAACGAAATCAATCAGTCTAACAAATACATCAAACATTTGATCGATGCGAAAAGCAAATCGGATAGTTTGAACATGGTTTTAACAAACAACTTAACGCGTTCTTTATCTAGCAACGAAGCTAAAGATGTTGATGTTAAAGTATTAAAAGGTGTTGTTTACATTTCATTAGCTGATAACATGTTGTACAAATCTGGTAGCTACGAAATTTCGCCTGCTGCTGGAGAAACTTTAAGCAAAATTGCGAAAATCATCAACGACTATAAAGATTACGATGTATTGATTGAAGGTAACACAGATAATGTGCCAATTTCTAAACCAAACATCCGTAACAACTGGGATTTATCTGCTTTACGTGCATCTTCTGTTGTACAAGCGTTACAAAACCAATACGGTGTTGATGGTAAACGTTTAACAGCTGGTGGACGTGGAGAATTTAATCCATTAACTACAAATGCTACTGCGGAAGGAAAATCTAAAAACCGTCGTACACAAATTATTATCTTACCTAAGTTAGATCAATTTATGGATTTAATTGGGCAAGCTCCAAAAAACTAATTTTGATAAAAAAATCAAATTAATATAGAAAGAGCCACTTTAAAGTGGCTCTTTTTTTGTAACTTTTTCCAAATTTTAATCAATACCAATGGAACTATATTATTCTTTTTCGGTTCTAATTGTTCTTGCTGCATTATTTTCTTATGCAAACCTTCGATTCCTAAAATTACCTGGAACAATTGGAATTATGATTATCGCCATGTTAGTATCTGTCGCTATCCGTTTATTGGGAGATAGCTATTTTCCTGATGCTACAAAAGACATGTTTCAACTCTTTAATAGTTTAGACTTTAATGAAATATTGATGGGCGCAATGCTTAATTTTCTGCTTTTTGCAGGCGCAATGCACGTTAATATCTTAGATCTGAAAAACTTGAGATGGACAATTGCTACTTATGCTACAATTTCGGTAGTATTATCAGCATTTATTATATCAGCAATTTTATATTATATCGCGCCATATTTTGGTATTCAAATTCCGTATATCTATTGTTTATTGTTCGGAACATTAATTTCTCCAACTGATCCAATCGTTGTATTAGGAATTTTGAAACAAGCAAAAGTTCCTAAAATTATTGAGACAAAAATTACAGGAGAGTCACTATTTAATGATGGTGTAGCCGTTGTAATGTTCGCAGTAGTTTTACAAATAGCAACTAATCCAAGTTTTGATGCTGACTTTGCAAGTGTTTCAAAATTATTCTTGATGGAAGCTGGTGGAGGAATTTTACTTGGATTATTACTAGGATTTACAGCTTCTAGATCCATGAAAAAAATTGATGATTATAAAGTTTCAGCTTTAATTACATTGTCGATTGTAATGGGAGGATTTTTGATTGCAAAAGAACTTCATGTTTCGAGTCCTTTAGCTATGGTTATCGCAGGTTTAATAATCGGAAATTATGGAAAGAGATTCGCAATGAGCAAAACAACTCAAGATTATTTAAACAAATTTTGGGAGCTTATTGATGAGATAATGAACGCTATTTTATTCCTTTTTATAGGTTTCGAATTGTTATTAATAGAAGATTTAATGGATCAAATTCTATTAGGAATTGTCACAATTTTTATCGTCTTATTATCTCGAACATTATCAATTGTGATTCCAGCTCGTACTATTTTAAGAAAAAATACATTCTCCAAAGGTTCGCTTATCGTTTTAGTTTGGGGAGGAATTCGTGGAGGAGTTTCAATTGCATTAGTTCTTTCGATGCCAAATTCGGAATGGAAAGATTTGTTATTAGAGATTACATATATCGTTGTTTTATTTTCAATTGTTATTCAAGGTTTAACCGTTGGTAAAGTAGCACATCGTGTTTTAAAAGACGAATCTGATGAAGCAAATAAAGACGAAATGGAAGATTATCTTAATTCATCTAAATTGTAATGTTCGAAAGTCAATTAAAATTATTTACGCAATCTTATGATGACGCAATTTTTTATAATAATGACGCTAAGGTTGATGGTACAATTGGAGCAAAGTTGCACTTGTCTTACTATTATATCGACATTCCCTATAAAAATTGTTTGATTTATGTAGAACAAGAATTAGGAAATCATAATCTAGGAAAAATTCGAGTAACCTTAGATAAAATATCGTTACCAATTTTTACGATTACGAATATTAATCATCTTGTCAATTTATTTTTAAGAAAGAAACAGATTTTAAAAGTTGATTGTAGCAATGAATCTTTTAAACATTATTTACAGAATTTATTGATTGAAACTAATCTTGAAAAAATAGCAAAGGATAATTTATTCGAACCTAAAATATCAAGTAAAATTGAAGGTGAAAATTTGGTTATAGAAACAATTTACCATTTAGAATTTGAAGAAAAAATAGAAGCTCTGAAAGCTTTAATAGAATTTTACAAGAAATTAATTTCATATTAGTTAAAGCAACAAGCGCATCTATAGATGCGCTTGTTGCTTTAACAGAAGTTTAGAACTTAAAATGGTCTAGTTCACGAATTAATCTTTATTTTTAATAGAAATTAGAACAAGCCAACAGAATGAAATTAAAAGATTTATCTAATCAACTCGAAATATCTTTAGGAAGTTTACAGAATTTTATCAATGATTTTAATATTGATTTGAGTTTTTGTATTGACGAAAATTTTAATGTAACACAACAATTTATAGCATTTTCGGAAGAGAATAAAGACTTCTTAAAAAAATATGCAGAAGATTATTCCAAAGAAAAAACAATAGAAGAGATCGCTAAAACAATTGGAGCGAAAGAAGAAGAAGTGCTTCATTTTTTTGTAACAAATGGAATTCCTGCTGAGGTAGCAAAGCAGATGAAAACGGGTGTGTCAAGTTATTTGATTCATTCTTACATTGGGGGAAAATATCCGTTTATAGAAAAAGCATTTCCGCAATGCGAAGATTTTTCTGGTAAAAGCTTAGTCGGTTATACTGATTTGTATTTTTATATGACTGATATGTTAGATCCATTTATAAGCAAAGATCAAATAGAAAGTTGGGGAATCTCAAAACCTGCGGGATTGATTTTGTATGGACCTCCAGGTAGTGGAAAAATATATTGGGCAAAGAAAATAGCGGATATGATTGGTTACGAATTTGTACATATTTTCAATGATTATTTAGTTGGGAATTTTGATAACAAAAAGAATAAATTCTCCGATTTTCTTTCAAAAAAGATGAATCAACCCAAAACATTATTGTTTATTGATTCGTTCGATGAAATATTACATTCTACTTCTGTAAATACCATTTATCCAGAAATGGTCGATTTGTTTTATTCCGTTCTTAGACATATTCAGAAAAACGACACGAAAGAACTTTTGATTGTTGGAGCTGTTGAATCTTTGGCAAATTTGAATGATGAAATCGTTGCGCCTGGTCGTTTTGATTTACATATTCCTATTTTTCCTCCAACTTTTGACGAGCGCAAACAATTACTTTTACACCACATGACCGCAAATCTGGCGCAAGATTCTCCGTTATTATCAATTTTGAAAAATCAAAATGCATTGAACAAAGATTTCTGGACGCCTTATGCGGCTGAAATGAGACTTTTTTCAAACACAATGATTATTGATTTTACACAATCGCTTAAAAAACGTTTGTACGCGTTGTATAGAAAAGATGAAACGAAAAATATTGTGATGACAGAAAAGGTATTGTTTTCGGCATTTCAAGAAGCGAAATCGAAATTAACTCCTGATTATTTAAAACATTGTGCAATTTTCTTAACAGAAGCCAAGCAAAATGTTGGTCAAGATTTTCCACATCGTCTGATCGAATTAAATGCTGATTTAGAGTTTTATTTATCATCAAAAGAAATTCCGATTACTAAAATTGGTTTCAAGCAAAGTGATGAAGCAATTTCTCCTACAGCTCAACCACCGGTTGAAGAAACTAAAGAAGTTCAAAATAAATAATATGAACACAAAAAAAAGCGCTCGTAGAGCGCTTTTTGATTTTATAAATGATTAAAACTTACAAAGTTTTAAATGTCAATAATAAGATATTTCCTTTGTAAAGATGTAATTCTTTTCCAGAAACTTCGTAACGATTTACACTTTTCAACATCGATAAAAATGCTTTTTCTTCTTGCAAATTAGGACAAGCCATTTTAGTTTCAGAAAAATTAACAAAGCTTGTTACGCCGCTAACTTTTGTAAAAGCAGTATTGAAATTGTTGCAACCCGCAAAACCACTTACAGTCGAATTCGCTTCGTCAATAATCAACATTACGTCCTTATCGTACAAACCTTTTACTACGTTGTTATCGTTGATCAAATACCAATTTTGATTTGAAATCGAAACTTCCGATTTAGGTTTAATTTTAGCAGTACTTGCGCTTGTAGAACAAGAAGTTGCTATAAAACTCATCAAAATAGTTGCTGAAAATAAAGTTACAATCTTTTTCATTTTTCGGAATATTTTATCTCAACTCAGCGTTGAATTTTTCTTGATACAATTTGATTAATTTATTCATTAAACCATCAATTTCTTGATCGCTTAATGTTTTATTTTCGTCTTGAATCATAAAACTTAAAGCATACGATTTTTTACCAGCTGGCAATTTATCTCCTTCGTAAACGTCGAATAAATTAACGGCTTTCAACAAATTCGTTTTCACTTCTTTTGTCGCTTTGTACAATTCTTCATATTTCACAGAAGAATCAAGTAATAAAGCTAAATCTCTACGAGAACCTGGAAATTTAGAGATTTCTTTGTATTTCAAATCGTGTTTGTTTGCTAAAGCAACCATTGCATCCCAATTTAATTGAGCAAAGAAAACATCTTGATTAACGCCTAATTTTTTCGCTAATTTTTTGCTGATGATTCCTAGTTTTCCTAATGATTTTTGACCAGAAACAAATTCAATTCCATCTAAGAAATTATCATCTTTCGCAGGTAATTCATCTGTAATTTGAATATCTAATCGAACAAAAATTTGTTTAATCAAACCTTTTAAATCAGCAAATGAAGCTTTACGTAAATTTCCTGTCCACGATTCGCTATTAAAGTTTCCTGAAAGAACGATTCCTAAACATTTATTTTCTTCGTAAATACCATCAATTTTGCGATAAACTTTCCCAAACTCGAATAATTTAACATCCGAATTACGACGGTTGATATTAAACGCAACATTTTCTAATAAACCATTCAACAAAGTGCGACGCATTACAGCTAAATCAGCCGAAAGCGGATTTAACATGGCAACACTTTCTCCTTCTGGATAAAAGAAAACTTCTTCGTACTCTCTTTTCGTTAACGAGTTATTCATCGCTTCATTGAATCCGAAAGAAATCAATTGACGCGCAATAAAATCTTCGATTTTATCTGGACTAACTTTTTGATTTGGAACATAAGAAAACGAGAATTTTGAAGGTATTTCGATATTATCGTATCCATAAATTCTCAAAATATCTTCAATCAAATCCACATCACGTTGTACATCTACACGATAAGCAGGAACTTCTAAATCTAAAATTCCATCATTTTCTGACAAAATTTTAATTTCTAAATTCTCTAAAATCGATTTTATTTTATGTTCTGGAATTTCAACTCCTAATAATTCAACCACTTTATGTAAACGTAATTTTACATTAAAGTTTTGAATTGGATTTTCGTAAATATCATCAATATTAGATGCAATTTCAGCGCCAGCGATTTCAACTAACATCATTGCAGCTTTTTTCAATGCATCGATTGTTGTGTTAGGATCAATTCCACGTTCAAAGCGGAAAGAAGCATCTGTATTCAACGCATGTGCTTTTGCACCTTTACGAATTGTTACAGGTTCAAAATATGCTGATTCTAAGAAAATAGTTGTCGTAGCATCCGAAACTCCAGAATCTTTTCCTCCGAAAACTCCCGCAATACACATTGGATTATTCTCGTTGCAAATCATCAATTCATGTCCTTTTAATGTACGTTCAACGCCATCTAGAGTTGTGAATTTTGTTCCTTCTGCTAATTTTTGAACGATCACTTTATTTCCTTCAATTTTAGCTGCATCAAAAGCATGTAAAGGTTGTCCTAAATCGTGTAAAATGTAATTGGTAATATCAACCACATTATTAATTGGTGATAATCCGATAACTTTCAAACGATTTTTTAACCAATCTGGCGACTCAGCAACTTTTACATTTTTTAAGTAAACACCTGCATAACGAGGCGCTGCTTCTGTATCTTTAACCTCAATAGAAATAGGACTTTTTCCGAAATCTGTCGTAGGATAATTTGAGACATCATATGTTTTGAATGTTGACGCAATATCACGAGTTTTAAGCGCAGCATGTAAATCACGCGCTACCCCGAAATGTGACATTGCATCCGCACGATTTGGCGTTAAACCAATTTCGATTTCGTGGTCAACTTCATCATTTTTTCCGAAAAGATCAAACGTAGAAGTTCCAGGTTTTAAATCTTCTGGTAAAACTAAAATACCAGAATGATCTGTACCAATTCCTAATTCTACTTCAGAGCAAATCATTCCGAAAGATTCTTCACCACGAATTTTTGCCTTCTTGATTTTAAATTCACCATCTGGAGAAGGTAAAATCGTTCCGACAGTTGCTACAGGTACATTTTGACCCTCCGCAACATTAGGAGCACCACAAACAATTTGTGTTTCTTTTCCGTCTCCTAAATCTATTTTAGTAACTTTTAATTTATCTGCATTTGGATGAGGTACAGCCGACAAAACTTTACCAACTAATACGGTTTCCAAATAATTTTTAGCTCCACCTACTTGCTCTACACCTTCTACTTCAAGACCTGTACTTGTAAGTGTAGCAGACACTTCATCAAGTGTGATATCTGTATCAATGTAGGTTTTTAGCCAATTGTATGAAATTTTCATTGTATTGTATAAATGAATTTTATGTATTATTTTTGATTATGCGTTTAACATAACTGGCATAACTAACATTAAGATTTCTTCGCCATCTTCTAGTCCATCAACTGGTTTGATGATTCCTGCACGATTTGGCTCAGACATTTCTAATGTTATTTCTTCTGATTGTAAATTGTTCAACATTTCGATTAAGAAACGAGAATTGAAACCGATTTGTAAGTCAGTTCCGTTGTAATCACAAGGAAGTCTTTCTTCTGCTTTGTTTGCAAAATCGATATCTTCAGCAGAAATTGTCAATGAATTTCCAACTAATTTTAATCGAACTTGGTTTGTTGTTTTGTTAGAGAAAATAGCCACACGTTTCAAAGATGTTAAGAATAAGTTTCTGTTAATCGTTAATACATTTGGATTTTCTTTTGGAATTACCGCTTCATAATTAGGATATTTACCATCAATCAAACGACAAGTTAACACGATATTTTGGAATGAAAAACGTGTATTTGTATTGTTATATTCGATTGTTACATCGTCATTATTTCCTCCTAAAATATTTTTCAATAAGTTAAGTGGTTTTTTCGGCATAATATATTCAGCAGCTTGTAAATTGTCTAAGCCGTTGCGTGTATATTTTACCAAACGATGCGCATCTGTTGCAACAAAACGGAAAATATCTGCATTTGCTTGGAAGAAAACTCCTGTCATAATTGGACGTAATTCATCGTTTCCTGTCGCAAAAATAGTTTTGATAATTGCCTCTGATAAAATGCTTGCGCTAAGAGTTGTAGAGCTTGCGTCTTCAATATCTGGCGTTTGAGGATATTCGTTTGCGTCTTCGAATGCTAACTGATAATTTCCTTGTTCTGAAACAATTTCCAACGTATTTCCTTCTTTTTGGATAAAAGTAAGCGGTTGCGCAGGGAAAGTTTTCAACGTGTCAGTTAAGATTTTTGATGGAATTGCAATTTTTCCATTATCATTAGACTCAACTTCTAAAGTTGTTGAAATTGTTGTTTCTAAATCAGAACCAGTGATAGTTAATTGGCTACCATCCAATTCGAATAAAAAATTATCAAGGATTGGTAAAGTATTATTAGAGTTAATAACTCCTCCGATTAAGTTAACATTTTTTAATAACGTGTTGCTCGATACAATAAATTTCATATGAAGAATATTTCCTTAAAATATCTAACAAATGTAATAAATAATCAAGTAAAAAACTCAAACCTATACATTAAATATTATATAGAATGGCTTGTTGTTGATTATCAAACAGAAAGATGATTGTAAATTGATTGTTATTATTTGTTTAAATTTTCTTTGAATTAAAAACTTTTCACCCGTAAATTTGTCTTGTATATCGAGACTTTTAACAAATCTTTTTGACCAAATCTCATCCAAAAAGATTAATTTGAATTTAAAATAATATTCTATGAAAATTGAATTGAATTTAGAAGGAAAAAACGGTGTTTTTATACTTCTTGATGAGAATAATAAAGAGGTTGGCGAATTAACTTTTATGCTTAAAGAAGAACAAATGTTGATTAATCATACAGGTGTTAATCCCGAATTGAGAGGGCAGGGTTTGGCAGAAAAGTTAGTGTTAGAAGCTGTAGATTATGCAAGAAAAAATCAGTTGAAAATCATACCATTTTGTAGTTATGTGAGCGTTTATGTTGGTAAACATCCAGAAGTGCAAGATGTAATTTAGAAAATTATGAATTTAGAAAAAGTTTTTGAACACAACCAAGAGTGGGTAAATAAACGTTTAGGACAAGACGAGCAATATTTTGATAAGCTTTCGGCTGGTCAAAATCCAGAAGTGCTTTACATTGGTTGTTCGGATAGTCGTGTGACGGCAGAAGAGTTGTTGGGAGCTGAGCCAGGAGAAGTTTTTGTACACCGCAATATAGCTAATATGGTAATTAGTTTGGATATGAATACCACTTCTGTTTTGGACTATGCGGTAGAACACCTAAAAGTGAAACATATTGTAGTTTGTGGACATTATAATTGTGGTGGGATTAAATCTGCAATGATTCCGAAAGATTTAGGAATTATGAATCCTTGGTTGCGTAATATTCGTGATGTTTATCGTTTACATTCAGAAGAATTGAATGCAATCGAAAACGAAGGAATGCGTTACAACCGTTTGGTAGAGTTAAATGTACAAGAACAATGTGTTAATGTTGTAAAAAATCCTTTTGTACAACGTGCAATGGAAAATGGATTAGAAGTACACGGTTGGGTGTTCGATTTGTTTACTGGAAAATTAATTGATTTGAATTTAAACTTCGATACAATCTTAGAAAATATCAAAGAAATTTACGATATCAACGAATAAATTTAACATTTTGTTATATTTGGTATAATAATTGTTTTTAAGACTGTTAACCAAACTATATCAATGATTAACAACCGTTGGATAAAAAGAATCGGTATCGCTTTAATTTCTATTATTGCGGTACTTTTTATTTTAAGTTTTTACATCTCCTATTTTCTGAATGATCGACTTCCAAAAATCATTGCAGAAAAAAACGATACGGCTTATAATCTGACTTACGAAGATTTGAGCTTTTCTATTTTTAATTCATCTTTATCGCTAAAAAATGTCGAAGTTTCTCCAAAAGATTCTTTGTTAATAAAGGATTCGATTGACGCAACAGGAAAAGTGAAAGAAATAAATGTTGTCGGTATCAATTTTATAAAATTAATTACCAAAAAAGAAGTTGCTGCCTATTCAATTAACATCAATAATCCTTCTGTAAATTATTATCTTAAAGAGAAAAAAGATTCGGTCAAAAAAGATACAGCGCAATCCAAAGTTGGTCAAAGTATAGATGTTTCGAATGTGAATATCAACAATGGAGAGTTCAATTTGTATTCTCAATCAGGAAAAAAACATATTGCAAATGTTTCTAATTTTTCGATCGATTTCGATGGCGTTCGCTTCAATGAACGAACAGCGGACAAAAAAATTCCGTTCAGATATTCTGCTTTTGACATCAAATTAGATTCGATGTTTTTTGTAGTAAAAGATCAACAATTGATTAGAGCACGAAAAGTTCGTTTTAATGAAACTGATTTTGAGTTGGACAATTTCTTGATGAAACCGCTCAAAATGAACGGAAAAATGTACGTTCCAAACGATTCTGAAAATGATTTATTGGATATTGAATCACCACTTCTTTCGCTTTCCAAGATGGATTGGGGATTTACTTCGGAAGATAAATTATATTTTAAAACAGATTTAATCAAATTCAAAAATCCAAAAATTACCATTATTTCTGCTAAACCAGAGAATAAAGTTGAGAAAGAAACAATCAAAAAAGTAAGCATAAAAACGGAAGATGCAGAATTAATTAACATCAAAAAATTACAAATAGAAAACGGTAAAATTCGTTCGCTTTTCTCTAATGCAAAAACGGTAAAATATGCAATAAACAATGTTGCGTTAAATATCGAAGGAATAAAAATGAATGCGTTGACGCGAACAAATGATATTCCGATTGATTACAAAACTTTCCGTATTAAGTTGGATTCGATGTATTATCGATTGAATGAAATGCACACGTTAACAGCATCTAATTTTGATTTGACAGAAAAGAAATTGATTCTGAAAAATTTCAAAATGAAACCATTGATTTCAAAAAATCAATTTAATCGAAATTATACAAAATCAAACACATTATTAGATGTCGAAGCGCCAATTTTGACGTTGAATAATAACAGTTGGGGAATAAAAAATGGTGATTTTTATTTTCATACAAATTCAATCAAATTGGATGAGGTAAATGTTAAAATCATCGATCAAAAGAATGAAAAAGTTATTGCGAAGAAAGTTGAAAAAGCAACAGAAAAGTTCTTGATTAATTTTAATCTTGGAATTGATACGATTCAAATCAAGCAATCTCGTTTTATTGCTTCACAAAAATTTGATTTCAATAATGTTAATTTGACGGTTTTAGGATTGAAAAATGATTATGGGAAAGAACTTCATGTTAATCATGTTATTTTCAAAAATCCAAAATTTACAATTTATGGACAGCCAAGACGAGTGGCGCAGCGCGAAGGAAAAACCTCAAAAGAGTTTAATGATGTTATAAAAGTTGATAAAATTTCGTTGGTAAATGGACATTTAGATGTGATTCCTTATCAACAAAAAACGTCGAATTTAACATTGAAGCAAATTCAGTTAGCATTTAATCATATTAATGTTGATCCAAAAACAATTCAAGAAGCGATTCCTTTTTCTTATAAATCTGTATTACTGAAATCTTCGGGAATTGATTTCGATTTAGGAAAAACGTATAAGATGAATACTGGAGCTTTGCAGTTTCAGAATGGGAATTTGACCTTAAACCAATTAAAATTAACTCCAAAACTTTCTCGAAAAGCGTATACAGCTTCATTAGATAAACAGGCCGATTTATACACTGTTTCTGTCAATCAATTACAAGGAAATGGAATTCAGTGGGGAATTTCTCCATCCAAAGATTTCTTTTTGAAAGCGAATCAAATAAAATTGAACCAGCTTTATGCAAATATTTATAGAAGTTTGGTTCCGCCTGATGACACAAAACGTAAAACAATGTTTTCACAAAAATTACGTGAAATGAAATTTGATTTAGGGGTGAAACAATTGCAATTGGTCAACTCTAAATTAGAATATGAAGAGGAAACGGCTAAAAGTATCGGAACAGGAAAATTGACGTTTTCATCTATAAATGCAACGGTTAAAAATGTCAATTCGGGTTATCGTAAAACATCTTTGCCAGACGTTGATGTTGATTGGCGTTCAGAATTTATGAATGGAGATTTGCGTGCAAATTGGACATTTAATCCAATGAATCGTTCGGAGAAATTTAATATCAATGGTTCAATTTCAAAACTTCCTGCAAGAAATCTCGATCCTTTTGTGAAACCATATCTTAAGGTTTCTGTAGACGGATTTTTCAATCAAATAAAATTTAATTTTGATGGAAATGATAAAGTTGCTGGAGGAAATTTTGGAATAGATTATCAAAATTTGAAAGTGAATGTTTTGCGTGATGATGGTTCGAAAAGGAAATTATTATCAGCAGTTGGAAATGCGGCGGTAAAGAATGATTCTCGTGGAAAAATGAAAGAAGAAAAAGTAGAAAATATCGAACGAAAACAGGATAAATCATTTTTTAATTTCTTTTTAGCTTGTATCTTAGACGGTCTTAAAAAAGCACTTTTAATTATTTAAGAAAATGAAAAGAACAGTCTTCATAACCGGAGCAACATCTGGCATAGGAATGGCGACAGCAAAGAAATTAGCACCAAATTATCGTTTAATTTTGTGTGGGCGTCGTCAAGATCGATTAGATGAAATTCAGGCAGAATTGAGTCAAATTACGGACGTTAAAACCATTCAATTTGATGTTCGAGACAAGGAAGCTGTTTTTAATGCAGTAGAAAGTTTAGAAAATGAGTGGAAAAATATTGATATTTTAATCAATAATGCGGGAAATGCGCACGGATTAGCACCTTTTGATACAGCTGATTTGGAAGATTTGGAAGCAATGATTGACATCAATGTAAAAGGATTAATTTACGTTTCGAAAGCAATTATTCCAATTCTTAAAGAATCATCAAATGCGCATATCATCAACCTTTCGTCGATTGCAGGAAAAGAAGTTTATCCAAATGGAGGAACATATTGTGCGTCGAAAGCGGCGGTAGAATCGTTGAGCAAAGGAATGCGTTATGATTTGTTGCCTTACGGAATTAAAGTTTCCAATATTGCGCCAGGAGCGGTAGAAACAGAATTTTCTTTGGTTCGTTTCAAAGGAAATCAAGAACTTTCGGATAATGTGTACAAAGGTTTCGAGCCATTGGTTGGAGAGGATATTGCAAATGCAATAGAGTATTTGTTGCAACAGCCAGAACATGTGCAAATTGCCGATGTTACAATCTTCCCAAAAGCGCAAGCTGGAGGAACTGTTATTTATAAAGGATAATTTATTAAAATATTTTGAATTGAAAGCCTCTATTTTAGAGGCTTTTTTATTTTATTCGAAAAAAGTTTCAAAATCGATGTAACACTTTTTAGTATTGAGCTGTCTTATTAGTAAAAGCACTCAATATGAATCAAGAAACGTTTAAAACATCGGTATTTGTCCACAAGGATAAGCTGTATCGTTTTGCGCGTAGGATTTTGATTAGTGATGATGAAGCGTTTGATGTTGTGCAAGAAATATTAATGAAATTGTGGGAAAAACGTGATTCGTTAATTGAAGTGAACAATATTGAGGCTTATGCAATGCGAATGGTAAATTATGAATGTATAAATCGATTACGAAAATTTGATGTTCGAGAGAATTATAAAAATATAACGCAAATCAATTTGAGTATTCAAGAAGATCCACAAGAAATAAAACCGATTATTCTAAATTTGATTAATCAATTACCAGAAAAGCAACGCAAAGTAATGCATTTAAAGGATGTAGAAGAACTCGAAATAAAAGAAATTGCTGAAATTCTGGAAATGGAAGAAAATGCAATTCGAGTAAATTTGATGAGAGCAAGACAAAAAGTAAGAGAACAATTAGAAGTTTTTTTTGAAAATGAAGAAAGAGCAATCTATTATAAATAAAGATGATTTTTTTGCTGGAAAATTAACTGATGAGCAAGAAAAACAACTCAGAAATAATGAAAATGATTCTTTTTTTGAAACATTAAAAGAGGAAAAAGAAGTCAAAATGGAATTAAGTTTTGATGATTTTATGACAAAAGTTGAAGAAAATCAACCAAAAGTTATAGAAGAATCAAAATCGAAAGAATTTTTTCTATGGAAAATTTCGGGAATTGCTGCGTCCATTTTACTTGTTGTTGGATTATTTTTCTTCTTGAATCAAACAAATAAAATTGAAGACCATCAAGAAATTGTGAAAACAATTGAACCAAATAAAAAAGAAGTAGAAGTTGTTAAGAATAAAGAAGTAGAAATTGTTGAAAAGCCTAATACAGTGATTTCTGAACCAAATAATATTGAGATAAAACACGAAGTTTCGCAATTTGTAAAAGAGACAAAATCAATTAAACAAGAAAATAAAAAATCAACCATTCAACCAATTGAGCAAGAAATTATAAAGCCTGAAAGCGCAAAAGAATATTCATCAGATTTTGTGATTGTAAATGGTCAACCAGTTGAAAATATGGAAGAAGCGAAAGCTTTGGCTTATTCTACAATGAAATTATTTTCGAAAAATGTAGACCAAGGAGCGAAGGCAATCGGACAATTAAAATCATTATCAATAGAACTTTAAAAAAGAAAAATATGAAAAAATATGTATTCGTTTTTGCATTATTCATCGTTGGATTTGCAAATGCACAGACAAATAAATTCGTTGATATTTACAACCAATTTCAGGATAAAAAGGGCGTTACAACGATTACGATAAACAAAGCAATGTTTAGTATGATGGGAAGTATGACGGCAAATGATTCTGATTTGAAAGATTTGGATGGCTTGTTCAAAAAAATGAATTCGATCAAAATGATTATGATTGATAACACAAACAAAGATGCTAAAAGTCAGGTGAAATCTGCTTTTGATAAAATGAAATTAGAGGAATTGATGTCGATAAATAAAGACGGAAGTAAAATTCGCTTTTTAACGGAAAATGCAAATGCGAAAGTTTTTAAAAATGTGTTGATGAGCATTAATAGCGACGATCAACAAATGTACATGATTATGGATGGTGAAATTACGGCATCCGAAATGAACAAAATGGTAAAAGAAGGGAATAAATAATAAAAAAAGCTCCTTAAAGATTTTCTTTAAGGAGCTTTTGATTAAATAAAATTATTTTTTGATAATCTTTTTAGAAGTAGTTTCTTTATCAGTTTTTATTTCGATAATATAAACGCCTTGCGATAAACTAGTGACATCTAATTTATTATTACTTGTAGTTATTTTATTCTCTTTAACTGTTCTTCCAGATATGTCTACAATTCTTATTTGTGCTTCTTTAACAGTTGTTGGTAACTTGATATTTAATTCGTTAACAACAGGGTTAGGATATAAAGATAATGTAGATAATGAAGTCTCATTAATTGCTAAAGTACTGTTTGTAGATAGTAAATACCCCCCAAAACCTATAGTTTCTAATGAAACTTCCCAGTATTTGTATGTGTCATTCCAAATAATATCGTCGGTATTAACAGGAATGTTTACAACTTTATTTGTGTAAGATGCAGGAAGGCCTGTGTTATCAGTACTAGTTCCAGCATAAAAATGTACAATTACATTCTTTTTATTATCTACATCATTTGGAGAAGTAGGTAATTTTAGACTAGCTGTTTTATTGAATATATCAAAATCAGCTTGAGTATAGTACAATGTAACTTTACCTGTTGAAGTAGAATTATTAGTTTCTGCATTAACTTCAACTCTTTTATTTACAAACTCTTTTAGTGAATCGTCTATCCAAATTTTTGCAGTTGTTTTTCCTTTAATAGGAGAAGCGCCGTAGCTCTCAACTCTAGTTATCATTTCACAACCATTGATAAAATAATTATACCCTAGTCCAATATTCTGAGTTGCATTTTTTGTAATAGTTGCTAACTGTTTAACACTTGGTTCGTTTTCGTAAATAGTAGCTCTAATTTTTGCATCATAAGTCGTTACAATACTGTAAGTTTTGCCATTGTCAACGGATTTATACGTTTTGTTGTCAATGTTAATATTGTCGGCTCCTAATATTAAATTAGTGTCTTTCATACTCAAAATAACGAAAACTTCTTCTCCTGCGTTGATATTAATATTTTTGTCAATAAAATTTATATTATTCCAACCAGATTGTTCTAATGTTTTAACATTTTCAATTGTTTTTGAAGTAATTAAATCTCCAGGAAGTCCCTTGTCATTAACTTCTCTAATTTCTACTATTAATGGTATTTTAGCAGTAGTATTAGAATTATAATTTCCTAATAAAAAAGTTACATTTCCTATTTTTCCTGTTGCACTAGATTTTAATTTTACAGCAATATTTGATGGTGAAAAATTAACTAAGTTTGTTCCATTATTTACTGGATTTGTTTGAGATGCAAAGCCCCATTTGTATGCAAGGTTATCATTTGCTAAAGTATAATTAATACTTACTGGACAAGATGTATTGTTATTTAAATTATTAAGTTCAGAAGATACAGCTTTGTAAATATTTAATTTTCCATAACCAAACTCATTTGTATAGTTACTTGTTGTATATGAATCTTTGTTTGTATTTTCTATTAATCTTTGTTTTACTTGTTTAGCAGTCAATCTATTATTAGCTTGTAATAATAAAGCTACACTTCCTGCAACAGCTGGGGATGCCATACTTGTACCAGTCATTTGAGAATAGTACTTACCATCAATAATATATGGATCTACATTATCTTTTGTTTTAGCTGAAATTACAAATGTACCGCCAGAAGCAATATCAGGTTTTCGTGCTTCGTCTGCTCTTGGACCTTTTGAACTTGAAGAGTTTAAATTTTCTGTCATAATACCAGAACTGCTATATGTTCCGTTGGCTGCAGGAGTACTACTGTTAACGGCAAAAGCAACATTACCTACATAGTTAGCAACTGTTATAGCTTCATCAGCAGATCCTGGAGATCCTACAGTGTAATTGTTGTCTCCTTCTGGAAAAGATATCTTAGCTAAATTATAGTTAGTTGATGTTAACCAGCCATCAATAGTAATGTTTTTTGTAGAATTATTTTCAATTTCTAAATCATATACTCCTTCGGTATTAGCTGTTGTAAGTCTAGTTGCAATAATTTGAATAAATCTTTTTCCAGAATCAGAATCAACATAGTTGTAAGAAGTAATTTGCTGATAATTTTTTCCAGCAGTATCTTTTAGAAAATTTGTAGAATTAGAACCAGGATTTTGAATAAATTCACTACCATTTGGGGCTGTTATTTTTAATGTAATAGGTGATGTTTCGTTGTCACCTTTATTAAATGATAGAAATGAAAATAATGAAGCGCTATTGTTACTTTGATTTTTTTCTATTTTTATTTTAAATGATTTTTTTTCATTAGCATTTAAAGAAATACGTTGATGTATATTTCCATCTCCTTCATTTCCTGCAGAAATAACAACTACTCTTCCAAGACCAGATGCGGTAAATTCATTTACTTTAATTTCATGTTCACTTTTACCATCATGAGGAGAGCCTTGACCTCCAATACTCATATTAACAACAATAGGTTTTCCTTTTGATGCTGCTACACTTTTAAAATAATCTAGAGCGGCTATTGTATTAGTTGTAGGAAAACTTCCATCACCACCTTTTACGATTACTAATTCTGCTTCAGGAGCCATTCCTTTGTGAGGAGCACCTTCTATAGCAGATCCATTTCCTGCAGCAGTTCCAGCTACGTGAGTACCATGTCCATGAATATCTTTTTCTCGTACAAAATTAGCTGGAGTTCCATCTATTTCATCATTAATTTGAGCCTGTGTATATTCAACACCATAATTCCCTGCTGCATATAATTTAGGTGATGATTCTCCTGTGATAGGTGTTAAGGTTTGATCCCAAATACTAACAATTCTAGTTTTTTTTGTAATAGGATCAATAAAATCTGGATGAGTAAAATCAATTCCTGTATCATAGATACCTACTAATACATCTTTTCCTGTGTAATTTATGTTGTTTAAAGCACCATCTTGTAATAAAGAAGCACCAGATTCAATAACATTTGATTGATTATTTAAATAATCAATTTGAGGAAATTTTACAGTAGATACGTTGTTATTTGTTCTTAATTTATCAAAATCGTTTTCAGATAATAAAGCCGTGACAAAATTATCAGATATAGACTGTATTAAGTATCCATCTTTTTTTAATTGATCAGAATTTTTTGTATATATAATAGCCTGATAATATTCCTTTATTGTTCCATCTGGAGAAATAATTGAAGTTATAGGCAAAAATTCATCACTATTTAATTCAGATGATATTTTACTTTGTTTAACATCTTTTCGTTCATTTATTAAATGTTCAAATCTCGGATCTATTTTGTATTGTGCATTAACATTATTTCCAATGAAAAATACAAAAGCAGTGCTTAGTGTTAATTTAGCTAAATTTAGATCAGTAAGTTTGTGTAAATGTTTAATCATATCAGTATTTTAAAATGTGTTAATTATTCGTCTTTTTGGAATTCTTGTTTTGGAACTCCTATAGTATCCATTTTTGGAAATTTTATATATTTAATAGAGTTAATCTTATTTAAGATTATAATATCTTCTTTTTTGATTAAAGCTGTTACAAAGTTTTTAGATTCACTTTGAACAATAATTCCTTTATCTTTTAAAGGTTGAGAGTTATTTGTATAGATAATCACAGAATAAACTTCTTCTTTACCTTTATCAGTGGTTATAATTATAGGTATAAGATTATTTAGATCCTTTTCAGAAATATTTTTTTCTTGCATTGTTTTTTCGATATTATTATTAAGGGTTGTGTTATTTTGACAACTTAAGAATATTGTGAGTGTATGAGTGATAAATAATAAAAATAATATCTTTTTTAACATTGATTTAATTATATGTTAAAACTAAGTTAAGGATACTTTTTGATATAAATAAAAAAATATTGTTTTTTAGAAAAAGAATCTAAATAAAATAGTTTTAATATGGAATATTAGAAAATATTTCTAGTTAATATTTTCTCATAACAAACACTCTCTTCTATATCTTTGTATTGATCGTAATTTTCGATTCTTGTGTAATCACATCGCTCATACAAAGCAATTGCTTCGGGTTGTTTCAATCCAGTTTCCAAAATACATCGTTCATAATCCAATTCGATTGCCCAATTTTCTAACTCATTCAGAACTTTTGCAGCAATTCTATTTCCTCTAAAATCTGGATTTACGTACATTCTTTTCACTTCCATTGTTGTGTCAGAATAATGTTTTATAGCACCACAACCAACAGGATTTTCGTTTGAATAGGCGATAACAACGTGATTTATTTTATCAACTTTATTGTATTGCGAAAAGAAAGAATGAAATTCACCATTTCTTATTGCTAAATCTTTATCTAATTCTGTTACCAATTCTTGAAAATCTTTGTTTGATGAATTTGTTCGAATGATTTTTACTGAATTCATTTTATTGCTTTTGCTCAAATTTAATAAAACTTACGCTTTTTGTAGCGCTAAATTCTATTCTGTTCCGTTGTTTTTTGTGCTTGTTTCGCTTCTTTTACTTTTTGATTTCCGAAATTGTATTTCAAATTAAACATAAAGTATTGTGTATCGCGATAATCTTTGAAATATTGATTTTGATTTGCGTATTTCGTAGAAATCGTATTGCGATCAGTTTTAAAAATATCATTGAAAACCAAACCAATTTCGAAACGTTTATCCCATATTTTTTTGTTTAAAATCAAATAGGTGTTTTGAGAAGAACTAATATCAAACGAACCTTGAATTGCCTTCGAATTATATTGATATCCTGCCGAAATATTAAATGTTTTTGCTTTGTCTAAATCCAATTGCGTGCTCAATGAAAGGTGATAAAAAAAGACATCGTTTTTGTATTGCAGATTATCTGAACCAAAATAATAGTTTTGATTATATTCTCCCATCGCAAATAAATTCAGTTTCCACCACGATTTTAGATTGAAATTTTTCGAAAGATTAGCTCCAAAAGCTTCTCCATTTTTGATGTTTGTAAAATGATAAACTGTTTCGAAAGTTTCCGGATTTTGTAATGAAATTTCCATCGCTGGATTTTTCTCGTATCGATAATATGCTTCGAAATTCCAATCTTTCAAAGTGTAGGATAAACTCAAATTGTGGATAATAGTAGAAATCGCATTGGCATCGCCCTGAAAATAAGAAAATAGATTGTAATATGATTTTGAAGGATTCAAGAAATTATAATTAGGTCGATCAATTCTTTTTCCATAATTCAAACCAATTTGTCCAGCATTTTCAAAATTATACATGACGTATAAAGTTGGAAAAAGATCGGTGTTTGTTCGTTTATTTTGGCTAATTGGATTATCAGAAATTGTATTTATAAGAGCTGTTTCAGATCTCAAACCAGCTTTTGCTTCCCATTTTTTCCATTTGTAATTTCCAGAAATATATAAGGCGAAAATCTGTTCTTTGTAATTAAAAATATTACTTTTTTCGGGTTGATATTCGATTTGATTTTGGATCGATTCAAAGAAATCCAAATCATTATCATTCTTTACAAAACTATATTTCGCTCCCACTTCCAAACCGAAATTTTCATTAGTGAAACTATAATCAATTTGTGTAGAAAATAGATTCAATTTTTGAAGTGCAGCACTCAAAAAACGATTTTCTTCATAAGGTTTATCTTTGAAATTCATTTTTGTTAAAACATCTTGATTTTCTTTGTAATAACGATGACTAAAATTGTTACTCCAAGTCAAATTATGTTGCCCGAATTTTTTATCATAAACCAAATACGTATTAAAATTATTTGAAGCCTCGCGACGATGATTTTGTGTTTTATAAAATGATTCAAGTTGATTATTCGTTGTATTGTAAATATTCGTCGGAACGTTATAATTCCCAATTGAAGCAGGATTTCTAGAACCATTTATTCCAAACTGAAAATTCTGTAAACTATCAATTGAATATTGAGAAGCAAAGTTGTAAATATGTTGTTGTTTCGCAACTGTTCGACGGATCATGTCGCTTTCCCAACGTGTTTGATCTTTTTCATAAGTTGTTACATCAAAATTCTTGCGAACATATTTTCCATTCACAAAATAGTAACTTCCTGTTAGTTGCCATTTTTCTGTATTGTAAGATTGGGAAGTACCCAGCATTCCTTTGCTATAAATAGATTGATGATAACGTGTCGCAATTTGTCCTTTGTAACCAGAAAGCACATTTTTCTTCATTTTAATATTAATAATTGCGCTTCCAGAAGCTTCATATTTTGCAGGCGGATTGGTAATGACTTCAACCGAAGAAACTGTGGCACCATCTGTATTTTCTAACAATTGTTTCAAATCATCTTGCGACATTAATGTTTTTTTATCATTAATTGTAACCAAAATTTGCGTATTTCCTCTCACACTTAATTGATCATTTTTTAAAAGAACATTTGGCGTGTTTTTCACGATATCCCAAGCACTTAAATTTTGCAAAGGCGTATTTTCTACATTAAATTCTATTCGATCAATTTTTCGTTTCAATAAAGGTTTTTGACCAGAAACAACAACGTCTTTTAAGTTAATTGTTTCATCTTTTTGAAGTGTGATAATTAAAGAATTTTCTGAGTTAGTTTGATATGTCTTTTCAAATTCTTGGTAACCAAATTCTTTAATGTAAATTGTAAATGATTGTGCTTGATGAAGCTCAAAATTAAATTCGCCATTTTCATTCGATTCAGTCATAATTGGATCTTGTGGAGGAATTTCAACTTCAATAGAACTATTTTTGATCGGTTGATTTTGTTCATCTATAATTTTTCCAGAAATAATTTGTGCGAAAATTAAATTTGGAAGTAGCAGAAGAAATGTCATTACTATTTTCATGGTTCAGATTTTTAACAAATCTCTTTCAAGTTTCGATTTTACTTGGTTAATGAACGGTTAACGATGAGTTAATGTGTAATTTATGTGCGAAAACAATGTATTTTTGAATTGATGAAAAGCTTATGAAATTATCTAAAAAACATTATACATTTATTTTTTCTTTTGCATTGATTGTTTTGGTTGCATTGCAAGCCTATTATATCTACAATTCGTATCGTTTGATAGAAAAAGATATGAATAAAGAGGCGTCTGAAATTGCTTTGAAAGTTGCAGATGAAATGAATCAAATCCAGAAAGTAATCGATGAAGATAATTTGATTAATAGTTTTAAGATGTTATCACATGAAAAGGATAAACAGTTTGATGAACTGAATGTTATTCGTTTTAAAATAAATAATAATCATCAAATATTTACGTCTAAAGTAGATTCGTTAGTGGATTTTTATTCCAAAGGAGAGAATTATAAAATTGCGCTGAAAATGGAAATTTATTCTATTTATGATGAAATCAATAATAAGGAATTATTACCTAACAAACCGTTGATTATGTATCGTACATCATCCAAAATAAATCATCCAAAATCGATTAATCAAAGCGTATGGAGTTCCGATGATATTAGTAATCAAAAAGATTCTGATTTAGGAATTGATGAAAGTGTACGACATAAATACAAAGTGAAATCACAAACGTATTATGAATTGTTGAACCTTAAATTTTTAATTCTCAAGAAAATTATTCCTTTAATTATTGTGAGTTTGTTGATTGTTGGATTAATTGTCTTTTTGTATTGGAAAAGTCTTAAAAATTTATCGAGACAAGAAGAAAAAATCAATCAATTACATTTGACAATAGATTCTATTGCACATGAATTGAATACTCCAATTACTACAATGAAATTTGCTCTGCATCAAGTTCAACATCCAGAAACGAAACAAATGATGAACCGACAAATTAATCGTTTGGAGCAAACTGTCGATTCTATTTTTGTAAAAAATGACGAAAATTCTGAGTTGTTAGATGAGGTTATTTTGAGTGAAATTATCCAAAATATTCAGCTTCAATATCCAGAAGTTAAACTTATTCGTCAAAGTATTTTCGAGAAAAATAATGTATTAAGAACAAAAGATTTTCAACAAATAGCTCAGAATTTGATTGAAAATTCAGTGAAATATGGCGCTTCTGAAATTGTATTAAACTTTAAATTTCAAAAAGAAATAAAATTGAGTTTTTCGGATAATGGAATTGGAATTCCAACGAATGATTTGTCATTTATTTTTGATAAATATTATCGTGTAAACCGTTCTGTTAACCAAAATGTAAGCGGTTTGGGTGTTGGATTATTTTTGGTCAAGAATACGGTAGAACGATATTTAGGGACAATTAAAGTTCAGAATAATAAAGACAAAGGTGTTCAATTTTTAATCGTTTTGCAGAATGAAAACTAAATTAATTTTAATAGAAGATGATCAAGATTTGGGAACAGTTCTCAAACAATATCTCGAATTTTCTGATTTTGAAGTGACTTGGTTTGATCATCCGCAAAAATTATTGAAGGAAATAGAATCGTTAAAATCTGCTCAATTAATCATTTTTGATGTCATGTTACCCGAAATTGATGGTTTTTCTTTAGCGAAAAAATTAGCCGAAACCATTACAATTCCCTATTTATTTTTGACAGCTAAGGCGCAAAGTTTTGACCGTGTTTTAGGTTTGAAATTAGGTGCAGATGATTACATTACAAAACCTTGCGATCCTGAAGAATTGGTTTTGAGAATAAAAAATATTTTGAAACGAAATCAACCTGTTTTAGAAGAATTGATTAAAATAGGAACTTATGTTTTTAATCGAAATCAATTGCAATTATCTTATCAAGAAGAAAAATTTCAATTAACAGAAAAAGAAGCAGAATTGTTGAGTTTCTTGATTCAGAATAATCAAAAATTAGTGAGCCGTAAAGAGATTTTAGAAAAAATTTGGGGCGAAAACGATTATTTTATGGGTAGAAGTTTAGATGTTTTTATGACACGTTTGCGCAAATATTTTCAGCATGATGAAATGATAAAATTTGAATCTGTTCGAGGAATTGGGTTTAAAATTAATTTTCCACTCTAAAAAAATAAAGCTGAACAGAAGTTCAGCTTTAATAACAAACAATTGAATTCTAAATTCAGTAAAGGGAACCGAATTTTATAAATGGATTTTTATATTCCTTGAGCAATCATAGCATCGGCAACTTTTACGAAACCAGCTATATTAGCGCCTTTGTAATAATTTATATTTTCTTGAAATTCACCTTTTCCATATTTTTTACATTGGTGATGAATTTTGATCATAATTTCTTTTAATCGATAATCTACTTTTTCTCTGTTCCAATTTTGACGAATCGAATTTTGAGACATTTCCAATCCAGAAGTCGCAACACCACCGGCATTTGCAGCTTTACCAGGTCCGTATAAAATTTGATGATCCAAAAAATAATGAACCGCTTCGGGAGTTGTTGGCATATTTGCACCTTCTGCAACCAATTTGCATCCGTTGAGATGTAAAGTTTGAGCATCTTGCAAATCCAATTCGTTTTGTGTAGCACATGGCAAAGCTATATCACAAGGGACTTTCCAAGGGTTTTGGTCAGAGAAAAATTTAGCGTTTGGATAATAATCAACATACTTTGAGATTCTGTCATAATTATCATTTTTAATTTTGAAAATGACCTTTAATTTTTCTGTGTCAAAACCATCTTCATCATAAATATATCCAGAAGAATCAGAAAGTGTTACCACTTTAGCACCCAATTCCAGAGACTTTTCAGCAGCATATTGTGCAACATTTCCAGAGCCAGAAATAGAAACCGTTTTTCCTTTTAAGGTTTCTTTTTTTTCGGCTAGCATACATTCTACAAAATATAATAAACCGTAACCAGTTGCTTCAGGACGAATCAAAGAACCGCCATATTCCAAACCTTTTCCAGTTAAAACACCTGTAAATTCGTTTCGCATTCGTTTGTATTGACCAAATAAATAACCAATTTCTCTTCCTCCAACGCCAATATCACCAGCGGGAACATCTACATCAGCACCAATATGACGAGATAATTCGCTCATAAAAGATTGGCAGAAGCGCATAATTTCCATGTCAGATTTTCCTTTTGGATCAAAATCAGAACCACCTTTTCCGCCACCCATAGGTAAAGTTGTCAAGCTATTTTTGAAAACTTGTTCAAAAGCTAAGAATTTAAGAATAGATAAATTAACTGATGGATGAAAGCGCAAACCGCCTTTGTAAGGACCAATCGCAGAATTCATTTGTACACGATAACCTTTGTTGATTTGGATTTCGCCTTTGTCATCAACCCAAGTTACTCTAAACTGAATAATGCGTTCTGGTTCTGCAATTCTTTCAAGAATTTTGAATTTCTTGTATTTAGGATTTTCTTCTACAAATGGTAAAATGGTTTCGGAAACTTCTTCAACTGCTTGTAAAAATTCTTTTTCGTTTGGGTTTTTTGATTTAATTCTTTGAATGAATTTTTCTGAGTAAAATAAAGTATCCATGCTATTTGTGTTTGATTATTGATAAAATTACAATTAACAATAAAAAAAATAACATATTTTTTAAAGTAAACTTTTAATATTTGTGAAGTTGATAATTTTGACTACTCAGAATCTTTAGGTTGATAATTTTTGAAACAAAAAAAGCAGGAAAATTTCCTGCTTAATAAATTTTGTATTTTTATTCAGTTTAAGACAAGGCTTATTTTTTGAAAAATCCACCCAATAAACTCATGGCATCTCCAATTCCTAATTGTCCGTCACCATCTTGGTCTAGTAATTTTTCGAAACCACCTAAATTTACTCCACTTTGGTTTGTTTGAGTTGTAGAACCACCAACTAAACCGCCTAATAAACCAGCAATTCCATTTGAATCCAATCCAGCAGACTGTTTTTGTTTACCCAAATAACCCATTACAATTGGTGCAACTAACGCTAAAATTTGAGTAACTTGTGCTGTATTCAATCCAGATTGTTGAGAAATTGCAGATTCTACATTTTGTTGTTTATTTCCTAAAACGTGACCTAAAATTCCTAATCCATCTTGTTGATTTCCTCCTTGACCTAAAAATCCAGAAAGATTATCCAAAATACTCCCGTCGTGTTGATTCAAAGCATTAGAAATTCCTTCAGCACCTCCGCCTTGTGCATTTTTATTTAAAGCAGACAATAAAAAAGGTACAGCTGCTGCTACAGCAGTTTGAGCTTGAGATTCATTAATCCCTAATTGTTTTGCAGCAGAACCAACAATTTGTTGTCCCATTGCACCTTGAATTAAATTTGTAAAGTCCATAAGTTTATATTATTTACTCAAATATACTATTTTTAACAGATTAATTCAGATTAATATTAAGAGTCCTACAAAGTATTTCTATTTTTGTACAATCAATTTTGTAAATGAAACAAATAAATCTTTTTTTAGTAATCATTATTGCGGTTTTGGCTTTATTGCCAATCGTTTTACCAAGTCGTTTCGATGAAGAAATGCAATATGAATTTGATGCCCCTGTTGGTTTGGTGTACGACGAATTTTATAATCTTCGTCAATTTTCGAAATGGCAACAATTTACAGCTGCGGATTCTTTGACAATCAAGAAATTTTCTAATACAAAAGAAGAGGACGAAAATTATATGATTTGGGATTCTGAAGATGCTTCAATTGCTTCTGGAAAAGTAACGATTGAAAATTTTTCGATAAATCGTTTTGTTAATTATACCATAAAATATGATGGTTGGGAAAAATTAGATAGTTTGAATGTTAAATTTGAACAACAAGAAAATGGGAAAACAACTACAAAATTGAATTATTTAAGTCAAGAAATTCCTTATTTCTACCGCTATTTTGCTTTTTTCAAAAATCCTGAATCTAAATTTGAAAAATCTTTGGATAACCTCAATCAAAAAGTGAAAGTTAGATTAGATAAGGATCAAAAAGAAGGTCGATTGAATTATGGTGAATATCGAATTGTAGAATTAGGTCGAACAAATTTATTAGCAATTCGTAAGCAGTCAAGTTTAGCAGAAAAAGATATAATGGATAAAGTGGATGGCGCTTTTGAGGTGATTTATAAATCATTAATGAATAAAGATGAAGGTGGTTTTGATTTCGATCTAGGTTTCCCATATGTCTATTTTACTGATTTTGATAAAGAAAAAGATAAGACAACATTTTTTGCTGGAATACAATTAATAGAAGATTTACCTTTACAAAAAGAGATGAAAAAAGTTGTTGTTCCTGGTGGAGATTATTTGTTGACATTGCATTTAGGACCTCGTTCTAAGCGTGCGCAAACAATCGAAAAAATGAAGAATTATGCAAAATCTAAAAAACTACAATTGGATACAAAACAATTAGAAATTATGTTAAACGATCCGAAGGAAACTGATAGTTTAAAACTAATTTCTAGAATTTATATTCCAATTAAGAAACAATAAATACTTAAGAATTAACAATTTTTAAAGTACACTTAGCCACAGAAATGTGGCTTTTTTTGTATTTTTGCAACTTCTTACAAACGAACATGGACAAAGATTTTATTGAAGTTTACGGTGCACGTGAACATAATCTGAAAAATATTGATGTAAAGATTCCTCGAAACGAACTTGTGGTAATCACGGGTTTAAGTGGTAGTGGAAAATCTTCGTTGGCTTTTGACACGATTTATGCAGAAGGACAACGTCGTTATATCGAAACTTTTTCGGCTTATGCGCGTCAATTTTTAGGTGGTTTGGAACGTCCAGATGTTGATAAAATTGATGGTTTGTCACCAGTTATTGCAATTGAGCAAAAAACGACCAATAAAAATCCGCGTTCTACTGTTGGTACAATTACAGAAATTTATGACTTTCTTCGTTTGTTGTATGCGCGTGCTTCTACGGCTTTTTCTGTTGAAACAAACGAACAAATGGTTGCTTATACAGAAGAGCAAATCATTGAGTTGATTCGTACACAATACAGCGGAAAGAAAATTGCGATTTTAGCACCAATTGTACGTTCAAGAAAAGGTCATTATCGTGAGGTTTTTGTGACATATTCTAAAAAAGGTTTTCTTGAAATGCGCATTGATGGCGAGTTGAAAGATATTGCACCAGGAATGATGTTAGATCGCTACAAAACGCATGATATCGAATTGATGGTGGATAAAATGTTGCTGAATGATAAGGTGAACGATCAACGTTTGCGTTCAAGTATCGATCATGCAATGCAGCAAGGAAACGGAATTACAATGATTTTGGATTACGAAACCAATGAAACCAAATTCTTTTCTCGTTCGTTAATGTGTCCATCGACAGGAATGTCATATGCGTTGCCAGAACCGAATACATTTTCGTTCAATTCACCAAAAGGTGCTTGTCCAACTTGTACAGGTCTAGGTGAGTTGAAAGTGGTTAATCACGAAAAATTATTTCAAGATCAAGACAAATCGTTGTTTGATAATTTGGAAGAATTATTTGAAGCGTTAAAATCATCTTCTCGAATAGAAAAACAATTGGAAGCTATTTTTGTTAAACATAATATAGACCAGAAAGTAGCGTTCAAAAAACTTCCTCAAGCATTAATTGATGATGTAATGAATGGTTTGAAAGAAACATTGAATGTTGATCTTAAGTTTGCATCAGTTAAAAAAACATATAAAATCGATTTTGAAGGATTGAATGAATTTCTTTCTGAAATAATGGAAGATAAAAATAATCCGTCTTCAAGTTCGATTAGCAAAAAGTTTGGAAAGAAAGTTATTTGTCCAACTTGCGAAGGAAAACGCCTTAAAAAAGAATCGCTCTTCTTCCGAATTGACAATAAAAATATTGGTGAAGTTGCGGAAATGGATCTTCAATCGTTGCAAAAATGGATTGAAAATGCGCCAGTTTCGATGACTTCGAATCAACAACAAATTGCGCACGAGATTCTGAAAGAAATTTATACACGTTTATCTTTTTTATTAGATGTTGGATTAGATTATTTGAGTCTTAATCGTTCTTCAAGAACCCTTTCTGGAGGCGAGGCACAACGAATTCGTTTGGCTACTCAAATTGGTTCTCAACTGGTGAATGTGTTGTATATTTTAGATGAGCCAAGTATTGGTTTACATCAGCGCGATAATGTCAGATTGATAGATTCGTTGAAGAAATTGCGCGATATCGGAAATTCGGTTTTGGTTGTAGAACACGACAAAGACATGATCTTGGAATCGGATTATGTGGTTGATGTTGGACCAAAAGCAGGAAAAAATGGTGGTCAAATTGTTTGGGAAGGTGAGCCGGAACAAATGTTGAAATCAAATACATTAACATCAAAATATTTAAACAATCAGTTACAAATCGAAGTTCCAAAAGAACGAAGAAAAGGTAATGGATTAGAATTGAAACTTTTTGGTGCATCTGGAAATAATCTAAAAAATGTAAATCTTACTATTCCTTTGGGGGAATTGGTTGTGGTTTCGGGTGTTTCGGGTTCTGGAAAATCAACATTGATTAATGAAACATTGTACAGAATTCTGAATCAACATTTTTTTAGAGCAGAAAAAGATCCGATGCCTTATAAAAAAATCGAAGGTTTAGAACATTTGGATAAAGTAATCGAAGTGGATCAATCGCCAATTGGTCGTACGCCTCGTTCTAATCCTGCGACTTATACGGGAATTTTCTCTGATATTCGTACGTTGTTTACAAATTTACCTGAAGCCAAAATTAGAGGTTACAAGCCTGGACGTTTTTCATTTAATGTAAAAGGTGGACGTTGTGAAACTTGTCAAGGAGCAGGTTTGCGTGTGATTGAAATGAATTTTTTACCTGATATTCATGTCGAATGTGAAACATGTAATGGAAAACGTTTTAATCGTGAGACGTTGGAGGTTCGTTATAAAGGAAAATCGATTTCGGATGTGTTAGAAATGACGGTAAATGAAGCGGTAGAATTCTTTGAAGCGATTCCGAAAATATATCGTTATGTCAAAATGTTGCAAGATGTAGGTTTGGGTTACATCACGCTTGGTCAGCAGTCAACAACATTGAGTGGAGGAGAAGCGCAACGTGTGAAATTAGCAACAGAATTAGCCAAGAAACAAACAGGAAAAACAATTTATATTTTAGATGAACCGACAACAGGTTTGCATTTTGAAGATGTAAATGTGTTGATGAAAGTAATCAATAAAATTGTAGAATTTGGAAATACTGTTATCATTATCGAACATAATTTGGATGTGATAAAATTAGCTGATTATGTGATTGATATTGGTCCAGACGGAGGGAGCAAAGGTGGAAAAATTGTGGCAGAAGGAACTCCTGAAGAAATCATTAAGAATCCGAAAAGTGTGACAGGAAAATTCTTGAAAGACGAATTGAAATAAATATAAAAAAATCCATCTAAAAATTTTTAGATGGATTTTTTTATGACTTATAATCCGATTGAAACACCCATAAAAGGTTGTAATCCTGAAGAAAATATACTTTCGTTTTCTTTATATAAAACATTGTACATCACGCCAGCTTGAAATCTTACTGGTCCACTCGATTGATATCCAGCTCCTAACCATAAAGCAGATTCGTCCATGTCAGCTTCATAAATACTGTTGTAATATGGCGTACGATCGTTGTACTTTTGTTTTCCTGTGTAGTACATATAATTGGCTCTCAAGAAAATATTTTCGATTGGAAAAAAGTTAATGTAAGGACCAACATTAAACAAATTTTGCTTTACATAGTCATCTTTCGCATACTGATAACCTGCTGTCGCACCCAATTCTAAATTGTTTGCAACCATATATCCAACACTTGGAGAAATATTAAACCCAAAATAACTATTATTCCCAAAAGATAGTCCCAAACCACCTCCAAAACGCCAATTATTATTAAGCGTTTGATTTTGATTAATTTGAGAAAAAGCAGTATTGCTTAGGGTTAAAGAAATGATAAATAAAAGAAACTTTTTCATAGAAATTTAATTAATTTTTAACTTTTAAAAATGGCTCTAATTGAAAAAACCACTATAAATTTGTCTCATCAAAAATAGTAATTCTGTTTTTAAGTAAACATCATTATTTATTTTAAGTTAATTCGAGTCGTTCATAGTTTTTAATTATAAAAGAATAGAAATAAGATTTGATAAATCTATAATTCATTCGTTTTCTGGTTCTATATTTGCATTAGTAAAGTTAATCAAATAGACAATATAAAATTTAATCATATGAAATTATTATCGCCAGAAAAAAAACAAAAAATCGCTGATATTTTAATTAAATTATTAGCTGATGAACATATTTTATACTTAAAAACAAGAAATGCACATTGGAATGTAGAAGGTCCTGATTTTCAGACAATACATGTGTATTTTGAATCGTTATATAACGAGTTACAAATTGTTATAGATGATGTTGCAGAAAAAATTCGTCAAAAAGATGTTTATGCACCAGCAACTATGGCAGAGTATTTGCAGTTAGCTCACTTATCAGAAACAAGAAAAACTGAAAACAAAGATAGTTTAAGTTTTATTGCTGATTTACTACACGATCACGAAGTTATTATTGACTTTTTGGCGCAGGCTGTAGTAGAAATTGATGAGTTTCATGATATCTCAACTTCGGATTTCTTAGTTGGTTTATTAGAACAACATCAAAAAACTGCTTGGATGCTTAGATCGCATCTAAAATAAAGTTGAACATTATTTTACTTCATAAGTTTTTAGTGTTAATTCATATTAGTGTTAATTAGGTTGAGCCTTGGATTTATCCAAGGCTTCAGCTTTTTATAACGGTTTGTAATTAACCTTCTACTTCTTTTACTTCTGCATCAGCAGCGTTTGTTTTGACAGAAGCAATTCCATTTTTAGCGCCAGATTCGGTTTCGTACGATTGGCTTGTTCCAATTACTTGCCCATTTGTTGCCTTTAAATTGAAATGCCATTTACCCGAAGAACCTTCTTTTAATTCGTATTTAGAATCATCTTGAGAATTTTTGCGAACAGATTCAATTCCATTTTCGCAACTTGCTTTTTGTTTATAACCTTCGCTTGCCAAAATATTTTGTCCATTTTTAGCTTTCAAACGAAAACGATATTCTCCTGCTTTGTCTTGATAAATTTCGAACATAATTTAATTTTTTATAAATATTTTATCTTGTTGATTGATATAAATTTATAAAAATTATTTGATAATTATCAATCTATAAAATATTTACAAAAAAAATCCTGAAAAATTATTTTCAGGATTTCTATTCTTTTATTGAATTCTTTTTAAATCGTCAATATTATGTTTGTGCATATAAAGAGGAATGTGTTCTACAACAACGTCGTTCTTCTCTAGACCAAAAGATTTCGGAATATTGAACTCTATTTTCTTTAATAAATAATAAACTTTCAGCGTGAAAAATTCTTTCATACTTAATTTAGTCTCAATTGAAGGGAATTTTTCAATCAAAACAAATTTCATATCAGGATCTTGATTGTATTTTTTCAAACATGTACTCAGGTATTTTAACTCTAATTCTCCATTTGCATACATATCGTTGATTACTTTTTTGATATATTGTTCTGTTTTTGGTTGAACTCTAAATCCTACATTAAATGTAATTCGATATATTTTTTGATCAACAATTGGCAATATTTTATAGCTCAACGTATAAGGTTCACTATCTCGGTTAATGTTTACAAACCAATAGACATCTGCACGTTTTGGACGTTTTGATAAAATGGATTGAATACTGTATTTCTCGATATTTTTCGGATTGGTAGATTTCGTTAAGTAAAACAAGAAAGTCGAATATTTATTGATTGTTTTATCTTCACTTAATTCTGTTAAAACATTCGCGTAACGTTTAATTTTAACGAATTCTAAGTTTCTTGAATTAAGGATTTTTCCGTAAAAACTACAATACATTATTATGAAGAACAGCCATCCCATTAATAAAGCTAAATATCCACCATCAACAAATTTGACAACATTTGCTACGAAAAATGAAGATTCTATTGCTACGAAAATAGACAAAATTGCCACAATAAATACTTTGTTGAACTTTGTATAATAATTAAGATAATAGGATAACAAGAAGGTCGTCATTAACATGGTAACTGTAATAGCAAGTCCGTAGGCGGCTTCCATATGGGACGAATCTCGGAAATATAAGACAATAAAGACACAGCCAGCCCATAACATAAAATTGATTGTAGGAATGTAAACTTGGCTTTTGTGCTCGTTTGGTTGAATAATTAATGTTCTTGGCCAGAAACCTAAGTTGATAGCTTCGTTGATTAAGGTAAAAGATCCTGTAATCAAAGCTTGTGACGCAATAATAGCTGCACCTGTGGCAATACAAATTCCAGGAATCAAGAACCAATCTGGCATCATTTCGTAGAAAGGATTTCTACCATCTAACATAGGATTGTCTTGGTGCATTAACCAAGCTGCTTGCCCCAAATAGTTTGTTACTAAACAGATTTTAACGTACAGCCAACTAATTCTAATGTTTTTTCGTCCGCAATGTCCTAAATCGGAGTATAATGCCTCAGCACCTGTTGTACATAAGAATACAGCGCCAAGAATCCAGAATCCATGAGGATAATTCATCAATAAGTTATACGCATAATAAGGATTTAATGCTTTGATAATACTTGGATGATGTACAATATGTAAAACTCCTAAGCCTAGAAGCATTGTAAACCATAAAACCATAAATGGTCCAAATATTTTTCCTACTTTATTTGTTCCAAATCGTTGGAAGAAAAATAACATCGAAAGGATGAAGATTACAATAGGTATAGTAGGTAGATTTTCGAGTCCGTTTAGCATTCGTAGTCCTTCAACAGCAGAAGAGACGGAAACGGGGGGAGTGATAATTCCATCGGCGAGCAAAGCAGAAGCTCCAATGATAGTTGGAATAATTAGGTTTTTACCTTTTTTCTTGATTAATGAATACAAAGAAAAAATTCCTCCTTCGCCATCATTATCCGCTTTTAGTGTCAACCATACATATTTGATAGAAGTCTGAAAACACAAAGTCCAAAAAACACATGATACGCCTCCGTAGACAATGCTCTCTTCAATCACGCGAGTCTCGCCAATTATCGCTTTCATTACATATAAAGGACTTGTTCCAATATCACCGTAAATGATTCCAAATGCGATTAATAGCGTTGCCGCTGTTACTTTGTTCATCGTATGGTTTGATTCCATAAGCAGTATTTTAAAATTTCTACGAATGTATGCCGTTGAAAAGAGATTAAACAATCTTATTTATTTATAATATAAAACCAACATTATATTTATTTTCGATACTAAATATGACGTATTTTTACACTACTACAGTCAGTTTTTTATTAATGGAATAAATTTAAGTATTATTTAATCATACTATTTATTTTATTAATCATAATTTAAAGTTACATTTCATTGATAAATAGTAAATTGAATCATTATTTGTTAAACAAAATTAAATTTTAAAACTTTGTTATGCTTGCATAATAAAAAAAGATTATATTTGTTAGACATACACTAAAATATGTTAAGAGAAGATTTAACGATAGATTATTTATTGCGTTCAACATGGTTGTCAGTTCAGAAAATGTATAATGAGCAAGCTGGTGCTTACGATTCCACAATGGTGTATGCCTTTACATTATTATCAATAGATCCGAAAGGAGGTACGCCAAGTACGTCGCTAGGACCAAAGATGGGAATAGAGCCAACAAGCTTGTCGAGAACTTTAAAAAACTTAGAAGCAAGAAATTTTATCGTTCGAAAACCAAATCCAGAAGATGGGAGAAGTGTGTTGATCACTTTGACTGAAGAAGGATTAAGAATGAGAGATATTTCAAAACATTTTGTTTTGCAATTTAATGAATCAATTAATAATCATATAGATCCAGAGAAAATGCAAATTTTCTTGGAAGTGATTTATAAGATTAACCAATTAATATCGGACAAAAAAATATTTAAAAACAATTATGAGAAGACACGTTAAACACGTAACTGTATTAGGATCAGGAGTGATGGGTTCTGGTATTGCATGTCATTTTGCAAATATCGGAGTCGAAGTCTTGATGTTAGATATGGTTCCTCGCGAGCTTACACCACAAGAGCAAGCGAAAGGACTTACTTTAGAGAGTAAAGTAGTTCGTAACAGAACTGCTCAAACTCACTTAGATGCTGCTTTAAAAAGCAATCCTTCACCAATTTATGACAAAGCATTTGCTTCTCGTATAACTGTAGGGAATTTTGATGATGATTTCGAGAAGATTAAAAACTCGGATTGGGTAATAGAGGTTGTGATCGAAAGATTGGATATTAAACAATCAATTTTCGAGCGTGTAGATAACTTCCGTAAACCAGGAACTTTAGTCACTTCTAATACTTCTGGTATTCCAATTCATTTGATGGCAGAAGGTCGTTCAGAAGATTTTCAGAAACATTTCTGCGGAACGCATTTCTTCAATCCGCCACGATACTTAAAATTATTCGAAATTATCCCAACTCCTCAAACAGACAAATCTGTTGTTGAGTTTTTCCAAAACTATGCATCATTATTCTTAGGTAAAACGCCAGTTTTATGTAAAGATACGCCAGGTTTTATCGGAAATAGAGTAGGGGTTTACTCGATGGCGAAAGTGATGGAATTGGCGCAAGAAATTGGATTAACGATTGAGGAAGTTGATACGTTAACAGGTTCTATTTTAGGTCGTCCAAAAACGGGAACATTCAAATTGGGTGATTTGGTTGGTTTGGATACAGCATATAATGTAACAAAAGGTTTACAGCAAAATGCGCCAAATGACGAAATGATTCAAGGTTTGAAAGATTCAAAATTCTTGGATTTCTTAATCGAGAATAAATTCTTAGGAGATAAAACAAAAAAAGGTTTCTATTATAAAGAAATTGATAAAGAAGGAAATACAAATCGTTTTGCCTTAAATCTTGATACATTAGAGTATCGTCCAATGGAGCGCGCAAAAGTTGCCGCTGTAGAAACTGCTAAAAATGCAGGATCTATGCGTAATAAATTAGGTGTTTTATTGAAAGATTCTGGTAAAGCTGGAGAATTAATCCGCAAACATTTTGCTTCATTATTCGCTTATGTTTCTCAACGTGTTCCAGAAATTACAGATGTTCTTTATCCAATTGATGATGCTTTAAAAACAGGTTACGCTTGGAAATATGGTCCATTTGAAACATGGGATTTGGTTGGATTACAAAACGGAATTCAATTAGTAGAATCAGAAGGTTTCAAGGTTTCGGATTGGGTAAAAGAATTAGCAGCAACTGGTGCAGATTCTTTCTATAAAATCGAAAATGGTAAGAAATTATTCTATAATCAATCATCAAAACAATTTGAATTAATTCCTGGTCAAGATGCATTCATTATTTTAGATAATATCAGAAAAACGAATGAAATTTGGTCAAATAAAGAAACATCTATTCAAGATTTAGGAGACGGAATCATCAATATTGAGTTTCGTTCTAAAATGAATTCTCTTGGAGGAGGAGTTTTACAAGGAATTAATAAAGGAATCGAGTTGGCAGAAAAAGATTATCGTGGAGTTGTAATTGGTAATCAAGGAGACAATTTCTCTGTCGGAGCTAATTTAGCCATGATTATGATGATGGCTGCAGAACAAGATTGGTGGGAATTGAACATGGCAATCAAAATGTTCCAAGATACGATGATGCGTGTTCGTTATTCATCTATTCCAGTTGTTGTTGCTCCTCACGGAATGACGCTTGGTGGAGGTTGCGAAATGTCAATGCATGCGGATAAAATTGTAGCTGCTGCTGAAACTTACATTGGTTTGGTTGAGGTTGGAGTTGGATTAATCCCTGGTGGTGGAGGTTCGAAAGAATTTGCGCGCCGTGCAACTGAATTTGCTTTGAAAGATGATGTAAAAGTAAATCATTTACGTGATAATTTCATGAATATCGCAACTGCGAAAGTGGCGACTTCAGCTTATGAAGCTAAGAATATGGGAATTATTCGTGAGCAAGATATTGTAGTGGTAAATGCAGAACGTCAAATTGCAGAAGCGAAGAAACATGCAATTATTATGGCAGAAGCAGGTTATACACAACCAATTCAACGTAAAGTAGAAGTGTTAGGAAAAGAAGCGATGGGAATGTTCTATGTCGGAACAGATTCTATGGTTGCTGGACGTTTTGCTTCGGATCATGATCGTTTAATTGCGAATAAATTAGGATATGTAATGACAGGTGGTAATTTATCTGAATCAACTTATGTTTCAGAACAATACTTGTTAGACTTAGAGCGCGAAACATTCTTATCTCTTTGTGGAGAAAGAAAAACATTAGAGCGTATTCAGCATATGTTAAAAACAGGTAAACCGTTGCGTAATTAAAATTGTAGTATTGAGATTTTAGATATTAGTATTGAGATGCATAAACTTGAGGATTTGATAATTTGGAAAAAAGCGATTGAGCTGACAAAACAAGTTTACTTGATTTGTTTAGAATTACCTCAAGACGAAAAATTTGGTTTGACAAGTCAAATTAAAAGAGCAACAATTTCAATTCCTTCTAATATTGCAGAGGGAGCAGGAAGAAACTCGAATAAAGAATTCGTTCATTTTTTATCTATAGCAAATGGTTCTTCTTACGAATTAATGACTCAATTAATTTTAGGAATAGAATTACAATTATTGAAAAAAGATAAAGTAGAACACATCATTTTATTATTAAATGAAATTCAAAAAATGAATTATGTATTTCAACAAAAATTAAAATCTAATATCTAACATCTAAAATCTAACATCTAAATTTTTAAATAAAATGAAACAAGCATATATAGTTACAGGATATAGAACAGCTGTAGGAAAAGCGCCAAAAGGAACATTGCGTTTTACGCGTCCAGATGAAATGGCAGCTACAGTAATCAAGCGCTTAATGCAAGATTATCCAACTTTAGATCCAGCACGTATCGATGATTTAATCGTAGGATGTGCAATGCCAGAGGCAGAACAAGGATTGAATATGGCACGTCTTATCTCGTTAATGGGATTAGATACAGACAAAGTTCCAGGTGTTACAGTAAACCGTTACTGTGCATCAGGATCAGAAGCAATTGCGTTGGCAGCTGCTAAAATTAGAACAGGAATGGCAGAATGTATCATCGCAGGTGGTGCAGAATCGATGTCGTATATCCCGATGGGAGGTTACAAACCAATTCCAGAAACAGATTTAGCCAAAGATCATCCAGATTATTACTGGGGAATGGGATTAACAGCTGAAGAAGTTGCAAAAGAATTTAAAGTTTCTCGTGAAGACCAAGATTTATTTGCATTCAATTCACATCAAAAAGCGTTAAAAGCAAATGCGGAAGGAAAATTTGCTTCTCAAATCGTTCCGATTGATGTTGAATATAGTTTCTTAGATGATAAAGAAAAAGTTCAAACAAAGAAAATTGATTTTAAAGTGGACGAAGGTCCACGTGCGGATACATCAATCGAAGGTTTAGCAAAATTACGTCCTGTTTTTGCACAAGGAGGATCGGTTACAGCAGGTAACTCTTCTCAAATGTCGGACGGTGCAGCTTTCGTAATGGTGATGTCAGAAGATATGGTGAAAGAGTTAGGTCTTGAGCCAGTTGCTCGTTTGGTTGCATATTCTACGGTAGGTTTAGCACCTCGTATTATGGGAATGGGACCTTTGTTTGCAATTCCAAAAGCGTTAGAGCAAGCAGGAATGAAATTAGAAGATATTCAGTTAATCGAATTGAATGAAGCCTTCGCTTCTCAATCAGTTGCAATTATGCGTGAGTTGAATCTTAATCCTGATATCGTCAATGTAAATGGAGGTGCAATTGCTTTAGGGCATCCACTTGGGTGTTCGGGTACGAAATTAACAGTGCAGTTGTTACATGAAATGGAAGCGCGTAAAGCGAAATATGGAATGGTAACCATGTGTGTTGGTACAGGACAAGGAGCAGCTTCAATTTTCGAATATCTAAAATAAAATACTGAATTGAGAGGTTAGATTATAGATTTATCTAACTTCTAATTTCTCAATTCTAATATCTAATATCTAAACAACAAAAAAATATGTCTACAAATCCAAATAGATTAATCGGAGGTCAATATTTAATTAAAGATGCCTCTTACAATGATATTTTCACTTACGAAGATTTATCAGAAGAACAACAAATGATTTTGCAATCTGCAAAAGAGTTTATCGATAAAGAAGTAGTGCCTAAAAAACACCAAATCGAGAAGAAAGATTATGCGTTGATTGAAGAATTAATGCGTAAAATCGGTGAATTAGGTTTATTAGGAATTTCTGTTCCAGAAGAATATGGTGGAATGGGAATGGGATTCGTTACAACAATGTTAGTGTGCGACTATATTTCTGGAGCAACTGGTTCGTTAGCGACAGCTTTTGGAGCGCATACAGGAATTGGAACAATGCCAATTTTATTGTACGGAACAGAAGAACAAAAACAAAAATATTTACCAAAATTAGCAACTGGTGAGTGGTTTGCTTCTTATTGTTTAACGGAGCCAGAAGCAGGTTCTGATGCAAATTCTGGGAAAACAAAAGCTGTTTTATCAGAAGATGGTAAAGAATATATCATCACAGGTCAAAAAATGTGGATTACAAATGCAGGTTTTGCAGATTTATTCATTGTTTTTGCACGTATCGATGATGATAAAAATATCACAGGTTTCATTGTAGAAAAAGATAAGGCTGGTGCTGGATTCTCATTAGGAGAAGAAGAAGATAAATTAGGAATTGTTTCTTCATCAACACGTCAAGTATTCTTTAACGAAGTTCGTGTTCCGGTTGAAAATCTTTTAGGAGAAAGAGATGGAGGTTTCAAAATTGCGATGAATGCATTGAATGTTGGTCGTATCAAATTAGGAGCTGCGTGTTTAGATGCGCAACGTCGTATTTTAGATTATTCTTTACAATATTCTTCAGAGCGTAAACAATTCAATACGTCAATCAATACGTTTGGTGCGATTAAAGAGAAATTAGCTGATATGGCTGTTTCTGCTTTTACTTCAGAAGCTGGTGCGTATCGTGCAGCGAAAGATGTACAAGATGCAATCGAAGATAACATGGCAAAAGGAATGCCTCATAATGAAGCGGAATTAAAAGGGATTGAAGAATATGCGATTGAAGCTTCTATTTTAAAAGTTTGGATTTCCGATGCAGCGCAGGATTCTGCCGATCAAGGAATTCAGATTTATGGAGGAATGGGATATTCGAAAGAAATGCCAATGGAAGCAGCTTGGAGAGATGCGCGTATTTCGAGAATTTACGAAGGAACGAACGAAATCAATACATTATTATGTGTTTCGATGTTAGTAAAACGTGCATTCAAAGGAAAATTAGATTTAATGTCTCCTGCAATGAATGTGGCGAACGAATTGATGTCTATTCCATCGTTTGATGTTCCAGATTATTCAGAATTATTTGCGCAAGAAAAAGAAATCATTGCAAATCTTAAGAAAGCGTTCTTTATGGTTGCGGGTTCTGCTTTGCAAAAATTTGGTGCAGAATTAGAGCAACACCAACAGTTGATTATTGCGGCTTCTCGCATTATGCAAGAAATTTATATGGTTGAATCGGCGATGTTACGTGCAGAAAAAATTGCGAATGTAAAAGGTGCTGATGCAGTGAAAAATGCAGAAAAATTAGTTCAATTACAATTATTCAAATCAGTAGAAATTATTAAAACAGAAGCGACTCGCGGAATTGTTTCTTTCACAGAAGGAGATGAGCAACGCATGATGTTATCTGGTTTAAGAAGATTTACACGTTACAACGAATATCCAAACGTAGTGAACTTGAAAACTGAAATTGCAGATCTTTTAATCAAAGAAAATAAATACGCTTTCTAAGTATATTTTAAATACAAATTATTTAAAGCAGTCAATTTATTGGCTGCTTTTATTTTTTAACATGCTGAAATATAATTTGGTATATCGTTTGATGAATCTAGAGCAAGTACTAGTCTTTATATAAGTTAGTTGAGTTTTCATGGTACTTAAGTTTTAGTAGAGAAAGGCCTCAGTTGTTCCCAATTGAGGTTTTTTTATATTTCGAGGTTAAAGTTTATTCATTAAAAATAAGTGAGTTAAGTCGTTATTTCTTAATGAAATACTTTTCGAAAGAAATGATTTGAAGTAACTTTAATTCAAATTAATAACCCAAAAACAAAGCTTATGATAATTAATGCAGCAATTCTTACGTTGACCATGTTTGCAACATTTAGTATTATGTGTCTAGTCAAATTAGATGAATTAAAAAAAATAAAATAAAACCGAAACTCCATTTATAGAAATGGAGTTTTGTGGTTTTATAAAGTTATATTTACTTCAATTAATACATTCGAAATGAAAAAGAAGTTAGTCGTTTTAACGGGAGCCGGGATTAGTGCAGAAAGTGGAATTTCAACTTTTCGAGATGCCAATGGTTTGTGGGAAAATCATGATATTATGGAAGTAGCTTCGATTGATGGTTATCAAAGAAATCCTAAATTGGTTCAAGAATTCTACAATCAACGCCGAAAACAATTGTTCGATGTTGAACCCAATGCGGCACATTTTTTTCTGAAAGAGTTAGAACAAGACTTTGAAGTTTCTATTATTACCCAAAATGTAGATGATTTGCACGAAAGAGCAGGTTCGTCTAAAATTATTCATTTGCATGGCGAATTGAGAAAAGCGCGAAGCGAAAAAGACGAAAATCTAATTATTGATTGGAATGAAGATATCAAACTTGGAGATTTGGCGAAAGATGGAAATCAACTACGTCCGCATATTGTGTGGTTCGGCGAAATGGTTCCAGAAATAGAAAATGCAATTGAAGAGGTTTTAACAGCAGATATTTTGGTGATTATTGGAACGTCAATGCAAGTGTATCCAGCTGCTTCACTCAAAGATTATGCAAAAACTAATGTACCAATTATCTATATCGATCCATCAGATACGTATACCAATTCATCTATTACGCATATCAAGAAAAAAGCAACAGAAAGTATCGAAGAATTAAAAACAATTTTGAATAATTTTTAATCTTTTACGTTTTAACGTTGGTTAATTATTTAAAATGATATGAAGTATATATTTCTACCATTATTTGTTTTTTCTCTCAATCTAGCTGCTCAAGAGTTGAATCTGTTTTATCAATCAGTTGTTGAGCAAGTGAAATACGATTCTGTGCATCAGAAATTACAAAAATTTCAAGATTTCGGAATTAAAACTGTTGGATCTTCTGCTCACGAAAATGCATTTACATGGTTGAAATCTTATTATACGAATTATATTCGTTTTTTTGTAAGTTTACAAATAGTAAAACAGCTTTGGCTCTGAATTGAAGATTTACTCAAATTAAGTTCGCACTTCAACAAGTCTAGTTAGCGGCAATTATAAAACAAACTCAGCATTTAAATGAAAACTTTTCCAGTAATAGCTTCAATTTTATCACCAACAGAATTAGGAGAATTTATTAACGAAAAGTATCAATTGGAACATAATTTCGATTGTAAACTTTTTAGAACAGGAGTAAATCATACCTATTTTTTAACTACTCCAAGTACGAAATATGTGGTTAGAGTTTATTGTCGCAACTGGAGAACAGAAACTGAAATCCAAGAAGAGTTAAGCCTATTAAATTTACTCAAATCACATCATCTTTCAGTTTCAACTCCAATTCCTGATAAAAATGGAAATTTAATTCAAGAAATTGTTGCGCCAGAAGGTTTAAGATATGTTGCGCTTTTCTCATTCGCAGAAGGAGAAAAATTGCGTTTTATGAGCAAGGAAACTTGTTTTGCTGTTGGTTCAATAATGGCAAAAATTCATAATGTAACAGCGACAAAAAAAATCAATCGAATCAATTATAATTCTGATGTGCTTCTGTACAAAGCTTATGAGAGGTTAAATGTATATTTTTCAGAAGATTTAGATGAAATGTTATATTTAAAACAAATATCCTCAAAAATCGCAAAGTGTTTTGAAACAACTCATTTATCCGAAAACCAAAATGGCATTGTTCACCTTGATATTTGGTATGACAATTTGAGTGTAAATAAGGAAAATGAAATTACAATTTTTGATTTTGATAATTGTGGAAATGGCTCTTTGATTTTAGATATTGGATATTTTTGCAAACAATTATTTTTCATTGAAACGGATAAAAATGAATATGAAACTAAAGTGGAAAGTTTCTTAAATGGTTACAGAAAAGAAAGAAGCTTATCTGAAAAAGAATTCAATTTAATTCCAGAAGCTGGAGCTTCAATTTTTGTATTTTATCTTGGTGTCCAAGCGCAAAGATTTGATTGGTCAAATATATTTCTAACAGAAAACTATCTTAAAATGTTTGTTGGAAGAATCAAAAATTGGCTAGATTATTACGAAGAAAAAAAGAACTGCGGCTAACATTGCATTGGTTAAAAAAAACGGGCTGAAAGTAAACTTTCATCCTAGCTTTTCCTTTTTTTGCAAATAATAGGCTCGTTAGCTGTAATACATTACAAACAATGTCTACAAAAGAAACTAAATAAATATGTCAAAATTTTTAACGCTTAAACATTGGCAAGTATTTGCTCTGCTAATTGGAGTTCCATTCATTTTACAAATAGTAACTTTTAGCTCAATTATTGTAACTAAAGATCCAAAAACATTAACTTATACTTTTCTAATAACTACAATTATTTATCTTGTACTTTTTTTAAGTTGGTTTTATTCTTTGGGAACAAATCTTAATAAAAAGCTTTCAAAAACTGTAAAAATGAATTTGAGTAAGTTCAAAATATTTCTAATTATACCAATAATTTATATTTTTATTCTGTCTATTTATTTATCAAGCTGGAATATTTACAAAATCTTCTATAAATGAACAACCAAATCCGATTGTCTTTGCATTTATAATTCCTACTCATCTTTTTTCAATGTTTTGTATTTTCTATAGTTTATATTTTATTGCAAAAGAATTAAAAAGTGTCGAACTACAAAAACCTGTAACATTTAGTGATTTTGCGGGCGAATTTTTTCTTCTTTGGTTTTTTCCAATTGGAATTTGGATCATTCAACCAAGAATAAATAAAATATTTGAATCAAAATAAGAAAAAAGGACTACAGTTAACATTGTAGTAGCGAAATTGCGACTAAGGGAAAAATTGAAAGTTTTCGCTTCCTTATTCGCTAATAATTTTCTTGTTACCTATAAATTTAAAAAAACATAATTTAAAAATTAAGAAAAATCATCGTTTCAATATTGATAATTTGTTGTTATTTAGTTTTAAATAACTGAATACAATCAGAATATTAAAAATGAAAATAATGATTACAGAAAGAAAAGAAGTTGTCTTAAAATATTTTGAAAAAATTGATAATGGTACTTTTGATAGTACTTATTTTGATTTATTTACTGAAGATGTTGAATTGTATTTCCCGAAGTATGGATACACTAAAGGAAAGGAAGGTATAAAACACTTTGGCGAAACACTTGGAAATGGATTAAAAAGCCTTCATCACGATGTTAAAAACTTTAATATCATAGTATCCGATAAATATATAATCGTTGAAGGACAAGAAGGAGGAGAAACGAAAGAGGGAATAAAGTGGCCTGATAATAAAAATTCATTTGGTAAATTTTGCAATGTTTTTGAATTTGAAGGTAGTCTGATTAAAAGAGTACATATTTATGTTGATCCAGATTTTACATCAGAAGATGCTAAAAGAATTGAGATGTTAAATCAAGGGAATAAATCGTGAAACATCAACTACTAGAATTGGTAATTGTTAAACAACTTAATATTTTAGATAAAATATAAACGAATTAACCTTGTTTAAGTCTTTTTAAGCAAGGTTTTTTTATTTGGTTTGTATCTACTGGGACAAAATTCTATAGATTTCTATCACACCAATATTTCTAAACTTACTTCATATAAATAGCTGAGGTGTAAATTGTTTTTTATTCATATACAGTAAGATACTGAAAAATTACTATATTTATTCGTGAGCAGAGTGTATTGGTAAAATTGAAAATTTTCATTTTTAATTCCCTCGTAAAATCATGAATGGTCGAACATTCTTTTAGAACATGTAGAAATGGACAGAAAAATAAAATTGATTCTCCTAATCTTTGTATTAACATTGAGCTTTTCGTGTACGGAAAAGAAATCAATAGAAAAGGTGAAAAGCGAATCTGAATTGGTTGTGACTCCAAAAACTGCTACTTTAAAATTTACTTCAGGAATTCGTGCGATCTTTCAAGATAGTAAGGGAAATTATTGGTTTGGAAGTCTTCAAGAAGGTGTTGCGGTTTATGATGGTAAATCATTCAGTTATTTTACTCGTAATGATGGACTTTCTGATGATCAAATTCACTCTATTCAAGAAGATAAAAAAGGCACCATTTGGTTTGAAACACAAACTGGAGTTAGCAGTTACGATGGTACAAAAGTTACTAATCGCACAAAAACGAAAAACGAAAATTCTCAAAACATTTTTTCTATACAAAGTAATGATGATAAGGAAAGTAAATGGATGAAATCTGACACTGACTTATGGTTTGAAGCGGGAAATAATCCTGGAGTTTATAGATATGACGGGCAACAATTGCATTATTTAGCTTTTCCTCCTCAAAAAAATATTGATCCAAAGAATAATTTATTTGCTGTAACTGATATATCAAAAAGTAAAAACAATATGATTTGGTTTGCCACATATACAGGTGTTTTAGGGTACAATGGAAGTGATTTTACAATCATTAATAATGAGACATTAGGATTGGATAGAAAGATCGAACCTTTGCATATACGAAGTATTTACGAAGATTCTAAAGGTAGGCTTTGGATTGGGATAATGGAATCGGCGTATTACTTAAAGAAGGGGAGTCAATCATCAATTTTTCAAAGAAACATCACTTGATTCATCCCAACAGCAAACAAAATGGAGAAAAATCACCCGAAGGAACATTGGAGCACGTTTTTGTAATTGCTGAAGACCACAAAGGAAATATTTGGTTTGGAGATAGAGATGCTGGAATTTGGAAATTTGATGGAAAACAATTACAAAATTATACTCAAAAAGATGGATTGACCAATGATTTCGTTCTCTCTATTTACGAAGATTACAACAAAGAATTATGGTTTGGAATGGCAGACGGAAAAATATATAAATTTGATGGAAAATCATTTGAAAAGCAATTTTAAAAAATACGGATGTCGAATAATGATAATTAAACGAAGGCTATTTCTGATATAAACTCGAAAATCATTTTTTCTTATCATTTAGTTTTGAAGATAACAACGCATGCTTCTTTAATAAGTGAACGTTAGGGAATTTAAATCTCCGCTTTCTCTTCTGTAAACTCTTTCAATATTGTTACCTTCTCTACAGCTTGTGTTGTTGTGATGCACAGTACTGTTTATACTGTGAAAAGCAGCTGTTTTTAATAATAGCAAATTTCTCTTTCACATAAACAATAAATAAAAATGTCAATTGGTCTAATTTATTTTCGGCAGACAAAAATTTCTTAGACCCTCTACGAAAACCTGTACGAGTAGAATATCTGATATATAAAGGAAGATTAATTTATCTAAGAATGATGAAGATAATTAATTATTGTTTATATGAGTTTCTCGTACGTAAATAAATACTTTAGAGAACAACAAATATTTAATCATAATAGTTTTATATTTATTATTTAGATTTATTCTAAATAATTTTTTTAACTTTGTTCAAATGAATGATTAGTAATGTGCTAATCACATAACAATTCATAAAAACGGTTAAAATGGAAGCGAATAAAATAAACATTCAATCACAGCTTGAAACAATTACTGAATTTTGGAGCTTGAAAGAACTTGCAAAAGTTAATAATCACGCTATAAAAATTTTTAAACTGAAAGGTGATTTTGAAATGCATAAGCACGACAACGGAGATAAAGTATTGCTAATTGTAGAGGGAACTATGTTTGTTGAATTTGCGGACAGAACCGAAGAGATAAAAACAGGAGAGTTTATAGTAATTCCAAGTGGAGTGGAACATAAACCTTATGTAAAAGGCGAAGCAAGTGCCCTAATGTTTGAACAATTATAAAAAAAATAGAATTATGAATGATTTCACACCTCTAAAAGCTGAGTTAAAATTAAGCAGAAAAGAATATATTACACCTCATTATATACGTATTTATCTTAAGGGAGAAAATGTTCCTTTATTTGCTAATACTACAATTGGTGTAAACAATAAGATACTAATTCCACCAAAAGGAATTAATCAAATTCATTTTCCTGAATTTGATTACGAAAAAAGACAATGGTATCCAATGTCAAAAGAAATTCAACCTACTGTTCGTACTTACACGCATCGAGGAATTGACTTAAAGACGAATGAAATATGGATAGATTTTGTAGCGCACAAAGACGAAGGCGTAGCTTCTGCTTGGGCAATTTTAGCAAAGGAGGGTGATGTCTTAGGTGTTTTAATGAAAAATGGAAAAACGGAACTATATACCCAAGCCGAAAATTATCTTTTGGTTGCTGATGCTACTGGTATTCCAGTGCTATCGGCTATTTTAGAGGATTTACCTCCAACAGCTAAAGGTACTTGTATTATTGAAGTGTACGGAAAAGAAGATGAACAGGATTTACAGACAGAAGCTACTATCAATTTTATTTGGTTGCATAATGAATTTCCAAAGAAAGGAAGTAATATGGCAGAAGTTGTTAAGCAGCAGGCATTGCCTGAAACATCACGTTTTGGATATATAGCAACAGAGTTTTCTACGGTCAAAGAAATTCGACATTATTTAAGAAAAGAAAAAGGATGGAAACAAGAGGAACTGTATGCTTATTCTTATTGGAAAGCAGGAGTTTCGGAAGATAAATCGGTTGTTGATCGTCACAAAGAAAAAGATGAGAATAGTTAAACTAGCATGATTTAGGATGTAATTACTTAGTTATAATACACTTCTCTTAACTTATATGAATGAGTATTATTTTAAGGCTTACTATATGTAATAGATGTTGTCTTTTTAAGTTTCTTAAAAACTTTTTCAATAAAATTTATTTGGAAATCATGCTAAACTCATTTCTATATAGCATCTATTATATTGTTAACTATATTGAATAGTTATTCTCGCTTCGCGACAATTTCTCCCGAGTTGATAACCACAAAATATCCGCTGCTGCTTTGCTTAATTCAGCAAACCAATAGCGTCTAATCATTTCTTGCTGTAAAAATTATATACCCATTTAGTCTTGCTGAATTCATTTCAGCATCGCATTCTAAATAATGTAAAAGAATAATTCTCTTTATAATCGTGATAACCTTTCTTAGGTAAATCTAAAATCCTCCTTTTTCTGACAAAAATGTCAATCTAAACTACAAATCTTCTCCAATTTTTCATTTTTAATTGATCGTTTTTCTCTATTTCGTCTACCGTTTAGCGTAAATCGTCAAACATTTCAAAAAATATTTCTCATCATACCAATCACTTAAGAGGAGAATGTAAAATAAATGTAAATTATGTTTGGAAAAACGAATAATAG
>NZ_DKSU01000010.1:0-9522 GCF_002472945.1 Empedobacter sp. UBA7248 | reverse complement strand
TATAATTATTTTTATATAATATTATACTTTTAATAAAAAGACTAGTTAAAGCAATTCATTGAATATATTATCAAATACTATAATTTAATACGTTACAGTAATATAAATATTTTAGTATAATTTTAAACTTATATGTTAAAATAACAAGATCTTAACGTTGTATAAAACCATAGAATAATTTAACTTAAAATACAATGAATAGCTTATACAAATATTGACTTCTTATTTACCTTTTACATTTATTATAAGCTTCTGTAATTTTTATTACATCATAATCTGGGTACTCATCTGTTTGTGTCCATTGTTTTAGTAATTATGGACAATCGCTTATGAACTTAGTTATTCTTTTTTTCAAATTTGATGCATTTACATATACAATATTATCATTTTTAACAAGTACAGAAAATTTTAACTTTTCACAATCATATGGATTAAATATTCTTAAATAATAATGTGATAATTCTCCAACATCAGCTTCTTCAAAAAAATGAGTCCTATCATTTTGTAAGGTTACATATTTTACTAATTTATCATATTCTTAATTTACAACAAATGATTTAATATCTTTTGATCTAAGTTTTATTTTTCTTCAATCACTAAGAAGTAAACAACTTTAGAATTATATCTCATTACTTCCGCTTTTATAGTATCATTCGAGTGATTGTTATAATATTCTGAATCGAATTGTGCATCAACTACAGTTATGAAAAGCAGAAAATTATAATTATATATTTCATTTTAATTATTAAATCTAATTATGTTTATAAAACTGGCATGAATATTTTACTTTAAAATATTAAACTTTCACAACTTTTACTAAACCACTACTACACACCATTATTCTGTTACAATAATAAATATAAAGCTTGCTACTTTATGATATGCTAATAATAGTCAAATACAACCTTTGAATTCCACAATATTAAAGTTAGTTGAAATTTTGTTTATAAATTTTAAAGTTTTATTAGATTTTCATAATAGAAGGTTAGTTTTGTTATATTTTGTAAGATTTAATTTATACGAAAAGTTAATCCCAACATATTTGATATACAAGATTATAATATAACTTATAATAGATAGTTAATTTGTTATAAGTATATTGACATTTGATACACTAAATCAATATCTAACTGATTATAAATTGAAAAGATTAAAATTGATAATATTTATCATATTATCTTGTAAGAATAATTATTTTTTATATATTTACTTATATTTAGTCTAAATAAAACTTAAATTGAAGTATCTCATTTCATGTATAGTGATAGTGTTTCTTTTTATAACATCACTTTTAGTTGGTGTAAAAGAAGTTACATTACAAAGCATATTCAATAATACAAACGATGAGCAATCGATTCTCATCATCAGCAGATTACCACGTACTTTGGCACTGATATTAACGGGTGTAGGATTGAGTGTCGCTGGTTTTGTGATGCAGCAATTGGCTCAAAATAAATTTGTTTCGCCTTCAACAATTGGAACGATAGAAGCTTCAAAATTCGGAATTTTAATTTGCATTTTACTTTTTCCAACCTATGGTTTGATTACAAAAACAACGATTTCATTTATCGTAACAGCGCTTTTCAGTATACTTTTTATTATTTTAGTTCAGCGTGTAAAAAACAAAAACATAATTTTCGTTCCTCTTTTAGGAATCATGTTTGGGTATATTATCAATGCTTTTGCAACGTATTTCGCTTTCAAAAATAACATTGTACAAAATATGACTGGATGGTTAATTGGCGATTTTTCCAACATTTTGCAAGGCAATTACGAATCCTTGTATTTTATTGTTCCTACAGTTGCCATTTTGTATTACTACGCCAACGAATTTGTGGTCTTGGGCATGGGCGAATCCTATGCAAAAAATTTGGGTTTGAATTACCAACAAGTTCTGTTGATTGGCTTAATCTGCGTTTCATTAACGGTGAGTATCATCGTCGTAAACGTTGGCGCAATACCCTTTGTCGGTTTGGTCGTTCCCAATATTGTGAGCATGTTGTATGGCGACAATCTCAAACGCATGTTGCCGCTATCCGCCTTATTTGGGGCGATATTTTTGTTGGCTGCGGATATCGTCGGAAGATGGATTATTTTCCCCTACGAACTTCCCATTGGGCTGACAATAGGCGTAATTGGTGGAATTTTCTTTTTTGTCATTCTTTTAAAACGTAAGAACTAATGAGAACAAAGAATTTGAATATCTACCTTCTGCTCGCATTTTTCATTGGATCGGCCTTGTTATTTTTAGGCTACAACCTAGGAACGCATTACGAATATATCCTTCCAAAACGTTTGATTCGATTGGCAACAATGGCTTTAGTTGCTGTTGCAGTCGCTTATTCTTCGTTGATTTTTCAAACCATTACAAACAATCGTATCTTAACGCCAGCCATTATGGGCTACGAATCGGTGTTTATCCTGATTCAAACCATGCTTATTTATATGTATGGCGACGTTACGTTTCGAACGATTACAGAAACCAATAATTTCTTTATCGCGATTGGCGGAATGTTGCTATTTTCCATCATTTTATACTTCATTCTCTTCCGAAAAGGGAAACAAAATATCTATTTGCTCTTGTTAATTGGAATCGTTTTGGGAACACTTTTCGAAAAAATAAGTCAGTTTTTCCAAATCATTCTTGATCCGAATGAATTTTCCATGTTAGAAACCACTCTTTTTGTTTCATTCAACAAAATGAATACCGATTTGTTAGTCATCGGAACGATTTTAACATTGATTGCTCTACTGATACTTCAACCTTTTTTGAAATATTTGGATGTCATCGCACTTGGAAAAGAACAGGCTATTAATTTGGGATTGGATTACGAAAAATTAATCCGATTCTACATGATGATTATTTGTATTTTGGTTTCGGTTTCTACCGCTTTGGTGGGACCAATTGCCTTTTTAGGAATTATGGTTACCAACATTTGTTACGAATTATTCCCAACAAATAAACATCGAAAAATGGTTTGGTATTGTTCCATTATCGGTTGTGTCATCTTGTTTTTAGGTCAATTTTTGGTGGAACATCTATTCAATTTTTCAACCACAACAAGCATCATCATCAATTTTATAGGTGGCGTTTATTTCATCTATTTAATTCTAAAATCTACGCAAAAGAAATGATCGAAATAAAGGACATAGAAAAGCAATTTGGCAATCAAAAAGTCTTGCAAGACATCAATATTACGTTGCCAAAAGAGCAATTGATCTCGTTGATTGGTCCAAACGGAGCGGGAAAAAGTACGTTATTGTCGATTATAAGCCGATTGCTGCATCAAGACAAAGGAACTGTTGTTTTGGAAGATAAATTGTTAACCGATTTTAAAAGCAATGCTTTGGCAAAACAATTGGCAATTCTGAAACAATCCAATCACATGGAGCTTCGTTTAACGATTGAAGATTTGGTTGCTTTTGGTCGATTTCCGTATTCAAAAGGGAAATTAACTGCGCTCGATCAAGAAAAAATCAACGATGCATTGGCTTTTTGTTCACTGGAAGATATTCGAACAAAATTTTTGGATGAATTAAGTGGTGGACAAAAACAACGGGCTTTTTTGGCGATGATTATTGCACAAGACACCGATTATATTTTGTTGGATGAACCTTTGAATAATTTGGATATGAAACTGTCGGTTCAGATTATGCAAATGCTTCAACGATTGGTTGTGGAGAAGAAAAAAACCATTGTTATTGTGATTCACGAAATCAATTTTGCAGCCAACTATTCCGATTCTATTGTTGGAATGAAAAACGGTAAAATATTCAGCCAAGGCGCAACTTCAGAAGTGATTACCGCCGAAAATTTAGAAAATCTATTCGATATGAAATTTGAAATTATAGAACATAACGGAACTAAAATTTGCAACTATTTTAAATAAATTTATATGAAAAAAATACACATTGCCCTAGCTTTGGCTATCGGAATCATCGTAACATCTTGCGGCGATAAAAAAGGAAAAAACGCTGAAAATGCCACATATACCATAGAAATTGTGCATGCTTTAGATACGGTTTCAGTGCCTATTCAACCCAAAAAAGTGGTTGTTTTTGACATTGGTGCGATGGAAACGCTGAACGAATTGGGAGTGAAACCTGTAGGAGTTCCTGCGGAATTTATTCCCGAACATTTAAAATTCCTGAAAGACGACAAATCGATTACAGATGTAGGTTCGATGATGGAACCCAATTTTGAAAAAATCTATGCAGCGCAGCCTGATTTAATAGTTATTTCTGCTCGTTCGGAGAAGTTTTACAAGCAACTTTCTGAAATTGCTCCAACCATTTACACGCAAGTCGACAACAAGGATTATGTGGCTAGTTTCGAGAAAAATAATTTAATGCTAGGAAAAATATTTGGTCAAGAAGAAAAGGTTCAAAAACGCATCAATGATCTAAAAGCGGCGATCAATTCTTCGAAAGATGAAATCAGTAAATCAAACAAAAAAGCATTGGTAATTCTTTATAACAAAGGGAAATTTAGCGCGTACGGGAAAAATTCAAGATTCGGATTTATTCATGATGTGATGGGCGTAAAACCAATCGATCAAACATTAGAAGTGGCGACGCATGGTCAGCCAATTTCCAACGAATTTATAGAAAAGGCTAATCCAGATTATTTATTTATTTTGGATCGTGCGGCGGTCGTTAACGGCATCAAAACCAATAAAAATGAAATCGAAAACGCATTAATAAAAAGAACGAATGCCTATAAAAACAACAATATTATTTATCTAAATCCACAGATTTGGTATTTGTCTGGAGGCGGATTGACGTCAACAGAACAGATGATAAATGATATTAAACAAGCGGTTTTAAAGAAATAAAAAATGGAGACACCCAAAATACATCGAGACAAATTCGTGCTCGAAAAGAAAGAATGGATCACGCCACATATGATTCGCATTACGCTGAAAGGTGATGTACAACCGTATAAAAACTGCATTATCGGCGTTAATAATAAAATTTTTGTTCCGCCAACGGGACAAAAGAAAGTACATTTTTCACATACAAATTCTGAAACTAGAGAACTTATTTTGCCTCCCGAAGAAGTGCGACCAAGTTTGCGAACGTACACGCACCGCGGAATTGATGTGGAAAACAATCGTTTAATCGTTGATTTTGTCAATCATGGCGAAAATGGACCTGCTTCGTATTGGGCTTTACATGCGGAAATTGGTGATGAATTGGGCGTTGCAATGAAATTGAAAGATGCGCCACTTCATCCACAAGCGGATTGGTATTTTTTGATTGGCGATGCAACCGCATTGCCCGTTATCAGTTGTATTTTGGAGGCTTTACCGAAAAATGCAAAAGGAAAAGTGCTCCTTGAAATCCCTACGAAAGAAGATGAACAATTGCTTGTAAAACCTGATGGAATAGATATTTCTTGGATTTACAACGAACATCCTGAAAAAGGAAGTGAATTAGCCACATTGGCGAAGCAAATTGAACTTCCAACCATCGATTCAAAATTTGCTTACGTTGCTGCCGAATTTGCTGCGGTAAAAGAATTGCGACAATATTTTAGGAAAGAATTGGAATGGTCATCATCCGAATTATACGCCTATTCTTACTGGAAAGCGGGACTTGCGGAAGACAAATCGACGCCAGAAAGACAAGAAGAAAAACGAAGTTAAGACTTTATCATTCGAAATTAAAAACCTCAAATTCATAAAATAAATTTGAGGTTTTTAATTAGGTATCTTATTATTCAAGTAAAATCAAACTTATGCTTTTTTTGTTTTTTTCCTTCTTCCCCACCAAATCATAAAACCTGTTACCGGTAGAGATGCACAAATTAAACTAACAATAAAAGCTAATATTTTTGTAGGTAATCCTAAAATTGATCCGACATGTATATCATAATTAGCACCTATAACTTTTTCTCCAAAGTTCTTATCTTTCGGATCATGTGTATGCAATAATTTACCTGAATTTTCATCAAAAATTAAGCTACTACTGCTGTAATAAACTTGTTTTTTGTGTGCGACATAAACTTCAAAATTAGGATGCTCATGATCGTCCATGTGTTCGTGTCCTAAATCAATAGAAAAACCATATGAATTAGGGTATCTTGTTTTTACTGTTTCTATTACTTTATCTAATGTTGATTCTGTTCTTAACTCGATTGGTGCTGTTGTTTTGATATGTGAAAAATCTGGATATGTTGTATTACCTCCTGAAAATATTACATAAATAGCTGCTTGAACAAAGAAAAATGCATAAAATAATCCTGTAATAGAAAATATTAATGCGAAAATTGAGGAATAAAATCCTAAGATATTATGAAGATCATAATTTTTACGTTTCCAATTTTTTATATTTTTCCATCTGAACCAGAAGCGTTGTTTTTTGGCTGCCTTGTTTTTTGGCCACCACAATACAATACCGCTGATTAACATAAAAATAAAGATAATAACAGGAATTCCTACTACATAACTTCCCCAGCTCTGTTTTAATAAGAAACTCCAATGTATTATTTTCACAATATTGAAAAATCCATTTTTTTCGTCATAAACTCTTAAAACTTTACCTGTATATGGATTTACATAAGCTTGTTTGTAAATAGGAAATTCATCAAAATAATTCCAAGCATTTACATCATGTTCATACCAATAAAACATATACGACATGTTTTTATCCAGAGGTATATTTACCCAATGAATAGGATATTTTTCTTTGGTTTGCTCGTCAACTAATTTTTCTAATTGACGAATGGGAATTACATTTTTATGCTCAATATCTTTTTCTTGATGATAGATCACATCCTTACGAGCTATGTTTTCGAATTCATCTTTGAAAACATATAATGCTCCAGTTATTGATACAATAAAAATAATTGATCCAATAAATAATCCAAACCAAAGGTGAAGTTTACCAAAGATTTTTTTCAGTTTTCCTCCTTTTTTTGATGATTTTTGCTTGGAAGCCATTTCGATTAAAATTTAAATGTTAAACTTCCTGAAACATTTATCAACTGCTGAGGATTTGCCGTTGTATAACCAATCCAATAATGCTCATTTGTCAGATTATCTACTTTTACACCTACTCTAAATTTCTTCGCATCATAGAATGCATTTGCATTTACGATAAAATATTCTGGTAAATAGAATGTACTATTCACTTGATTTTTGCTTGCATAATTTGCTCCAATTCCGAAACCTAATCCTTTGATAGCACCATCTAAGAATTGATAACTTGCATTAAAATTTGCTAACCATTCAGATCCTGCAGTTGTTGGTCTTGTCCCTTCTAAAGAAGTATCTGTTGGATTTTCTGTAACCTTAGCATTATTATAAGCTAAACCTCCTACTAATGAAAAACCTTTCACTAAATAAGCATTAACTTCTAATTCAACTCCTTCACTTTTTACTTTTCCTGATTGAGATTGAACAGATTGAAAAGTATCTGTATATTCTCCTGTATATAACAAAGAATTTTTGACATTGATAGTATAATAACTTAAAGTCGCATTAATCTTATTGTTAAAAATATTCATTTTTAAACCTCCTTCAAATTGGTTTGCTTTTTCAGGATCAGACAATGCAACATTGTTTTGTTTGTCTATTGTATAATATCCATTGCTTTTGAAACTATTTTGATAATTACCAAAAACCGAGAATTTACTTGGAACAAATTCATATACAAAACCAAACTTTGGAGACCAAGAAGCTTGAGAATATGCTTTTGTAGCATTACTATATAATAATCCTTCTTTAGAATCATTGTTCTCGTAACGAACAGAAGCCAAAATATTTAATCCTTCTAACGGCGTAAAAACATTTGAAATGTATCCACTATACGTATTTAATTCACCAATAACTGGATATTCACCAACCGAATTTGAAGTATTATAAAAATCTTGTAATGTATGATTATTCATGTTAGAATAATTTCCATTTTTAAACGGAACCCAATCAAAGTCACCAGAAATAAATAGCTGATTATCTTTCGTTTGCATATAATCTAAACCAACAACCGTTCTATTTCTCATTTTACCAAATGTATAATCGAAATTAAAATTCTGTTGAATTTGAAAAGTTGTTTTTTTACTGTCTCTTGTTGATTGATCAGCACGCATAACACCTAATTCTGTATCTAATGGGTTTTTAGTATATGTACTTTCTGGAGCTACATAAAAATATGGGCTAAATCCATTCGATTGAGAATAAGCAGTACTAATATTTGTAGATGATTTTATATGATCATTAATTTTATAATTTACTTGACCAAATAAATTTCTAACCTTTGATTTCGCTTTTAGATCATCTCCAACGTAAGATTGTTTGTAATCTAATCCCAAAACTCGTTCTACATCATTCATATTATTAATCCCTAAAGAAGGATTACCAGCTAAGTAAAAAAACATTTGCTCTGCCATTGCATTATTTTCGTACATCTCAAAATCAACATTAATATCTAATCGATCATTTGGTTTGTATCGCAATGAAGGCGCAAAAGCAAAATATTCATTTCCACTATTTTTTTTCTGAAAAGTACCAGAATTTGTATAAGCAGTATTAATTCTGAATAATAATTTATTATCATTCGTAATCGGAGCATTTACATCTGCAGAAGCTCGATAATAATTATAACTTCCACCTGCAATACTCACAGATCCATCAAAACTCTCATGCGGTTTTTTTGTAATTCTATTTACAACTCCACCATACGAAGTAACATTACTACCAAACATCGTAGCGGAAGGTCCTTTCAAAACTTCCAATCTTTCCAAATTTACAGCATCAATAGTTGTAGAAACAGGTGCTACCAAACCGTTACGTAAAGAGTTATTGGAAACAAAACCTCTTAAAGTTACATAAGCTCCTCCATCACCAGATCGTCCAGTAGAATTCCACATTTTTTGTAAACCTGTTACATTACGATAAGCATCGTCAATTGTAAAAATGACCTGATGTTCTAAAACTGATTTATCAATACTCGAAAAAACTTGAGGATTTTCAATGAATTTCAAAGGCATTTTATTTGAAGTATCAGTATCCTTTTTAATAAATGTATTGATAATTACTTCGCCTAAAGTATTGGTCTGTATTGAATCCTTTTCTTGTGCAAAGGAAATAGATGCATATAATAATGAAAGTACTATTGTTACTTTTTTCATTTTGAAAATTTTGACAAAGCTATTTTATTATTTTTATTTATTCTAAATTAATTTAATAGTTTTTTCTTATTTTTATAACACTATTAATTAAGTTTTATTTATAATATTTATTGAAGAAATTTTATAATTAATATCTAAACAATCATAACCTATTTTCTTTATTTCAAAGTCTGATTTTACGAGAATACGTTGAAAGCATTGTAAAAAAATGAGATTAAATGTTAAAATTTCGATAAAAATCAATACACCAATACTACACCTCACCCCTCTACACACCTGACAAATAGGGAGTCTATCACTTTATGTATCGGGAAATAAGTCTTAAAAATTATGTTACATAGAAAAAGGTTTTCAATTAAAAAATTGAGAACCTTTTTCATTTTTGGTTT
>NZ_DKSU01000014.1:89203-329506 GCF_002472945.1 Empedobacter sp. UBA7248 | reverse complement strand
ATTGAGGTTGCAAATATACGCACCCTTTTTCCGTTTTTCCAAACATAATTTACATTTATTTTACATTCTTCCCTTAAGTGATTGGTATGATGCAAAATATTTTTTGATTTTTTTTGATTTTTTTTGATTTTTTTTGATTTAAAACGGGAGATCGATAATTTTAGACGAGAAATGGATGATTTACGAGTGACAATTTTGGATTTACGAATGGAAGATTGTGGGGATTTAGTGGAATATATAGAATAACAAAGGAAAATACTTTCATTTTGTCTTGATACAAAACGAATCAAAAAATCAAGACCTCAACAAAAAGGCTAAAATGAATCATTCTGCGCGAAAAGATTTAAAAACCTATCGGCTAAATCTTTTTCTTCGCTTCGAATTTCTTCATTTATGAACGCCTTTTTATTGAAAGGTCATTTTTTCGATTTTAGTTAAAAATAAGAAAATTTGTTTTTGATTATTTGGATGTGATGCTGAAACGAGTTCAGCAGGACTGGGTGGAGATAGTTCTTGGAGAGGTTTTAGAAAATTTTATATGGAAAGCATGTATTCATATATAGTATACTTTTTTTTATTTCTCGAAACTTAGAACTCATTACTTACTACTCTGAACTAAAAAAACACCCCTACAATCACCTCGAGGGGATAGTTTCATGATGTGATGCTGAAACGAATTCAGCAGGACGTACGTGAATATTGTTATTACCGCAAGAAATGATTAGACGGTGATGGTTTGCTGAATTAAGCAAAGTAACAGCGGATACTTTGTGGTTATCGACTCGGGAGAAATTGTCGCTTCGCGACAATTGTTTTTTCAAGAAAAATCATTCATCTATTATTAATCGATACTTTCGTAATCGTGTTTTTCTGCAATATGATCTACAAAAGATACTTTTCTAAGCTTAGCATTTCGCTTTGGAATAATTGGGTAACCTTTGGCTTCGGCAAACACTTTTGTGAATTTTGCTCCGAAATATAGAATTGTTGCAACATAATAAATCCACAACAAAAGAATAACCAACGAACCTGCTGATCCAAAAATGGTAGAATATTTTGAGTTTGCTATATAAATGCCAATCAAATATTTTGCAATAAAGAATAGAATCGCCGTAAAAACCGCTCCAACAAAAGCTGGCTTTGATTTGATACGTGCATCGGGAAGAATTTTGAAGAGAATATAAAATATCAAAATAGAGATTGAAATACTCAATGTATTATTAAGAAGAATAACTGTGGTCTTCGTCATAATGGTATCGAGTTCGAAAATACTGAAAATTTCTTCACCAAATGAAACCAAAACACTGTTGAGAATTACCGTTGCGATAAGTACGATTCCAAGCGATAGAATAATAAGAAAGGACAAACCTCTGTTGATCACAAATTTTAACCATGCTCTTCTCGGAACTGCTTCGACACGCCAAATGAGATTGAGGCTATCTTGCATATCGGTGAACATTGTTGTAGAACCAAAAATCAAAATTCCGATACCTATATATAATGCAAGCGAACTATCTCCTGAAATGGTAGAATTTGTGACAAAATTTTGTACAGCTAAAGCGACATCTGGACCAACAATATTTTTAAGCTCATAAAACATTCGGTTTTCGATAGCATCTTTCTTAAAGAATAAACTTGCACTGGAAATTACAATCAGAATTAATGGAGAAAGTGAAAATAATGCGTAATACGTTAACGAAGCACTCAATTTCATAATTCGGTCTTCACCAAATTCGACAATTGTCTGTTTTAAAATATTAAAGTAGAATTTTAGTTGCTTCATTAAATTGGTTTAGAGATTAAAGATACAAATTCATAAAATCTATAACAAAAAAAAGACCATTCGATGAATGGTCTTTAAAAATATATCTTAAATCTTAGCTTACACTAACATTGTAACAGGATTTTCGATGTACATTCTTAGCGTTTGTAAGAATTGTGCACCTGTTGCTCCGTCTACTGTTCTGTGATCACAAGCTAAAGACAATTTCATTGTGTTACCAACTACAATTTGTCCGTCTTTTACAACTGGTTTTTGAATAATTGCACCAACTGATAAGATACAAGAGTTTGGTTGATTGATAATCGATGTGAATGATTCGATTCCAAACATTCCTAAGTTAGAAACTGAGAAAGTAGATTTGTCCATTTCGTCAGCTTTTAATTTACGATCTCTTGCACGACCTGCATAATCTTTAACCTCAGCAGAAATTTGAGCAAATGATTTTTGATCTGTATTTTTAACAACAGGAACCAATAAACCATCTTCTACAGCAACTGCAACACCGATATTGATATCTCCGTGTTGAATAATTTCTGCATCTGTCCAAGTAGAATTTACAGCTGGATGTTTGCGTAACGCCATAGCACATGCTTTAACAACCATATCGTTGAACGAAATTTTAGTATCTGGAACAGAGTTTAATTGTTTACGCGCTTCGATTGCGTTATCCATATCCAACTCAACATTTAAATAATAATGAGGAGCTGTAAATTTAGATTCAGCTAGACGTTTTGCGATCACTTTTCTCATTTGAGAATTTGGAATCACTTTATCTTCTCCAGAAACAAAAGTTTGAGCAGGTTTAACTGCGTCAGATTTTGCTTCCGCTTTTGGTTGAGCAGATGGTTGATAATTTTCAATATCTTTTTTCACGATACGTCCATTATCACCAGAACCTTTTACCTCAGCTAAATTAATTCCTTTATCTTTTGCAATTGTTTTTGCTAATGGTGATGCAAAAATACGATCAGAAGAAGAAGTTTCTTCAACCTTATTATTTACATCTAACTGAACAACTACTGGTTTTTCGTCATCAACAACTTCCGTAGAAGCTGCAGGAGCAGCAACTTTACCTCCGTTTGCTACAATTGCAGAAACGTCAGTACCAGCTTCACCAATAATTGCTAAAACAGTATCTACTGGCGCAGGCTCGTTCACTTTAGCTCCTTGATATAATAAAACACCATCAAATTCTGATTCGAATTCTTGAACTGCTTTATCTGTTTCAATTTCTGCTAAAATATCACCTTCCGAAACTTGATCTCCAACATTTTTGTGCCAAACAACTACAGTTCCTTCTTCCATTGTATCAGAAAGACGAGGCATTGTAATTACTTCCACATTTGCAGGAATTTCTGCAGTAGGTTTTGCTTCTTCTGTTTTTGTTTCGCTGGGAGTTGATTTTTCTTCTTTCACTTCAGTAGTCGCTTTTGCTCCACCTCCGATTAAACCTGAAATATCTTCTCCTTCATTTCCGATAATTGCTAAAACCTCATCAACATTTGTTGATACACCTTCTGCAACACCTTGATATAATAATACTCCGTCAAATTCTGATTCGAATTCTTGGATTGCTTTATCTGTTTCGATTTCTGCTAAGATATCACCCTCAGCAATTTTATCTCCTACATTTTTGTGCCATTTTACAACAGTTCCTTCTTCCATTGTATCGCTTAAGCGAGGCATTGTAATAATTTCTGCCATGGTTTTTAGTTGTTTTCGATTTTATCTAAGAATGGATAATTTTCTTCTGAATAGATATAATCATACATTACGTGTTCTTCTGGATAGTTAGAGTTTTCTGCAAATTCTGCACATTCTTCTACCATCACTTTTACTTCATCAACAATTGCATCTAATTGTTCTTTAGTTGCCCAATTGTTTACTAAGATATGATTCTCAACATTCAAGATTGGATCTTCTTGTTTGTACTCTTCTACCTCTTCTTTTGTACGATAAGGCTCAGCATCAGACATAGAGTGACCTCTATAACGATATGTACGTACATCTAAGAAAGTTGGTCCATCTCCACGACGCGCTCTTTCGATAGCTTCGTAAGCTGCTTCTGCAACTTTTACAGGATCCATACCATCTACAGGCATACAAGGCATTTCGTATCCTAAACCTAATTTCCAAATATCTTCGTGGTTTGCAGTACGAGAAACAGAAGTTCCCATAGCGTATTGATTGTTTTCGCACACAAAAACAACTGGTAATTTCCAGTTCATCGCCATGTTAAATGTTTCATGTAATGTTCCTTGACGAGTTGCACCATCTCCCATTAAACAGATTGTCACACCATCGCGGTTGAAGAATTTATCACCAAAAGCAATTCCTGCTCCTAATGGAATTTGTCCACCAACGATTCCGTGTCCTCCATAAAAATTATGTTCTTTACTGAAAACGTGCATAGATCCTCCTAAACCATGAGAAGTTCCTGTTTCTTTACCACATAATTCAGCCAAAATACGTTTTGGATCTACACCCAAAGCCATAGGCCAAACGTGACAACGATAAGCAGTAATCACATGATCTACTCCAGGTTTCATTGCATGAATAAAACCAGCTGGTAAAGCTTCTTGTCCATTGTATAAATGTAAGAAACCTCTAATTTTTTGCTTTAAATATAATGAACGACACTTATCTTCGAAGCGACGCCAAAAAGTCATATCACGATACCATTGTAGGTACGTTTCTTGCGTTAATTTTTCCATAATTGCACAATTCCGTTGGAACAAATTTAAACTAATCTATTTAGTGTACAAAATTGCTACCCTAAAAATTCATCAGTAAAATGCAATGGAAGCAAATCTTTAGCAGAATTTATCACCAAAACATCACCTTCTTTTCCAGATAAAATAATTTCGATTGGTTGCGATTGCTTCTTTTCGATCTCTAAAATATATTGACGACACATCCCGCATGGAGGCAATGGATAATTGACATTTGGCGTAGAAACAGCCAATTTTTCAATTTTAATATTCGGGAAGTTTGCATTTACATAAGCCAATAAACCTCTTTCGGCACAAGTTCCGACTGGGTACGAAGCATTTTCTTGATTTGAACTCGAAAAAATTTCTCCATTTTCTAATTGAACAGAAGCACCAACATTGAAATTAGAATAAGGCGCATATGCATTCAACGAAATATCATAAGCCTCTTCTACTACTTTTTTTTGTTCTGCTGCAAGCTCAGATTTACTCTCGAATCGTTCAAATTCAAAAGAATATTTTTCTTTTTTCATATAGAATTTACACCGAAGTGTGTTATTTAATTAATTATTAAATACTTAAATCCTTTCAGCTATTTTATTCAATAGAAAAAGGAAGTAAATTTATAAAAAAAGATTTTATGTTGGTAAAAATTTTTGCAAGTGCTATTTTCGGAGTTTCCGCACAAACCATTATTGTGGAAGTTAATATTGATCAAGGTGTCGGTTATCATTTGGTTGGTTTGCCCGATAGCGCAATAAAAGAAAGTAATTTTAGGATAAATGCTGCACTAAAAAATTCTGATTTGAAATTACCTGGTAAAAAAATCACGATCAATATGGCGCCAGCAGATTTACAAAAAGAAGGTTCAGCCTATGATTTACCTATCGCAATTGGAATTTTAGCAGCTTCGGAACAAGTAAATTCTGAACAACTCAATAAATATATAATGATGGGCGAATTATCGCTCGATGGTTCTCTTCGACCTATAAAGGGAGCCTTACCGATTGCAATACAAGCAAAAGAAGAAGGTTTCGAAGGAATTATTTTACCCAAACAAAACGCAGACGAAGCTGCGGTTGTAGAAGGAATCGATGTTTTTGCGGTTGATAACATCAGAGAAGTTGTTGATTATTTTAACGAAGATATTATTTTACAACCTCATCAAGTCAATTTAGATGATTATTTTTTTAGTGAAATGAATAATTATCCTTTCGATTTTGCAGATGTAAAAGGTCAAGAAAATGTAAAACGCGCGATGGAAATCGCAGCTGCGGGCGGGCATAACATTATTTTGATTGGTCCTCCTGGAAGTGGAAAAACAATGTTAGCCAAACGAATTGCTTCTATTCTTCCGAAAATGACTATTCAAGAAGCACTCGAAACCACAAAGATTCATAGCGTTGCTGGAAAATTATCTAACAAATCACTCATTGTAAGTCGTCCTTATTCTAGTCCGCATCATTCTATTTCTGACGTGGCCTTAGTCGGCGGCGGTTCTTATCCACAACCTGGCGAAATTTCTTTAGCGCATAATGGTGTTTTGTTTTTGGATGAATTACCCGAATTTAAACGAACTGTTTTAGAAGTTATGCGTCAACCTTTGGAAGATCGAGAAGTTACAATTTCGAGAGCAAAATTCACGGTGAATTACCCTGCAAGCTTTATGTTAGTTGCTTCCATGAATCCAAGTCCAAGTGGTTATTTTATGGATGATCCAAACAACACTTCCTCTTTAGCGGAAATGCAACGTTATATGAACAAAATTTCTGGACCTTTATTAGACCGAATTGATTTACATATCGAAGTGAATCCTGTTCCGTTTGATGATTTATCGCAAGAACGTCGTGGCGAAAAAAGTGCTGTGATTCGTGAACGTGTGATTAATGCACGAAATATTCAGACCAAACGATTTGAAAACACAAAAGTTCATTATAACTCGCAAATGGGACCAAAAGAATTGGATGCTTTTTGTGATTTAGATGATCATTCTAAGAATTTAATCAAAGTTGTTATGGAAAAATTAAATCTTTCTGCTCGTGCATATGACCGAATTATTAGAGTTGGACGAACAATTGCAGATTTAGATAATTCTGAAACTATTCTTTCGAAACATATTAGCGAAGCTATTCAGTACAGAAGTTTGGATCGTAATCAGTGGATGTGACTGTTGTAAAATGTAGTATGTATGTAAGTAAAATGTATATAAATACGTTGTCATTCTGAAATAAATACAGCTTGACAAAAAAAGGAATCTCTTTCAAGATTCCTTTTCCATTTACTAAAATTCAAATTCACCAACCAAAATTCCTTCGCCACCAGAATTTGGCTTGTTATTTTGGAAAGTAATCATTTTCTTCACTTGTTTTCCAGAGCTATACATCAAGTAAATCTCTGCCGAAATAGTTGTCGATCCCGAAATACTCATTTGTCTTTCTCCGAAAAAATTCGTTTCAATTTTATATTTTCCTTTAATCGCTTTTTTTAACATAAATTGTTCTGGTCCGAAACCTTGCGTTACATCTTCGCTCATTCGTCCACCAATACCAGTTGTACGATTTCCGTAGAAACATTTTTCGCCATTTGGATCGGTCACCCACAAATCAATATCCGTCATATCTTTGTTCCAATTCATCACCACACGAATATCAACTGGAATATCTGCAATGATATCTTTATTGATCTTCGATAAATCTAATTCTTTGCGATAAAGCGAAACTAGATTATTAATTTCAGGCACAATAATCTCTGTAATATCGCGATCGCGATTGGCAATTTCTACTGAATAATCATTCGTTAATACTTTATACAGATATTCTAAAGCCGTTTGATATTGCTCGTTATCTTGCAACGCCAATGCATAATCTCTATAACTTTGCGCATCAAAAGGTCGCCAATCCAAGACTTTTTTCGTGATAAATAATTCGGTTTGATATTCCTCAATTTCTTTCAATTTGTATGCTAACATTTTATACAATTCTGCATCTTCTAAACCTAAATCTGCAATTGAACTTAAAATTTTAAGACCAGTTTCTCTTTCTTTTTTCTGAAAGAAAAATGTTGCCACATCAAAATAATACGCAGGCGTTTCGGCATAATCTTTTCTCAAATCTAAATAAGTTTGATACGGATTTTTAGACGCTTCTATCAACTTCATATATTCTTTATCCGATTTTACATTGACGATTTTAATTTCTGGAACCGAAGCTGATGATTGATCCTTCATTTTTTTATCAGAAACAAAATTAGCCGAAGCATAACCTAAACTTCTCGATTCTCTTCTCACTCCATTTGCTGTAACTACCATAGCTTGTATATCTGCACTAGATTCACTCTCCATTACAGCTGTTGTTCTAGGTTCTGGCATCACATGTTGCACTTGCGCAGTTTCTTCTATAGCCATAGCAGAATCCACAACAGGCTTTGGATATTTTGGTTTTACATATTTAAAATCTTTCTTCCACCACTCTTTCAATTCCTTTGTTTTCGCAATTGCATTTTTCAACAAATCAGCTTTTCGAGTTTCTTTTTGTTCAAAACCTTGTTTCGATAATTTATTAAATTCATTTTGCAATTCCGCTGGTGGATTGATTTTATACTTTACATAATCCGAAACATTTTCCAAAACAATCAAACTTGTGTTCGATGTTACAATAGAAAATTGTTTTCCAATTTCTTCAATTTCTGTTTTATTTTGTTCTGGATTCAATTCCAAATAATTCACTTTACTTTGTGCCCAAATTTTACTGATTTCAAGATTTTGAGTTGCTTTACTCAAATCCAATTCTTTGTTAAATTCTACTTTTCCATTTCGTCCAAACATCATCGTTAATTTTGCATTTGGATACTGAGAAATTCCCGCAATCGAAATTCCATTATTCACATCATTTGTCGAAATTGGATAAACTTCTCCCGCTGTATTGTTGATAATTCCTAAGAATTGAACTGAACTTTCATTGATTTGTTTGAACGCATTTTCTACAGAATTTTCATTAAGATTGATAAATTTTCCTCCAACTTTTTGCGCAATCATTTTCAAAACGCCATAATTAGAAGTCGGCGAAGACGCAATTGTATAAAAAGGTTTATCGATGTTAAAAATATTCGAGCCAAAAGACGAAATTCCGTCCGAAAACAATAGATATTCCTCTGCTTTCAGGTTTGTTGGAAGAATTTTCGCATAATTTGTTCCTCCATCATACGTCACATTTTCCAAATATTTTTTCAATTCGGACCAATCACCATTTTTAATTTGAAACAATCTCGATTTTTCCAAAGAAATATTCAATAACGAAACTTCAATATTTAGATTTTTTTGTTTAGAAATAATTTTGTCTAAAAATTCTAATTCTTTTTGATGATTTCGTTTCAAACCACTTAACGAATTATCCCAAATAACTCCGATATTTTTCGACCAAACTTTAGGTTGAGATTTCGCTTCAACCAATGAATTCGCATAAAAATAAACCGAACCATCTACATTTTTCTGAACAAAAGATTCTACATTATTCGGCGATTTCGGAAGATTAATAATCAACGATTTTTTAGGCGTAAAATCTGTTTTCGACAAATTCGCCTCATATATATTACTATTTTCAGAAAAATTGAACGAACCATCTGGCGTTTCAACCAATTGTGGTTTCCCTGTAGCATTGTACACTTTTGTTGTCAAATTAAATTTCGCTATCTTCTTCGAAGAATCTAATGACAAATGATATTGATACGACGATTTATCCAATTTCAATTCTTGGTAATACGACAACTGAATCATACGTGACCCTTTTGCTGGAATCGGAGAAATACGAGTTCGAAAATTATTTCCTTCTACTTTCTCGATGATTCCAGGATCGACATTTTGTTTCTGAATACTTTCAAAAACCTCAACCGCACGCGCTTTTGTCACAGGAACCGCATTTCGAAGTTTTCCATTAATATCAATTGCATATCCGCTAACAGTCGTGTTTTCGGGCAAAGGAAAAACTAAATTCCCTTCGAGATTTCGATTTGATGAATTTGTAAAAACTAAAGTTGTTGTCGTTTTGGCTAAATTTCCAAAAATCTCAACTTGTACATCCATCGATTGCAAACTCACAGAATTTTCGTCTGGACGCTCACCGATTTCGATACGCGGAAATCCTATTCGAATATCTTGCGCATTTATTTTTGTCGAAAAAAGCATTCCAACAAAAACGAAGAAAAAAGAAAATAACTTTTTCATATTGTTTGATTTGTAAGTTAGATGCAACAAATTACAAAAAGGTTGGTTGATGAGAAAAAGTTTTGAGTTTTGAGTTTATTTTAAATTCCTCCTTTCGTCGGAATGACATTTACTTGATTCGTATTATTAAAATTATCTTTCTGAACTTGATTTTAGAATCGAATATTTTTTTACAAAAATCAGAAATAAATCATTATATTTGATTGAATTACAATTTATAATAAAATGAAAAATATATTATATATAACGGGATTAGTTTTAATATTAACTTCAATTTTATTAATCTTAGAATTTTCTGATTCTAATAGAATGAGCTTAATTGCAGGAATGATTTTGCCAATAGGATTAGCATTTAACATTTTAGGTTTTACTTTAAAAACTAATCCACTAAAAGAATAATTTAATATTCTGCCATAAATATTAAATCGAAAAGCCAATTGTTCTTAGAAACAATTGGCTTTTTGATTTATTTTTTAATATCTATTTTCTCTCGCTCTTTATCTTCACTCACTTTGTAAGCTTTCAAGACTTCGCGAACAATTTTGTGTCGAACAACATCTTTATCATCCAAATAAATAAATCCGATATCTTTTACATCTTTCAATATATTAATCGCTTCACGTAAACCAGATTTTTGTTTTGGTGGTAAATCGACCTGACCAGGATCTCCAGTAATAATAAACTTAGAATTTTTTCCCATACGCGTCAAAAACATTTTCATCTGAGCATAGGTTGTATTTTGTGCTTCATCAAGAATTACAAAAGCTCCGTCCAACGTTCGACCACGCATAAATGCTAAAGGCGCAACTTCTATTACTCCTTTTTCGGTATAAGACGAAAGCTTCTCGAACGGAATCATATCTTTCAATGCATCATACAAAGGTTGTAAATATGGATCTAATTTATCTTTCATATCACCTGGTAAAAAACCTAAATTTTCTCCAGCTTCTACGGCAGGACGCGTCATAATAATTCGGCGAACTTCTTTGTTCTTCAACGCTTGTACCGCCAACGCAACAGCCGTGTAGGTTTTTCCCGTTCCAGCAGGTCCAATTGCAAACACCATGTCTTTGTTGTAAACAGTTTGCACTAGCTTTTGTTGATTAGGCGTTTGAGGTTTGATGATTTTACCATTTACACCGTGTACAATAATTTCGTCTTCTTTTTTCATTTGAAGCATTTCATTATTATCTTCGGTCATAATGATTTCGAGTTCGCGATCAGATAGTCGATTGTATTTGTGAATATGCTGAATTACTCGTTGCATTTTTTGGTCAAATACTTTCAGAACATCTTCATTTCCAAATACTGTCAACTCTCTTCCGCGAGCAACAATCTTTAATTTTGGATAATATTCTTTGATTCTTTTTAGATGTTCATTGTTAGCACCATAAAAATCTTGAGCATTAATTTCGGCTAATTCAATATTAATTTCTGTCAAATGAGATTGTTTTTTTGGTTCACTTACACAAAAATAAAGAATAATAAACAATATATTTGCTAATTATTAGAGAATAGTGGCAATTATTACATTAACATCGGATTTTGGAGTCAAAGATTACTTTGTTTCTAGCGTTAAAGGCGCAATTCTAAAGGAATTGGCCGATGTTACAATTGTAGATATTTCGCATCATGTTAATCCTTATGATTTATCTGAAGCTGCCTATATCATTCGTAATTCTTACGAGGAATTTCCTGAAGGAACTATACATATTATTGGAATTAATGCTTTAAGTACGCCTTATCAAAAGCCGATTTGTGCATTAATCAATCATCATTATTTTATTTGTGCAGATAATGGAATTTTATCCTTGATTTGCCAAAAAAATCAACCAGAAGAAATTTACGAAATCACTGCTTATCCAGAAGGAATAGACAGTTTATTTCCAATGAAAAATTGTTTTGTACCAGTTGCGTGTCACTTGGCGCGTGGCGGAGTTCCTGCTCTTTTAGGGAACAAACGTACCGAAATGAAACAATTGAATGAGTTGAAACCAATTTATCGCGATGATAAATTTATCATAGGAAATGTGATTTATATTGATCATTTTGGGAATGTTGTAAGTAATATTTCGAAAGATTTTTTTGATGAAATTGCACAAGACAGAAAATATAAAATTTTGCTTCGTCAGAAAGATTTCTCGATGACCGATATTACTGTTATTTATGAGCATTACAACGAAGTTGTACAAGATTTTAACAAAGAAGTGCAAGCTTTTGGGCGAACATTGTGTTTGTTTAATTCGGCAGGTTTCTTAGAAGTTACTTTATACAAAAGTAATCCAACGATATCAGGAGGTGCAAATCAGTTAATGGGATTGAAGAAAAACGATACAATTACAATTGAATTTGAAAATTAACGCTGAGAAAATTTAGTATTAGAGAGTTTACAATAACTATATGACTTATAATTATTTAATATACAAAGCAATACACGTTATCTTCGTGGTAAGTTACTTTGCTGGTTTATTTTACATTGTTCGTTTGATGATTTATCATACAGAAACGCAACAAATGGAAGAACCAAAAAAATCAATTCTGCAGGATCAATACACCTACATGGAGAAAAAATTATGGAATGTAATTACCGCTCCTGCTTTGGTTATTTTGATTACAATGGGATTGAATATGCTTTACAAAAATCAAGGTTTATTGCATATGCCTTGGATGAAAAGTAAATTGGGGATGATAAGTGTTTTATTAATTTATCATTTTTGGTGCTGGCGAACGTTGAAACAAATTCAAAATAAAGTTTTCAAATACACTTCTGTTCAACTACGAATGATGAACGAATTGGCGACTATTTTATTATTTGTTATCGTGTTTGCTGTGATTCAAAAAACAGATTTTGGTCGAGATTGGTATTGGTCAATTGTCAGTTTCTTTGGTTGTGGTATACTACTTATGCTTATTGTGCGTTTAATTAATCGTAATAATAAAAAATAACATGTGGACAATCTTCAAAAAAGAGTTTTCCAATTTTTATTTAGGCTTCACCGCTTATTTAGCAACCGTAACATTTGTTATCGTTTCGGTTTTATTCCTTTGGTTTTTTGATAACGAATTCAATGTTTTCAATACAGGAAATGCTTCTTTAAGCAGTTTTTTCTTTGTTGGACCTTGGATTTTTCTATTCATGATTCCTGCTTTAACGATGAAATTAATCGCGGAAGAGCAAGCAAACGGCACATTATTGTGGTTATTTACACTACCTATAAAAAACAACCAAATTATTTGGGGCAAATATTTAGCAGTCGTTTCAGTTGTCATTTTTTGTTTGCTTTCAACTTTTTTGTTCACCATTACGTTGCAAGAATTTTTGATGCCTGAACAAGAACTAGATTACGGAACAATTTTTTCTGGCTATTTAGGACTTTTCTTTCTAGGAAGTTTATTCGCCGCAATTGGTTTATTCACTTCATCTATTACCAAAAATCAAGTAATGGCTTATGTTTTGGCGGTTTTCTTTTGCTTCATTATTTTTTATGGATTCGAAAGTTTAGCGTCATATAATTTACTTGGTTCGATGGATTTCTATGTTCAAAAAATTGGAAGTTTTACACATTACAACCAGTTTTTGAAAGGAATTATTGACACACGAGATTTACTTTACTTTTTGATTTTGATTGGAATTCTGAATCAAATTTCAATTGTTAATCTTGAAAATAAAAAATAGTGCCATGAAAAAATTAAACAAAAAACATCTAATTACTTTCATCGCATTTATCGCGCTTTTTATCATCGCTCAATTTGTTTATACGCGAATTGACATGACGAAAGACAAACGTTTTACGTTAACTTCTACAACCGAAAAATTGATAGAAAATGTAAAACAACCGCTTAAAATTGAAATTCTTTTGGGTGGAGATTTAACAGGCGATTACAGAATTTTGAAGAACGAAATTCAGTTTTTATTAGACGAACTTCGCGAAAAAAACAGCAATATTTCTTATTCTTTTGTTGATCCTGTGGATTTAGGACAAGCCGAATTAGAGCAAAATAAATTGGCTCCAGTTCCGATTAAAACCGATAAAGGAATTTTGAATGTTTATCCGTACGCAAAATTAACTTACGGCAATAAATCGACTTATATGGAGGTTTTGGTCAATAATCCTTCTACTCCATTCGAAAAGTTAGCGTTAGCTTCAACAGAAAAATTAGAATATTTATTTGCAGAAAAAATTCAGAAAGCAACCAATTTTGAGCGCAAAAGAGTTGGTTTTATCGTTCATCATGATGAATTACCAGAAGCTAATATTCAAGGATTAGGTTCTGCTTTGTCAGAAAAATATGATGTTGAAATTTATCTAAATCCAATTGCAAACAAATCGTTTACTTTACAACCTTCTGATTTGGATAGTTTGAAACGTTTTGACGCCTTAATTGTCGCTAAACCTACATTACCTTTTTCTGATATGGATAAATTGGTTTTGGATCAATATATCATGAATGGCGGAAAAATGATGATGGCCGTGGAAACTGTCGATGCTGAAATGGATTCTATTTTCCGAAGTGGAAAAATCGTTGCTTTTCCAAGAGATTTGAAGTTAAATGATTTCTTATTCAATTATGGTGTTCGTATTCATCCGGCTGTTATCAAGGATATGAATGGGGCGCAAATTGTTTTGGCTGATGGTGAAACTGCAGGAAATACAAGTTACAATTATTACAATTGGCCTTATTTTGAGTTAGGAATTAAAGGTGAAGAAAACCCAATTACAAGTTCGATCGATCCTGTTTTATTTCAATTTGCGAATCCAATCGAGTTATTAAAAAATCCAAATATTAAACAAACCGTTTTATTAAGTTCTTCTGAACAATCAAGTTTGAAACCTGCATTAAATTATATTCAATTAAACGAAGTAGAAATCGAGAATCCTGAAGAATATAAAATGGGTAAAATTCCGATGGCAGTTTTGTTAGAAGGTAATTTCAATTCGGCTTATGCTTCGCGTTATGAACGTAAGGAATTTCCGAATTTCAAACCGAAAACTACCGATGGAAAAATGATCGTCATTTCGGACGGAGATGTTTTGAAAAATGCTTTGTGGAGAGGAATCCCGATGCAATTAGGAGAAAATAAATTTTCGGTTCGCCCAGATAATCCAGATGGAAAACCGAAAACATATGCTAACCAAACATTTGTAATGAATGCGATGGATTATTTATTAGGTGATTCTGATTTCTTAGCTTTACGTAATCGTAAATTAGAAATTCCGTTGTTAAGTGAAACGACTGTTTTACAAGAAAAATCGACTTGGCAAATGATTAATTTACTTGTTCCAACTGCTATTATTGGTTTATTGGCTGGAATTGGATTTTGGATAAGAAAGAAAAGATATTCTTAAAAAAACGAATTTCGAAGCTCGAGTTTCGAGTTTCGAAAATTAATAAAATGCAATAGGGATTGAAGTGGAAATCCTTTTTTGATAACTGAGCGAAGTCGAAGTTTGAGAAAAAGATTGGAACGAAAAGCCCGCCCGAAGGGATTGCCCAAAAACTAAAAAAACCTCTCAAATTGAGAGGTTTTTATATGTAAAGTTGTGACGATTTTACTCTAAGTGCATAAACGCTTTTTTGCTCAAAAGGCGCTCCTCGCTTTCTACGTGGTTATCATCAGGCACACAACAATCCACCGGACAAACTGCCGCACATTGTGGTTCTTCGTGGAAACCTTTACATTCAGTACATTTATCGGGAACAATGTAATAAACCTCATCACTCACAGGATCTTGCACCGCATCAGCATCAAAAGTTGCGCCGTCTACGTTTACAATTGTCCCGCTAAGAGAAGTTCCATCAGAATATTTCCAATCTACCGCAGCTTCATAAATCGCGTTATTTGGACATTCTGGCTCACAAGCTCCACAATTTATACATTCATCTGTAATAATTATAGCCATTGTATCTGTTTTTTTATTTCCTACATTTGCAACTACAAAATTACATTTAATTTTCAGAAAAAATGACATTTGAACAAAGGATTTCAGCATTTAACGAATTGGGGCAGTTTTTTAATTTTATTATAAATAATGATTCAATTAAAGACACAGAACTGACAGAAAAATTCGAGAATTGGAAAGAAGAAGCTGAATATGCGGTGAGCGATGCAGAAGCCTACAACAATTGGTTTACAAAAGATAATATTACGTTAGCCTTGAAAAGTTGGGCAAAAGCTTTAACGAAAGAAAATTTATTGGCTTGGACGAAAGATTATCCATTTGCTGAAATGCCAAAAAATGTTGGAATTATAATGGCAGGAAATTTACCTTTGGTTGGTTTTCATGATTTGCTTTCTGTTGTTATCTCTGGAAATAATGCGTTGATTAAAACTTCGTCTAAAGATGATAAATTAATCAAATTAGCGATAAAATATTTGTATTCGATTGATGAAAATTTCAAATCGATTATTCAAACTGTTGAACGATTAGAAAATTTTGATGTGGTTATTGCAACAGGAAGCAATAACACAGCACGCTATTTTGAGCAATATTTTGGTAAAGTTCCTAACATTATTCGTAAAAATAGAACTTCAGTTGCTGTATTAAATGGTTCGGAAACCGATGAAGAATTGAAAAAATTGGGTGATGATATATTCATTTATTTTGGATTAGGTTGCCGAAATGTAACCAAACTTTATGTAAAAGATGAAGCGCAATTACCAAAGATATTCGAAGCTATTTTTTCTTGGGGTGATGTGATTAACCATCCTAAATATGCAAATAATTACGATTACAATCGTGCAATATTTTTGTTAGGAAAAGATGAATTTTTAGACAATAATTTTGTTCTAATGAAAAAAGATACAGCTTTACATTCTCCTATTGCAGTTGTAAATTTTGAAGTTTATGAAGATGTGAATGATGTAAAAAATTATTTGATCGAAAATGAGAATCAAATACAATGCGTGGTTGGAAACGATATGAAAGACAATTCGAATTATGTTGAATTTGGGCAAACTCAATTCCCGAAATTAACTGATTATGCCGATAATATTGATACGCTGAAATTTTTGGCGGAGTTATAAAACTAAAAAACCTTCACAAATTTGTGAAGGTTTTTTATTATTCTTTAAAATTTAGTCTTAAATCTTTATATGGATTAATAGTTTTATTAAAACCTTTGAAAGAATTTATACTAAAATCTCCTACTTTCAATTTAATATCAATTTTAACATTTGTTTCTTTACCTAAATCAACATCTAATTTCGAAAACACAGAACTTTCTTTTAATATCCATTTATCTTGATATGGTCTGAATTTATAACTTATTTCTGCTAAACCTGAATATTTATCTTTCACTTGAGTTGCCTTCGAAATAAAATCAATAACTGCAAAAGTAGACTTATCTATTGTTAATAAAACTTGCTTTGTTTCATTTTCTAAAGTAATTACATAAACTGTATTTTCTGAATATTTTGAAACCAACAATTGATTAACAGTATATTTGTTTTCAGAAATATTATTGAGTATTTGTTTTAAATTTTTCCCAATTGAAATATTTTTAAAATAATCACTTAAAACTATATAAACCTTTCTATCTCTTTTTACATCAATAATTTTATTTGGTTCTTTACTTGATTTTATCTTCAAATTATCTTTATTAAATTTAAATTCTAAATCCAAATTAATATACTCTCTTTCTAAACTATCATAATGTACATCTTGAGTAAAATCAACTAAATAATAATACTTTTCGACATTATAATTTGCTTCATAATTATCGATTACTTTTTTCAGAATATCCTCAACTTTTAAATTAGATACAAAAGCCTCTTTTAGTTCAATTACATTAATTTTTTCAAGTTTAACATTCAAATCAGCTTTCAAATCAGCTACTTTAATAATTACATCTTGATAATCTTTTTTGGAAATAATTAATTCATCTTTTCCACTAACATTTGATAAATCTACAACTACCTTCCCTTCCATATCAGAAATGAAATTCTTTGTCGAAGTTTTAAAATAAATATCCGCGTCATCAAGAGGCAAATTATCAAAATCTAAAATTTTAAGATTAATAATTTGTGCATTAAGCGATATTGAAAATAATATAAATAAAAAAAATAATTTCTTCATAAACTTTATTAATTAACTAAATATAAGTTATTTGATTTTAAACAAAAAGTATCATATCTAAAAAGAAAATGATACTTTCTGTAAATAAAATTAACTATAATTAAAATGTCGCTGCTCCTGCAGTTTCATTTTCTAATTTTCGATTGATACTTGTTTTCTTACCTGTAGCAAAATCAAAGCTCAGACCAACGACAAACATCGATTTGTTGTCCCAAATTTTTCCTACACGAGAATAATCCACATATTGTTTATCCATCGTTTTTTGCTTGTAAGTCGATGGCATTCCAATCCAATACATTCCAGTAGAAAAAGTCCAATTATTGTATTTATAACTCGCAAAAGCATGGTTCATGTTTTCTTGTGTATACAACAAAGCTCCGCCCAACGTGTAATACGGAATATTAAATTGATAATCTACACGAAAGTTTTTGTAAACAGATGATAATGCAAAATAATTTCCGATATAATCATTCTTCAAAATTCTACCATCTTTCGTTTTAAAACGCTCTGTTGCTGGAGCTACATTTACTTTAACAGTTAAAATATCTGTTCCAAAAGGTTTAATAGAACCTGTAATTTGAACACCGTAACGTTGCGAATTTTGAGCATTTTCGTACGTTAATTTATACCCTTCTACATTTCCATTAATGATATTTTGCAAATACAATTGATTAATCGGATCTTTTGTATAATGATAAAATGCATTTGTATTTAAATCAAAATATTTTGAATTGAAGGAATAAATTAAATTATTTCCAAAAGATTTCTGAATAGTTAAATACGGATTTCCTTCTTGTGTAATATTTTCCACAACCTGAATCACGTTTTTACTCAATGCCGAATTCCAAGGACTTGTTGGTTTATACGAACTCGAAAAACGTAAATTTTGATTCTTCGCTAATTCATAACCCAATACTAATTTTGGCGTAAACGTCCACGTATCTGTGTTTGTATCTTCATTCTTGTTATGAACATTCGTTAATCCAACACCTAAACGATACGACAGCTTTTTCGATTTTCCAGAATATTCAGAATAGATATATTGTTCTAAATAATTTACTTTATTATTCGAAGGACCATTTAAGTTTTCTAATTTATTATCAATCGAATTATTTGAAATTCGATAACCAGAATTTAATTTTCCTTTCTCGAAACTATGCGTATGCGCTATTTCTCCTACAATTCCTTTTTGATCAGCTTCTAAATTTGTCAAATAATTATATTGTTCCGCACCTGATAAAGTTTCCCATTCGCGCGTTTCATCAATCGATTTGGTTGTATACATTGATCCTACAACATTTAAACTTAACTCATCTTTCTTTCCTAATTTTCTCGAATAATAAAGATCTAATGTTGGTTTTGAATAATTAGAATTAGAATGTTTGTAAGTCGAATGATTCTCTAATAAACTATTTTGATAGAACAAACTTGTGCCATTCGCATAAGCAAAACTCGAACTGATATTCATATCCAACTTTGCTTGAAAAGCATATTTATCCGAATCCGAATTGGTGTATCGTAATGCAATTGTTTGATCCGTATATCCAAAATATTCGTTGCGCTGATTTTCTGTTCTATAATGAATATTATTTAAGTTATAATCATAAATATTCATCGAAGTACGATCTTTATAATCTCTTAGATAGATGTTATACTCTAATCCAAAGTTATTTTTTCCTTTCGTAAAATTCGCATAAGCAGAACCATTTATAAAACCAGTTGTAAATGCCGAAGTAAGATCCGCTCCGTACACATACCCATTTTCTGGATTTCGTGTAATCAAATTCACCACCTGATCTGCACGATTTGCATAACGCGCTGGCGGAATATCAAAATACTCAACACGAACTACATCTTGTGGTTTCACTGCACGAATTTGATTATCTGTTGCCTCAATTCCATTAATCAATAACAAAGTCGTTCCGCCTTTTGTACTCTGTATTGTATTCGAAATTGGATCAACTTGTAATTCTGGCAACGTATTCAACAAATCTTTTGCGTAGCGCGCTTTTTCCAACGCTTCTTTATCAAACGTATAAACTGCTTTGTCCGCAAACATTTTTTTGCGTTGCGATTGAACTAAAACTTCTTTTATTTCAATTGGATTATAGTCCGTTGAATCCTGCTTTTCATCTTGTCCAAAAGCAAAAATCCCTGACAATGTAACGGCAAGTACAAAAAATTTCTTCATGGTTAATTCTTCTATTAAGAGTTAGTGTATATTTATATGACGCATGAAGAACAAATAAGTTACATAAGAATTGTAATTATTTTTGATAACTTTACGCTAAACAAGATTTTTGAGTTTGAAAAAATTATTTCTTTTTATCGCACTTTTTACAAGTTTCAATTTATTATATGCGCAAGAACATGCCGAACGTTCGTTGACAGAATATCGTGTCGAAAGTTTCCAAACATCTTTAGTTGCGAAAAAAATGCTATACGATTGGTTAGGAAAATGGGACAATGTTTTGTACAACGAGAACAATCAACCGTTGTTAGTTTGGTCGAATAAAAATATCATTAATGAAGCCAATGAAACTTTTACTTTGATTGCATCGAGCGTAGAAAATGATGAAGAAATGTACGGAACTGTTCAAGTTTTGACGAGTAAGAAACAAGATGCTTTAGCGAAAGATTCTCCTTTCAGAGAATATTTGAATGAATTTCTAAAAACTATTTCGAAAAAAGAAAACAAAAGCAAAAAGTTTTATAAAGAATATATTAAGGTGATTTATTAGTTATGAATTATAAAATATTGAGCTTCTTAATGATTATTTCCATTAATATTTTTGGACAAGATAGAATTACATCAATGACTTTAGAAAACTCTGCAAGTCATATTATTCCAAGTGGAGTTAAAATTGATTTTACGAATACAACTTCTATGTTTCATCCTAAAGACACAGATAAAATAATTGTCCTTTATACTAAAAGTATGTTGAAAGGAAAAAATGAAGAAAAGAAAATTTTATTGAGTAAAAAGGATTTTGCGCAAATTGAAGATCAGATTCTTGATTTAAATTTTTCAGATTTTATTAAAAATCGAAAAACAATTTCGCTTGATGGATATACTACTAAGTTAAGTATAAACGCTAGTTATGAAGATAATCATACTATTGTTTTAGAAACATCAGATTCTCAATCGAATAAATTACATGCAGTTATTACATTAATTTTAGAAAAACTAAATATCAAAGAAAAAGATTTTTATAGATAAAAAAATCCTTCAAGTTTTCTTGAAGGATTTATATTTTTATAGAAATTAAATTTCTTAATTGTTACGTTTGAAAAAAGAATCGACAAACTCCATTTTATTGAAAGCTTGTAAATCATTGATTCCTTCACCAACACCAATGTATTTTACTGGAATCTGAAATTGATCAGAGATTCCGATTACTACTCCTCCTTTTGCTGTTCCATCTAATTTTGTAACTGCTAAAGAAGAAACTTCTGTTGCTTGTGTAAATTGTTTTGCTTGCTCAAAAGCATTTTGACCTGTAGAACCATCTAACACTAATAAAACTTCGTGAGGCGCATCTGGAATTACCTTTTGCATTACACGTTTTATTTTTGTCAACTCGTTCATCAAGTTAATTTTGTTGTGCAAACGTCCTGCTGTATCAATCAAAACAACATCTGCGTTTTGCGCAACTGCCGACTGAATGGTATCAAATGCAACCGAAGCAGGATCAGAACCCATTGCTTGTTTTACAATTGGCACACCTGCACGCTCCGACCAAATTACTAATTGATCTACAGCCGCTGCACGAAATGTATCTGCTGCACCAAGAACTACTTTAAGTCCTTGTGATTTGAACTGAGAAGCCAATTTACCAATCGTCGTTGTTTTACCAACTCCATTTACTCCAACCACCATAATAACGTATGGTACGTCTTTCTTTGGAATCGAAAAACCGTTTGTATCTTCGATATTGTTTTCGGAAAGTAAGCCTGCAATTTCTTCGCGAAGAATTAAATCTAACTCAGAAGTCGAAACATATTTATCACGTTCTACACGTTCTTCTATTCGACGAATAATTTTGATCGTTGTTTCAACACCGACATCAGAAGAAATCAATACTTCTTCTAAATCATCTAAAACCTCATCGTCTACTTTAGATTTACCTACTACAGCACGACTGATTTTATCAAATAGAGAAGTTTTAGATTTTTCTAATCCTTCATCTAATTTTTCTTTGCTTTCTTTACCTAATATCTTTTTGAACCAACTCATTAATAAGCTAAATTTCTTAAAATTTTGTACGAAGATACATAAAATATAAGGAAATAAAAAAGCCGCCCTGAAAACGAGGCAGCTCAATTAACCTTAAATATTTTTTGTTAAGGAGATGATTTGATTATTTCGTGAAGAAAGAATCTGCTTCATCAGCGTTAACTACTTTTTCAACAAATACGTAAGCTCCAGATTTTGGAGATTTTACCATTTTGATAACTTTGGTCATTTTTTTAGACCCAGTTTGTAGGGTTGCTACCGTTTTCTTTGCCATCGTCTAAAATTTTATTATTTAATCTCCTTGTGAATTGTATACTTTTTCAATACTGCGTTGTATTTTTTCAACTCAATACGATCTGGAGTATTTTTTTTGTTTTTAGTTGTGATATAACGAGACATTCCTGGCATACCACTTTCTTTATGCTCTGTACATTCTAAAATAACCTGTACTCTGTTTCCTTTTTTTGCCATGGTGTCTTAAATTATTTGATTAAACCTTCTTTACGTGCACGTTTAACAGCCTCATCAACTCCTAATTTGTTGATTGTTTTTAAACCGTGTGCAGAAACTCTTAATGTAATCCACTCACCAGTTTCTGGCATAAAAAATCTCTTTTTGAACAAATTCACTTCAAAAGTGCGTTTTGTTTTATTATTAGCATGAGAAACATTGTTTCCCACTAATCTCTTCTTACCTGTAATTTGACAAATTTTTGACATCTTATTTTGTATTGTCCTATTTTAAACGGAGTGCAAAGTAACAAATTATATATTACTTATACAACTCTTTAGGTTATTAATTTTATATTTTTTTCTTATTTTGTTTATATAACAACTTCTGCGCAAGAGTATAAGCCAAGATAATTCCCATTACCAACAGCGCTATCCTCGCGATTACATCGCCATATTTTGTATAAAACGTTAATTCACTATTCATTAAAATTGTACCATTTAAGGCACCCTGCTCTCCATATGGTAAAGACTTCATTATATCTCCTCGCTGATTAACGAAAGCCGAAATACCTGAATTTGCAGATCTAACGATAGCGCGTCTATTTTCAATAGCTCTCAAATTACCATATAATAGTAATTGACGATGACCATCGGTAGAGCCCCACCAAGAATCGTTGGTCATTGTGAATATAACATTTGCGCCTTCTCTCACATATTCTGTCGTATAGTCTCCGTAAATAGATTCGTAACATATAACCGGAGCAACAGTAGCGTTGTTTGTTTTATTCTTGAAAACAGAACGATGAGGTTGAATCCCCAACGTTTTTGTTGTGCCGCCAAAGTTAAGCATAAATTCTCCAATAATTGGCATTAAAATGTTTCGATATGGAAAAATTTCTACTCCAGGTACTAATTTACTCTTATGATAAACTTCTATAGAATCGTTTCCACTTATCTGCAAAGCCGAGTTATAAGCGTCGTACCACGTAATTCCATCTCTCATAACAGAAGCCGTTTCCGATGCTAAAGATTGCATTGGATAAATTCGCATGATAGATGCTCCTGTTACAAAATGTAAATCTTTTTTCGTTTTTGTCCATTGCTGAATGTCTTGTATAATTAAATCATCATACATATTATCAAAAATCAAAGCAGATGATCCAGGTACGGCAGTTTCTGGTGCAACAACAAATTGAGTTTTTGGTTGAATATTTTTCAATGCCAATTGTTTCAATTCGTCATAAATCTGCAAACCATCTTTCATATACTTTTCATTGTATGGATCAAGATCTGGCTGAAGAACTAACACATCAAGCGCTTTTCCTTTTTCTTCGTAATTCGCATAAATAATATAAGAAATACCAATTGGAACAGCGATTAATAATCCCGCATAAATACCTAATTTGTTTAGATATCTCATTTCTTTCTTATTAATATAAGCCGTCAAATAATAGAATACCGTAATATTAACTAACCAAATCCAAAGTGCACCTCCAAAAGTTCCTGTGTACTCGTACCATTGCACCCATTCGTAATATTTTGCAAAACCATTTCCAAGGTTAAACCAAGGCCAAGTGAGTTCCCAATTCAAGGTTAGTTTGTCAAAACTCATCCAAATCGCAGGAAGAAAAACCAATCCATACAGATTACCAGCTTTTGTTTTGACAAAATGATACAACTGAAAAACAATTGACATAAACAAGGAATTTGCCACAACAGGAATTAAATAAGCGCTCCACGAATTGTGCAAATCTCCATTCGCGTCTGTTTCTTGTGCATAATGCAACCACCAAATTACAATCGCATTCCAAATAAAGAAAGCTAAAAACGAAAGTCCAAAAATTTTACGTCCTTTTTTCTTGAATTCTGCGCGTTGCGTAATTTGATGTTCTGCTAACATCAAGGGTACAAATCCTATAAATAATAACAATGGAAAGCCGTGCGATGGCCAACCTGCTGTTAATAATAATCCTGATAAGATTGCGTATGCAATATATTTTTTCATGTCACAAATTTATAATTTCATCATTCAATAACCGATGATATTTGTTTGGAATATTTTATAAATCATTTTGGATGAGAACCTGAAACAAGTTCAGGTAGACTTTCTTTGTCATATTGAACTCATTTCAATATCTCATTCAGTTTTAATATATAATATGCGTGTCAATATAATAATTTGGATTAATTGTTACATCAATCGCTCTTGTAATCGTTGAGTTATTAATCGTTTGCCAATTAGTCGTTGGATTGATTGTTACTTCAGAATCTTTCAAACGTAACGGCATTGCAAATCCATCCACAACATTTGTATAACGATATTCAACTTTATTTCCACTTTGTTTAAGTTCTAAAGTCGGTACTTTAATTGTTCTTAAATATTGATTGAAAAAAGTATTCAAATTTAATCCAGAAAACTTCGCAATATAATTTTCAATTTGCTCTGTAGTTACAGTTTGATGATAAAATTCTTTATTTAATCCACGTAACATTTGTCTAAATTTTTCATCATTATTCATCCAAGTTCTCAACGTGTGAATCATATTTGCACCTTTATAGTACATATCACCACTACCTTCTTGGTTTACGCCATACACGCCGATAATTGGAATATCATTTTGGATTGCCTTTCTCGTTCCACGCACATATTCGCTTGCCGCATCTTTTCCATGATAAGTTTCTGTGAACAACGTTTCCGAATAAGCCGTAAACGCTTCGTGAATCCACATATCTGCCACATCTTTTTCGGTAATATTATTCCCAAACCATTCGTGACCAGCTTCGTGAACGATGATAAAATCCCATTTCAATCCCCAACCAGAACCTGATAAATCTCGACCCAAATAACCATTTGCAAATTTATTTCCGTACGCAATACCAGATTGATGTTCCATTCCCAAATGCGGCGCCTCTACAATCTTGAAAGAATCTTCGTAGAAAGGATAAGGTCCAAACCAATGTTCGAAACTTTTCAACATTAATTTTGCTTGTTCAAATTGCGATTTTGCTTTATCTATATTATAATCTAACACATAATAATCTAAATCCAATTTACCTTTTTCACCTTCAAAAGTATCTTTAAAATTGACATAATGTCCGATATATGGAATAATGTTATAATTATTGATCGGATTGACAACTTTCCATGTAGAAATTGTTTTACCATTTTTCTCTTTCTTAGAAACTAATCGTCCATTACCAACTCCAACCAAATCTTTTGGAGCTATAATTTCCAATTCCATTCCTTTATCTGGCTCATCACCTAAATAATCTTTGTTCGGAAACCAAGCACTTGCGCCCAAACCTTGTACCGCAACAGACATCCAATCGCGACCTTTTTCATCTTTTGCAAAAATCCAACCGCCGTCCCAAGGTGCTCTCACTGCAACTCGAGGATTTCCGTTATATTCTAATTCTAATTGATTTGAACTATTCTTGATATTTTTTCCGACATTAATAAAATAAACATTCCCATCACGTTTGAAATCAGAAATTTTCTTTCCATTCAATTTTACAGCCGAAACCATCATCGGATCTTGTAAATCTATCTGTAACAAATCTGATTGTTGAGGAGCAGTTTTATCAAATATAATTGTCGTTTTTCCTTTTATTGATTTTGACTGATAATCTGGTTCTACACTTACTTTATATTTTTTGACATCCCACCAATTTCGGAATTCATTATTCGTTCCACGAAGCGAATCTTGTCGCGTAAACTCTTGTTTGTTATTAAGTACTTGTGCATTTGTTGTTATCGAGATCAAGCCAAGTAATAGTACTAATTTCTTCATAGTCATTTTTAAAACATATCAAAAATAAGATTATATATTTGATAAATAAGCCAAAAAGCTATGATTACAGAAAAATTTAAAGAAAGAATAAATTATTTAAAAAATAATCACTTAATCGTTGAAGCATTGTACGAAATTTTAGATGAATTGAAATTAAAACATAGCGCTTTTACAGGTTTTACGTTTCGAGAAGAAATCGATCCAAAAGGTTTTTTATTGACTGCAGAAGGCGAAGAAAAAACTGGAATTACGATTCGTGTTCCACGCAATATCTTAGATTTTGATTTAGTATTACTTTCTAATATTTTGATGCACGAAATGGTACATGTTTTTCAGCGTTCGGGCGAAAATCAAATTGAATTGCGAGAAGAACGCGAATGGCAAGCGTATACAGAAATGATTTTTCATAAACGATTTCCAAACGTTCCACCATTGACCGATTTTTATATCAAGCAGTTTAGCGAAAAAGCTTTGACGTATTACAACCGAATGCCTGATGACTTGAAAACGAAATATGCAGATGAAAAAACGGATTTAGAAAAAATTCTACAAGCTATTTACGACAAAGAAAATAAACCAAAAGAAGAACCAAAACCCGAAAATAAGACTGAAACAATTTCTTGGCAAGATTTCGAGAAAGTTGATATGAGAATTGGAACAATTATCAGTGCAAATGATTTTCCGAAAGCAAGAAATCCTGCTTATCAATTAGAAATTGATTTTGGTCCGTTAGGAATCAAGAAAAGTTCGGCGCAAATTACGTCGCTTTATAGCAAAGAAGAATTGATTGGAAAACAAATAATGGCTGTAGTTAACTTCCCGAAAAAACAAATTGCCACTTTTATGAGCGAATGTCTCGTGATGGGCGTTTATGGAAATAATAACGATGTTATTCTTTTGAATCCCGAACGAAAAGTAGAAAACGGAAGTAAAATTGGGTAAGACTATATATTATGACAACTGCTAAAGAAATTATTAAAAAATATAAAATCAAAACTGAACTTGAAAAATCATTTTCAGACTTATTGAATTCAAATAGTTGCGAAGATTTGAATATTAATAATAAAGAGATTTCAATTAACACAGACAATATAAACTACAATAAAACTACTTTAAATTTTCACGTATTTAAAACTCCAATTTTAGAAAAAAATAATGAAGTTGGATATTACGCTCTTGAATATGATTCAAAATTCCAATTAATTGATAATTATTTTGTGATTAATTAGAATTTAACGCTGACATTTTATCAACCAATAAACTGACTTTTTTATCGATAAATAATCAAATCATTCATCATAATCTGACAACATGACATTTTAAAAATTGAGATGTCACCATTTTCTACGTTGGCACAAAGATTGACTATTCTGTTGTAGCATCATTTTTGATGATGTGTAAAAGTTTAAAATAAATCATTAATAATATAAAAAATAACTAAACAATATGAGCAAAATAATCGGAATCGACTTAGGTACAACGAACTCTTGTGTTTCTGTAATGGAAGGTAGCGAGCCAGTTGTAATTCCAAATGCAGAAGGTAAAAGAACTACTCCATCTATTGTAGCATTCGTAGAAGGAGGAGAAATTAAAGTTGGTGATTCAGCAAAACGTCAAGCTGTAACAAACCCAAAGAAAACGATTTATTCTATTAAACGTTTCATGGGAACTAAATTTAATAATGATGCAGATGAAATCGGTCGTGTTCCTTATTCAGTTGTAAAAGGAAACAATGATACACCAGCAGTTGATATTGATGGACGTAACTATACTCCACAAGAAATCTCAGCAATGATTTTACAAAAAATGAAAAAAACTGCTGAAGATTATTTAGGACAAGAAGTATCAAGAGCGGTAATTACTGTACCAGCTTATTTTAACGATGCGCAACGTCAAGCAACTAAAGAAGCTGGTGAAATTGCAGGTCTTAAAGTAGAACGTATTATCAACGAGCCTACTGCTGCTGCATTAGCTTACGGATTAGACAAAGCAAATTCAGATAAAAAAATCGTTGTTTACGATTTAGGTGGTGGTACTTTTGACGTATCTATCCTAGAATTAGGTGACGGTGTATTCGAAGTATTATCTACAAACGGTGATACTCACTTAGGAGGTGATGATTTTGATGATGCAATCATCAATTGGTTAGCTTCTGAATTCCAAGCGAAAGAAGGTGTAGATTTGAAAAAAGACGCAATGGCTTTACAACGTTTACGTGAAGCTGCTGAAAAAGCTAAAATCGAATTATCTTCTTCTGCTCAAACAGAAATTAATTTACCATACGTTACAGCTAACGAAACAGGACCAAAACACTTAGTAGAAACTTTAACTCGTTCTAAATTTGATCAGTTAACAGAAGATTTAGTACGTCGTTCTATGGAGCCTTGTAAAAAAGCGTTATCTGATGCAGGTTTATCAATCAACGATATCGACGAAGTTATCTTAGTTGGTGGATCTACACGTATGCCAAAAATCCAAGAAGAAGTAGAAAAATTCTTCGGTAAAAAACCATCTAAAGGAGTTAATCCAGACGAGGTTGTTGCAATTGGTGCAGCTATCCAAGGAGGTGTATTAACAGGTGATGTAAAAGACGTATTATTATTAGACGTTACACCATTATCTTTAGGTATCGAAACTTTAGGAGGAGTATTCACAAAATTAATCGAAGCGAATACAACAATTCCAACTAAAAAATCTGAGGTTTTCTCAACTGCAGTTGACAATCAACCAGCAGTAACATTAAGAATTGGTCAAGGAGAGCGTCCATTATTCAACGATAACAAAGAAATCGGTCGTTTTGACTTAGTAGATATTCCACCAGCACAAAGAGGTGTTCCTCAAATCGAAGTAACATTTGATATTGATGCAAATGGTATCTTAAGTGTATCTGCAAAAGATAAAGGAACTGGAAAAGAGCAATCAATCAAAATTGAAGCTTCATCTGGATTATCTGATGCTGATATCGAAAGAATGAAAAAAGAAGCGCAAGAAAACGCTGCAAAAGACGAAGAAGCAAAAAATAAAATTGAAAAAGTAAATGCTGCTGACGCATTAATTTTCCAAACAGAAAAACAATTGACTGAGTACGGAGATAAAATTCCTGCTGACAAAAAACAACCAATTGAAGAAGCTTTAGCTGAGGTTAAATCTGCTCACGCTGCTCAAGACGTTGCTGCAATTGATGCATCTATGGAAAAATTAAACACAGCTTGGAACGCTGCTTCACAAGAAATTTATGCTGCAATGAATGAAGGTCAACAAGGTGGTGCGCAAGCTCAACCAGATGCTGATCAAGGTCAAGCAAAAAATGATGGTGTTGAAGACGTAGACTTCGAAGAAGTTAAATAATAGAATTTCATTTATCAAATAGGAAAGCCTCGCAATGCGAGGCTTTTTTGTGTTTATTTTTAAATAAATAGTTTATTAAAAAAAACATCTCGATTTCATACAAAATAAAAAAATCCACCTAAAATTATTTAAGTGGATTTTTTGTATTCTAAACGTTATATTTTACTGATGTTGTTGTGCATCAATCACAGCAATAGTGACCATATTCACGATTTCGCGAACAGTACTATCCAATTGTAACAAATGAATTGGTTTTTTCATTCCGATCAAAATTGGTCCAACCGCTTCTATATTTCCTAATTCTTGTAATAATTTGTACGAAATATTCGCTGATTCAAGATTTGGAAAAACTAACGTATTCGCATGCGTTCCTGCTAATTTAGAAAACGGAAAATTACTTTGTAATTTCTCTTTATTCACTGCGAAATTTGCCTGAATATCACCATCAACAATAATTTCTGGATGATTTTTATGTAAATAATTTACCGCATTCTGAACTTTAGAAACCGTTTCTCCTTTATTTGATCCGAAGTTTGAATAAGACAACAACGCAATCTTTGGTTCAATTTTAAACTTCTTTATTGTTTCGTTAAATTGCAATGTAATGTTAACCAAATCCTCTGAAGTCGGATCTAAATTAACCGTTGTATCACCTAAGAAAACTGGTCCTTTTTCTGTCAACATCATATACATACTCGCAACTTTTTGACCTTGTTCCGCTCCAATTAATTCTAAAGCTGGACGAATCGCTTGCGAATAATTTTTCGTCATTCCCGAAATCATTGCATCTGCATAACCAAACTCAACCATACATGATCCAAAATAATTACGATCTCTCAATAACTTTTTCGCATCAGACTTCGAGATTCCTTTTCGTTGACGTTTCGAATAAATAAAATCAACGAATTGATTGTATCTATCCGAATCTTCTTCGGCGTTTGTATCAACAATTTCAACATCTTCCAAATCCAACATATAATCTTTAATCATTTGTTGAATTTTATTTTTCTTTCCTAAAATAATTGGAATAGCGATTTTTTCTTCCTTTACAATTTGCGCAGCACGAAGAATTTCAAAACGATCTCCTTCAGCAAAAACAACACGTTTTGGATTTGATTTCGCCGTTTGTGTCAAATTACGCATAATCGTACTTTCTTTTCCGATTCGCTTAATCAAAGACAATTTATATGCTTCGAAATCTGTAATTGTATTTTTTGCAACACCAGTTTCTATCGCCGCTTTTGCAACTGCAGCCGAAACCTCTGGTAACAAACGTGGATCGTTAGGTTTTGGAATAATATAATCTTTCCCAAATTTGATTGAATGATTATTGTAAGCTTGCGTTACCACTTCTGGAACTGGTTCTTTCGCCAATTCTGCAATTGCACGAACAGCAGCAATTTTCATTTCCTCATTAATTGTCGTCGAACGAACATCTAACGCTCCTCTAAAAATATATGGAAAACCAAGTACATTGTTCACCTGATTTGGATAATCAGAACGCCCAGTTCCCATAATAATATCTTGACGTGTCGCAACTGCTAAATCGTATGCTATCTCTGGATTTGGATTTGCCATTGCCAACACAATTGGATTTTCTGCCATTGTATTCAACATATCTGCTGACAAAACATCTGCCGCTGATAAACCGATAAAAACATCCGCATCTTTCACAGCATCTGCCAATGTCGAAATATCACGATCTGTTGCCCATTCTGCTTTAGAAGGATCAAGATTATCTCTGTCCGAACGAATAACACCTTTACTATCCAACATCACGATATTTTCTTTCGTTGCTCCTACAGAAATATACATTCCTGTACACGAAATTGCCGCAGCACCAGCTCCGTTCACTACAATTTTGACTTTAGAAATATCTTTTCCTTGTAATTCACATGCATTAATCAACGCAGCACCAGAAATAATAGCTGTTCCGTGTTGATCGTCGTGCATAACTGGAATATTCATTTCAGCTTTCAAACGTTTCTCAATTTCGAAACATTCAGGCGCTTTGATATCCTCTAAATTGATTCCACCAAAAGTTGGCTCTAAAGCTTTTACCGTATTGATAAATTCATCAACATTTTTTGTATCCAATTCTATATCGAAAACATCAATATCAGCAAAAATTTTGAATAGAAGACCTTTACCTTCCATCACTGGTTTTGAAGCTACTGCACCTATATCTCCCAAACCTAAAACGGCTGTTCCGTTACTAATTACAGCAACCAAATTTCCTTTTGCTGTGTACTTATAAGCATTTTCTGGATCTTTTTCAATCTCTAAACAAGGCTCCGCAACACCTGGCGAATAAGCAAGCGATAAATCACGTTGCGTATTCGTAGGTTTTGTAGGCACTACTGCAATCTTTCCTGGTTGACCCATCGAATGGTAATTCAATGCATCTTTCTTACGATTGTCATTCATTTCTCTGTGGTTTATATTTTTTCAAAATAAATTTAGGCAAAATATATTCAACCCACTTATGACAGATGTTAGATTTTTAAAATTTTAGAAAAATTTTTATCAACTTATACTATTTAGTGAATTTATTTTGTGATATTTTTATTTTTTATAAGAATTATGTATATTGTATATAAGTATTAAACGATATTTTTAAAAAATTTTCATAAATGGATGAAATCAAATTTATTCCTTTAATAGAACCTCCTATTTTGAAAGACAATCAAAATGGAAAAATTCTGCAAGAAATTTCATTCAACAATTCTATCGAATGGGATAATTATCAAAAAAATCAAATTGATAAAATTTATACTAACTTTCCTGAACACATTCAGTCTGGAATTTATCAATACAATCTTTTGGAAATATCATTAGCAAATATGGAGAAAATTATAAACCTACATCTTGCTGATACTAAAATAGTAGATTCCATTTCACTTTTTGGTGGATATGCAATTTCAATTAATAATAAAATTGAATTATTCCCGCAATGTTGTGGATTGTTAGAAGAAATTCAGCTTTGGAGAAATATTTTAAACGAAAATTTTTCTAACTTTTATCTAACAGAATGCCATCCAAGTCCTTTAATAACAAAATCTAAAAGTGATATTGTTATAATTTGTGATGATGAAAATGAATCTTTTATACCAATCAATACAAGTAAAGAAATAAGAATAGATTATAATCAAACAAAAAAAGCTTTTTTAGTCTTACTAAATGATTTAAAAGCTTATTCTAATAAGCTAAACAACTTGTCTCATAAATTTGAAATAGATAATTTATCTGATATTATTATTTGGGGTGAAAAGAGCTAAAAGAGATGTTATTGGAAACATAACTTAAATTATTAATTTATAAATAATAAATCCCACTTTTCACAATGTAGAAAGTGGGATTTTACTTCAAAAAAAATTATTTATTTTTAACGGTTATATAACCTGTAATAATTTCTTTATCATTCAATTTTATTCTGTACCAATAACTATCAGAAGGAACTGTAAAACCATTCTTTTTACCATCCCAAATATATTCGTCATTCACAACCTCATCTTTTATAATTGCTCCGTATCGATTAAAGATTTGAACAATCACATTTTTGTAACCTAAAAATTGTGCTCTCCAACTATCATTATAACCATCATTATTAGGCGAAATAAAATTAGGAATTAAGTTTACTAAAAAATCTTTTGTTACTGGAGTACAATTATCAGCCGAAATTACATAAACAGTATAATTCCCTTCTTTTAAAGGTTCAAAGACATTCGAACTTTGCCAATCTACACCATTTAATGAGTATTTATATGGTGGTGCTCCTCCTTCTACAATGATTTCTGCACGTCCATTGACAGTTTTTATCATCATGATATTTGGTAATTGAAAATGAGAAACATTAACATTGTGAACATATGGACATCCCTCTTTTGAAAGAAGTTCTACCCAATAATCTCCCAATCCAACCTCAATTGTCTGTGTTGTTTCACCTGTACTCCATTTATAATCTAAATAATTATTTCCTGCATCTAAAATAGCTTTGGTATTAGGACATATTTTCACATCTTTTAGCATTGCCGAGTATTCTGGAACAGATACAAAAGTATTAATAACAGCAATAGAAAAACATAAACCTTCCTTTTCAAATCTCACATAAAAAGTTTTATTTCTATTTACAACTTGATTAGAATTAATTGAATTTATGTTATTCTCAGCGTCATCGAAGGTTTCAAAAAACTTATAATCATAATTATAATCATTAACAAAATTTACTAAAAGATAGTCATTCAAATTGAATGTATAAACTCCATCAAAATCGTCATCACAAACATCTACATCTAAAACTTCTTGATTAAGTTTTACTTTTTCACCGAATTTAAATTCTAATGTAATAATTTCTGGTTGACAACCTTTCAATGTTTCAATCCTTACGTACACTTTTGTATCAGCTGTAAATATATTTTGAGATGAAATTGTATTCGTATTCCCGTCTAAAGCATCTTGATCATTTAAATAATATTTTACTGTAAATAATTCTCGGTTAGAAAAAATTTGTCGAATAATTTCATCAAGATTAATATTCATTTTGCTTCCACAATATGTAGTTTGATATTTAGTTAAATCAATCTGTGGAAAAGGAAAAAACTCTAATTGTATTTCGGCAATTTCTTTACATCCTGTTTTATTTTTGACAGCTACATAAACTTTCTTAATTGTAGATTCATAATGCTCAAAATCTATTATTTCATTCACTTCATTTTCTGCATCTTCTTTCGTAGGATAATAATTTTTTGTAACATCTGGATGGGAAGTGACATTTGCATCAGATAAATCAAAAATACCTTTATCATTTACATTACATGCAAATACCGTAGCATCATTAACAAAAAGTTCATTAATCAAAATTTTAACGGTTACAATCTCACTATCCTCAAATTTATCAGATCCGTAAATTATATATTTAAATTCATCATAACCTTTTTGCCCTTTATTTGGCGTATAAGTAATAATACCTTTTACAGTGTTAATTGCAACTACTCCTTTTGAAGGATTTTCTACTATCTTGGTTTCATTGAAATTAATCGTTTGGGCAGATTTTGTAAATTTTGGAGTAATATGAATTGGAGCAACTCCACATGTTTCAAATTCTAATTCTGATTCATCAGGACAAGTTCTTAATTTATATTCGTCTTTTAATGGCGGACAAGTACCTATTGTAACTTCTACTGAATAATTTCCTAATCTTGTTGGTTTAAAAGTTACCTCGGTTGCTCCTGGAATAGTAATCCCATCTTCAAACCATTGATATGTTTCGTATATATCTGGAGTGACTGTGAGCGTTACATCAGGAAAACATCCTTCTGCTACAATTTTTGGTTTCGTTGGTAATCCAGCAAAAAAACCACCATATCCTGCAGCATCACTTCCAGCTGTAATTCCTCCTGTAATTGCTTTATCTGATTTGATCGTAATATTTCCTTTGACATTAGGTATACCATATGTCACCCAATCTGTAGTACCTGTCAAATTAAAAGGACCATAATTTGAATTGGGAACTGAACCATTTACAGTAACTACAGCTCCTTTTTCAGTAATCAAATTAAGTTTTGTAGGTATTTTAGTTATTCCTCCTTGATTATTATTCGTGTAAAGAATTGGATTTTCATCAATCAAACCTATTTCATCAATTGATTTTGGTAGAAAACAATTAAGTGCTGGAATAAAATTCATTCCGCCTGTTGCTTCTGTTGATGCATTTTCTGATCCAGCTAATAATTGATAAACATAGGCTTTCTCAGTTGTTTGAATAAATAAATTATAATGATCTTTCCCTTGATTAATATATTTGTAATCTTTAACTACAAAATACTCACCTTCATTTATAGTAGCTAATGGAACTGATTCATTATTGACATAAATCTCTGTATTATCTTTAGTCGCAACCACTATTGCTCCTTCCATATTTTTACCAACAGCTCCATTTCCTTTAACTAATACGAAATCTTTTCCCAATTGTTGAACTGGAACATTTTGATCCATTAAAATATCTGAACTATTAGGAAAATCACCAGCATATTGTCCATTAAAATTACCATTTGTTACTGATATAGGTTTGTCTGATTCAATTTTAGCACCAATAAAACCTTCATAATTCACTTGATAATTTCCACCACCTTCAATAATATAGGATTCACCTTTATTCAAAGTAATATTGAATTCACTCCTTTTTACTCCATCACTAAAAATTACATTAGGATTGAATTTCGAAATTTTCACAACAGTGTTATCCTCTGTAGCTAAAACACTTGTCATAAAGTTCAAAATATCATTGTACGTCGTTATAGGAGCCATAACTGTATAAAACAAATCTCCTATTCCTGCTCTACCTTTAGACGTGATAATTTCTGCATGATTCGCAACAGAAAATCTAAGATTTGCAAAGTACGCGTAATCTGCTTCTAAATACAATCCCATTTTAACGGGTTTATATAAATCAGCAACATCCGAAGTAATTATCAAATTTCTCGGGATAACAAAATAACCTGGATTTCCTTTACTTATTGTTACATTACCTACAACCAAATTATTGTTATAGATTTTAACTTCAAAAGGCGTTGTTTTATTCGTAGATAAATATATTCTTTGGCTTGGATATGGATTTCCTGTTCTATCCATCATTGGTGCAAACCAATGTTTTGTATCAAGTTGTGCAAATGATTGGATGATATTAAGAAATAAAAATAAAATAAGTAAATACTTCTTCATGAATTATTTTTCGATTTAATCAAATATAATCCTTAAACAGAAATATTTACTATATATTGTTAAAACATAACTTTTTATTATGATAATCCTCTCACCACTTCAACCAATTTCTTCGTTAAGTTTTTGCGGTTGAATTGTTGAACTTCGGATTCTTTAGTTTCAAATTTTTGGCTGGGATTTTTCAACCATTGATTGTAAATCGAAAGAATGTATGTTTTAATTTCATTGACTTGTTGATGAGAAAAATAATCGCCCGCTTTTGTTTTTTGAAGTATTTTTTCGACATCAGCATCTGCTGGACCAACCGCTAAAATTGGATTTCCAGTTGCCATATATTCAAATAATTTCCCTGGAATAATTCCTTTCGAAGCAACATTATCAAAATTTGTTAACAACAGAATATTTGCAGAATTAATAGCATTTAACGACTCTTGATGCGAAACATACCCGTGAACAATTAAGTTATTTTGTAACCCTTGTTCAAGAATTGTTTGTTTGACATCATCAGCCAAAGAACCATAAAAATTAAGTTTAAAATCTTCTCGAAACGATTGATTTTCGTTGCCAATTTCAGCTAAAGCTTTCCACAAAGCGATTGGATTTCGAAGCATTTCCAAACCTCCAGAATACGTCAAATGAAAGTGATTTTGATCTTTTTCTGTTTGTTGTTTTACTTCTTCAAAACCATTTGTAATTACTTCTACATGTTTCGCACCAATCTTCTTGAAATTTTCTCCATCAGCATAACTTGTTGCTAAAATAACATCTGCTTTTTGCATCACTTCACGCTCTAAATCTTCGTGTTTTTTTGCAGCCCAAGAAGTTAATTTCAATTCTTTATGATAACTAATTTGAGTCCATGGATCACGAAAATCGGCTAACCATTTGAGATTTGGCATTTGTTTTTTCAACTTCAAGCCAATTAAGTGTAAACTATGAGGCGGACCAGAAGTTACAATCGTATCAATATTTTCTTTCTGTAAAAAGTCTTTTAAATATTCCGCAGAAGGATTTACCCAAAACTTGCGCGCATCTGGAATAAAGAAATTTCCTCGCACAAAAACAGACAATCTCGACATGAAAGATTGATTTTCTTTCTTCTCGAAATGTCCTCCTTTGTAAGCTTTATTTTTTGGATTCAGTTTTTCTGCCAACTGATAAGGTTCCCAAATTTTATTCTTGACGATTTTAACTTTTGGATTAATATCCTTAGTTAAGGTTTCGTCGAGAATTGGATAAGAAGGATTTTCTGGAATATAAACGTAGGTTTCATATCCAAATTCAGGAAGATATTTTGTGAATTTCAACCATCTTTGAACACCAGGACCTCCCGCAGGAGGCCAGTAATAGGTGATGATTAATATTTTTTTCATTCTAAAATTAAGCCTTTTCAGCGGCTAAGTTTAAATTCTCTTTTGTAGAACATTTTTTATATCCCAAATAAATTCCTCCAGCCACAACGATTAAAAGTAAAATATTTGAAACAATCACAATCATATTTCCAGTAGAAATAACTTGTGGTTTAAACTCCATCACGATTGTGTGATTTCCTTTTTGCACAGGAACTGCACGCAAAACATAATTCGCTTTTTCGATCGGAACTTCTTTTCCATCAACCGTTGCAGTCCATCCGTGTGGATAATAAACTTCTGAGAAAACAGCAATTTGATCTGTGTTAGAAGAAGATTTGTACGTCATTTTCATTGGTGAATAATCAACCAATTCAATCTTTGCATTAGCATCTGCCGAAACATTCAAGTTTTTATTCTCAACCAAATCTTTACGTAAAATAACTGTATGATCAATTGGTGTAGAATTTATCGCTAAAATTTCATCATTTGCATTTTCTGTCCACTTAATATTCGATGCTAACCAAGCACTTCCCAAAGCTGTAGGATTTTGCTGTACTTGCGGCTCAGTTGGACTTCCATGAATAATGTATTTCGTATTCATCATATTCAATACATTAATCAAACCTGTTTCATCTTTGATTCCGTATTTTTTCAATTGCGGATCTTGCGAAAAATAGATATCCACAACATCTTGGTATTTTCCTAATTTCGCTGCATGATAACCACCAATTGAAGGAACAAAATATGAAGTTCCAGCTTCATTAAATGTACTCAAAACTGTGTTGTATACACGGAAATGTGATTTATCTTGTTTTGAAATATTTGATAATAAGTTATTCAACGGAACTTTGTAAGCAATTTGCGCTACATTATTGTTGTTCTCTGCTTCAGTTTGCAAACGCGGCGACATTTCTGTTGGGAAAGGATTGTCAACAATGTATTTAGATACAAAATTATCTTCGTTCAAATATCTTTTATTCACCGTAAATCCATCAATAAAAGCCAACGCACCAATCGCTAAAATAACGATAATTTGTTTTTTGATAAACTTGAATAAATATGCCAACAACAAAGCCATTGTGAATAAAACAAAAATCAATGTGCGAACTGTATCCGCTTTAAACATTGCAATTCTATCTTGAATTAATGCTTCATCTAATCGTTTAATTAATCCATCCCAAAGTCCGATTGCATTTGGATTTGCTTGCTGAATTTGTCCGATTAATTGTTCGGTCATTAATTTTTCATTCTCTGACGTAAATGGAAAAATTATTCCACCGAATAAGAAGAATATAATTAGAATTCCGATTGTTGAACCACCAGCTATATAAAGCACTTTCTTTTTGAATTCATCTGATTCGTCAGAATTAAAGAAATAATACAATGTCAAAATTGCTAAGAAAGGCATTGTAAATTCGGCAATCACCAAGATTGATGATACGGCACGGAATTTATCGTACATCGGGAAATAGTCGATGAATAAGTTGGTAACGAAAGGTAAATTTTTACCCCAAGCCAAAATGAAACTTAAAATCGTTGCTCCAACTAACCATTTTTTATAGGTTGCGTATTTTCCACGCACCATAAACATTCCGATAATAAACAAGAAAACAACTACAGCTCCCTGATAAGCGGGTCCAGAAGTTCCTGGCTGATCTCCCCAATACGCACTTCTAGGCTGACTTGCCACAGCTTGAAAAACCTGCTGATTGAACTCATCTTCACCAAGGCTATACTGTGTATTTTGTAATTCGGATGTATAATTCTTTAAATCTTCTGGATTCGTTTGCGAACCACCACCCATCATATTTGGAATAAAAAGATTTAATGTTTCTAATTTTCCATAACTCCATTGTGTGATATAATCGTGATCTAATCCATTCGAATTCTTTTTCAACAACGTCATTTCAGACTTTCCACGCGTCGTTTCTTTACTGTATTCGTAAGTTGACAATAATCGATTTGCATTCAATCCTGCTGCAATAATTACAGCGACAACTACTAATGCAGATGATTTTAAGAAATCTGGTAATTCTTTTTTCTTTAAACTATCAATAAATTGAACGATTGCAAAAACCAACATCGCCAAAAACAAATAGAACGTCATTTGGATGTGATTGGCTTGTAATTGCAATCCCATAAACAAGGTTGTAAGTACAAAACCTGCAATGTATTTTTTGCGATACAATAGAAGAATTCCGGCAACCAAAGGCGCGAAATACCCAATTGTATGTAATTTTCCGTTATGTCCGGCTGCAATTAATTCGAAATAATACGAACCAAATGCAAAGAAAATTGCACCGACTAAAGCGTATTGCCACTTTTTGAAAAGCGTTAAGCCAAGTATAAAAAATCCTGTAAATAACAAGAAAATGTAATCTGCTGGACGCGGTAAAAATCTGAATGCGCCATCAATGGTTTTGATGATATCAAAACTATATTTCGCACCAGTTTGATAGGTTGGCATTCCACCAAACATCGCATCAGACCAATAGACATTTTCGCCTGTTTTCTCTTGATACGTTAACATTTCTTGCGCACTACCTTTGTAGTTGATAATATCAGGCTGAATAACAGATTTTCCCGATAAAACTGGTGAACAATACACCAATGCAATCACTGCAAAAAGCAGCAATGAGATAAGAACGTAGAGTAAATTCTTTTTATTTTTCATCCTTTTTTTCTTCGATTATTTCGTAATCCACCGTTTCGGCGTCTATATTATATTTCGGTTTGTCGAAAGATGTGTTTGGTTTCGATTCGTTGTACGAATCATTTGAGTTTTGGCTCTCATTATAAGCGTTTCTTTGCTGATTAATTGCTTCTTGAAAAACTTTTTTTACAGCAAATACTTTTCTTAAAAATCTAAAAATAGTTAAGAAAATAATACTTAAAACTAGAACCCAAAGAATTGTTTTCATTTTAGTTAACTGTTGTGACAGTTGTAACCGACTCAGTCATCGTTTGTTTTTGACCTTGCGCTTCCACTGTACGTTTTAATGTTTCCTTTTTCGTTAAATTAACTTTGTTGATCCAACCAGATTTAGTATCCAACAAAATTTTTCCATCTACATTCGCACTACTATTCGCAGACATTGTAACACCTTGTTGCGACTCATTACCTTTCAAACTTTGCGTTCCATTTACAGTAATTGTCGTATTTGCAGGCTCAACACTTGCTAAAGTTCTCTTCATTGAAATATTTCCTTTCATTGGACCTTGGTCAATTTTTTGACTATCGCTCCAAGATTCTTTAAGCGCTAAAGTTTTGTTAGGGAAAATATTCATTGTTTCTTCAAATTGAGAAGAAATTGCTTGTTTGTTTAATGAATTATCAATAATCTGCGTAAAGAATTTGAACTCTTCTGCAGAAACTTGTTTCTTCACAGAATTAAGAATTGAAGTTTTGATTCCTTCTAATCCATCAACGCTTACAACTTTTCCTTTCTGATCAACTTTCATTGTATACGTTTTCCCTGTCATCGCTTTGTAAATCGACCAAGAAACCGCAATATCTTTGTTCGCAGGTTTCGCAGCATTTGTATCATACGAAATTGATTTTCCAGATGGATCTGTCATTTTCTCGCTATATTGTTTAGATTTCACTTCTAATGTATACACACCATCTTTGAAATCTTTTACCGTATAATCAATTTGTTTTTTACTTTCGCTTGACATTTTCTGAGATTGTTTCCCATCCGAAGCCGTGTGAGTTGTTTTAATTCCCAACGTCATTGGATAAGTCTTTCCTATCTCTAAATTGTATTTGTATGCATATTTGTCATCTGCACCTTTTGTTATTGCTACAACTTCTGGCTCAGCAGGCTTTTCAGCGACTTTCAAAGAATCTGTTGTTTCCGTTTTGGCAACTGTATCGCCTTTTTCGTTCACAATTAATTCTTTTCCGTCTTTATCTTTTCCTACGACTTTATCATCTTTTTTACATGAAACAACTGCCATTGCGACAGCCATCATGAATAGTAATTTTTTCATATCAATTTTATGTTTGATAATTGGTTTATTGCCAAAATCAATCCAAAAATAAGGATTTTAGTTGATTTTTTAACATTAAGATTTTAAAACAATCATATCTAGAAAATTAGATAAATGAAAAGAATCTTAGTTTAAGAAAATTTAGATTTTATTAACAATTTGACAAATAATCTGACTCATTTTATCAAAAAACAAATCATTCAAACAAAAAAATAAATTTTCAAATAAATTAAAAATACATATACACTTGATTTTAAACTAATTAAATACTATTGTTAATTAATCTAAATAAGTTTGAATAATTCTTTCAAAAGTTTACATTTGTCGAAATTATTTTTATCTAATCTAAATAAAATATAGAATGAAAATTAAATTAAAACTACTGTTACTTTTTCTGCTAACTTCTATTTGCACATTTGCGCAAAACTACGGAATCGTAGAAGGAAAAATTGTTTCATCTGACGGATATCCAGTTGCCGGAATTACAATCAAAATTGGGAAATCCACAAATACTACAATTACAGATGAAAATGGAGAATTTCGTTTCGAGAAATTTCCAGAGGGTCAACATTCTATAACTTTAGAAGGGGAAGGACTAAAAAAACAAACAAAATCTATTGAAGTTCACACAAATGAAGTAAGCGAAATTTCATTTACATTGAACGAAAACATTACTACACTTAGCGAAGTTGTCATTAAAATAGTTGAATCTCCGAATAAAAAACAAGAAAGTATTTTATCTGGTTTGAATGTAAAAGGAATTGATTTACCGCAAAGTTTCCAGATTATTGACAATCAAGTTATAGAACAACAACAATCAATAAAACTGAGTGATGTTGTGAAAAACGTCAATGGTGTTTATGTTGGTTCTGCGCGTGGAGCGGCTCAAGAATCATTTTGGTCACGAGGTTATGATATGTCGAGCAATAACATGTTCAAAAATGGATTCAGATTCAATAATGGGTCAATTCCAGAAGTTTCATCTTTAGAAAGAGTTGAAGTTTTGAAAGGTGGAGCGGCTTTACTTTATGGTAATGTTGCACCAGGTGGAATTTTGAATATGGTTACAAAAAAACCAAAGTTTAATTTTGGTGGAGAAATCAGTATGCAAGCGGGAAGTAATGCTTTTTACAAACCATCTTTAGATATTTATGGACCAATCAATAATAGTATTGCGTATCGTTTTACTGGATCTTACGAAAATTCTGAGAGTTTTAGAAATGATGTAAAAAGAGAACGTTTTTATGTTAACCCATCTTTTTTATTCAAAATTACAGATAAAACTGAACTTGTTTTGCAAGCAGATTATTTAAATGATGATTGGACGCCAGATTTTGGAACGGCAATTATTGGAAAAGAAATTGTTGATTTACCTAGAAGTATGTATTTAGGCGCAACTTGGTCTAATGGTAAAACGAAACAAGCCAGTACAAGTGCTTTGGTTAAGCATAATTTCAACAAAGATTGGCAGCTTAATTTCAATAGCTCTTTTCAACAATATGATAGAGAATCAAAAGGAACGGAACGTATTCAACCAGATGCAAAAGGAAATTGGTCAAGACCATTAGGTCAAAACAAAAACCAAGAACAATTGTACGGTGAGCAACTTAATTTACAAGGAAATTTCAATACAGGAAAAATAAAACATCAGTTATTAACAGGTGTTGATTTTGATTATTCTAGTAGTAAAGCTTTCACTTATGTATTTGATCAAAAGAATTATGGAAGTGGAAATATATTTGACTTTGAAAATTTTGATCAAGGAGGCGCAATTCCAATGGCAAAAAACACAAAAATAGCCTCAACTAAAACAGGACGTTTTGGAGTTTATTTTCAAGATTTAATTTCTTTGACTGATCAATTAAAAGTATTGGCTGGTTTGCGTTGGTCTTGGCAAGAAGCTCAAGTGACGACAAGAGATTTAACGAAAACTCCCGTTGATGTAAAAAAAGATGGAAAACGTGTTGATGAAGCATTTTCGCCAAAAGTTGGTATCGTTTTTCAACCAATCAAAGATATGGCGATTTTTGCTAGTTACTCAAATTCATTCACACCAAACTCTGGTACAACAGTAGATTTAAAAGCAATCAAACCATCAATTATCGATCAATATGAAGTTGGTATCAAAAATGATTTCTTTAGAGGATTGTTATCTACAAATGTTACTTTGTATCAAATCAAAAATAATAATTTAGCTCAAACAGCAGAATTTAAAGCTGATGGAACTCCAAACACAGATTCAACAATAAAAGTGCTTAGTGGCGCTACAAAAAGTAAAGGAATCGAAGTTGATGTAACTGCACATCCAATTATTGGATTGAATATTATGGCTGGATATAGCTACAATGATATGCGCTATACAAAAACATCTGGTTTGAAAGGTAGTTTTGTAGAAGGTGATCGATTAACAAGAACTCCTGCAAATACTGCAAACTTAAGTTTTCATTACACATTGCAAAATGGAGCATTGAAAGGCTTTTCTATCGGTGCGCTCGCAAACTATATTGGTAAACGTATTGGAGGTTGGAATAACCAAATTGATCCTTCTCAACCAAATGGAATTTTGGATAGAGAAATTCCATTATCAGCTTACACAACGATTGATGTATCGGCTGGCTACAAATGGAAAAACTTCTCATTATTATGTAGATTATCTAATATTACAAATGAGTTGAATTACAATGTTCACGAAAATTATAGTGTAAACCCAATTGCTCCAAGACAATTGATGACTACATTAAGATATAAGTTTTAATCAACTTAAAACGGACAAATATCAAAGCCACTCTTCGGAGTGGCTTTTTTTTATAGATCCTCGACAAGCCCGGAAAGACAAACTGAAAACAAAACACCCATCATCCTCTCAAGAAAATGATATTCTGAAACGAGTTTAGAGTGACAAGAGAAACTCTAATTTATCAATACATAAAAATATTATTCAAAATAAATCAACTAATAATGTAGAAAGTAGCTTGAGTGAATAATAAACGTATTTTCAAGCTAAATGAGCTATTCAAAATAAATAATCTTGTAAGATAAAATCCACAAAAAAGCCTCCCAATTTGGGAGGCTTTTTACTATATAATCGAATAGATTATGCTTCTTCTATACTTTCAGTTTCAGCAGCTGGTGCAGCTTCTTCTGTTTTAGTACTTTTTTTACTACGACGTGTAGTTGCTTTTTTCTCTACTTTCGCGTTAGTGTAGATATCATTGAAATCTACTAACTCGATCATTGCAGTATCAGCACCGTCACCTAAACGGAATCCAGTTTTGATGATACGAGTGTATCCTCCTGGACGATTTGCAATTTTAGGAGCTACAGTTCTGAATAATTCAGTTACAGCTTCTTTATCTTGTAAGTATGAAAATACAACGCGACGGTTGTTAGTATCGTCTGTTTTAGACTTTGTCAATAAAGGCTCAACATATGTTTGTAATGCTTTAGCCTTTGCTACTGTTGTGTTAATTCTCTTGTGAGTAATCAACGCTATAGCTAAATTAGATAATAAAGCTCTTCTATGAGAGGCAGTTCTACCTAAATGGTTAAATTTTTTTCCGTGTCTCATTTTTTAATAAAATTATTCTACGTCTAACTTATATTTTGCGATGTCCATTCCAAAGTTAAGACCTTTGCTGTCCACCAATTCTTCTAACTCTGTAAGAGATTTCTTACCAAAGTTTCTGAATTTCATTAAGTCAGACTTAGCGAAAGAAACTAATTCGCCTAATGTTTCAACTTCAGCTGCTTTTAAACAATTTAATGCTCTTACTGATAAATCCATATCTACCAATTTTGTTTTCAATAATTGGCGCATATGTAATGCTTCTTCATCATAAGTTTCACCAGATGCAACTTCTTCCGCTTCTAATGTAATTCTCTCATCTGAGAATAACATAAAGTGGTGAATTAAGATTTTAGCTGCTTCAGTTAAAGCATCTTGAGGTGTTATAGAACCATCTGTTGTAATTTCAAAAACTAATTTTTCGTAGTCAGTTTTTTGTTCTACACGATAGTTTTCAATTGCGTATTTTACATTCTTAATTGGAGTGTAAATTGAGTCAATTGCTATAGTACCGATTGGCGCAGAAGCCTTTTTATTCTCATCAGCTGGTACGTATCCTCTACCTTTTTCGATTGTAAATGTAATTGTTACGTTTACTTTAGCGTCTAAGTTAGCGATAACTAATTCAGGGTTTAAAACTTGGAATCCAGAAATAAATTTCCCTAAATCACCTGCTGTTAATTGATCTTGCCCTGAGATAGTAGCAGTTACAGTTTCAGCATCTGATTCATCAATTTGTTTCTTAAAACGAACCTTTTTCAGATTTAAAATGATCTCTGTAACATCTTCCACTACTCCTGGAATAGTTGAAAATTCGTGCTCAACTCCTTCAATTTTAATTGAAGTGATCGCATATCCTTCTAATGAAGAAAGTAACACTCTACGTAGAGCATTTCCAACTGTAATCCCGTATCCTGGTTCTAATGGACGGAACTCGAATTGTCCGAATTTAGAGTCAGACTCTACTAAGATTACTTTGTCAGGTTTGATGAAATTTAAAATAGTCATTTTATTAGTCTGATTTTAAGGTTTATTTAGAATATAACTCGACGATTAATTGCTCTTTAATATCTTCTGGAATTTGAACTCTTTCTGGAGCTTTTGTGAAAGTTCCTGATTTTTGTTCGTCGTTCCAAATTAACCAATCGTACTCGCTACGTGCGTGTAAAGAGTTTGTGATTGCAGTTAAAGATTTAGATTTTTCTCTAACAGCGATTACATCACCAGCTTTTAATTGGTAAGAAGGGATGTTCACGACTTCTCCGTTTACAGTTACGTGTTTGTGAGATACTAATTGACGTGCAGCACTACGTGAGTTTGCGATACCTAAACGGTAAACTACGTTATCTAAACGAGATTCACATAATTGTAATAATACTTCACCTGTAATTCCTTTAGAAGCATTTGCTTTTTTGTATAAGTTAGCAAATTGACGCTCTAAAATACCGTAAGTATATTTTGCTTTTTGTTTTTCAGTTAACTGAATAGCGTATTCTGATTTTTTAGCTCTTCTTTTGTTAGGTCCGTGTTGCCCTGGAGGATATTTCTTTTTCTCAAAAGATTTATCGTCACCGAAAATTGGTTGTCCAAATTTTCTTGCAATTTTAGTTTTTGGTCCTGTATATCTTGCCATGATTTGTTACTATTAAATATATTAAATAATTAAATTGAGAAAAATGATTATACTCTTCTCTTTTTAGGTGGACGACATCCATTGTGTGGTAATGGAGTAACATCAACGATTTCAGAAACCTCGATACCACCGTTATGAATTGTTCTAATAGCAGATTCACGACCTTGACCTGGTCCTTTCACGAATACTTTTACTCTTCTTAATCCTGCTTCGTATGCAACTGTAGTTGCATCTTGAGCAGCTACTTGAGCAGCGTAAGGAGTGTTCTTTTTAGATCCACGGAATCCCATTTTACCTGCTGAAGACCAAGAGATAACTTCACCGTTTTTGTTAGTTAAAGTAACGATAACGTTGTTAAACGATGCTTGAATATGAGCTTGTCCAGTAGCTTCAATAACTACTTTTCTTTTCTTTACTACTTTCTGATTTTTTGCCATGATCCTATTTATTATTTAGTGGCTTTTTTCTTGTTAGCAACTGTTTTCTTTTTACCTTTTCTTGTACGTGAGTTATTTTTTGTTCTTTGACCACGTAATGGTAAACCTAATCTGTGACGAATACCTCTTTGACATCCGATATCCATTAAACGTTTGATGTTTAATTGGATTTCTGATCTTAATTCACCTTCTACTTTGAAAGTTTCATTGATCGATGCACGGATTGCGTTGATTTCTTCATCAGTCCATTCGCTAACTTTTGTATCTTCTGAAATGTTATTTTCAGCTAAGATTTTAGAAGCACTGCTTCTTCCGATCCCGTAAATGTATGTAAGTCCGATTACCCCTCTTTTGTTTTTAGGTAAATCTACACCTGAAATTCTTGCCATAATTCTAAATAATTAACCTTGTCTTTGTTTAAACTTAGGATTCTTTTTGTTGATCACATACAAACGTCCTTTACGACGCACAATTTTACAGTCAGCACTTCTCTTTTTAATGGATGCTCTAATTTTCATCTTTGTAAATTTATTTATAATCCGATAGAGTTAACGTATATACATTAACTCTATCACCAGTCGTTATTATTTCTTTTAGTATCTGTAAGATATTCTACCTTTCGTTAAATCGTAAGGAGACATCTCTATTTTAACTCTATCACCTGGTAATAATTTGATATAGTGCATACGCATTTTACCAGATATGTTACATGTTACAACATGTCCATTTTCTAATTCGACACGGAACATTGCATTTGATAATGCTTCTGTAATCGTACCGTCTTGTTCAATATGTTTTTGTTTAGCCATAAATCTTTTTAATAAAATCTTATTAGATATCTCTTGAAGTTCTACCTGAAGACATTAAACCATCGTAACGGTGATTTAATAAATATGTATTAATTTGTTGTACAGTATCTAAGATAACTCCCACCATAATTAACATTGATGTACCTCCAAAGAACATTGCTAAGCTCTGTTCTACACCTAATAATTTTACAATCGCTGGCAAAACAGCAAGCAAAGTTAGTAAAATTGCTCCAGGTAACGTAATTTTTGATAAAATTTCGTCTAAAAAATTTGCAGTTTCTTTTCCAGGACGGATTCCAGGGATGATTCCTCCGTTACGTTTTAAGTCTTCTGCCATTTGGTTTACTGGGATTGTGATCGCAGTATAGAAATAGGTGAAGATAATAATTAGTAATCCGAAGATCAAATTGTATTCCCACGTAAATGGATCTGCCATTTTCGCGAAGAATGCTTTTACTGGACTTCCTTCGTCTAGGAAATAGTTTGCCAATGTTCCTGGTAAAAACATAATTGCTTGTGCGAAGATAATAGGCATTACACCTGCTGCATTTACTTTAAGTGGAATATATGAGCGTACAGAGTCTGTAACCGATCTCATATATGAGCTACTTGAAGTTTGCGCTCTTCTTACATATTGTACTGGTACTTTACGCACCGCTGCAACAATCATAATACACATTGCAATAACTAGGATTAACCCTAACATTTCTATCAAGAAGAAAATACCGTTTGAAGGGTCTACTTCAAATGCATTAAATATTGCTTTTGGTAAGTCGGCTAGGATACCAACCATAATTAAGATTGAAATACCGTTACCTATACCTTTGTCAGTAATTTTTTCTCCCATCCACATGGCAAAGATTGTCCCTGTAATCAAAATGATTGTTGAAGGGAACCAGAACCAAAAGTTGGTTGGAGGAATTACATAGATAGCATATGATGAAGTGGGATCGTAAGGTAAAATTTGAGAAGTTACCAATGTAAGGTATGCTGGTGCTTGCACCAAACAAATCCCGATTGTTAACCATCTCGTAATTTGATTTACTTTGTTACGTCCGCTTTCTCCTTCTTTTTGTAGTTTTTGGATGTAAGGTACTGCTAATCCCATCAATTGTATAACAATCGAAGCAGAGATATAAGGCATAATTCCTAACGCAAATACGGAAGCTCTCTTAAAAGAACCTCCGGTAAAAGAGTTTAATAATCCTAAAATTCCTGAATTTGCATTTTCTTGGTCTGCAACAAAACGATTAACCTCGTTAATATCGACACCTGGAAGTGGAATATGAGAACCGAATCTATAAACCAACAATAGAAGGATAGTTACAAGTAACTTATCCTTCAATTCTTTTATGCTCCAGATATTTTTTATGGTCTGTATAAACCCTTTCATCTATAAAATATATTCTTAAGCGTTAACTAATTCTACTTTACCTCCTGCATTCACAATAGCTTCTTGAGCTGTTTGAGTGAATTTATCAGCAGTAACATTAACAGTTGCTTTTAACTCTCCACGACCTAAAATTTTCACTAAGTCATTTTTGTGAGCTAATCCTAACTGAACTAATGTTTCTTTGTTTAAAGTATCTGTAATTTTGTTGTTATCAACTAATTGTTGAATTGTATCTAAATTGATTCCAGTGTACTCAACTCTGTTGATGTTTTTGAAACCAAATTTAGGTAAACGTCTTTGTAAAGGCATTTGTCCACCTTCGAAACCGATTTTTCTTGAATAACCAGAACGAGATTTAGCACCTTTGTGTCCACGACCTGCTGTCAAACCGTTTCCACTACCTTCACCTCTACCTTTACGGAATTTATTTTGTACTGAACCAGCAGCTGGTTTTAAATTACTTAAATTCATTTTTAATAATTTTTAAAAGGTTAAAAGCGATTAAGCTCTTTCTACTACTACTAAGTGTGAGATTTTACGGATCATTCCTTCAATTTGAGGAGTTGATTCGTGCTCAACAACTTGATTCAACTTTTTCAAACCTAAAGCAACTAATGTAGCTTTTTGAGATTTATCACGGTTGATTGCACTACGTGTTTGTTTTACTCTTACTTTGCTCATTTTACTTTTTTTTAACCGTTGAATACTTTAGTTACAGAAATACCTCTTTGACGAGCAATAGTTTCTACAGAACGTAAGCTTAATAAAGCACGGAATGTAGCTTTTACTGCGTTGTGAGGGTTAGAAGAACCTTTTGATTTTGATAATACATCATGTACACCAACTGATTCTAATACCGCTCGTACTGTACCACCTGCAATTACCCCTGTACCTTTAGATGCTGGACGGATGAATACTTGCGCACCACCGAAACGAGCTTCTTGTTCGTGAGGAATTGTGTTGTTAAATAATGGGATACGTACTAAGTTTTTCTTAGCATCTTCGATAGCTTTAGCGATTGCAGAAGCTACGTCTTTAGATTTCCCTAATCCGTAACCTACTACTCCGTTTCCGTCACCTACTACTACGATTGCAGAGAAACCAAATGCTCTACCTCCTTTTGTTACTTTAGTAACACGTTGTACTCCAACTAAACGATCTTTTAAATCTAAACCTGTTGGTTTTACTCTTTCTACGTTTTTAAATCCTAACATAATTTCTTTCTCTTTTTTAGAATTTTAATCCACCTTCTCTAGCTCCTTCAGCTAAAGCTTTGATTCTACCATGATACACGAAACCGTTACGATCAAAAACTACAGTTTCAATTCCTTTTGCAACAGCTTTAGCAGCTAATGCTTTACCAACTGATGCAGAAACTTCAGATTTTGTACCTTCTACAGCAACACCTTTTTCACGAGATGATGCAGAAGCTAAAGTTACTCCATTGTTATCGTCAATAATTTGAGCGTAAATTTCTTTGTTAGAACGGTAAACTGATAAACGAGGTTTAGTTTCTGTTCCAAAAATATTTCGACGCACGCGTCTTTTTATTTTTTGTCTTTTTTCTACTTTAGATAATGCCATTTTTCAATGATTTTTATGCAGATTTACCTGCTTTTCTTCTAATAATTTCTCCTACGTATTTAATTCCTTTTCCTTTGTAAGGCTCTGGCTTACGATAAGAACGAATTTTCGCTACGATCATTCCTAATAATTGATTATCATGAGATGATAATGTAATAATAGGGTTTTTACCTTTTTCTGTTAAAGTTTCAACTTTAATTTCTGTAGGTAATTCAATAACGATATTGTGAGAGAAACCTAATGACAAATCTAATTTTTGTCCGTTGTTAGATGCTCTATAACCAACACCAACTAATTCTAATTGTTTTTTGAAACCTTCTGTTACACCAGTAATCATGTTATTGATTAATGAACGGTATAAACCATGTAAAGCTTTGTTATCTTTAGAATCGTTTGGACGAACTACAGTTAAAACTCCGTCTTCGATTGTTACATCAAATCCTTCTTTTAACTCTCTTGTCATTGTAATGTTGCTACCTTTTACAGTAACTACGTTATCTTTAAATTCAACAGTTGCTGCAGCAGGGATGTTGATATGTGCGTGTCCTATTCTTGACATAATTTCTTAATTTTTTAAAAGATTAATAAACAAAACATAAAACTTCACCACCTACATTCTCTTGACGAGCTTGTTTGTCTGTCATCACACCTTTAGAAGTTGAGATGATAGCAACACCTAAACCGTTTAATACACGAGGTAATTCTTTAGATCCTGCGTATTGACGTAAACCTGGAGTTGAAGCTCTTTTGATTTTACGGATAGCTGGCTCTTTAGTAACTTTGTCGTACTTTAAAGCGATTTTGATTGTTCCTTGAGGTTGATCTTGTCCTTCGAATTTGTAGTTCAAGATGTAACCTTGTTCAAATAAGATCTTAGTGATCTCTTTTTTAATTTTAGATGCAGGGATTTCCACTACTTTGTGTCCTGCCATCATTGCATTTCTAACGCGAGTTAGAAAATCTGAAATTGGATCTGTATACATAAATAATTCTATAGTATAGCGCGTAAGCACTACTTTTAAAATTAAACTTTTACCAAAATGCACTATGCATTTGGGTTGCAAATATATTGCATATTTTTTAATTACAAACTATTAATCTAAATAATTTATTTTTAAAGCGCTAAGCCGTAGTCAAAAAGCTTGTTTGATGAGTTATTATTGAAATTCATTTGATAAAAAATTTATTCAAAACTCATTTTTAAAATCAATTTAGAAATAATCATCTAAAATTATGATTTGGAAACGTTACGTCCAATCACAATCATTTTTAATAAATAGATGACAAAACAAGATAAAGCCAAGGAAATGATTCCAAAGAATATTAATAAGCTTCCGGCAACTTCAAACTTCTTTTTAAAATAGAAATCCCAACTATCCAATAGTTTAACTTCTGAGGGAATAATTGTTTCAATAAAATCATCCGAATCATTTTTGAGTAAATAACTATTATCGCTTGTTTTGATATAATAGTCATTTTTGATTTGCTGAATTTCTTCAACATTTGGTAATTGTTCCTGATCAGTTTCCAAGAAACAATTGTCAGAAGAATCTATAAAACTTAATTTTACATTATCATTAAGTGGAACAGACCAATAATCTCCAATTCCCACATCAACATCTTTGATTGCCGAAACAATTCCGCTACCTATAAGTGCAAAAAAATAGAGACTATAACAAAATACAAAAGGCGATAAAAGAGCAAATACAATTTTTCGTTTCTTCCGATTCTTAGAGAATGCACTAAATATTGTAAATACAAAAGCTAAAATACTTGCTACAATAAAGATGAAAATTAAATGAAATAGGATGACAAATAGTGGTCCCATAAATATATTTAGTCTGATAATATGTTGTGTAAATATAGATAAAGCATGTATTAATACACAAAAAAAAATCCTTACTCAATAAAGAGTAAGGATTTAATATTTCTAAAGCTATTGGTAAATTACCAAGACGCTTTTTTAACACCTGGGATTAACCCTTCGTTCGCCATTTCGCGGAAAGTTACACGAGAGATCCCGAAAGTTCTCATGTATCCTCTTGGACGACCTGTTAATTTACAACGGTTGTGTAAACGTACAGGAGAAGCGTTTTTAGGTAATTTTTGTAATGCTTCGTAGTCACCAGCTTCTAATAAAGCTTGACGTTTCGCAGCATATTTAGCAACTAATGCTTCTCTTTTGCGCTCACGCGCTTTCATTGATTCTTTAGCCATGACTTCTTATTTTTCTTTAGTAAATGGTAATCCGAATTTAGATAATAAAGCTTTTGCTTCTTTATCTGTGTTCGCTGAAGTTACAAAGGTAATATCTAAACCTTGAATTTTCTTGATTTTATCAATATTAATTTCTGGGAAGATAATTTGCTCTTTGATACCTAAGTTATAGTTACCTCTACCGTCGAAACCTGTAGAAGAAATACCGCTAAAATCACGTACACGTGGTAAAGCTGCAGATACTAAACGGTCTAAGAATTCGTACATTTTCTCACCACGTAAAGTTACTTTAGCCCCAATTGGCATTCCTTTACGTAATTTGAAAGCTGCTTCATCTTTCTTAGAAATTGTTCCTACTGCTTTTTGACCAGTGATTAATTCTAACTCTTCGATAGCGTAATCAACGATTTTTTTGTCAGCTGTAGCAGCACCTAAACCTTGAGATAAAACAATTTTCTCTAATTTAGGAACTTGCATAATAGATTTGTATCCGAACTCTTCTTTAAGAGCAGCTACAATCTCTTCTTTATATTTAACCTGCGGACGAGGTGTGTATGTTGTTGTACTCATCTTAGATAGCTTTTCCTGATTTTTTAGCAATTCTTACTTTTTTCCCTCCTTCTTCTTTGATCGCTACTTTCGTTGCTTTCCCAGTTTCTGGATCTACTAAAGCCAATTTACATAAATAGATTTGAGCTTCTTTTTCAACAACTCCACCTTGTGGATTTTGTGCGCTTGGCTTTACACGTTTTTTTGCAATATTAACCCCTTCAACGATAGCTTTAGCTTTGTCAGGGAATACGCGTAACACAGTACCAGTTTGACCTTTGTTAGATCCTGATAAAACGACTACTTTGTCTCCTTTTTTAATTTTTAACTTTGCCATGTTGTTCTATTATAATACCTCTGGGGCTAATGATACAATTTTCATATATTCTTTATCACGTAACTCACGAGCAACTGGACCGAATACACGAGTACCACGCATTTCTCCTTGAGTGTTCAATAATACACATGCATTATCGTCGAAACGGATATATGAACCGTCTTTTCTACGAACTTCTTTTTTAGTTCTAACTACAACAGCTTTTGATACAGCACCTTTTTTAACGTTTCCTGAAGGTGTAGCTTCTTTGATCGCAACTACGATTTTGTCACCTACTGATGCGTATCTTCTTTTAGTACCACCTAAAACGCGGATTACTAATGCTTCACGAGCTCCTGTGTTATCTGCAACTTTTAATCTAGATTCTTGTTGTAACATAACTTATCTTATTTAGCTCTTTCAATGATTTCTACTAATCTCCATCTTTTGTTTTTAGACAAAGGACGAGTCTCCATGATACGCACTGTGTCACCTTCGTTACACTCGTTATTTTCGTCGTGCGCTGTATATTTCTTCGTTTTTAAAACGAATTTCCCATAGAATGGGTGCTTTTGCTTCTTAGTTTCAGCTACAACAATGGTTTTTTCCATTTTGTTTGATGTAACTAAACCTACTCTTTCTTTTCTTAATTTTCTTTCCATCAGTTACAGATTACTGTTATGATTGTTTTTCGTTTAACACGGTATTCAAACGAGCAATTGTTCTGCGTAAGTCTCTAATACCGATTGGATTTGCTACAGGAGAAACAGCGTTTGTCAATTTTAATTGATCGTAGTTCGCTTGTTCTTCAGCTATTTTAGCTTGTAACTCCTCAACACTTAGATTTCTAATATCTGCTGCTTTCATTTTTTCTTAATTTTTGAAATTATTAATTTTGGAAATCACGTGCAACGATAAACTTAGTCTTAACAGGTAACTTCTGAGCTGCTAAACGCAATGCTTCAGTTGCAACCTCTACTGGCACACCTCCTACTTCGAATAAGATACGACCTGGTTGTACAGGAGCTACCCAATATTCTGGTGCACCTTTACCTTTACCCATACGTACCTCTGCTGGTTTCTTAGTAATTGGTTTATCTGGAAATATTTTAATCCATAATTGACCCTCTCTCTTCATGAAACGAGTTGCAGCAATACGAGCTGCCTCGATTTGACGTGCTGTAATAAACGCTTCGTCTAAAGATTTGATCCCGAAAGTCCCGTAAGCTAATTGAGTTCCTCTGTGAGAAACACCTTTCATCTTACCTTTTTGGGTTTTTCTAAACTTTACTCTTCTCGGTGATAACATATCTACTTAATTCTTTATGTTAGTTGTTAAACTAAATTATCGCTTTCTATTATTAGATCTTTCACCTCCTTTTCTGTTGTTTTCAGATTTTTTTTGTTTTTTCTGTAATCCAACTAATGGAGATAATTCTCTCTTACCATATACCTCACCTTTCATGATCCATACTTTGATCCCTAAACGACCGTAAGTTGTATGAGCTTCTGAAATGTGGTAATCAATGTCTGCACGGAATGTAGACAAAGGAATACGTCCATCTTTATAAGTTTCAGAACGTGCCATCTCTGCACCGTTTAAACGACCAGAGATTTGAACTTTGATTCCTTCTGCGTTCATTCTCATTGCTGATTGAATTGCCATTTTAATAGCACGACGGTAAGAAATACGATTCTCAATTTGACGAGCGATACTATCCCCTACTAAGATTGCATCTAATTCTGGTCTCTTAATTTCGAAGATGTTAATTTGAACCTCTTTACCAGTGATTTTCTTTAACTCTTCTTTTAATTTGTCAACTTCTTGTCCACCTTTACCAATAATGATACCTGGACGAGCAGTAGTTACAGTAACTGTAACCAATTTTAAAGTACGATCGATGTAAATACGAGAAACTCCGGCTTTAGACAAACGTGCTCTTAAATAAGTACGAATTTTTGCATCTTCTGCAATTTTATCACCGTAATCATTTCCACCGTACCAGTTAGAATCCCATCCTCTGATGATTCCTAAACGATTTCCGATTGGATTAGTTTTTTGTCCCATATTCTTAATCTTGTACTTTTTGTTTATCTTCTTTAGTTCCTAAAACCAAAGTTACATGGTTTGAACGTTTTCTGATTCTATGTGCTCTACCTTGAGGTGCAGTACGAATTCTTTTTAATTGACGTGCACTATCAACAGAGATTTCTTTTACATATAATCCAGCTTCTTCAACATCAGCTCCTTCGTTTTTGATTTGCCAGTTAGCGATAGCGCTTAATAACAATTTCTCTAAACGGATTGAAGCGTGGTTTTTAGTATATTTTAAAATACCTAAAGCTTTTTGAATTTCAACTCCACGGATAATATCTACTACTAATCTCATCTTACGAGGAGAAGTAGGAACATTATTTAATTTCGCAAAAGCTACCTGCTTGTTAGCTTCTTTGATTCTTTCGTTACTTAATCTTTTTCTAGATCCCATGGCCCTTTACTATTTTTTTCCTTTGTTTTTAGCTCCGGCATGACCTCTAAAAGTACGTGTAGGAGCGAACTCACCTAATTTATGACCTACCATGTTCTCAGTAACATAAACAGGAATAAATTGCTTTCCGTTGTGTACTGCGATTGTTTGACCAACAAAATCAGGAGAAATCATTGATGCTCTTGACCATGTTTTGATCACGTTTTTGCTACCGCTTTCTACGTTAGCAAGAACTTTCTTTTCTAATTTATAGTGGATGAATGGTCCTTTTTTTAATGAACGTGCCATAAATTATTTTTTTCTTCTTTCAACAATATATTTGTTAGACGCTTTCTTCTTGTCACGAGTTTTGTAACCTTTCGCTGGAATACCGTTACGAGAACGAGGGATACCTCCTGTCGCACGACCTTCACCACCACCCATTGGGTGATCTACAGGGTTCATAACCATTGGACGAGTTCTTGGACGACGACCTTGCCATCTAGAACGACCAGCTTTACCAGAAACTTCTAACTGATGGTCTGTGTTAGAAACAACACCTACTGTTGCTTTACACTCCACTAAAATCATTCTTGATTCACCACTTGGTAACTTAACGATAGCATATTTACCATCACGCGCAACTAATTGAGCATAAGTACCTGCACTTCTTGCCATAACTGCTCCTTGCCCTGGACGTAACTCAATACAAGAGATTACTGTACCTAATGGCATGTTTTTAAGCTTCATAGCATTACCTACTTCTGGTTCTACGTTTTCACCTGAAACAATTACTTGTCCAGCTTTCAAACCATTTTGAGCAATAATGTAACGTTTTTCACCATCTTCGTAAGATAATAAAGCGATGAATGCAGTTCTGTTTGGATCGTATTGTACAGATTCTACAGTTGCAGCACCTTCTTTATCACGTTTGAAGTCGATGATACGATATTTTTGTTTGTGTCCACCACCGATATAACGCATTGTCATTTTACCAGTGTTGTTACGTCCACCCGATTTAGATTTTCCTTCAACTAATGTCTTTTCTGGCTTAGCATTTTTATCTACTGCCGCAAATTCATTAACCACTCTAAAACGTTGTCCCGGGGTGATAGGTTTTAATTTTCTTACTGACATTTTTTAATTCTTAAATTATCCGAACAACTCTATTTCTTGACCTTCAGCTAAGCTAACGATCGCTTTTTTCAACTTATTTGTTTTTCCAGTTTGAAAACCTGTTTTTGTGTAACGAGTTTTTACTTTTGGAGCAGATACTAAAGTACTAACAGAAACTACAGATACACCGTAAGTTTTTTCTACAGCTTCTTTAATTTGAATTTTGTTAGCTTTTGTGTCTACATAAAACGAATATTGCCCTAACAACTCACTGTTATTAGTTGCTTTTTCTGAAATTACTGGTTTAATTATGATTCCCATTTTCTTCGTCTTATTTTGTTAAATTTTCTTGAACTGTTGCTAAAGAACCTTCTAAAAATACGATTTGAGAAGCATTGATTAAATCAAATACATTTAATTCCTCAGTTGTAACAACTTTAACTTTTTGTAAGTTACGAGAAGATAAATATACATTGCTATTAGATTCACCTAATACGAATAATGATTTTGTGTTCTCTAATCCTAAATCAGTTAAAACAGTTTTGAACTCTTTAGTTCTTGGTGCTTCGAAAGAAAAGTTTTCAACAACTTTGATTTCATTCTCAGCTAATTTTTGTGATAAAACTGATTTTTTAGCTAATCTCTTTTGTGCTTTGTTTAATTTGAAAGAGTAGTTTCTTGGACGTGGTCCGAAAACTCTACCTCCTCCTCTAAACACTGGAGATTTGATAGAACCAGCACGAGCTGTACCTGTTCCTTTTTGCTTTTTGATTTTACGAGTTGATCCCGCAATCTCAGCTCTTTCTTTTGCTTTGTGCGTTCCTTGGCGTTGAGCTGCTAAATATTGTTTAACTTCTAAGTACACTGTGTGTGTAGAAGGCTCAATTCCGAAAACTGCCTCGTCTAAAGATACTGTTCTTCCAGTTTCTTGACCTTTGATGTTTAATACTACTACTTCCATCTTCTAACGATTACGTATGAATTTTTAGGACCTGGGATAGCACCTTTAACAATTAAAAGATTTTTCTCAGTATCCACTTTAAGTACTTTTAAGTTCTGAACAGTAACTTGTTTACCACCCATTCTTCCAGCCATACGCATTCCTTTGAATACACGAGATGGATCTGAACCAGCACCGATAGAACCTGGAGCTCTTAAACGGTTATGTTGACCGTGTGTAGCTTGACCTACTCCACCGAAACCATGACGTTTAACAACACCTTGGAAACCTTTTCCTTTTGAAGTACCTGTAACACTTACAAATTCTCCTTCGTTGAATAACTCAACGTTAACTTCTCCTCCTAGAGTTAAAGAGTTTACGAATTCTTCTCCGTAAAACTCAACTAACTTTCTCTTTGGAGTAGTTCCTGCTTTTTTAAAGTGACCTTTTAAAGCATTAGTCGTGTTTTTTTCTTTTGCGTCATCGAAACCAAGTTGAGCAGCAACGTACCCATCTTTCTCTACGGTTCTGACTTGAGTAACCACACATGGCCCAGCCTCTACGATTGTCACAGGAATATTTTTCCCGTTCTCATCAAATAAGCTAGTCATCGCGATTTTTTTACCAATGATACCTGACATTTGATTAAAATATGTTAATAATTTGTTTAATATTTCAGAGAATGTGGGCTTTCGACCACTAGAGATCTTCTCTAAAATTAGCATGCAAATGTATGAATTAATTTATAAACAACAAAATTAGTTCTAATTATTTTTATATCAAGTTATTTCAACTTCATTTTAATTAATTTTTTTGAAATAATAAATTTCATATTCTAATTATTCTCATTTATTATTTCAATTTCAAAATTTGCTTTTGACTGAACATTGTTTGCATTTACAGATGTTCTTACACATCTTACAGAGCTAGAATGTCTACTATTTCGATTATTTCTACTTGTAACATCAGTATATTTATCAAAATTCTGGACAAACCAATATTCTGTCTTAAATCGGGCTCCAGACCCAAGTTCATCTTTTTTTGTTTCGTAACCAGCTATGTTAGAGTCGTACAATCCTGCTGGCAACATATTAAAACCTACTTTGTTTATTAACTCTTGCTCTGAATAGCTTCCTGGTCCTTTTCCCCACAAACCGTCTGTAACTTTATCTCTGTCTCCTCCACATTTTAATGAAGCTATTGTTTGAGAATCGTTCAGTTCATAATTTTGTTTTACAAAAAAAATTAAATCTTGCCAATCAGAAGAAGAAGACAAATTCCATCCAGAAGGACATACATTTTTACTAGAAGCAATAAAATAATATTTGCCATAAACTTGCCCTGTAAGATCTGTAGGAACAGCTATTGATTCTGAATCTGCGTAGTTCAAATTTGTCATAAACCAATCTTTGTTTCCATATGTTTTGTACGGATAGATTTTTCCATCTCTTGTATCTTTAAAATCCCCTGTTTTACTTTCGTAATTACAATATTTGTTTTTTGAATCTAACTCATTTGTTGGTTGCAAATCAGTGTTTGTATATGTTTTTATACCTTGTAAAGGTAGAGGTAGTACAGGTAATGGATTAGGAGTGCTATATGGAGTAACAAGATAAAAAACTTCGTCATATGAAGATGGCTGAATATTTCTTTCTTCAATTAATCTATTAATACTTTCTTTATAATATGGATTTAAGCTTTTTAACATTCCCCATTTTTCAAAAGTATATCTTAAATCGTATCCAGTTATTTCTATTAGTTTACTCAATAAATTATATTTTTTTTCATCGTCATCGCTTAAATCTAAATTTTGATTTCCTTGTTCTCTAACAATTCTAGAAAGTACTCTAAAAATATCATTTCCAAAAATAACTCTCAGTTGATCAAAAAAAGAAAACATATCATCACCACTACTTTTCCAATAATTAGGTTCTTCTTTTGGATGAGAAAGCTTATCTATCATATTATCCCAATAAGATTTATTCTTTCTAATAAATGGTGGTAAACCTAATTCTTTATCAAAAACTTCTTTTACATTAACTACATAATAATTTACACTAACCTCCCCCATACTATTTGGTTTCACATTGTTTTGTTGCATTAAGTGTCCATATTCGTGAGCAACACCCCAAGGGTTCCCATACAATTCTGTAGGACTCAGCATTTTTATTATCTGAGAATCTGAATTAGCTACCATTATACGGTAATTTACTGCATTCATTACAACACCATCTCCTAGAAATACTTTACTCTCTGTTACAAAAAGCCTATTGTCAGTACTTGGAAGATGATGCAATGGATTAGGGTCACTATCGCTAAGCCCCATTCCATCCCAAGATATTTTCATTATTCGTTCGTATAATTTTAATAAAAAATCAATATTATTAGGACTGTATTGTTTATCTCCAGGTAAAAGAAATTTCAAAATAGATACCGAAGGAAAAACAAGTATAGAATATTTATTATCTGTCATTATAGCATCAACTTCTGCTGGTGCTTCTTTCATCTGATTAATAAAATCATTTACCGTAGTTGTTCCTTGTATATATAAAGGATGTTTGATATATTCTGTTGTATTTTCGAAACTAATTCTTACTTTACCACTCGGAGTTTTGTTTTCTGAAACGTATCTTATATAAACCATCTTCCCTGTTAGCTGTGGCTTGATCGTATTCACACCTTCGTTTAACGTAAATTTAGGGAGATTCCATTCTTCGCCATCTCTTCCTGGCGTTCCTAATACAATCATAGGTTTCGCACCATCAGTTGGATTGATCAGAGTTTCAACTTTTACAGTCAACGAATTTCCTGCGGGTAAATATATTCCTGATATTGTAAAATCAGCTTGAGGAAATTGAGTTCCTAATCTTTCGCGATCAGTCCATGCACTCAATAATTGTTTTACTTCCACAATTACAGGATCTGTGATGACATTAGCCAATTCTTTATTTTTATTTACTTCAGTTATTTTTGCGTAAGAAAAATTTATAAAGAACAAACAATTAATTAATGTTATAAACTTTAGATATATTTTCATATTTAACATTAACTATTTGTTATTACTAATTTACCATCTTCTACTTTAGCGGTAAAGTTAACTGTTCCATTATATCCTCCTGAGCTACATAACAACCCTGTTGTTGTTATTTTCATCTCTTTATTAGATATTTTTTGAGAAGTAATGGTTGTAATTGCAGTACCTTTCGACGCCACTGTACCACTATCATAATCAAAACCCCAATTGCTCCCTTCTCCTGTTACAAAAAGTTTGAAAGAAATCCTTTGACCGCAACTATCTAATATTCTAACGACCGCACTTGACTCTCCTCCTGATTTTAAGTTAATTGAATTTGTTGATTGATTTGCGGCTAAAGTAACATTCATTTTATTAGAAGATATCGCTACAATATCACCATTTTCATTCGTTGCTAAACTTTCTGCGTTTTTAATATTTGTTAAGCGTAATCCAGAATTACCCTCTGTCCCACTTGTTACTTCCAATTTGTTTCCTGGATTAACCGTTCCCACTCCAACTCTACTGTCTTGTGATTTATCACCATAACTTCTAATAATCATTGTAGATGAATTAATATTATCTGTATTCCTCACTTTAAATGATAGGTATCTGTTCGAATCATCATTAGGTATATTTAAATTTGAAGCACCTACCAAACCTGCTGTGATTTCCGCTACGTTATTTCCATTTTCATGAAATCTCATTCCTCTATCTGTATCCATTCTTCCATAAGTTGTTCCAGACTTAGCTACTTGTAAACTTAAAAGATATTTACTGTCTATTCCTCTATCTCCCTCAATCGATAAATTTTTATCAGTTACTATTTTATCATTAAAGCGTGAATTCCCTATAACATTAAGTTTATAATTAGTATCAGGATTATTTGTTCCTATACCTACACGACCTCCAGCTATCATCATAGCAGCTGTTCCCGAACCTCCATTTGGTTTAGCCTCTGTAGCTGTTGTATAGAAAGCTATTGCAGATTTACCATTTTCATTGTTATCACTTCCTTTTACAGCAAATCTCATCCAAGAGTTAGCATTTTGATTATATAAGCCGAAATCATCATTAACTACTGAAGCATCTCCATTTGTAAGATTCTTAATTTTCATTGTTCCGTTGACATCTAACTGATGAATTGGATTGTCAGTATTGATTCCTACTCTTCCCATTTGATAAATATTTTGCGAACTAGTAGTACCGTTAGCTTCTGCCCCCACAATATTCCAACCTCCGAAAGCAGAAGAATTTCCTTCCATTGTTATCCATTCTTTACCATTGTAATAATAATAACCTTCTTTTGTGATTTTTTTAGTTGAGTCGACAAAGTTGTTTCCTGTCACATTATTTATATATATAATTACCCCTTCTTGATTGGTACCATATGTATTCGCAGGTAAATTTGACAACTCTTGTTTTGTTAGACGTGGAGCTTGAATTCCATAAGGTTGTGGTTCTAGAATCGAGCCATTTTTTTTAGTAGAAACATCCAATGTTGATGTAGGTTTATCTGTGTTTATGCCTATTTGTCCGTAAGAAATTGAAGATAACATTACGACTAAGACAAAACTGAATAAATTTTTCTTCATAGTTTTAAAATTAGTTAACGCAAAGAAAAAATGAAAAAAGGATTTTTCAAAATATTTTACAACATAATTTATTGAATATCAATTTATTCAACGAGTTAATTATTCAATTCTTATGAAATACAACTCATTAAAACTTGTTTATAAATGCTTATTAATTAAATAAGATTTTTATTAAAAACAACTTAGACTTCGACACAGGAAAGAGAAAATATTATTTAGGAAGCAATAATTTTTTTTATAAAAGAGTCGTCAATAACAAATGTTATCTAATGATTCTACAGAAGAAATTAGGATTTTATTACTATAGCAAATGTCAAATTTGGATAATTTTGAATTATTATTATCTAAATTATGAGAAAAAGAGAAAGTAAATAAAGGTTTAAATACTATTTAAGTAATCATGCGATATGATACTAGAAAAAAAACTTTAAACCTATACACAAAAGATAAATTGTGAACGTACTTTTTCTTGTCTTGAAATGATCGAAGATTGGCTATAAACACGAACTTCTTTTTCAAAAGTTCTTGAGAGGTCAAATTATCAACTATAAAACTATTACTAAATAAAATTTAACTTAGTTCTTAGCACAACTAATAATGGATAAGAAATAAGATAAAATTCATTTAACTTTTATCTTATTTCAATATCTATTAATAAAAAAAACCCTGAGATGTGCACGTCTCAGGGTTTATATTTATTTAAAATACAGCTAACTATACTTTAATTTCTACTTCAACACCACTAGGTAATTCTAACTTCATTAAAGCATCAACTGTTTTAGATGAAGAAGAATAAATGTCTAATAATCTTTTGTGAGCTGATAATTGAAATTGCTCACGAGATTTTTTGTTAACGTGTGGAGATCTTAAAACTGTAAAGATTCTTTTGTGAGTTGGTAATGGAATTGGTCCATTAACAACAGCTCCTGTAGCTTTTACAGTTTTTACGATTTTTTCAGCTGATTTATCAACTAAAGAATAATCGTAAGATTTTAATTTTATTCTAATTTTTTGACTCATTTTTCTTGAATTAAGCGTTACCTTTTGCTTTAGCGATTACAGCTTCAGACACGTTTGTTGGTGCTGGAGCGTAGTGATCGAATTCCATTGTAGATGTAGCACGACCAGAAGATAATGTACGTAATGAAGTTACATATCCGAACATTTCTGCTAATGGAACCATAGCTTTAATAACTTTAGCGTTATTTCTATCATCCATTCCTGATACTTGACCACGACGACGGTTTAAGTCACCTACAATGTCACCCATGTTTTCTTCTGGAGTTAAAACCTCTAACTTCATGATAGGCTCTAAGATTTGAGCACCAGCAGCTTTTGCAGCGGCTTTATAACCCATTTGAGCAGCTAACTCGAAAGATAATTGGTCAGAATCCACAGGGTGGAAAGATCCATCTTTTAAAGTAACTTTTAACGAATCCATTTCGAATCCTGCTAAAGGTCCATTCTTCATTGCAGCTTTGAAACCTTTCTCAATAGAAGGGATAAATTCTTTTGGAACGTTACCACCTTTAATTTCAGAAACGAATTCTAAACCTACTTTTCCTTCATCTGCTGGTCCCATTTCGAAAACGATATCAGCAAATTTACCACGACCACCTGATTGTTTTTTGTAAACCTCACGGTGATTAGCTGGACGAGAGAATGATTCTTTGTACTCTACTTGAGGCTCTCCTTGGTTAACCTCTACTTTAAATTCACGTTTTAAACGGTCAACGATGATATCTAAGTGTAACTCACCCATACCAGAAATAACTGTTTGACCAGAAGCCTCATCAGTTTTTACTTGGAATGTTGGATCTTCTTCAGCTAATTTAGCTAAAGCCATACCTAATTTATCAACGTCAGCTTTCGTTTTAGGCTCAACTGCGATACCAATTACTGGATCTGGGAAGTCCATAGACTCTAATACGATAGGTGCTTTTTCGTCACATAAAGTATCTCCTGTTTTGATATCTTTGAAACCTACTGCAGCTCCAATATCACCTGCTTCGATTCTCTCGATAGGCTCTTGTTTGTTAGCGTGCATTTGGAAGATACGAGAAATACGTTCTTTGTTACCAGAACGAGTATTTAACACGTAAGATCCAGCGTCTAATCCACCTGAATAAGCACGGAAGAATGCTAAACGACCTACGAATGGGTCAGTAGCAATTTTGAATGCTAATGCTGCGAATGGCTCATCAACTGAAGGCTTTCTTGTGATAGGCTCGTCAGTTTTTGGGTCAGTACCTGGAATCGCTTCTTTATCACTTGGTGATGGTAAGTAACGACATACAGCATCTAACATGAATTGTACACCTTTGTTTTTGAACGAAGATCCACAAGTCATTGGGATGATAGACATATCTAATGTTGCAGCACGTAATGCAGCGTGAACTTCTTCTTCAGTAATAGAGTTTTCGTCCTCCATGTACTTCTCTAATAAGTTCTCGTCGTACGCAGCTACTTCTTCAATTAATTGACCACGGAATTGTCTTACATCGTCAACCATATCAGCTGGGATTTCAACAACATCAAATGTAGAACCATGATTCTCATCATGCCATACAATTGCACGGTTTTTAATTAAATCTACAACTCCTTTAAAGTCTGCTTCGTCACCGATTGGTAATACGATAGGAACAGCGTTTGATCCTAACATTTCACGTACTTGACGACATACATTTAAGAAGTCAGCTCCTTGACGGTCCATTTTGTTAACGAAACCTAAACGAGGAACTTTATAGTTATCTGCTAAACGCCAGTTTGTTTCAGACTGAGGTTCAACTCCATCTACTGCTGAGAATAAGAAAACTAAACCATCTAAAACACGTAAAGAACGGTTTACCTCTACTGTAAAGTCAACGTGACCAGGAGTGTCGATAATATTAAAGTGGTATCCTTTAGCGTCTGGTAATGGTTTACCTTGTTCTGTTGGGAATGTCCAATCTACTGTTACAGCTGCAGAAGTAATTGTAATACCTCTTTCAGCCTCTTGCTCCATCCAGTCAGTTGTAGCTGATCCTTCGTGAGTTTCTCCAATTTTGTGATTCTTACCTGAATAGAATAAGATACGCTCTGTCGTTGTAGTTTTTCCTGCATCGATGTGAGCAGCAATACCAATGTTTCTTGTGTATTTTAAATCTCTTGCCATCGTGTATTAGAATCTAAAGTGAGAGAATGCTTTGTTAGCTTCTGCCATTTTGTGAGTATCTTGACGTTTTTTAACGGCAGATCCTTCTTCTTTAGCAGCTGCAATAATTTCTCCAGCTAATTTTTGAGCCATCGATTTCTCGTTTCTGTTACGAGAATATTTGATTAACCATTTCATTGCTGTTGAAATTTTACGGTCTGGACGAATTTCCATTGGAATTTGGAATGTAGCTCCACCAACACGGCGAGAACGTACTTCTACGTGAGGCATTACATTAGATAATGCTTCTTTCCAAATGTCTAATGAAGTTTTTTCTGCATCTTCTTTACGAGAATCTACGATTTCTAACGCATCATAGAAAATTTTGAATGCTACAGATTTTTTTCCGTCGTACATTAAGTTGTTTACGAAACGAGTTACTAACTGATCATTAAATTTAGGATCTGGAAGTAAAGGTCTTTTTTTAGCTCTTGTCTTTCTCATCTTACCTTAAATTTATTTTTTAGCATCTTTAGGACGTTTCGCTCCATACTTACTTCTACGTTGAGTACGTCCGTTTACTCCCGCAGTATCTAACGCTCCACGTACAATGTGGTAACGCACACCTGGTAAATCTTTAACTCTACCACCTCTAACCAATACTATCGAGTGCTCTTGAAGATTATGACCTTCACCACCGATGTACGCGTTAACTTCTTTCCCGTTTGTTAATCTAACACGAGCAACTTTACGCATTGCTGAGTTAGGTTTCTTAGGAGTTGTAGTGTAAACACGTGTACAAACACCGCGGCGTTGTGGACATGATTCCAATGCAGCCGATTTACTCTTCTTGGTTAGTTTTTTTCTACCTTTTCTAACTAATTGTTGAATTGTTGGCATACTAATTAAATTTCCTTTTAAATTTGGATTAAACCCATTTTTTGAGCATGCAAAACTACAAAATATTCTATCAAAAAAAAATATTTAGACATTTATTTTGCATTGATTTATAAAATTTTATAATTCGCTAAGTATTTTTTTACAGTATTTTAATATGAAAGAAAGATTTCACCAAGAAAATCAATAATGGTAAAATCTTTTATTTGAAAAATGATAATAATCGCGAATAATTAAAAAAATTATTTAAGAATTGGCAACTCAAAACAGAAAGTAGAACCTTTATGTAATTCTGATTTGACATAGATTTGACCATTACTTTTATTTATGATTTCAGCACAAATAAACAATCCCAAACCTAAACCATTAATTCCTTGTTCATACTCGCTACCTACTCTGAAATATTGATCAAAAACTTGGTGAATTTTATTTTGAGGAATTCCAAAACCGTTATCTTTTATTGAAACTTTTGCAGAACCATCAATCAACTCTAAATTTACTTCTACTTCTTTTGCATTTGGCGAATATTTCACTGCATTGTTAATAAGATTACTCAAAACTTGCCCTATTCTATCTCTATCACCACGTATATATCCAGCACTTTCTTTAGTCAAAATAATTGTATGTGTTTTTGTAGACATCTGCTGCTCTTCTACAATTTCAGCAACCAAATCTTCCATCAAAAAAATAGAATCTTGTAAAACCATTCGTCCACTTTGGATTTTGGTAACATCTAACAAATCTGAAATCAACTTATTCAGTTTATTGATTTGTGTTTCCATTTTCTTAACAACTTCAGCATTTTTTTCATCTCCTTGTTTTCGAAGATTTATTTCTACAGATTGTGCATACAATTTTAAACTTGTCAAAGGCGTTTTCAATTCATGACTAGCTATTCCAATAAAATCGTCTTTTTGTTTCTGTAATTGTTTGAAATCATCAATATCTGTACAAGTACCAATCCAAAGTTCGGTTTCGTCATTATCATTACAAACTCTTTTTCCACGAGCTAAATACCATTTGCTGATATTGGTAATTGGATTCACTAATTGATATTCTACTTCATAAGTAGAATCCTGACGAACTGCATCTATCCAACTATTTCGCACTTTATCAAGAGATTCTGGATGTAATAAACTCCAAAAATTCTTATCCAGATCAATATTATCATCCAATCCAAATACTTCGTACCAATTTCTATTAAAATAAGTCACAACACCATCTTTGTCTGAAGTCCAAACAAATTGAGGCATGAAATCTGCTAATATTTTAAATCGCTTCTCGTTAGCTTCTAATTTGTTTTTATATTCAATTTCATTCGACACATCATAACCTAAAGTCAAAATATATTCAACCTTATTTTCTTCATCTTTGATTGGCTGCAAAATATAATTGACATATTTTATATTTCCATTATTATCTAAAAACTGATGTTCTTTTCTTTCGATTTGCTCACCTGTCTTAAAAACCGATTGCAAATCTTTATAAATAGGTCGATCTTTTATATATGAAACTGTATCTTTTACAGTAGAACCTATTTCGACATGATGCCCCCAAATCTGATCTGTTAGACTATTAGATAATTTATACTCAAAATTTTCTCCTTCTAAAACATTTATTGAAACTGGAACATGTTCTAAAAAAGCTTTTAACAGATTCTCATTTTTTCTAAGCTTTTCACGTGTTTCGATTAAATCAGTAATATCAATTAACGAGATGATGATGGCGACTACTTCTCGATTATTATTTAATTTTGGTCGTAGTAACAAATGCAAAAACTTACTACAAAGAATATTATTATAAAAGTAATCTACTTTAAACTCCTTTTCCTCCTGCTCTACTTTATCAACATATACTTTCTTGTATAATTTCAGGAAATTTTCTGTTTCTAATTCAGGAAAAACAGTAAAAAGTCTATTACCAGAAAGTGAATTTCCTTTCCCTAAAAATTCAACCATTTTTTGATTAGCTACTTCAATTATTGGATCAATTCCAGTTAGAACAATTGTAGAAGCCAATGAATTTGAAACTATGTAATCAAAATTAGTGATAGAATTTTCTAAAGTGTTTTCATTGTAATCTTGATCAACAATCTCTTTTATAGCAACAGAAACCCCTTCTACAGAATTATTATTTGGACTAATAACAGATGAAACAATAATCTCTAAAAAATTAATTTGTCCATTATCTTCATTTTTTAAACCAACAACTTTCATTTCTTTCGAACTATTATTGTAATGATAAACTTTCGTAATCATCGAATAAATTTCGAGAAGCTGAATCTTTTCAAAAATTGATTTTGCAACGTTTCCAATAATACTATTTTGTAAACCTAAAAATTTATAAAAATTGGAATTAGCATAAGACAACAACAATTCGTTACCAGAGAAGTAAGCAAACCCAAGAGGGTTTTGATCAAGAAAATGCGTTGATACAAATTGATGATGATTTTCAGATTGTAGAGGTTTCATTTTATAGTATTACATTAATTTTAAAGTATTCGTTTTTTGTCTATCATAAATTTATCAATTTATAATGAATAAAAGTTAAAAAACTAGTTACTAAATCATTTTTCAATTTTAATTAATTTTAAGCAATTAAAATTGAAAAGATTATCAAGTTTATTTAGTGTAAACATTTATTTAATGTTAATTTTACATTAGAAAAATTAATTTTGCACTTCAAAACATTATTAAATGTCGGTAAACTCATTTTTTAAATTATTTACTCCAAAGGATAAAGTATTCTATCCTTTGTTCGAGGAGGCTTCAAAAAGTTTAATCAAATTAGCTGAATTGTTACACGAATGTGTAAACGCTCCAGTTGAGGAACGCGAAGATTACATCGCACAAATTTCTAAAATCGAAAGTAAAATTGAATATCTTACTCAAAAAACAAATTTAGAGTTAAGTAAAAACTTTATCACGCCTTTTGACAGAGAAGATATTTATCAATTAGTAAAATCTATCGATTATGTTGCAGATAATTTAAATGGTGCAGCGAATCGTATCAATATTTATCAAGTAGATAAAATTACAAAATCTATCCGCAAAATTACAGCTGTTAACTTAGAGGCTTGTCAATTAATCGGTGAAGGAATTGAGCAATTGAAAGATTTGAGAAACGTAAATCGTATTTACGAAATATGTGAACGAATCAATAAATTAGAAAATAAATCGGATCGTATTTTTGATAAAGCGGTTCAAGAAATTTTTGAGAACGAAACTGATGCCAAAAACATCATCAAATACAAGGAAGTTTTATCTTCATTAGAATCTGCAACAGATAAGTGTAAAAGTGTTGCAAATGTATTGGAAGCAGTAGCGGTAAAACACTCATAACCATAACTTAATCTAAAAGATTATGACAGAATTTTTTTCAGCGTTTTCGAGCATGCTTACGTCAACGCCAGGAATGTTATTGATTACTATTATCGTCTTAGCTTTTGTTTTTGATTATATAAATGGTTTTCACGACGCAGCAAATTCTATTGCTACCATTGTTGCTACTAAGGTTTTAACACCTTTTCAGGCTGTACTTTGGGCAGCAGCATTCAACTTTGCAGCTTACTTTATTTCGGTCTATTGGATTGGAGAATTTAAGATTGGTAATACGATTGCAAAATCGGTTAACGAGCATTTTATTACACTAGAAGTTATTTTAGCTGGAATTATCGCTGCCATTTCTTGGAACTTATTAACATGGAAGTTTGGTATTCCTTCTTCTTCTTCTCATACATTAATTGGTGGTTTTATTGGAGCTGCATTGGCTCACGCTGGCGGTTTTTCTGCTGGTGGAGAAGATGTAATTGTTTACAAAAAAGTAATTCCAATTGTTTGCTTTATCGTATTAGCACCATTAATCGGGATGATTATCGCCTCGATATTAACCATCATCACGCTTCATATTTGTAAAAGAGCCAAACCTGCAAAAGCAGAATGGTGGTTCAAGAAATTGCAATTGGTTTCTTCTGCCCTTTTCTCTTTAGGACACGGTATGAATGACGCGCAAAAAGTAATGGGTATTATTGGAGCAGCGGTTATCTTCTATCACATGAATGTCGATTTTGACCCAGCTTATGTACAAGCAGAAGATAAATTCCAATATTTCGTAGCGCATTGGATGTGGGTTCCTATTACATCGTTTGTTGTTATCGCATTAGGTACAATGGGTGGTGGATGGAAAATCATCAAAACAATGGGGTCTAAAATTACAAAAGTAACACCATTAGAAGGTGTAGTAGCTGAAACTTCAGGAGCAATGACGCTTTATATTTCTGAACATTTTGGAATTCCAGTTTCTACAACGCATACAATTACAGGTTCTATTATTGGTGTAGGTTTAACGAAACGTGTTTCTGCAGTTCGTTGGGGAGTAACAATTAGTTTACTTTGGGCGTGGGTTCTTACCATTCCAGTCTCAGCATTATTAGCTGCTTTAATCTACTACATCGTAACATTATTTGTTTAAAAAAAAACAATCAATATCATTAATATTTAGGAGCTTTTATAAGCTCCTTTTTTATTTTTGAAATAATTTTCGAAATTGATAAATGATAAGTTTAAGAAAGTTTTAAATTTGCGCCATGCAATTAACTGTATTATTTATCATTATCGGTTTAGCCATTTTATTTGATTTCTTAAATGGTTTTCACGATGCCGCAAACTCTATTGCAACCGTTGTTACTACAAAGGTTTTAACTCCAATTCAGGCTGTTATTTGGGCTGCATTCTTCAATTTTGTTGCTTTTTTCATTGCCAAATTTATCATTGGAGAATTCGGAGTTGCAGACACAATCGCTAAAATTATCAAAGAAGATGTTGTTGTCGCATTTGGCTCTAATCCATCTGTAGTTGTTATGGCAGCACTTTCTGCCGCTATTACTTGGAATATTTTAACTTGGAAATTAGGAATTCCTTCTTCCTCATCTCACACATTGATTGGAGGATTAGCTGGAGGTGCATTAGCTGCGACAGGTTATGATTTTTCTGCGATTAACAGTACAATTATCTTAACGATTATCGCTTTTATTTTGGTCGCGCCAATTATTGGTTTAGTCGCTGGTAATGTTATTTACATCATCACGCTGAATCTTTGTCGAAATGCAAAACCACATAAAGCAGATGCTTGGTTCAAGAAGTTGCAATTGGTTTCTTCTGCAATGTTGAGTATTGGTCATGGTTTGAATGATTCTCAAAAAGTAATGGGAGTAATCACATTTGCTTTACTTGCCAATCAAACTGCGATTGTTAATACTGATATGAATGATTGGATTTTGAATGATGTTTTCAACTGGAAACATTGGTTCATCACAACAAGTAGTACTGATATTCACGATTGGGTTCCGATTATGTGTTTCTCGGCAATTGCTTTAGGAACTTTAGGTGGCGGAATGAAAATCTTAAAAACGATGGGAAATAAAATTACAAAAATTACTCCTATCGAAGGTTTCACAGCGCAAACCGCTTCAGCTATTACATTATTTTTTACTGAACATATCAAAATGCCAGTTTCTACAACGCACGTGATTACGGGATCTATTATTGGTGTTGGAATGGTAAAAAGAGTTTCTGCTGTTCGTTGGGGAGTTACAATTAGTTTATTATGGGCTTGGATTTTGACAATTCCAGTTTCTGCACTTATTGCAACAGGATTTTATTATCTATTTTCAATGTTTTTCTAACATTAAGATTTAATCATATAAAAAAATGGCTGTCAAAATTGACAGCCATTTTCTATTTATTTCAATATTTATTCTAAATAATTATTTGCTAAAATCTTCTTTCAACAAATCGATTTTCGCTAACAACGCTTGTTGAACAGCTGGATAATCTTCTTTGTTAGAAAGTAGAGCATTTACAGAGAAATAATATTTAATCTTTGGTTCTGTTCCAGAAGGTCGACAAGCTACTTTACTTCCATCCTCTGTATAGAAAATCAATACATTTGACTTAGGTATTTCAATCGCTTTTTCTTCACCAGAAATCAAATCTTTGTCGATAGAAGATTGAAAATCTTTTACACGAACAACTTTAGAACCTGCTAATTCTTTTGGAGGATTCGATCTAAATTCCACCATCATTGTAGCAATTAACTCTGCACCTTCTTTTCCAGGTTTTACAATACTAATTAAATCTTCTTGATATGCTTTCCCGATTTCAAGATAGATTTCCATTAATTTATTGTACAATGAACTTCCGTTTGCTTTTTGTACAGCAGCAATTTCAGAAACCAATAAAGCTGTTGTAACAGAATCTTTATCGCGGATAAAATCTCCAACCATAAATCCGAATGATTCTTCTCCTCCTCCAACAAAACTTTCTTTGCCTTCGAATTTACGAATCATATCAGCAATCCATTTGAAACCTGTTAATCCGACTTTACAATCAACATTAAATTTAGCTGCAATATCATAGAAAATATCAGACGTTACGATTGTCGATCCAATAAATTCTTTTCCAACTAACTTACCTGCTTCTTGCCATTTTTCTAATAAATAATAAGCCAAAACAGTGTTCATTTGGTTACCATTTAATAAAACAATTTCACCTTCATTGTTACGTGTTGCAACACCTACACGATCAGCATCAGGATCAGTTCCAATCACAACATCAGCACCAATTTCATTCGCTAAAGCAACAGCCATAGTCAACGCTTCTGGTTCTTCTGGATTTGGCGATTTTACTGTTGGGAAATCTCCACTTGGAATTGCTTGCTCAGCAACTTGATGAACTTGAGTAAAACCAGCTTTTTCAAAAGCTTTTGGCGTAATTGCAACTGCAGTTCCGTGAATAGAAGTGAAAACAATTTTTATATCTTCTTTACCTTCTTGCGTAAAACTTCCATTTGCTACACAAGCAGCAATAAAAGCTTCATCAATTTCTTTTCCGATATATGTCAACAATGTATCGTTCCCTTGAAATTTGATTTCTTCGACTTTTACATTATTCACTTCGTTAATAATTTCTCCATCTTGTGGCGGAACAATTTGCGCACCATCATTCCAATAAACCTTGTAACCATTGTAAATTGGAGGATTATGAGAAGCTGTCAACACAATTCCAGCATCACAACCTAAATGACGAACTGTAAAAGATAATTCTGGCGTTGGACGAAAAGATTCGAACAAATAAACATTGATTCCATTCGCAGTCAAAACATCTGCAACCATTTTTGTAAACGTATCCGAATTGTGGCGAACATCGTAAGCTATCGCAACTTTTTTCTCTTTATTCGGAAATTGTTGATTGATATAATTTGCTAAACCTTGTGTTGCTGCACCAAGTGTATATTTGTTTAAACGATTTGTTCCAACTCCCATTATACCACGCATTCCTCCTGTTCCAAACTCAAGGTTTTTATAAAAAGAATCGTCTAATTCGGTTGGATTATTATCAATTAAATCTTGAACAGCCTTTCTTGTTTCCGCATCATAAGCGTCAGAAAGCCATAATTTAGCATTATCTAAACTTGAAGTCATTCTTATTTTTTATTTTTTTAGTACTTGGGCACGGTCGGCAATTTTTGTATCCTTATTTGGATCGCCCATAAAATTAACGATTGAGTTTCCTTTTGCAGAACCATAAAGCGTTTGGCGCGCATTGATATCTAACAAAGCATTATCATCAGTTGTGAAATTAGCTTCGTTGACTTCGTATTTGAACAAATTCAATTGTGCTTCGCCATAAGCTTTCACTTTCATAGTTCCAGCAGTTCCTTCTAACATGATATTAGATTGATCTTCCGCTTTTAAATCAAAGTTGTTTGTAATCAAAAAAGTTTGATTAATTCTTGCTTGATCCTTCGCATTCATTGTCAATTTATCGACATTCAATGTTCCAGAAGTTGTCAAAGAAGTTTGTTTATTCACATCGATTTTTTCTAAATCACGCGTCACATAAACATACAAATCATAGGCACTATAATGGTCTACATTTGATTTTTCTTTGATTGTAACCGCATTATTTTTTGCTTCAACTTCTAAATTGTCAATAATATTTTGATGCGATTCTACTTTAACTCCAGATTTATTTCCCGGAACTAAAATAACATTACAATTACATGAAACGCTCAAATCTTTGATATTATCAGCTGTATATTCTTTTTGAGCCGTTGCAGCACCTTCTCCATCAATTGATGAAGAACACGAAGTTGCAACTAAACCTAAAAATCCTAATAAAATTATTTTTTTCATAGTAGTTGGTTATTTAATTAGTTTAAATTCAATTCTTTTTGAACTAAATACAATTGTTTATCGCGATTATTACGAACAATTAACTCGCCCAAAAATCCCGCCAAAAATAATTGCGTTCCCAAAATCATAAAAACTAACGAGATATAAAAATAAGGACTATCTGTAATTAATCTGGCTGTTGTATGCGAAATATAAACTTTATATAATTTCTCGATTCCTAAATAAAATGAAGCAAAAAATCCTAAAATAAACATCAACGTTCCCAATAAACCGAAAATATGCATTGGTTTATTCCCGAATCTTGATGCAAAGAAAAGTGTAATCAAATCCAAGAAACCATTTACAAAACGATTTGCTCCAAATTTTGAAACACCATATTTTCGTGCTTGATGCTTTACCTTTTTCTCAATAATTCTCGAATACCCAGCATTTTTAGCTAAAACAGGAATATAACGGTGCATATCACCATACAGTTCAATATTTTGCGTTACTTCCCAACGATAAGCTTTCAAACCACAGTTAAAATCGTGCAATTTTACACCAGACGTTTTGCGTGCAACACCATTAAATAATTTCGAAGGAAGATTTTTTGTCAATTTATTATCTTGACGATTTTCTTTCCAACCCGAAACAATATCCGCTTTTTGGTTTTTCAGCATTTTGTATAACGACGGAATTTCCTCAGGAAAATCTTGTAAATCTGCATCCATAGTAATCACAACATCACCTTTTACTTCTTTAAAAGCAGCGCTAAGTGCTGGAGATTTACCATAATTTTTACGGAATTTAATTCCTTTCACTTCTGTATTGAAGTTGGCAATATATTCGATAATTTGCCACGAATCATCTGTACTTCCGTCATCAACGAAAATAACTTCGAATGTAAAATCATTCTGTTCACAGACTTTTTTGATTCTGTAGAATAATTCCTCTAAGGAATCTTGTTCGTTCAATAAAGGAACAACAACTGAAATATCCATATGTTAAAAAACACGTTTTTTTAAGAATTGTGAAAACATCGCTGCAATTGCGATGTAGAAAGATAAGAAAATTGAGAATAATCCGAAGAAGTTTTTCACAGTAAATAAATTAAGTGTTTTATAATCATCCGAATTTCTAAATGTTTCGATATCTTTTGCGACTTTTGGATCAGACATATTAGACGTAAAAGTATCTAACAATCCTTGTTTCAAACTATCTTGTGCCCATTCTCCGTAAGTATTGAAGAATACAAAAATAACAATCAAACTCATGATTCCTGCGAAGAAAATTGTATAGAAACCAACTTTGAAACCTTCTTTGAAAGTCATTAATTCTTCTGAAGTTTGATGATTTTTTGCTTTATTTTTCGATAAATTGAAAATTGTTAAGAAACAATATAATGCATATAAAGGTAATACAATAAAACAGCAAATCATAAAGCTGTAAGTGTAATAATCTTTTACAGAAACTGTTCCGTTTAACGAAAAATAAAAGTAAAGTGCGAAAAACAATGCTAATGTAATTGCCGTAAGCACCAAAGAGTTTTTGAAAATTTTATTAAAACTAACCATTCTGCAAAGATAATTATATCCTTTATTCTATGATACATTATTTTATATGATTTAAGGGGATATTTAATTCAATTTTTTGAAATTTATTTTTTTTTGAATATCAAAATTTGTTTATTATTGTTATTAAATAACTTACACTATGAATAACAACTCTTCTACCAACGAAAACACACCTTCTCAAAATCAAGATAACATCACAGATACTGATAATGATGCTGCATTACATAATATTGAATCATCTAAAAAGAAGAAGAAAAAAAATATTATCATAGGAATTATATCTTTCTTAGTAATGATAGGAGTTGGAACTTATTTTTACCTAGACTACAAATCTAATGATACAAAAGTTTATGTTGCGGATGATAACGAAGAAGAAAAAGTAGGAACAATTCCTGACGAATATATATACAAGAAGCACGAAATAGAATATCCAGGAGCATATAATCGTTTTTTCGTAATTGCTGAGTATAAAAACTTACCACTAAATTATCAAAATGGTATTCTAAAATTTTTATCAGAAAATGATAAAGGAGATGAAGGTTTTTCTTTTGTATCAAAAATTCCAAGTAGAGCAAAAAATATTTATTGTTTTGGGAATTTTTCTGGAGAAAACAATGTCGGAAACAATAAAGACATAGCTTTTATTGCAGAATATAATAATTACAAAACTTCTCGATTAGTTATTATGAATGCAAATGGTGATTTATTATTTACAAAAGAATATAGCAGTTTACCAATTATTAATAGTTTTAAGAAAGGTTCAAAAATATATACTGGAGAAAGAAAATTAGTAAAATCTGACTATGATGGAATAATTTTAAAAGAACCTGATACAAAATATGTGATTATTTATGATGGAAAATCTAAACAATTTGTAGAACACTATCAATATACAGAAAATGATTTACGAGAATACAATCACTATTCTGAAGAAGAAGAATGCACCGATTGTGACACTGTAGATACAACTGAATATAATTAAATAAAAAAATCTAAATTAAAGTGACAATTTTGTCACTTTAATTATTTTATAAATATTTCAAAATGAATGAGAAGTAATTCTCATTTCAATAAACTTCAAAAACTTTCCTAAAAACCCTTTTATTTTTACAAAACTTTCTTACCTTTGCATCAGGCAAGTCCTACACAACCAGCTCCTGTTGAATCCTCCAGGACGGGAACGTAGCAAAGGTATACGGTCGTAGCGGTGTGATGTAGATCGCTTGCCTATTTTTATTTCTCTAAATTTCACTCCCACTTTTTTTTACCCCATTATTTATTCGTAAATTTGCAACCATTGATTTAAAGATTCAATGGAAACAAACAAAGCACCAAAGTACATTTTCGTTACCGGAGGAGTAACATCGTCGTTAGGAAAAGGAATCGTAGCATCATCATTAGGAATGCTACTAGAAGCAAGAGGATATAGAGTAACAATTCAAAAATTGGATCCCTATATAAATGTAGACCCAGGAACACTTAATCCTTACGAGCATGGAGAATGTTACGTTACGGAAGACGGTGCAGAGACCGATTTAGATTTAGGACATTATGAGCGTTTCTTGAACCGCGCAACATCTCGTGCTAACTCAGTTACTACAGGTCGTATTTATCAAACAGTTATAGAAAAAGAACGTCGTGGAGATTATTTAGGAAAAACAGTTCAGGTTGTTCCTCATATCACAAACGAAATCAAACGTCGTATCAAATTATTAGGTAATACAGGTGATTATGATATCATCATTACTGAAATTGGAGGTACGGTTGGAGATATTGAGTCTTTACCTTATATCGAATCTATACGTCAGTTAACTTGGGAATTAGGAGAACATAATTCTTCTGTTATTCACTTAACATTAGTCCCTTATTTAGCTGCTGCGGGTGAATTAAAAACAAAACCTACTCAACATTCTGTTCGTACATTAATGGAAAATGGTATTCATGCCAATGTTTTAGTTACACGTACAGAGCGTCATTTACCAAAAGATGTAAAAGCTAAATTGGCTTTATTCTGTAATGTTCGCAAAGAAAATGTAATCGAAAGTATGGATGCAGACACAATTTATGAGGTCCCATTCTTATTACATGAACAAAATTTTGACGAAGTTGTTTTAAAAGGCTTAGATTTGCCAACTGATCAAGAACCAGATTTTACAGTTTGGAACAAATTCTTGTCAAATCATAAAAATCCTAAAAACGAAATCGAAATTGCTTTAGTTGGTAAATACGTTTCGTTACACGATTCTTATAAATCAATTACAGAGGCATTTACACATGCTGCAGCAACATGCGAAACTAATGTAAAAGTTCGTTGGGTGTATTCTGGCGATATTACAGAAGACAATGTTGGAGAGCAATTGAAAGGAGTTTCGGGAATTTTGATCGCGCCAGGTTTTGGAGATCGTGGTATTTTAGGTAAAATAATTGCTGCAAATTATGCACGAAGAAATAATATTCCAACATTAGGAATTTGTTTAGGAATGCAAATTATGGCAATCGAATTTGCGCGTAACGTTTTGGGTTACGAGAAAGCAGATTCAGCAGAAATGGATTTAACAACGCCTTATCCTGTTATCAGTTTAATGGAAGATCAAAAAGATGTTTCGGACAAAGGAGGAACAATGCGTTTAGGAAATTGGAAATGTGAATTAACTCCAAATTCAAAAATTGAGAAAATTTACAACACAACCGAAATCTTAGAACGTCATCGTCATAGATATGAATTCAACAATGATTTTTATGATGAATTTGTTGAAAACAATTTTATTCCAGTTGGTAAAAATCCTGAAACAGAATTAGTAGAAATTTTAGAACATAATCAACACCCATATTATATAGGTGTACAATTCCATCCGGAATATAAAAGTACAGTTGCTTCGCCACATCCTTTATTTATAAGTTTTATCGAAGCTTCTTTATTGAATAAACAAAATGATTTATTAAATGCAACAAGAGAAAAAATTTGATTTTAACCAAACGATTGGTTTTATTTTAATTGCAATTCTTTTTGGCGTATTCTATTTTCTAAACAAGCCTTCGGAAGCGGAGGTCGAAGCACAGAAAAAAGAATTAGTTCAAAAGCAAGAGCAAGCGAAAAAACAGGAACAATTAAATAAAACAGCTACAACACAAGCTTTTCAAACTGTAGATCCTACATTAGCAAAAGATGTTGAAGTTAGTAATGATAAATTAAAAGTTACTTTTTCGCCAAAAGGAGCTCAAATTTCTGACGTACAAATCGTTGGATATACAGCTTACAATGACAAAAAAGATGGACACAAAGATCCTTTACATTTTATAAAAGATGGATCAAGTAAGTTCAACTTATCATTCAAAACAAAACAAGGAGCTGTTCTTAATGTTTCGGATTTAGTATTTGTACCTCAAGTACAGAAAAATGCGAACAATACAATTGTGACGTTTACAGCGAATGCTCAAAATAGTCAAATTCAATACATCTATACATTAGGAGATTCTTATGGTATCGATTTCGAAGTTAAAACGCAAGGTTTATCTAACATCACTTCTGAGAAAAATGTAGATTTAGCGTGGACAATGGATGGTTTCAGTACTGAAAAAGGAAAAGATCAAGAAAAATATTGGTCACATACTTATTTTCAGTTCAAAGGAAACAAAGACATCGAATACGAATTATTTGGTTCTGACGAATGGGAAGAAGAGGAAGCTATTTCTTGGGTAGCCAACAAACAACAATTCTTCGCAACAGTTTTATCAAATGATGAAGGGTTTAAAACAACAAAAGGTGGTTCTAAAAACTCTGATAAAGAGGATTTAACTTATAGTAAACACTATCACTTAAACTCTAAATTAGAGTTGAAAAATAGTGAAATCAATTCTAAATTCACATGGGATTTTATTCCATTGGATTATAAAATGTTGAAAGATTACAACGACAAAGGATTTCAAAACTTAATTGACTTTGGTTGGGGATTATTTGGTTGGTTGAATAAATATTTCTTCTTGAACGTTTTCAAATGGTTAGCTTCTGTAGGAATCACTTACGGATGGGTAATCTTCTTGATGACAATCGTTGTAAAATTGATTTTATCTCCTATTATGTACAAACAATACCGTCAATCTGCATTGATGAAGGTTGTTCGTCCAGAGTTGAATGAAATTAACGAAAAATACAAGGATCCGAAAGATGCGATGAAGAAGCAACAAGAAACAATGGCAATTTATCGTAATGCAGGAATCAATCCATTAGCAGGATGTTTACCAGCATTATTACAAATTCCTATTTTCTATGCGTTATTCCGTTTCTTCCCGAACTTAATCGACTTGAGAGGTGTTCCTTTCTGGTTCGTAGACGATTTAACAGCATTCGATGATCTAATCAAATTACCAGAATGGGTTCCATTCCTTAATGGTCACTTAAGTGTATTCGCTTTATTATACATTGTTGCAATGATGATTTATTTTAAAGTTTCTGGATCTATGGATAACTTCCAAATGCCACAACAAGAAGGAATGCCAAACATGCAATTCATGAAATACATGATGTATGTAATGCCAGTTTTCTTCTTTGTATTCCTTAACAATTATGCTTCTGGTCTATCTTGGTATTATTTAGTATCCAATGCGATTAATATTTTCATCGTGTTATATATTAAGAAATATATGATTCACGAAGCGAAGATTCATCAAATCATCGAAACAAATAAAACAAAACCTAAAAAGACAGGTAAATTTGCTTCGAAAATGCAAGAAATGATGCAACAAGCACAAGAAATGCAAGAGCAACAAAAAAAGAACAAAAAGAAATAATCACATTATATTTCAAATTCAAAATCCGTTAATAATAATTAACGGATTTTTTATTTATTTAAGACAGTAAAAAATTTAAGTATTCAATTTATTACATACCAATATTTTATTCACTTAAAAATACTTTTATAGTGTACGTTATACACTTTTTATGAATAAATTCTTTTTTATTTATTATTTTCAGATTATTATTGTCTCAAAATAATAAATAACATGAATAATATTTACTCAATTAAAGACCAAACAGCAAATCCTGGACCTTTAGGATTATTTGGTTTTGCAATGACAACTGTTTTATTAAACATACACAATGCAGGTTTTTTCCCTGTTAATAGTATGATTATGGGAATGGGTGTTTTCTTTGGAGGTGGAGCACAATTTGTAGCTGGCGTTATGGAATGGAAAAAAGGAAACAACTTTGGTAGTATTGCATTCATGTCTTATGGCGCTTTTTGGTTAACACTTGTATTTACATGGTTAGCACCGATGTTTGATGTAGAAAAACCAGACGGAAATGCGATGGGATGTTATTTAGGAATGTGGGGAATATTTACATTAATCAACTTTTTACAAACCTTAAAAGGCAATTTAGTAGGAAAATTATTATTTGGTTCATTAACCTTATTATTCTTTTTATTGTCAGCAGGTAACTTTACAGGTAGTCAAAGCATTTTACATTTTGCTGGTTGGACAGGAATCATCTGCGGATTTATTGCTTTTTACGAAGCTTCTGCAATTATGATTAATCAGAAATACGAAAAAAACATTCTTCCTTTATAAATAGTATGAATAAAAAAAATCCTTTATCAGAGACTGATAAAGGATTTTTTTTATAATTGTAATGAATTATTTATTAAACATTGGAGCTAATAATTTTTTCCAGATAAATAATAAAATTAATGATCCTAAGATTGAAAAAATCCAATCCAATGGACTGAAAAAACTTACTTCTCCATCATGAGAAATTCCTAAAATTGTACGCATATAAGCTCCTAAATACGCACCAACAATACCTATAAGTGCAGTTACCCAAAATCCTCCCGGATCTTTACCTGGCATTATTGCTTTAGCAATTCCAGCACAAATTAAACCGAACACTAAGTATACCAAAAAGCTCCAAACTCCGGTAATACCTAACATAATAAATGAAGTTGTCATCATAATTAATACTATTTTTTATGGTTTTAAAAATTGTTAAGTAAATCTTAACTAAAATCGTTCCAAAAAGATAAGAAAAGTTTTTGTAATTTGTAAATTTGTAACACTATAAAATAAAATTTATGTCTCTAATCAAATCTATTTCAGGTTTTCGTGGAACAATCGGAGGAAAACCGGGAGATAATTTAACTCCTATAGACGCTGTTAAATTCGCAGCTGCTTATGGAACTTGGCTTAAGAATCAATCAAATCAATCAGAATATAAAGTAATTGTAGGGCGTGATGCTCGAATTTCTGGACAAATGGTTTCTCAATTAGTTTGTTCAACTTTACAAGGATTAGGAATTAATGTTGTCGATTTAGGTTTATCTACAACGCCAACTGTAGAAGTTATGGTGACACATTTACATGCAGATGGAGGAATTATTTTAACTGCTTCTCACAATCCAAAAGAATGGAATGCGTTGAAATTATTGAATGCAAAAGGAGAATTTGTTTCTGCTGCAGACGGTGCACAAATTTTAGCTTTCGCAGATAAAGATGATTATACTTTTGCAGAAGTTGATGATTTAGGTTCTTATGAAACTTTTGATGATGCAATTGATTTACATATCGAGAAAATTTTGGCTTTGCCATTAGTAAATGCAAAAGCGATTCAAGAGAAAAATTTCAAAGTTGCAATTGATGCGGTAAATTCAACTGGAGGAATTGCAATTCCTAAGTTGTTACAACGTTTAGGTGTGATTCATTACGATATGTATTGTGAGCCAAACGGGCATTTCCCACATAATCCAGAGCCTTTAAAAGAACATTTAGGTGATATTTGTAAAAAAGTAATCGACGAACAAGCTGATTTCGGAATTGTGGTAGATCCAGATGTTGACCGTTTAGCAATTATCGACGAAAAAGGTGAAATGTTTGGAGAAGAATACACTTTAGTTGCAGTCGCAGATTATGTATTATCAAAAACACCTTCAGCAACAGTTTCTAACTTATCATCTTCTCGTGCTTTACGTGATATTTCTGAAAAATATGGTCAAAAATATTCACCATCAGCAGTTGGAGAAGTGAATGTTGTAGTTGAAATGAAAAACGTTGACGCTAAAATTGGTGGAGAAGGAAACGGAGGCATTATTTATCCAGAATTGCACTACGGACGGGATTCTTTAGTAGGAATTGCTTTATTCTTGACATATTTAGCTGAACAAGATAAATCAGTTTCTGAAATTAGAGCTTCTTATCCTGCTTATTTTATGGCGAAAAAGAAAATCGAATTAACACCAGAAATCAATGTTGACGAATTGTTAGTGAAAATTCAAGAAGTTTACAAAAACGAAGAAATCAATACTGTTGATGGAGTTAAAATTGATTTCCCTACAGAATGGGTTCATTTAAGAAAGTCAAACACAGAGCCAATTATTCGTATTTATACTGAAAGTACTTCAGAAGAAAATGCAAATAAATTAGCTGATAAAATGATCGAAAGCATCAAAAATATTATCTAAAACAATCTATTTTAATTGTTTAACAAATGTGCAAAACTCTAACAATTCGTTATGATTTTTGCACATTTTATTTTGTAAATTAGTCTGATACTATGGACGAAGATTTTTTTAATAACGAGCTAATTGAAGGTTTTGAGCAAATGCTTGACAATCGTGAATATAAGTATTACGATTCGGAGGATTTGGTCGAAATTCTTGAATTCTATATTGAAGTAAATGATAGCGAATACACAAAACGTGCGCTAGATTTTGCAGAAAAAATGCATCCCGAGAATATAGATATCAAAATCAAAAGAATTGAATATTTTCTTACAATTGAGGATTTAAAAAAAGCTGCAAAACTCATCAAAGATTTAAAAGATTTAGCTGCAAACGAATTAGATTACCTTCTTGTACAAGCGCGATTTTGGGGAATGAAAAATATGCCCCGAAAAGCGATAAGTTTTTATGAAGAAGCTTTGCAAATAGACGACGAAGAAACAGATTTTATTTGCAATTGTATCGGAAATGAATATTTGAATTTAGATGAAGTTCATTCTGCGTTGATTGCTTTCAGAAAAGCATTGAAATTCAATCCAGAAAACGATTATACTTTCTACTCTATTATTCAATGCTACGAAGAAATTCATAATCCTGATGAATGCATCGAATTTTTAAAAGATTTTATTGACGACAATCCATATTCAGAAGTTTCTTGGTTGCAACTTGGTTTGTTGTACAATCACAAAAAAATGTATGACGAAGCTATAAATGCGTTAGATTACGTGCTCGCGATTAATCCTAACTCTATTGTTGGTCATGCTAACAAAGCAGTTTCATTGGAGGAATTAGGAGAATACAACAAAGCAATAGAAACACTAGAAGAAACATTAGAATTTGATGATTCGCCCGCTGTTACGCATATGAAAATTGGTGAATTGTACGAAAAGTTAGAGAAACCACAAAAAGCATTGAAAGCTTATCATATTGCAATAAAAGAAGATCCACAATTGGATAAAGTTTGGGCAAAAGCAGCTTCGCTTTATAACAAATTAGAAAATATTGAAGAAGCCGAATATTACATTCAGCGTGCAATAGAATTAAATGGCGATAGTTACGAATATTATACAGATTCAACTTACTATTTTCTGAAACAAATGAAGTTTGAGGAAGCTATAAAAAACCTTTCAAAACTTGTTGAAATGAAACCTTTAGTATTCAATACTTGGTTTGCTTACGCCGAAACTTTGATTGCCGTTGGAGAATACGAACAAGCCATTGCAGTCTTATTAACAGGCGCTTTGAAGAATTTTAATCGTGCCGAATTTTTCTATCAATTAAGCAATGTTTATTATATCACCGATCAAGATCAATTAGGAAATGAAGCGTTGCAAAATGCATTAAGTTTGGATCGAGATTTAAAAAATTCAATGATTGAATACTATCCGATTTTAGAAGAAAAAATCAATCAAATTTCTGGAAACAACGAATAAAAATATAATTCGTAAGCCATCTTTTTAGATGGCTTTTTTTCTTCACAGTAAAATAACACAGGTTTGTACAAAAAAACTTAACTTTATGAAACTAAACAAGCCTTATGAACTTTGTCGCACATCAATATTTATCCTTCGGAAATCAATCACTTCAGATTGGAAATCTGCTTGGAGAAATTGTTAAAGGAAAACAATATTTAGATTTTCCAGAAGAAATTCAGAAAGGGATTTTATTGCATCGTTCGATTGATACATTTACAGATTCTCACGAAACGGTGAAGAAAAGTTCAAGTTATTTTCACGAAACACAGCACAAATTTGCACCAATTATTATTGATGTGATTTATGATTATTTTTTGATTAAACATTGGAATAATTATTCTGAAACTCCTTTCGAAAAATTTAAAACAGATTGTTATCAATTATTTAAGGATGAATACAATTCGCTTCCAAAAAAACTACAAGAAACCATTTTTTATTTGCTAAAATATGATTGGTTCGAGAATTATTCGACCATAGAAGGCGTTCAAAAAACATTAAAAGGAATCGGAAGTCGAGCAAAATTCGAGAATAATTTACATCAAATCATTCCCGAATTTGAAAAAAATTATGCGAATCTAGAAACTGATTTTCTGTCATTTTTTCCTCAAATCCAAACGCATTGCAAGAACTTTGTATTCGTTGATTCTCAAGTCTAAATTTCATTTTAAGAATTCGATAAAATTCATTAGTTTAGGGCTGTAAACAAACAGAAAACCACAATGGATTTAACTTTTAATAAAAGAGAGGATCATAACAAATTATTACTTTCTAAACTACGCCAAAAACTGAAACAAGTTTACCTTGGCGGAGGTCAAAAAAGAATTGATGCGTTGCATAGCAAAGGAAAAATGTCTGCAAGGGAACGTATTGATTATCTTTTAGACGAAAAAAAACCGAACATAGAGATTGGTGCTTTAACAGGCGATGAAATGTACAAAGAACACGGCGGATGTCCTTCGGGAGGTGTTGTTGTGAAAATTGGTTACATTTCTGGCAAACAGTGTATTGTTGTTGCGAATGATGCAACTGTAAAGGCTGGTGCTTGGTTCCCAATTACAGGTAAAAAGAATTTGCGTGCGCAAGAAATTGCGATGGAAAATAAATTGCCAATTATTTATTTGGTAGACAGCGCAGGTGTTTATTTACCAATGCAAGATGAGATTTTTCCTGATAAAGAAATGTTTGGTCGAATTTTCCGCAATAATGCAATTATGTCATCAATGGGAATTACTCAAATTTCTGCTGTGATGGGAAGTTGTGTTGCTGGTGGAGCATATTTACCAATTATGAGCGACGAAGCGATGATTGTAGACAAAACAGGTTCTATTTTCTTGGCTGGAAGTTATTTGGTAAAAGCAGCTATTGGAGAAGATATTGACAACGAAACTTTAGGAGGAGCAACAACACATTGCGAAATCTCTGGTGTGACTGATTATAAGGCAAAAGATGATAAAGATGCTTTGGATAGAATAAAATCTATCGTTGGTAAAATTGGTGATTATGAAAAATCTGGATTTAATCGAATTGAAGCAGCTAAACCTGCTTTAGATGAGAATGAAATCTATGGTATTTTACCTGAATCTCGTGCTGAGCAGTACGATATGTATGAGATTATTAACAGAATTGTTGATAACTCAGAATTGGACGAATATAAACCTGATTATGGAAAATCAATCATCTGTACGTATGCGCGAATTGATGGTTGGGCGGTTGGAATTGTGGCTAATCAACGTAAAATTGTGAAGTCTAAAAAAGATGGGATGCAGTTTGGTGGCGTGATTTATTCAGATTCTGCGGATAAAGCAACTCGTTTTATTGCAAATTGTAACCAAAAGAAAATTCCGTTAGTTTTCTTGCAAGATGTAACTGGTTTTATGGTTGGATCTAAATCTGAACATGGTGGTATTATCAAAGATGGTGCGAAAATGGTGAATGCAGTTTCTAATTCTGTTGTTCCAAAATTCACAATCATAGTTGGTAATTCTTATGGTGCAGGAAACTATGCTATGTGTGGAAAAGCGTATGATCCAAGATTAATTGCGGCTTGGCCTTCGGCTCAATTGGCAGTTATGGGAGGCGAGCAAGCGGCGAAAGTTTTGTTACAAATAAAAGAAGCGACTTTGAAAGCGCAAGGTGTAGAAGTTGATGAAGTGAAAAAGCAAGAACTTTTGAACGAAATTACAGCAAAATACAATGATGAAACAAGTCCTTATTATGCTGCGGCACGTTTGTGGACAGATGGAATTATTGATCCTTTAGATACGCGTAAATGGATTTCGATGGGTATTGAAGCAGCAAATCATGCTCCGATTGAAAAACAATTTAATTTAGGTGTTATCCAAGTTTAGAAAAACGAAAATATTTTTAAAAATAGAAGAGAATCCTAAAATTGGATTCTCTTTTATTTTTTGAATATTGTTTGAAACATGTAAATCAAATCTTGTTGAAAACTCCAATTCTTTACATATTCTACATTAATTTTGACTTTATCTGGCCAAAGAATTTCATCATTATATTGGATTGGATCATTTACATTGGATAAAATTTCTTCTTCTTTACGATATTTTAATTGAGCAGGACCAGTAATTCCAGGTTTAACTTTCAACATCAATCTATCCTCTCCAACCAATTTATCTGCATAACCAGCAACATCTGGACGAGGACCAACAAAACTCATTTCTCCTTTTAGAATATTGAACAATTGAGGTAATTCATCTAATTTATAATCTCGAAGAATCTTTCCAATTTTGGTAATTTGATGTTGATCAGTTGTTATTGTCGATTTAGAAATTCCTTTTATTGTTCTGATTTTATAAATATTGAAAAAATTTCCATTCTTCCCTACTCTTTTTTGTGTAAAAACACCAAATTGGTTGGTATCAATAGAACTTATGATAATTAACAAAACAATTAATCCCACTAAAAATATTAGTAGGATTAATGCAAGTATATAATCAAATATGTTCTTTAAGATCATTTCAATTAAAAGAATTTACCTTTAATTCGAGAAGCTAAACGTTTTATTTTTCCGAATGATGAATTATCAAAATTCTCATCTCCCGCAAAATATCCGTAGCCGTAACCGTAACCATATCCGTAACCATATCCGTAACCGTAACCATATCCGTAACCGTAGCCAGTTTTAATTTGGAAATCGTTGAATATAATTCCTACATTCGAAACCTCACCTTCATCATATTTATTAGAAATCGCATTGATAAAGTTTTTCTCCGAATAATTGTAGCGAGTTACATACAATGTACAATCTGCATAACGCATCAAATCGTACGAATCTGTTACCAAACCAATCGGTGGTGAATCTATAATTACAAATTCATATTTCTCTTTCAATTCAGTAAATAATTGATCCATTCGTTTACTTAAAATCAACTCTGAAGGATTTGGAGGAATTGGACCTGCTGTAATAATATCTAAATTTGGTAAAATTGTACGTTGCGTAATTTGATTTAACTCTAAATCACCCGCAACATAGTCTGTAACACCTGTCTTATTATTGATGTTAAAATCATCAAAGATTTTTGGTTTACGTAAATCTAATCCAATCAGAACCGTTTTCTTATCCATAGAACCGATTGAACTCGCAATATTCATCGCGTTGAAAGTTTTTCCCTCACCTCCAATAAATGAAGTTACTAAAATCGTTTTATTATGTTCTTCAAGTCCTGGATTCTTATATAAATATTTTAGATTAGAACGAATTGATCTAAACGATTCTGAAATTCCTGATTTTGGATTATTGATTACAACTAAAGGTGAATTATCTCCCAAAGGACCAACTAAACCAATAATTGGAATATTCGTACGACTTGTAATATCTTTTAATACTCGAACTTTGAAATCTAATAATTCTTTAATCACTACATAAATCAAAGGAATTAATAAACCAATTCCCAAAGCTATTAAATAATTACGCTGCGGATTTGGATAAATAGAACCTTGTCCTTGATTTTTAGCTGGATCAATAATTGTGATATCAGATACGATAGATGCTAAAGATAAATCAGTTGTATTTAATTGATTAATTAAAGTTGAATACAATGTACTATTCAATTCAAATCCACGATTTGCTTCAACAAATTCAATTTCTTCATAAGGTAAATCTTTCGCTTTGAATTCAGATTCCGTTAACTTAGCATTAATCATGGATAGATCTGTATTCAACTTTTGTAAATGTGCATTAACTACATTCGAAATATTATTTCTTGTTTTAGCTAATCGACGATCAATTTCTCTAATCTCATCAGTGTTCGCTTTATAAACTTTTAACATTTGCTCGCGCTGATTCTCAAGACCTTCTAATTGATCTACATTCGTCATGTAATAAGACACATCAAGACCAGCAATATTAAGCGCGATTAAATTATCAACACTACTCGATTTTTTAGGCATTAAACGATGTAATGCATTGATTTTCTCTTCTACAGTTACGCGTTCTTTATCTAATTCTGTAAGTTTACTTAAAAGCTCGCCTTTCTTTGTGTCGAAATTATAAACTCCTGTTTTCTTCTGTAGCTCTTGTAAATTGTTTGTTGCACTATCTAGCTTAAGCTTTACAGCTGCAATTCGTTCTTGTAAATATTTACGTGTTTGGTAGGCTGATAAATTTCTTTCTGCTAATTCATTTTCAATTAAAACTTGAATTGAATTGTTTAAAATATCAACTGCTTCATTCAAACTTTCAGCATTTTTTGAAACAGCTATTATACTTGAAATTTTAGATGGATTTGTAACACTAAAATTCTGTACAGCTCTTCCTGTTGCATCTTTGATTGTGACTAATTTAAATGATATTGAGCTTTCAGAAAATGGTACATTTGAACGAGTCAACATGATTTTATAGTTTTTACCTACCATCCATTGATTATAATAACCAATCTTAGGTAAATTCAACTCGTCAGACTTTATAATACTATCTTTAGTAAACTGATATAAAGAACCATTTTTGTTCTCAACTTCAAAATAAAAAGAGTTATGATCTTTAGGTTTTACTTTTACATCAACATATGCAACTTGTTGATGTAATGTATCAATATGAACATGAAAAGGAGCATCTAATTTATATATATTAGATTTTTTTAAACGTCCTTCTTCTGTATAGAATATATAAGATTCTGCTCTTTTTACAACTTTCTCATTATGAATACGAGAAGTTAATGTATACGTTAACCCATCAATTTTATTTGCATTTCCTCCCCAAATAAAGTTAATAGAATTAGAGGCTAATGAATTATTAGCAGAACTATTATCTTTAATTTTAAATGTTGTATTTGCTGTATAAATTTTGTTCAGCTTCCAATTATTAAGATAATATGCCACCGCCAATGCTATTAGCATCGAAATTATATATAATGGCCAAGCATTCAATAATCTTGGTATAAGCCTTTCTACATCAATAAAGTCAGATTGTTTTTTCTTAACTTTTTGATTAATTGTTGTATCTGCCATTATTATATTTTATCAAAGAATAAATAAACTCCTAAAATTGTTGCAATTGCTCCCATTACAGTAGTAACAACAGTAAGAGGATTTAGTCCTACACCCCATACTTTTTCTTTACGAGGATTAACAACAATAATATCATTATTCTGAATCCAATAATACTCAGAATTCATAATAGATTCTTTTGTTAAATCGACATATACCTGCTTTGTCCCATCTAAATCTGTTCTAATAATTCGAACATTTTTTAAATCAGCATAGATATTATTCGTTCCTGATTGGGCAAAAGCATCTAGTAACGTTATATTCTTTTTAGGCGCTCTAAAAACTCCTTGACTTGCTTCTCCTACAATAGTATATTCTATTCCCGCTAAATTTACATCGATAAAAGTTCCCTTTTCATCATAGATTTTATAGAACTCATCTTGAACTTTCTTTCGAGCTTGTTCAATAGTAAGACCTTCTAATTTTATTTTCCCAATACGAGGTAACTCAATTGCTCCGTCTTGTCTTACATACACTCCATTTCCTCCTTGAGTATTATTACCTGAAGTAATAAAATCACTAAGAATTCCCATAGAAGCTCCTGCAGCAGACGAAATATTAATTAAAATTTGATCATTTTTTTGAATATGATATTCAGGTTTTTCAAAAGAAATCTTACCATTTGCATCTAATTTTAAATTAGTATCTGGCTGAATTAGTTGAACATCTTTTAAAGATATACATGAAAACAAATTCATGATTATCAACAAAATAAAAGTTTTGGTTAAAGTTGATTTTAAGTTAAGCATTTTTATAATGATATTTTTTTATTCTTTTTTAATATTACAGCATATCGTAAAGAGACAACAAAACTAATTGATAAAACAATAAAGATCAAAAATAGTTTATTAATTTCAATATTTCTAAAATAATACCCAATGAATATAAAAAAAATGTTAATAAGTACTAATATTATTGAAGTTTGAATATGAGTTAACCCTAATTTTAAAAACTGGTGATGAAGATGGTTTTTGTCAGCCGAAAAAGGACTTCTTTTTCTAAGAATTCGAATTGTAAAAACAGATAATGTATCTACTATTGGAATTACAAAAATAAAAAGAAGTAAAACAGGACCAGTTTTTAATCCTAAACTTGACGTTTCACTAATATATAAAAAACGAATTGCCATAAAAGTCAAAATAAATCCTATAACCATAGAACCAGTATCTCCCATGAATATTTTAAACTTTTTAGACAAATTATACCTTCCAAAACCTATTAAAACAGCTAATGTACTAACAGCTAATATTCCTATTCCATAATCAAATATTCTGTAGAATATATAAACAAAACACAAACTAATTACTATACCAATTCCTGCAGCTAAACCATCAATTCCGTCAATTAAATTGAACGCATTTATTAGTACTATAAATACAAAAATGGTTAAAATAACTCCAATAAAATAAGGAATTTCGTAGATTCCAAATAACCCTGAAAATGACTTAATCATTATACCAGAACCAAAAATAATTAATATTGTACTTATAATCTGACCATATAATTTTTTATCAGGAGCTACAACTAATAAATCATCCATTAATCCAATAAAAAATAATATTGTAATTGCGGATAAAAAGAAAGAATAGTTAACACCTAATTCGGTTGCAAATATCGAAGTAGACACAACAATTCCAAAAAACAAAGCTACACCTCCTAAAGTTGGCACTTTATTTTCATGAGAACTTCTCTCTCCAGGCACATCCATCAATTGTTTTTTATATGATATTCGTATAATTTTCGGAATAGATATTAATGTAATAAATAAAGCAGAAAAAAATGCTCCAAATATATTGACATATAAGGGAGAGATATTTAATGTATATAAATAGTCTAATAATTTAAAGTTTTCCATATTTTTTTATTCCATTAATTGCCCAAAAAAAAGTGTAATAAGACGATTTAAAAAAATTCATTTTTAAATAGTATCTATAAACATTATATTGTTTTTTTGCAATTCGTAATTTATTTCGAGAAACTGAGTTGTTTCTAATTCTATAAATAGCTAAAGATTCATTGATTGCTCTTGCATATTTTATTTTACCTAACAAATCTATCCACATTGCATGATCTTCTCGAAGTTCTACATCTGGAACCGGTATTTTTCCAATTCGTTTTGAATCATATACAGATGTTAACATCGGAATAGGACAATTATATAAAATTCGATTTCGATCTACTTTGTCTACAGCAATAAAATCTGCTAACAATGGTTTTAAATTTTCATCAACCCGCTTATAACTTGAATAAACTAACTCTTCATTATTCTCTATTAAATAATTAATTGTAGTTTCTAAAAAATTAGGCAACCATAAATCGTCACTATCTAGAAATGTTATAAATCTACCTTGTGCTTTATTCAATGCTAAATTTCTAGCATAGGCAGCTCCTTGATTTTTAGATTGAATAACTAATTTTATTCGTTTATCATTAAATGATTGAATTATTTCAACTGATTTATCTGATGAACAATCATCAACAATAATCCATTCCCAATTATTATAGCTTTGAGAATTTATTGAATCATATGTTTCTGAAATATACTTTTCCGAATTATAACAAGGCGTTATTATAGATATTAATTCCATTTCCATATCCCGTAAACAGCTTCTTTATTAAAAATTGTTTTATAATTAGCAAAATTTGATTTATGTGCTTGTTTTACTTGAAACCAAAAAATCAATAAAACAGTATAAGAAACGAAACTTAAGTAAATAAAATTTCGTTTAAACTTATCTCCATTAAAAGTATATACTAATCTACCTACTGTTAATCCCAAAAAAACTAAGTAATAACCTGGTAATCGAATTCCAAAAATTCCTTTACCTAGAAAGAAATAAAGTAAAACTCCAAAAACAAAAAGATTACGGAAATAACAATATAATTTATCTTCTACAGCATATTTGTTATAAATAATAATTGAAAGAATTGAAATAATCTTCACAAAATCACCTACTGCTACACCATCACCTTGATCATATAACTGACTTTGATAACTCTCAAATTTATCTTGCCCAATTGGCATAAAATCCATAATGATTTCTATAATTGAATTTAAACCTGTATAAAACCCTATAATTGAAAACACAACTAACCAGCCTATAAATTTTTCATCAAACTTCATTGGAGCAATCCAATAAGCAAGTAAAAAAACAATTATAGATTCATGAAATTGAAATCCAATTGTAATACAAATCAAAAACTTTATTAGGTTACGATCAATTACATAACGTATAGAATAAAGTGCAATTGCATTTGCTAATCCTTGCCTAATATGTACATGCTCTTCGAACATAAAGTTCGGCATCGCATAAATAAATAATACTAAAAAAGGAAATCCTCCGTATTTATAGAAAGTTGTTGTCTTTAGAATAAGAGAAGTTGTTGCAACTATTAATGTAAGCATCCCAAAATCAAAACCATAATCAACAAGTATTTTATTCAGGCCTAAATATCCTTTCTCCATACCTGCCATATAGGCAAAACGACCAAACTCTGACCAATTTACATAAGCCAATGCATTAAAAGTATCAAAATATGCTACCCAATCAGGGCTCAATGCGTATCCCAATCCAGCAGTTAAACACATTATCACAACAATTAATATATATAATTGTTTACTGACCTTTTTATTAGAAAACTCTAAAAAAGATGCGACAAATAGAAATGCAAATATGAATAAATAAATAAAACTCACTACCGATTAAAATTTAAGTAATAGTTGAGGATAAATCATGGCTAAATGGTAAAAAAATCTTTTTTTCAATGGTAATGAATTTAAATAGTTTTTGTCAAAACGCTTGTAGTTTTTAAGTTCTTTTTTTGTTAAGTTATTTGCCTTTAAAAAGTCATTCAAAACATTTAACATTTTACACTTCAAATTTTTATCTTTCACATAAACCAAATAAGCTAAATACGAATAATAACCTTGTATAATTTGAAAACGCTTTAACTCAGTTGCAAATGTATTGTATTTACTCTGATAAAAATAATTTGTCACCTCATTTACAGCAACAAACATATCCAAACCTTTCTCCGTATGTGTTTTTGTAATAGAATCTTGTCGTTCAAAATACTTATAAAAAGGTTGATTTATTTTAGAAATAATACTCGAATCTAAAACCAATTTCGGAATCAATTCTATATCCTCAAAATGAATTCCTTTTCTAAATAGATGATTCTCGAACAACGATTTTTTGAAGATTTTATTACAAGCAAAGCAACTCATTTCACCAAAAATGGTAAAATCTTCTGCTAAAATTATTTTTTCTGGCAATTGAGGCGATTGCGGTAAATCACGAAATTCTTTACCATTTTCATCAACTTTTACCAAATCACACAAAACAATTTCAGATTCATCTCTTTTCGCCAATTCATACATTTTCTCCAACATCGTTAAATCAATGTAATCATCAGAATCAATAAAAGCAATAAATTCTCCTTTCGCTTTATCAATTCCAAAATTTCTCGCATCACTTAATCCTCCATTTTCTTTCTGAATAGAAATTATGCGCGAATCTTTAGAAACAAATTCATCAATAATTTCTTGAGAATCATCTTTAGACCCATCATTTACAACAATCACTTCAATATCTTTCAACGTTTGATTCAATATCGAATCTAAAGATTTCGAAAGATATTTTTTGGTGTTATAAACTGGTACAATGACTGATATTTTAGGCTGAATTGACATTATATTTTATCAAAAATTGATTCGTATTGTTGAATTATTTTTTCTTTACTAAATCTTGAATGAATACTCGAAATTATTTGTTCTTCTAAATGATTCTCTTGCAAAACTTCTTTTATTTTTTTTGCAAAACCTTTCGAATCTGAAATTGGAAAAATTTCTGCATTAACACCTTCTTGAACAATTTCATTGATTCCTCCAGGACAATTATTTGCTAAACTATAAGTTCCGCAAGCTCCTGCTTCCAACAAAACATTCGGAAAACCTTCGTAACGAGAAGAAAGTACAAACAAATCTGCGTTTTTTAGGTAAACAAATGGATTTGAAACTTTTCCTTTAAACGTTACATTATTCAAACTCAATTTATCTTTTTGTTGAGCTAGCTCATCTTTAAAAGCTCCATCACCAAGAATCGTTAAATGTATATTTTCTCCTTTCAATTCATTCATCACATTTAATAAAAGATCAAAACCTTTTCGTGGTGAAAGATTTCCTATTGCTACAATATTTTTATATCTCGTGTTATATTCTATATCAATATTTTCAGCTTTCAATCGATTAATCAATTCAAAATCCACTGGATTATTGATCTTTACAATTCTATTTTCCGAAATTCTAAAATTCTCAATCAAATCATTTTTCATATCATCACTTTGCGCAATGATTTGATGAAAATTGTTATAAAATCGATAAAAGAATAGAATCTCTTTTCGTTTTACATGTTCAGAAACCACATTTGTTTCTCTTGTGATAAACTTCGTTTTAGGAAACAAAGAAATGATTGGCGATAAAAAAGCTGAAATTTCCCCCCAACCTGTAAAAACAATTTCTGGTTTTAACTTTTTAATCAATGGAATAATTTTGAAAATCGAATAACGAATACGAGAAACGTTTAATTCAATAATTTCAACATCATCTTTCAAATGATTTAAATAATAACCTTCTTTTTTGAACAACACCAATTTTGGACAGAATTTCGTTCGATCCAATTCATTACAAAGCGTTGTAATTACTCGCTCCGCACCACCTTGGTTAAGATCTGGCAATATGAAAAGTATTGTTTTCAAAAAATTTTATTCAATTCTATTATTAATATAACCTTCCGTTGCTTTTTCGTTCGAAATAATTTGCATTGGATTTCCTGTCACAATCGAATTGTCTGGCACATCTTGCGTCACATAACTGTTTGGCGCAATCAACACGTTATTTCCAATTGTAATTCCACCAACGATTACGGCATTTGTACCAACCCAAACATCATCTTTCAAAATTGGAAACCCTTTCGATTTTCCTCTATTTGTCTGACCTAAGGTAACGCCATGTGCAATATTACAATTTTTCCCTATTTTACATTTTGGATTAACGACAACGGTTCCCCAATGTCCTAAATTTAACCCTGCTCCAATTTCTGTTTTTGCAGAAATTTGATAACCATATTTAATCGAATAACGACGCAACAACAAACGATAAACTAAACCTAAAGGATGTTTAGCAGAATATTGTTGAGCTTTTCTTAAACAATAAATAAAACGAAAACCCGGACTCATAAAACCTTTCAAGAAAGGAGAATTTGTCCAATATCCAAAGTTTCGATAAAAATCTTTCTGAATAATTGTTTTCATAATTTAGTTTAAATATTTTTCAATTGAATTTACTGCATTACCCAACTCAAAAGGTAATGTTTTTCCTTCAATGATTTGTTGATATTTATGAGTAATTTCAGGATTTTGAATAAAATATTTCATTCCATCATAAATTGCTTCTTCTTCATTATCGATAATATATCCTAATTCGCCATCATTCAACATTTCTCTAACTCCCGAAACATCTGTTGCTATAATTGGCTTTTCTAAAACCATCGCTTCAAACAAAACTGTTGGGTAACCTTCGTAACGAGAGGATAAAATATAATAATCGGCTTGAACAAAATAGGGATAAGGATTTTCTTTGAAACCAATCAAATGTGCAGTTTCTTCAACTTTTAATTCTTCAACCAATTTTTTAATATTCGGAAAATCGTAACCGTCACCAACAATCCAAATTTGATGTTGAAAACCTTCGTCTAACAATTTGCGATGCGCTCTCAATAGACGATCAAATCCTTTTTGTGGAAAAACTGTTCCAATCGAAACAAATGTTGGTTGATCATTTTTTTTCTGAATCTCACAAGCTTCTAAAGCTGACTTTTTAATTTCATTGACATCAATTGGATTATAAATTCGAACCACTTTTTGTTTTTGTTCATCTGAATTTGCTAAACCTAAAAATAATTGATTAATCTTTTCTGAAATCACTAGAATTTGATCAAACTTGAAAAAGTTTTTCAATTGCACTGTTGTATATTCAGGAATATTCGACAAATCATTGTGAATCCAAACTATTTTTTTAGAAGATTTAATCGGAGAATTCAAGATTTCATCTGCCATTCCATGAATAGCCGCAAACTCTATATCGTATTTTTTATTCGGTAAAATAAATTTGTAAAGCAACTTTGGAAACGATGACAAAATCTTTTGATAAATCACTCGAAAAGCTTTTTGCGGAATATCTTGCGGGCGATTTGTCGTAATCATTTCACCTTTATTCAAATAATAGATATTAATCCAAGACGGCACATCTTTGAGATATTTACCCGAATAAAGATTTAACAACAAATCAATTTCGTATTTTTCTGGTGAAAGATTTTTGAGAAAAGTTACCAATACTTTTTCAGCACCTCCATGACGAAGTGAGCCAATACGTATTAATATTTTCTTTTTCATAGTTTAGGTTTGTGCAAAATTAATAATTTTGTGAAACCTTAAAAATAAATTACTTAAAATAACCTAAAACTATGTTAGAAAATTTTAAATCAGTTCTAAAAACAAGCCCATTCAAAATTATAGGATTATTAATTATAGGATGGATTGTGATGGTTGGATTGAATTATTTTTTAAACGAAAACCATTTTTTTACTGGTTCCAGAATTACTTTTCCAATAAGTGTCGTATATTTTTCTACTATCACTTTTCAAGGTGTCTTATTTTCAATATTTTTTTTATTAACAGGTTTATTCGCATTAAAAAATTATCATCATCTAAGTATTTTAAAATTATTTATTGCTTACATCTTGTTAATAATATTTGGAAACCTAGCTCAAGGTTCAATCCATCAAACTTTTTTAAGATCATTTCTTGATACTGATTTTCAATACTTTCATGATGTAGTTAAAATTAAAAATGGCTATACATTCATTTCAAGTTATAATGAGATACAAGATACTTTAACAATGCATGCCAAAACACATCCTCCTTTTGCTGTTTGGATACAATATATTATTTACAAAATTTTTAACGAGTCAGTACTTGGTTTAGCTATCGGAATGTCTATTCTTTCACTTTGTTCATTTTTTCCTTTGGTAAAAATTATTGATTTTTTCAAAATAGAAAACTCTAAAAGAAATATTCTTCTCTTAATTTTTGCACTTATTCCTGCTGTGAATATTTATAGTATTGTATCAATAGATGCTGTGTTTCTATTTTTTAGTTTAATTTTTTTATATGGAATGTTAATCATATCAAGATCGAATTCTATAAATATTAAAGGAATATTATTAGCATTTATAGGATTTTCTTTAGCAAATAGTATATCATTTAGTGGAACTTTTTTTGCCTGTGTTGCAGCAATATTATCAATATATCAATTAATTATTGAAAAAAATAAATACACAATCATTAACTTTATAATTGTAGGAATCTTATTTCTTTTCTATATTTTATTACTTCAATTAATACTTGATTACAACCATATTGAAGCTTTTTTCAATGCTTCAAAACTTGAAAACCCTAATGGTTTTAGAGGATTTCATCAACCAATTGTTTATCTTTTTACACGTTTAGAAAACATTAGTGAAATATTACTTTTCTTGTCTTTTGGTTTTTTCGCCTACCTATTTACCCCAAAAGTATTTAATCTTAAAAAGAATGAAATTAATTTTTATTTGCCAATAATAGCGTTCCTCTCTTTAATGCTAATGTTTTTGACAGGTGCCTATGGAACAGGAGAAACAGCAAGAGCTTGCCTTTATCTTTACCCTTATATACTTTTACTATTAATCAATGTAAAGGAAGTAAACGTTTTAAAAAACATAGCTTATATTGCTCTTTTACAAACATTCGTAATGCAATTAATAGGAGATTATTTTTGGTAAATGATTAATTAAAATATCTAAAATTAGATTTTGTAGCAATCGAAAACATTGCTTCATCACCTTTTGTGTCACCAAAAGCTATGATTTTATCATATAAAGACAAATCAATTTCTTTCTCGATTCTATTCTTTTTTTCTTGGTAATTACAATTTGGTGAAGCAAATTTCCCTGTAAAAAAGCCTTGTTCATCATATTTTGCTTTGGTACAAATTAGTCCCATTTCATAATAATCAGCAAAAGGTTGAATCCAAAAATCGACTGAAGCTGAAACGATAAATTTGTCATTATAATTACTTAATGATTTTATATATTCATCAGCTTTTGAATAAATTAATTCTTGATGATTTTTTTCGAAATAATTTTGAGCTAATTGATTAATTTCAACATAAGATTTTCCTTTCAAAAATTTCGAAATAAACATTTCTTTCACAAAACCAGCATCAATTATCTTCAATTTTGAAACGATAAATAATGGAATAAATATCAGATAATTAATAAAGTAAACTTTAGGAAAAGAGAATTTTAAAAAATCGAATAAGGTATCTTTACAAGTTAATGTTCCATCAAAATCAAAAAGGTATAAATTGCGATTCATTACATTTTCATTTTTTTGAAAATAAATTCAGGAACATTACGAATTATCATCATAATTCCCCACCATAAAAATGTCACATAAACAACATTTCTCTTTTTGACATAAGCCTTATAAATAATATTAGCCGCTTGATCTGGTTGAGCAGTTAATGGTTTTGGTGTTTCGATATCAGCTGTCATTTGTGTATCCATAAAGCCTGGAATAACCGTCATTACATGAACTTTTTTATGAAATAAATAATTTCTCAAACCATCTAAATAAGCTGTAAAGCCAGCTTTTGCAGATCCATAAATAAAATTGCTTTGACGACCACGTTCACCAGCTACAGACGACAATCCAATGATAGTTCCCGAACCTTTTGCTTCGAATTTCTGCGCAAAATGATTAATTAAGACAATTAATTTTGAATAATTTACTTCTACTATTTGTTTCGTATTCCAATCATCGTATAAACCTTCTTCCGAATTTTTTCCTAAATATCCAGCTGCACAAAACAATAATTCAGAATCGATATGAGAAATTAAAGAATAATCGTTTTCTTTTGTTAAATCGAAATGAACAATCTCGCATTTTTGCTCATATTTTGCATAAAAATGTAGTGCTAATTTCTTTGTTTTTTCGATGTTTGATGTAAATAAATAAACCATCGGAAAACGTTTACCTTCTTTCAAAACCTTTTCTACAAAAGCTATTGCTACATCAGAATTTGATCCTATTACTATCATTTTTGCTTAAATCTATTGATACGTTCGTTTTGCATCGACTCGAATTTTGGAGAATCGATATGTTGTAAATAATCTGTCAAGGCTGGATTGGACATCGCGTCTTTTGTTCGGTAAATATGTCCTCCATAATCCATCACAATTTTATCTAAACTTGCAATTAATTTCTCTAATTTATTGTTTACTTTAAAATCTAAAGCCAAGGTATATCCTTTCATTGGAAACGAATTATAGGCTTTTGGATTATTATCACCAAACAATTTCAATACGACTAAAAAAGAACCATTTCCACTAGCAGCAATTGTTTCCAAAATCTTTCGCATTCCTTCTTTTCCCGTCTCCTTTGGAATCACAAATTGATATTGAATAAATCCATTTTTCCCATAAATACGATTCCAATTATGAACAGCATCTAACGGATAAAAAAATGTTTCGTAATCCACATAATTTTTCAAATGCTTTTTACCTTGTTTATTAAAATATAACCAATTGAAAATCTTGATTGATAAAGGATTTAACGCAAAATTTGGAAAGAAAAATGGAATATTTAAGTTTAATTTCTTCTTAATTTTTAAAGGATTCTTTTTGAATTTTTGAGGTAACTCGTCTAAAGTCGCATGTTCGCCTCGCAACATAATCGACTTTCCTAAAGAAGTTCCTTTTTGTAAACAATCTAACCACGCAACATTATATGTCCAAGATTCAGAAGATTCGAATAGTTCGAAAATTTCATCTAAATTCTTTGCCTGAATTGCTTCATTTCGAATATATGCTGACTCAATTTTTTTCAACATAAATTTAGCAGAAATAACAATTCCTGTCAATCCCATTCCTCCTATTGTTGCCCAAAATAAATCTGTGTTTTCATTTCTAGAACAATGTAAAATATCTCCATTTTCGATCATTAAATCGAAATGAATTAAATGATCAGAAAAACAACCATCGATGTGATGATTTTTTCCATGAACATCTGATGCAATTGCTCCGCCAACTGTAATAAATTTGGTTCCAGGAGTGACTGAAATGAAATATCCTGCCGGAATTGAAACTTCTAAAATATCTGATAATAAAACACCAGATTCAACTTCTATAATGCCATGTTCACGATCAAAATCGATAAATTTATTCCATTTCGATGTTGAAATAATTGTATTTTGTAATGATGCATCTCCATAACAACGACCATTTCCTCTCGCAATAACTTCTTCATTTGAAAGAATTGCTTCCTGAAATTCTAAAATTGTAGTTGGTGAGACAACATTGGATTTTATAGATGGATACAGTCCCCAATTGGTAACTGGGATTAATTTTTTATTTTCCATTGTTAAAATAAATCAATAAAATATAACAGATTCCCCACATTACAATTAAAATTTGTAGAAAATGATCTTTAAAAATCAATTTAGTCGGAGATTCTGTTTTAGCATATACAAACGTCTGTTGCAAATAGCGCAAAACGGCTGCAAAAACAAAGACAAAGGTATAAATAATATAATGGTGAAATTTGGATTGTGTTTCTGGGGAAAGAATAAACATCATGTAACAAATTACAGCGACAGTACATGTTATAGCTAAGGCAGAATTAAGAAAATTGAGATTATATCCGTCTAGCGATTTTCTTGTAATACCTTCGAGTTCGGCGTTGATTAATTCCCCTCTACGTTTTCCTAAAGCTAAAATCAAAGCCAAATCAAAAACCAATAAAATCGTCCAATCTGTCACTAAAATCCCCGTCATATAACCGCCTACAAAAACTCTTAGTAAGAAACCAAATGCTATTATCATCACATCAAGAATTGCAATTTGTTTTAATTTGAATGAGTAAGCTAAATTCATAAAAAAGTAAATTCCAACAAGAATTGCAACCTGTTTATTTCCAAAAAAATAAATCAAAATTGATGTTATAATGACTAAAATAACAAATAGAATTAAAGCATTTTGCTTCGATATTTTACCACTTGCGAGTGGTCTATTTTTCTTTTCGGGATGTCTTTTATCTTTCTCTATATCAACATAATCATTGATAATATAAATACTACTCGCGACAAAAGAAAAAATTAAAAAGCCATAAAACGACTCAATAAACAAATCGATATTCAATAAATTTCCCGAAAAAAATATTGGTAAAAAAACAAATAGATTTTTCACCCATTGGTTAACACGTATAAGTTTTAAATAGTTTAGCATTTACTTTTTCAAAAATGTTCATCATTTTTAATATCTAACTTAAGATATTATTTTATAAAATTACAATTAGTCTTTACTTCAATTTTAAATATAAATACGACAACGGATAAAGCAATATCGACAACAATTTAAAGTACTTCAATCCTTTGTTTATTTCTGACAAATTTCGATGGTTGATTATCGAATAAACTTGATATCCAACCAAATTACGAATTAAAGCTTTTGGATATCCAAATAGTTTTGTTCCATAAGAATTTAGAAAAGAACGATAACCTTCCATCAAACCAAAAGTATTTTTTCCCGTCCAACGTGTATTGGAAACAGAATTAGCATCTTCTTCATCCAAATGATAATTACGAACAACTTTATTCACAAATCTAGTCTTCACTCCATCAGCATCATAGGTATTAAAAAACACTGATTGTGGAATGTAACCTTTGCTTTTATAAGGTGAATAATCAAAGTTTTTCAACAATTGTTGATAAGTCTTTGTTATAAAAATACCAAACTTATCTCCACGCACTTTATACTTGTAACGCATATCGAAAATTGACCCATCAAATCCGTTATTTGGATATTGATTTCCAACAATTTTTCCATCTGTATATTGCGACAATCCCATTACAGAAATGTATTCGTCTTGGTTTTTTATTTTCTCTACCTCATCAAATAATGTTTGTAAAGCATTCTCAGGATAAGAATCGTCTGAATCAACAATCATAAAATATTTAGAAGTCACTTTTTTTATTCCTTCAAAAACAGTAATGAATTTATGTTGATTTTCATTCCAAAAATATTCAATATTAATTAGACCTTCTGATTGGAAATTCTCAACCATTTCTTTGGTATGATCGATAGAACCATCATCCATAATAATCCATTTAAAATCTTTGAATGTCTGATTCTTTAACGAATCATACACACGTGTCAACGTATGCGCGCGATTATAAGAAGGTGTGACAATGGTAATTTTAACCTCGTTCATTCTCTAATTTGATTTGATATTGTTGTTCGAAAATCTCTGTTACTTGATTGTAGATTTTTTGAGAATCAAACTTTTTATAAGATTCTGAAGTATTTTTCTTTATTTCTGTTAATAATTCTGGCTGAGTAAAAACTTTTTTCATTGCTTCATAAATTTCTTCCTCATTATCATTAACTAAAATTCCATCAATTCCATCATCTATCATCTCTGGAATTCCTCCAACATTGGTACTAATTATTGGTTTTTCTAATGCCAAAGCTTCATTTATCACCAAAGGATACGCCTCTGATCTTGTAGGTAAAACAAAATAATCTGCATTTTTTATATATGGATAAGGATTAATTTTTGTTCCTAATAATTTAAAGGATTCATTCAAACTTAATTGATTAATTTGTTCGGTTAAATTATTTTTTTCCTCTCCATCTCCCAAAACAGCAATACTATGTTGAAAACCTTCATTTATTAATTTTTGATGAATATTAACCAAATTATGATAACCTTTTCTACTATGTAAACGTCCTACAGAACAAAAAACTGGCTTTTGAAGCCCTTCATAATCTACAGTAAATTCTAACGCTTTTCTCTTAACCTCATCCGTATGAATCGCATTATATACTACCGAACTACTTGGGTAAGTGACATTGTAAAATTCGTCAATGACATTTCTTATATGAGCCGCACAAAAAATAACGTGATCAAATTTTTTCATTTGATCTATTCTCGATTTTGCTCTTTCTTGGTTTACATCGTATGTAACATCAGTATGAAACCAAGCTATTTTTCTTGAATTTTTATCTGGAGAATTTAATACCATATCAAATTCTATGTAGCTAGAAGCAATTTCTATATCATAATTTTCTGGAACTTTTATTTTGTATAAAATTGACGGAAATTTATCATAAACTTCTAACTTCAATCGTCGCCAAACTAATTGTAATTTCTGTATAAAAGCGTTAGAACTCATCTGTTCTTTTCCTTTTTCTACAACAATTAATTTTACATCAGTAGGAATTTCTTTAATCAATTCGCCTTGATACAAGTTAAGCATCAAAGTAAAGTCGAATTTATCTTTTGGTAAGTTTCGCAACAAATCTAAAACCACTCTTGGAACTCCACCCATTTCTAATGAACGAAGCCTAAAAAGTACTTTTATTTTTCTAGGTTGATTTGACATTTGGTTAGTTTAATAAACAAAAATACAACATTGAGTTTGAATTGAATAATACAACAATCTAAAAACTCATAAAATAATTCTTAATTTTGCAGAAAAAGTAGAAAATGTTCAAAATTGGAACAAAAGTTAAAGTGATAGATGATAATATTTCGGGAACAATTACCAAATTGAAAGGTGATTTTGTTTACTTTAATGATGAGTTTGGTTTTGAATATGAGTATCATCAAGACGAAATCATCAAAGATATTGAGATTGACTATGAAGAATATCGCGACGAAGAAATCAAAGAATTTTCGAAACCAAAGTTTAAAACTTTTCGCAAATCTCATCGTCATCCGTATTTAACGCGAGAAATTGATTTGCATATCGAAAATCTGGTTGATAATTGGCGTGGTTTGGATAATGCGCAAATTATACAAACGCAATTAGATGTTGCTCGAAATGAGGTGGAACGTGCCATGTTCGAAAGTCAAATTCGATTGATTTTAATTCACGGTTACGGAAAAGGAATTCTGAAAAAAGAAATTACCGAATTATTATTTCGTTATACGAATATCGAATTCTATGACGCCTCGTTCAAGGAATATCACGGCGACGCCATAGAAGTTAAATTTATTTAAATATCTTATAATGATGAGAAGCTGAATTAAATTCAGCTTTATGTTAAAATCTTTTGATCCAATCCATCAAATCATAGTAATTTTGAGGAACAATTCCGTGTCCACTTCTGTATTCGTGGTATTCAAAATTAATATTCAAGGATTTTAAAAACTCATCACCCATACGTCCTAGTTCAATTGGTAATACAACATCTTCGGTACCATGCGAAACAAAGAAATTTAAATTCGAAAAATCTTTCGATTGATCAAAATCTCCAATAATTTTAGCTTCAGGATAACCACTTAAAATTGCAACATTTTTAATCTTTTCAGGATTATTTAGCGAAATCGCATAACTCAAAATTGCACCTTGGCTAAAACCCATCAATGTTACATTTGCTGCATCTAAATTCTCTTGATGAACAATTGCATCAATAAATTCAACCAATTTATTACGAGATTCTATTGCTTGCATTTCATCCATCCATTTTTCATTGTTCACAAAATTGATATCATACCACGCATATCCGCCATACACAATATCATGCAACGCACGCACACTTACAATATGCGCATTCTGTGGCAAATCTTGTGCAAACGAAAACAAATCTTCTTCGTTGCTTCCATAACCATGTATCAACACAAAAAGCGGCGTTTTTTCAGTCGAAACAACAGGTAAACGTTCGATATATTTTATTCCATTCAAATCTTTCATACAAACTTATTTTTAGCGAATTTAATTCTAATTTTTCTAAATAAAATTATTTTCAGTTCAGTTAAAACCCTTCGAAAACACCCAAACCAAATAAAGCAAAATCATATTTCACAGGATCATTTGCATCCATTTCTCGCAATTTTGTATCCAGTTCTTTTAATGCTTTTGCATCATTTTGTTTTCGAGTCAGAATATTTAATTTTCGTGCAACATTTCCCGAATGTACATCCAAAGGACACGAAAGAATAGAAGTTGGTATGGATTTCCAAATTCCTAAATCTACGCCTTGTTTGTCATCACGAATCATCCAACGCAAGTACATATTGATACGCTTTGCAGCCGAATTATTCAACGGATCTGAAATATGTTTAGTTGTTCGAGTTGGATGCTCTATTTCAAAAAAAGTTTGTTTGAAATTCGAGATTGATGCTTGCATCGAATCTGAAGTTTGATTTTTTACAAAAACTTGTTCCAATCCGCCATGATTTTGATAAATGTTACGAAGCGATTGCATGAAAAATTTCAAATCTTCACTATTGAATGTTCTGTGAACAAATCCATCCAAATTCTCTAAATGATTTTCAGAGAAATTCATCACAAAATCGTAAGGTGAATCTCCCATTAACTGCATCATTTTATTCGCATTATTGATAATCATTTTACGATTTCCCCACGCAATTGTTGCTGCTAAAAACCCTGCAATTTCAATATCTTCTTTCGCAGAAAATCTATGCGGAATCTGTACTGGATCAGAATCGATAAAGTCTAATGTATTATATTGAAGAACTTTTTCGTCTAAAAAATCCTTTAACTCTTTTTGATTCATTTACATTTCTGTTTGAAAAACTCCATCAGCCATCACCAATTTTCGATCGGTCATGTTTGCTAATTCTTCATTATGCGTCACAATAACAAAAGTTTGCCCAAATTCGTTTCGAAGATTGAAAAATAATTCGTGTAATTCTTCAGCATTTTTAGAATCTAAATTACCAGAAGGTTCATCAGCAAAAACAACTTTTGGTTGATTAATTAGTGCACGAGCAACTGCTACACGTTGTTGTTCTCCTCCAGAAAGTTGATTCGGTTTATGTGTCAAACGTTGCGAAAGTCCTAAATAAGACATTAACTCTTTTGCACGCTTTTCGGCTTCTGCTTTTTTTGTTTTCTTGATAAAAGCTGGAATACAAATATTTTCTATTGCATTAAATTCTGGCAACAATTGATGAAACTGAAAAATGAATCCAATGTTTTCGTTACGAAATTTAGATAAATCGCGATCGTTTAACTTCGTGATATCTTGTCCCGCAATCTGAATAGAAGTATTATATTTCTTTGGCTCAGAACTTTTTTCTAATGTTCCTAAAATTTGAAGCAAAGTTGTTTTTCCTGCTCCAGAAGCACCAACGATAGAAACGATTTCTTTTTCTGCAATCGATAAAGAAACATTTTTTAGCACTTCTAATTCACCAAATTTCTTAACAATATTTTCTGCTTTTATCATGATGTAAAGATATAAATTAAGTACTAAGTCTTAAATAAATAAAATTTTAATTCAATAAATTCATTTTATGTTCTTCTTTTTTTAAAAAAAAAGAGAAATTTAATATCTCAATAGACTTATTTACAATACATTAAATTTCTTAAAATAAGCATTTTATAGCTCAAAAAGAAAAAAAAAATTCGTTATAAAACATTTTAAACTTATTTGTTTTCTAATTATTTTATAGTGTTATAATTTATACTTTTTTTAAGTTAAATTAGTAAAATATTAACATTAAAAACACACAAAAAAATGAAAAAAAATCTATTACTTTTTAGTACCTTATCTATTCTATTTACACATATAGTAAACGCACAAGAGTCAGAAAAACTTTTTGATAAGAATGGAGAAATTTCTTTTATTAAATTATCAGATAAGCAATCTGAGAGTTTATCATCTAAAACCAATAAAAAGAAAGACATTTTTCAGAATTTATTACAACTTAATGAAAATTCTGAATTTGTATCTTTTAATTCTCATACAGATAATAGTGGTTTTGAAAGAGAACGTTTTCAATTATATTACAAAGGCATTCCTGTTGAAAACTCTATTTATATTACACATACTAAGGATAATAAATTAAAAGCATTGAATGGTAAATTCTCAAGAGTAGAAAATCTAGACACAACTCCTACTTTAAGTCCAGAAGATGCTAAAAATAAAGCATTAAATCATCTTTTAAAAAATTATCCAAGTTTAGACTCAAAAAGCATAGATTCATCTATAGAATTAGTTATTCTTGAATCTAACAAAAATCAAAATACAACTGAATATGATTTAGTTTATAAGTTGACTATAAACTCTTTTACTCCTTTAGTTTCAGGAACCTTATTCATAAATGCTAAAACAGGAGAATATGAAAAATTTGAAACAGCAATTTTTCATCAAGGTAAATATAGCCACTCTTCAATTAATGTAAATAAAATATATAATTTAGGTAAAATCACAAACCCACATTTTACTAAAAAACAACAATCTTACAATTCAGTAACTGGCACAGCAGACACTAGATTAAATGGTACTGTAAAAATAAATACAACTTTATTAAATGGAAAATATATTCTTTTAGATTCATCAAGAGGAGGTGGAATATCTACTCTTAATTTACAAAGAACTGCTGATTTAAATAAAATTATAGAGTTTACTGATGATGATAACAAATGGACAAAAGCAGAATATGATAACGTAAATAAAGATAATTCTGCATTAGATGTACATTGGGCTCTAGGGCATGTTTATGATTATTTTAAAACAGCACATAATCGCAATAGTTATGATGGTAATGGTTCTATTTTAAAAGCATATATGCATTATAGACCAGATTCAAGACCAATAGATAATGCTTACTGGAACGGAAATCTCAAAGTTATGCTTTATGGAGAAGGAAATACACTATTTAACTCAATGGGAGCTCTAGATGTAACAGCCCATGAAGTTGGTCACGGTATATCTTTTGGAACAGCTAAATTAAATTACGAAAGAGAATCCGGAGCTCTTAATGAAGGCTTTTCAGATATATGGGGAGCTGTTATAGAAAATTATGTAACAAAATTAACCCCATCAACCTCTAAAAAAACATGGACAATAGGAGAGGAAATTGGTTATAATGGTCCTTTAAGATCTATGAGTAATCCAAAACTATATAACCAACCAGATACTTATGGAGGAAATAAATGGTGGCCTACAGATAAAGTTAACTGTATTACACCTGATGTAAATAATAATGACTATTGCGGTGTTCATAGTAATAGTGGTGTATTGAATCATTGGTTTTATATTTTATCAGAAGGAAAGTCAGGTACTAATGATAAAAATTTCGCATACAATGTAATAGGAATTGGAATAGATAAAGCTGCTCAAATAGCCTATATTGCTCAAACTTCTTATTTAACACCAGATGCAACATTTGCAGATGCAAGAATAGCAGCAATTCAAGCAGCAAAAGACAAATACGGCGTAGGTGTTGAAACCAAAGCAGTAGCCGATGCTTTTGATGCTGTTGGAGTTACTGAAATCCCTAAAAACACAACATATTGTTCCGTAAAAGGAAATGTTACTTCCGGATATATTTATGGTGTAGGATTAAGAGATAAAAATGCAACAACATATAATCTATTAAACTTTGCTTCAGGTAATAATAATGGATATGGAGATTATACAAATAAAATCATTCAACTTTTAAAAGGAGGTTCTTACATATTAACAATACAAGGATTTTATAACTCAAATTATAATATAGCATATCCACATGGATATAGAGCTTGGATTGATTATAATGGAGATAATAACTTCTCTGATGATGAGATAATAGGCTCTGTAAACTCAGGAAATTCATTAAACAAATTTGACCTTCCATTCACAATACCTCAAACTGTCAAATCAGGTAACATAAGAATGAGAGTAGGAATGAAATATAATGCTACACCAACAGCGTGCGAAACAAATTCTTTCTACGGAGAGTTTGAAGATTACACTATTAGCATCCCTACAATTGGAGCTTCATTTACTTCATCTTTAGACGCTGTAAAAAGTAGCCTTTCTATTTATCCTAATCCAGTAGTTGATAATTTATACATATCTGGTACATTAAAAGGCCATACAACTTATACTATTTATAATTCTCTTGGTCAAATTATAAAATCTGGTACTATTTCATCAGAATCTATAAATGTAAGCTCATTGACAAAAGGTGTTTATAACATCGTATTAAAAAATGATGAAATATCAAACTCATTAAAATTTATTAAAAAATAATTATTATATTAATAGTGTATAAAATACCATTCAAAAATTATATAACAATTGTTTTGACTTTTTAAATCATTAATATTCGTATCTTGTAACCTTTAAATAAACAATATTAATCACTTTTTTAGCATAAGCTGATAAAATTAATATGGCAAAATTTAGAATACATCAACAATATTTTTATTTTTGTAATTGAAAAATCAAAAAAAATGAATCTTCACGAATATCAAGGAAAAGAAATTCTTAGTAAATATGGTGTAAAAGTACAACGTGGTATCGTTGCTACTACACCAGAAGAAGCTGTAGAAGCTGCTAAACAATTAACAGAACAAACTGGTACAGGTTGGCATGTCGTAAAAGCACAAGTACACGCAGGTGGTCGTGGAAAAGGTGGTGGAGTAAAACTTGCTAAAAACTTGGACGAAGTTAAGGAAAAAGCAAACGAAATCATCGGAATGCAATTAGTTACGCCTCAGACTTCGGCTGAAGGTAAAAAAGTTCATCAAGTTTTAATCGCTGAAGATGTTTATTATCCAGGTGAATCTGAAACTGAAGAATACTATGTTTCTGTATTGTTAGATCGTGCTACTGGTAAAAACATGATTATGTATTCTACTGAAGGTGGAATGGATATCGAGGAAGTTGCTGAGCACACGCCAGACAAAATCTTTACAGAAGAAATTGATCCAGCTGTAGGAATCCAAGGTTTCCAAGCGCGTAAAGTTGCTTTCAACTTAGGTTTATCAGGAAACGCTTTCAAAGATGGTGTTAAATTTATCACTGCTTTATATAATGCATACGTTGCGATTGACGCTTCTATGTTCGAGATTAACCCAGTTCTTAAAACATCTGACGATCAAATTATCGCTGTAGATGCTAAAGTATCTATCGATGACAACTCATTGTTCCGTCATCCAGATATCGCTGCTTTACGTGATACAAGAGAAGAAGATCCAACAGAAGTTGAAGCTGGTGAAGCTGGATTAAACTTCGTAAAATTAGACGGAAACGTAGGATGTATGGTTAACGGAGCTGGTTTGGCAATGGCAACTATGGATATCATCAAATTATCTGGTGGTAATCCTGCAAACTTCTTAGACGTTGGTGGTACTGCTGATGCTGAGCGTGTAGAAAAAGGTTTCCGTATTATCTTAAAAGATAAAAACGTAAAAGCTATCTTAATCAACATTTTTGGTGGTATTGTACGTTGTGACCGTGTTGCTCAAGGTATTTTAGATGCTTACAACAATATGGGTGACGAAATTAATGTGCCAATTATTGTTCGTTTACAAGGAACAAATGCAGAAATCGCTAAGAAAATGATTGATGAATCAGGTTTCGCTGTTCACTCTGCTATCACATTAAAAGATGCTGCTGATAAAGTAGAAGAATTAGTAGGTTAAGATTTAACTTATTTACAATATATTAAACCTCTCAAAGGATTTCTTTGAGAGGTTTTTTTTGTGTGATTTTATTGTCATTCTAAACTTGTTTCAGAATCTCACAAGAATAAATTCAGCTCGACATTTTGTAATTAAATAATTTTACTAAAATTGATTATTTTTGAAGCAATTAACACATTCTTAAATGAAATTATTTCTAGTTGTATTTAGTTTTCTTACAAGTTTATTAAATGCTCAAACTATTTATTCTAAATCTTATGGAGATAAAACAAATCCTGCAATTATTTATATTCATGGAGGTCCGAGAGGAAACTCTACTTTATTTGAAGGAACTACTGCTCAAAAATTAGCAAATAAAGGTTATTATGTAATTGTATATGATCGACGAGGAGAAGGAAGATCTAAAGATGAAACTGCAAATTTTACTTTTGAAGAATCTACAAAAGATCTAAATAACATCATTAAACAACATGATTTATCAAAAATTACTTTAATTGGTCATAGCTTCGGAGGAATCGTATCTACTTTTTATACCCAGAATAATCCTGAGAAAGTTGATAAATTAATACTAGTTGGCGCTTTATTTTCACAACAAAAAACGTATAATCATATTCTTAAAACTGTACACAAATTAGCTAAGAATAAAAATGACAAGGAAACTTTAGAAGAAATTGTTGAAATAAAAAAGTTAAACAAAAAGAGTGCAGAATATAGAAAGAGATGTTATGATATTGCTTCAAAATACAATTTTTTCGATATCCCTTCACCAACTAAAGAATCTGAAAAAATTAATCAAGAATATAAAGAAAGTGTATTTTCAAAAAATAATATTCGTAACGATTCAGCGCCAATCATATTTTACAAAAATGAAAAAAATGTAAATATTAATACAGAATCAATTCTAAAACATATTAAAAAAAATAATGTAAAATTATTTGCTATTTATGGAAATCAAGATGGTATTTTTTCACAGAAACAATTGAACAAGATGAAGAAAATTACTGGAGATAATAATTTTTTCCCAATAGAGAATTGCTCACATTATCCATTTGTAGATCAACAAACTATTTTTATCAATAACATTATTAATATTATGAATTCAAAATAAAAACCTCCGCTCAATAACTTGAGCGGAGGTTTCTTTTTACGCATATTTAGTAAAGTCTATATATCGTCAAAATCGATATTGGTAAAAGATTCAACTTGCGTTTCTTCTTTACTCACAACTTTATTTTTTGGATCAAAATCTTTTTGATGTCTTTCCGAAATTACCTCTTGTCCTTTTTGTGCAAAAACAAAATCGGTCGTTTCGTCTAACATATCTTTGAAACTTTCAAAATCTTCTTTGTACAAGTAGATTTTATGTTTTTTGTAATACACATTTCCATCGTCCTGCGTATTTTTTTTACTTTCTGTAATCGTCAAGTAATAATCACCTGCTCTTGTTTCGCGGACATCGAAAAAGTAAGTTCTTCTTCCAGCCCTTAATACCTTTGAAAAGACTCCTTCTGCATCCACCTTTTCTTGGTTTTCAAAATCATTCATAAGTCTAAATAGAGTTTAATTGTTAAATGTTTCCTAACAAATCTAAAAAAAATTAAGAAAACAACAACATTTTAAACAATTATTTTCTATTAATTTATTAAATCTCTATAAATAAACTTAATCTAGCAGTTGTTTATTGTACAATTCATAATAATAACCATGCTTATTTAATAATTCGCTGTTCGAACCATTTTCTAAAACATGACCATCTTCTAAAACCAAAATCTGATCAGCGCGCTTTGCAGAAGACACACGATGCGTAATAATGATGGTTGTTTTACCATTAATTTCAGAAGATAAATTATTTAAGATTTGTTCTTCAGTTTCTGTATCTACAGCTGATAAACTATCATCAAAGATTAATATTTGTGGATCATTTACCAATGCACGAGCTATAGAAACACGTTGTTTTTGACCTCCAGAAAGTGTTACGCCACGCTCACCAACAACTGTTTCGTAACGTTCTTTAAATCGATCAATATTATCATGAACAACTGCTTTCTTTGCAAAAATTTCAGCCGTTTGCTCATCTGTATCATCAGAACCAAACAAAATATTATTGGTTAGCGAATCCGAGAAAAGGAAAGCTTCTTGCGGTACATAACCAATTTCTTCTCGAATAGATTCTACATTAATATCATGAATATTTTTACCATCAATCAAAATTTCACCAGAAGTTGGTTCCAACGAACGTGCAACCAATAAAGCAATTGTCGATTTTCCTGAACCTGTTTTTCCAAGAATCGCTAAAGTTTCACCTTTATTAATTTTGAACGAAACATTATCCAACGCTTTAATTCCTGTGTTTTCGTAGATATACGTCACATTCTTAAATTCGATTGTTCCTTCTACTTCGTGATTAACTAGCTGTTTTTCTTTTACATCAGTTTCAGCATTCAAAAATTCGTTAATACGAAACATCGACGCTTCTGCACGCTGTACAACCATCGTAATCCAACCTAAAGAAGTAAATGGCCAAATTAACATATTTAGATAAAGGAAAAATTGAGCAATAGAACCAATATCCATCGTTCCCTCTATATATTTTACTCCTCCTAAATACAGAATCACCAGGTTACTCACCCCAACTACAACAACCATCAATGGTCCAAAAGCTGCCTGAATTTGAGCTAAATTAAGCGCACGTTTCTGATATTCGTCTGCTTCAACTTCGTATTTAGATTTTATAAATTCTTCTGAATTGAATGATTTTATCACGCGAATTCCAGCAAAAGTATCTTGTACAGATGACGAAATCGTAGATTGTTGTTCTTGTACGCGCTTACTTTTCTTGTTAATATTTCGGGCAACATTATAGATTAACAATGATAAAATAGGCAAAGGAGCCAATGTATAAAGCGTTAATTGCTTATCAATTTGCAACATAAAATACGCAATGATCACAACTCGCGATACCAAATCAATCGGATACATAATTCCAGGTCCAAGATACATACGCACCAATCCGACATCTTCGGTAATACGATTCATCAAATCGCCCGTTTTGTGTTTTTTGTAAAAGGACAACGATAATTTTTGATATTTATCGTAAATCACATTTTTCAAATCGAACTCAATATAACGCGATGCTACAATAATCATTTGTCGTGTACCAACCGTCAAAACTCCTCCTAAAACTTTAAAAAAGAAAAAAGCCAAACTGGCATACATCAAACCATCTTTCAAAAGATCGAGGTTATCTGTTCCTTCTTTCTTAAAATTTCGTAGCAATTCTTCAACTGTATTGATTGCTTCTCTAATATATGTAACGGAATAAACCTGCACCCAATTGGCACAAATCGTAAAAATGAAGCCCAAAAAGATTCTCCATTTATACTTCCATAAAAATTTATTTAACTTTTGTAATGATTTCACAAAACAAAATTACATTCTTTTTTTTACCTTTGCATCAATTTATTAGACGTTATATCATTGAAATTATGTTGGGAAGAAGACAACTACGCGAAAAAGTAATGCAGAATATCTATGCTTACAATAGTTTAGGAACTGAAGGCGAAGAAAGAGCGGTCGAGAAAAATATGATGAAAAGTATCGATCAAATCTACGATTTGTACATTTATCTCCTAAATTTGATTAAAGTTCAAAAGGACATTGCAGAGCATAAAATTGAACTTGCAAAATCAAAAAACTTTCCAACCCAAGAAGATTTAAATCCAAATTTAAAATTTGTTCAGAATAAAATATTCAAAATTATTGAACAAAATCTTGAATTATCTCGTTATTCAAATGACAACAAATTTTTACTTTGGGATATTTATGACTCTTATCCAAACAATATTTTTAAAAATTTGACAGAAAGCGAATTGTACAAAACGTACATGAGCAGTGACAAACATTCTTTTGAGGAAGACAAAGAATTTATCTTGAACTTTTTCGTAGAATTTATTGCTGAATATGAAGATTTGCACGATTACTTAGAAGGAATTCAAATCACGTGGGCAGACGATGTACATATTGCAAATGCGATGGTGCACACAACGATAAAATCGTTCCGTCAAAATAGTTCTCCGTTGATTTCTTTGTTCAAAGTTTACAAAGATTTAGATGACAAAAAATTTACTGAAGAATTATTCCGTAAAACTATTCGTCACCAAGTAGAAACAAGAAAAATCATTGACGAAAAAGCTCAAAACTGGGAATTAGATCGTATTGCGACAATCGATTTGATTATTTTAGAAATGGCTTTGACAGAATTTTTATATTTCTCAAATATTCCTGCAAAAGTTACAATCAACGAATATGTGGAATTAGCGAAAAGTTATTCGACAGAAAAATCGCGTGTTTTTGTTAACGGAATCTTAGATAAAACATTAAAAGAGTTAAAAGACAATAATAATTTACCAAAATACGGTAGAGGTTTATTATAATCACTATTTTTTCTTAATTTTGACTAAGACAAATAATTATAAAAATGAAAAGTAAATTATTTATTTTAGGTGCATTTGCATTATCATTCGCAATCAGCTCTTGTGGAGAGAAAAAAGCTAGCGATAATTTTACAGCAGAAGAAACAGCTCAACAAGCTGAAAATGTTGTAGATCCAGCTACAGCTCCAGTTTTAACATTAGCAGAAGCGAATCACGATTTTGGAGATGTAAAAGCTAACAATAAAGTAGAAACATATATCAAGTTCAAAAACGATGGTAAATCTCCATTAGTTATTCGCGATGCGTCTGCAACTTGTGGTTGTACTGTTCCTGAATTCCCTTCTACTCCAATTGCAGTAGGAGCTACAGATTCTATCAAAGTTGTTTACACAGCTGGAAACATGAACGGAAAACAACAAAAAACAGTAACTTTAGTAACAAACACAACAAATGGTCACGAGAAATTTGACATTTCTGCAAACGTTGTTGGAGCTACTGCAAATGATCAAAATGCGCAACAAGCATTTGGACAATAAGTATTAAATCGATAAAATATAAAAATGATTCAAACAATCTTTTTACAAGCTGGTGCACAAGGCGGAGGAATGTCTATGCTTTTGATGTTCGGAGGGATGTTCGTAATTATGTACTTTTTCATGATTCGTCCTCAACAAAAGAAAGCGAAACAAGAAAAACAATTTCAAACGGATATCAAACGTGGTGATCAAGTTGTAACAACTTCTGGAATTCACGGGAAAATCAACGAAATTTATGACGACGCTGTTATCATCGAAACTGGTGCTGGAAAAATTAAATTTGAAAAGGCTGCAATTTCTCGCGAATTAACTGCTGCACGTTATTCAAAAACGACTGACAAAGCTGAAAAATCAGAAAAAGCAGTAGAAGAAAAAAACTAAGTTTAAGGTTAACATATATTTAACTGATTGCCGAAGGAATTATTCTTCGGCATTTTTTTAACTTCAAACCATGAAAAACAACCAACCTTTTGTAGCAGGAATTACTGGCGGAATAGGATCTGGCAAAAGTACAGCAGCAAAATTCTTCGAAGAATTAGGTATTCCGGTATATAATTCTGACACAAGAGCGAAAACGATTCAGAATGAAAACTCTGAAGTAAAAGTTAAAATTATTGCGGCTTTTGGTGAAGAAGCTTACAATGAAAATGGTTTGAATAAACCATTTATGTCAAAACAAGTTTTTCAGAATAATGAAAAATTGAAGCTACTAAATTCAATTGTTCATCCAGCAGTTTTCCAAGATTTTGAAGATTGGAAAAAAGCTCAAAAATCGGACATTGTAATGAAAGAAGCTGCCATTTTAATAGAAAGTGGTAGTTACAAAGATTGCGATGTTGTGATAAGTGTAGTGGTCGATATAGAAACGCGAATTGCACGAACTATAAAAAGAGATGGTTTATCACGAGAAGAAATTCTTGCGAGAATAAACAATCAGATTTCGGACGAAGAACGAATTGCTAAATCAGATTTTATCATTGATAATAATGGCGATTTAGCTCACTTGAAAAATGAAGTGGAACAAACGTTTATCAAAATCAAAAAAATGATTTAATCGTCCAAATTTTAACAAAAAGATAGAAATTAGAAAAGATTAAACTATTTTTAATCATTCAATAAAAAATAAATGAAAAAAGGATTTTATAAAATCTTAATCGTTATCATGAGTGTTGCGCTTATAGGATTGATAATCATTCAATTCTATTGGCTAAACTTGACAATTCAGAACGGTACAGACAGTTTTAACAACAATGTGTACCAAGCGATGAATTATACAACTGAGAAAATAAATAAAAACGAATTAGAGCGTTATTATAAGAAATTTAATAATATACAATCTGATTTAAAATCAAATAAAGATAAACCGCAAGTTGTAACCAATCAAGTCATCAAAGATTCGCTTGGTGTTACGTACGCTTATGTAACGCGCTATGTGGTCGAAAAATCGATGTTGCCATCATCAGGAAAATACAATGATAGCTTAACGAAAGCGAATATTTATTCGCAAGAACGCGTTTTCAAAATAGACAAAGATTCTTCTGCAAGAGGAATTCCAAATCTGAATTTGAATTTTGAACACGCTTTACAAGACGGAACATTTACGCTGGAAAGTGCTGCGCGTTGGGATGCTGGTTCTACGCCAATCGACAAACGTGTGAATTATGCGATGTTAGATTCGATATTGAAAAACGAATTACGCAACAGAGGAATTCATCAAGCAATGCCAATTTTGGCAGTTTTGAAAAAAGATTCGACAGAAACAAATGTCAAATCAAAAGATTTCGATCGTAATAAAATAGAGTTTATGGTTCCACTATTTTTGGATAGAAAGGATCATATCGAATATTATTTGGCAGCGAATTTTGTTAACCGAAATTTAGCCATTGTTGCGCCAACAGTTCCAGTTATTTCGTTGACATTTATCTTAACCATGATTATTATTACGGTTTTCTCCTTGTCAATTTATTACATGCAATTGCAACGCAAAAGTTCAGAAATCAAGACAGATTTCATCAATAATATGACGCACGAATTCAAAACGCCTATTGCAACCATTAATATTGCGTCTGATGCATTGCGTAATGAAAAGATATTTACTGATCCCGAAAAGGTGAAATATTATGCCGATTTGATCAAACAAGAAAACAAACGTATGAATGCTCACGTTGAGATGGTCTTACGAATGTCGAAGCTTGATCGCAATCAAATGGATATGAATTTTCAGGAAGTAAATTTGAATGGCATTGTACAAAAAAGTGTTGAGCCGATAAGATTTATTGTAGAAGAAAGAAATGGTACAATATTTGAAGAATACAATGCAGAACAATCATTTGTAAAAGGAGATCCGTTCCATTTAGAGAATATCGTTATTAATGTATTGGATAATGCTCGAAAATACTCTCCAAACACACCGGAGATTAGAGTAAAAACATACAACAAAGACAACAATTTTTTAATTGAAATTTCTGATAAAGGAATGGGAATGTCGCAAAACGTTCTGAAAAAAATATTTGAACAATTTTATAGAGAAGAAACGGGAAATATACACAATGTAAAAGGTCATGGACTTGGGTTGGCTTATGTCAAAAAAATCGTTCAGCTTCACGGCGGACAAGTTTGGGCAGAAAGTTCGGCAGGAAAAGGAAGTACTTTTTTCATTAAAATTCCTCTAAAATCATAGATCAATGAGTGATAAACAACGATTACTTTTAGTAGAAGATGATCCAAGCTTCGGAAGTGTATTAAAGGATTATTTGGTTATAAACGATTTTGACGTAACGCACGCAATCGACGGTGAGGATGGTCTTGCCAAATTTAAAGAAAGTGATTATGATCTATGCATCCTTGATGTAATGATGCCTAAAAAAGATGGTTTTACATTAGGAAAAGAGATCAAAGAACTAAAAAGTGAACAACCAATTATATTTTTAACAGCGAAAAACATGCGCGAGGATGTTTTGAATGGTTACAAAATTGGAGCAGACGATTATGTCTTAAAACCATTTGATTCGGAAGTTTTATTGTACAAAATAAAGGCTGTTTTACAACGTAATTCTGGCGAAGAAGAAAAATTTGAACAAGAAGATTTCAAAATTGGTAAGTTTACGTTCAATGCAAAATTGAGACAATTAATTTACGATGGTAAATCACAAAAACTTTCGCCAAAAGAAAACGAATTATTACGTTTATTGGCAGTTTACAAAAATGATTTAATGCCTCGTGAGATTGCCTTAACACGTATTTGGCATGATGATAATTACTTTACATCACGTTCTATGGACGTATATATTGCGAAATTACGTAAGTATTTGAAGAAAGATCCAGCAGTAGAAATCGTGAATATTCACGGTGAAGGATTCCGACTTTTAATTCAGGAATAAGATTAATCTTTATAGAAAAAACCTCAATTATGTTGAGGTTTTTTTGTAGAGTTATATTTTTAATTATCGACTTCTGCTCCTAAATTTCTATATTGTTGACGAAATTTTTCAGCCCATTTAAACCATTCATCATATTGTGCATCAGGATGATTTTCTTTATCTAAAAAAGATTTGATATAATCATCAGAAAAATCTTTTGGATAATTTTGCATGGCGTCAAACTCTTTATTTAACCAAGCTTCGTTCAAAATATAATTCATTCGATTCACATCAAAATGATTTCCATACTCGTGATATGAACCTGTTGCAGATGATTTGAAAGTCGTTTTCAAAACCTCTTGATTGGTTCTTGCAAAAATTGCATTTTTATTTTTGTGACACCATGCAGCTGCATTTCTCAATTGTTGTTTCTCATCCACTTTACCTTTCGCATCTTCCCAAATCGAAAGCCAATACTCTTTTTGGTACAAACCCATTAAAATTGAGTTTAAAGACCAATATTTTAGTTTAGTTTTATTATCAACCAAACCTAATTTATATAAAATTGTAAAAAATTTGTATTTATTGTACATAAACAAATCCATTACAAACTTATTTGAAGTAAATAATTTTTGAGGTTGAGCTTGATTTAGGTCATCTGATAATTTATCTATTATCAAATTTTTGTCATCCGAATAATTTCCTAACCAACCCAACTTTAATAACGGAATAGAAAAAGATTTCATTTCGCTTACAACCTCATCAATGTTGATAGGATTGGTAAACCATACATCATCTTCCGTTACCAAAACATAATCTGACGAAGATTTAACTTCATTAAACCACAAATCTGTTGGAATTGTAAAACCATCAATTTTATTACCCTTTAAAATATTATCTTCAATAGCTTTTATTTTATCTTGATATTGACTCGAAGTAATAATTTTAGCATTTGGAAATTTTGATTTAGTAACTTCTAAATATTTTTTCGGCGTACCATCATCTAAAATTTTAATTTCAAAATTACCTTTAACACACGCATAAATTGAACTTAAACAACGCTCCAAGTAATAAGGCCGATTGAAGGATTTTATGATAATTGTAGTCATTTAGTCTATTTTTTTATCAAATACTTTTTTACAACAAATGGTAATATATTTAATAATTGATACTTTAATAAACTTTGTTTAGGATATTGAAGTTTTATTTTTCTCAAAAGTATATCTGTTTCCTCTATTGTATTGAAAATAATTGAAGATTTTAAGGCAAAAACTAAATCTTGTAAATTGTTATTATAATCCAAACTTAATATATCAATGAAATCATTTGGTTCAAATTGCGAATAACTATCAAAACCTTTTGTCACATTTTCATTGTAAAAACTTCTGATCTTTTCTACAAATAACCACCTTACAAATTTGTTTTTTTTTCTAGAAATAGACGTTTTTAGAATTCGATATTTTAATAATACCTCATTTAAATTAGCAAATTTCCTCCCCGCAAAAATCATATTGAAATACATATCATAATCTTCGCAGAAAAGAGCTTTATTACGATATCCTTTTGTTGATTCCTTTCGAAACATTATTACAGGATGATAAAGAGATATTTTCTTAGGCATTCTTTTAACAATATCATTATGATGAGGAATTGCCTTCCATATTTCTATATGTTGATCTCTTTCATCAATTAATTCTATACTTGCTCCAATAAGATCTATAGCAGGATTATCATTCAGAAAATTAATTTGCTTCTCAAATCTAGTATTAGAAGATATATCATCTGCATCCATCCGCGCAATGTATCTTCCATTAGCTTTTTCAATTCCTATATTAAGGTTTTCAATAAACCCAGCAGTTCCTTTATTTTCTAGTTTCTTTATTAAATTAATCCGAGAATCTTTAGAAGCATAATCTTCAATAATCTTTAAACTGTTATCAGTAGAACAATCTTCAATAATAATAAATTCAAAATCAGTAAATGTTTGATCAAGAATTGACTCAATTGCTTTATTTAAGTACTTTTCCGCATTATAAACTGACATTACAACAGAAACAACCGGAGTTTTACTTGCTTCACTCATTCGAAATTATTTTGTGTTCTTGCTTATTCACAATAATAGAATTTGATGGAACATCTTTATGAATAACACATCCTGCACCTATTATTACATTATCTCCAATTGTAACATCTTTTAAAATTACAACATTAGCTCCAGTCCAAACGTTATTACCAATTTTGATAAAACCTATATTAAAATCTGTTTTAGACACACTAAATGGTTCTTTTGTATATTGATGATTATGATCAAACAACTTCATTCCTTCTCCTAAAATACAATTTTCACCTATTGATATCTCTCCTAAGCAAGAAATTGTTGCTCTTGTTATATAAGTATTTTTACCAACAAAGAATTTGGCATCACTTTTTATTGTCAAATAGTTTGATTCGTTCATTGTAACGTTATCTTCTATTTCAATAATAGCCTTAGGAGAAATATCATAGTAATAATTATTTCCTAACTTAAAATCTGATGCTATTTTTGAATTAGAATTTTGTTTGAAAAGTTTGTAGGCTTGTTCTCTTTTAGCTTTTTCAATTAATTTATCAAGAAATAATAAAATTTTATAAAACATATTTTTAAAACTATTATATATAATACTAAGATAATATTAAAGATCGAATTGTATAGTTAAGAATTTTTATGCATTTCTATAAATCCTTCTGTCCATTTTTTCCACTTATCTGCAAATAATGTACTTTCATTATCTCTCAATAATTCATATATATATTCTACAGAAAAATCATTTGGGTAATTTTCATAAGAATTAAATTCATTTTTATACCATAGTTCATTTAAAATATAATTAAATTTTATCAAGTCTAAATTTTCTTCAATATTAAATGAATTAAATGATGCAGATGATCGATAAGAGGTTTCCATCACACGATTAGTCATTAATGTATACTTATAATCTCCTTTATGTTTAAAAGCCCAATCTACGGCATTTTTCAACTGTAATGATTCTATTACACGCTTATATTTATCCTTCCAAAGAAACTGTAAGTAATCTTTACGATACATCCCCATCGGAATATCATACATCACCCATAGTTGCATTATCCATCTTTTAGGTAAAAGATTAAATTTTTCTAAAATAACCCTACCACTAAAAGTATTGTTTAATAATAAGTTATAAAACTTTTTAGATCTAAATATAAAATTAGGATTATGATATGAAATAGTATTTGTAAGATTTTTATGAGGAATAATATCTGAATCTTTTTCTAAAATTCTACCCAATTTTAAGATATGAATATCATATCTTTTCATTTCCTCTATATAAAATAACATATCAAAATTATCAATAAACCAAACATCATCTTCTGTTAAGATCAGTATGTCTGAAGATTTTTCGATTGCATTAAACCATAACTCTGTCGGAATACGAATATCATGATATTGTTCAACTCCTTTTAAATGCCTATCTATTTTTTCAATTTTCTCATTTCGATAATTAGAAAATTCAAACTTTACATATGGATATTTTTCTTTTATTTTATCTAAGTATTTTTGAGGTGTTCCATCATCTAAAATGATTATTTCAATATTATTCGCATCATTTACCTTCTCGTAAATACTTTGTAAGCAACGATCTAATAAATATGGTCGATAATAGCTTTTTATAAGAATATTCATGATCATTTATTTGAATGTTTTGGAGCTATATGGCTAAATAATTGTTCCCTTAATAAAGAACTACTTTTTATTTTTCTAGCAAAAAAATAATCTTTTAAAGATATCAATTTATCAAAATCTGTCATATCCAAAAATGCAGGATACCCACCTCTACCAGAATCCCAATCATAATATCGTAGATTTTTACAAACAATACTGTTAACTAAAGGTGAGTTCAATAATATTGTTTGAAAATAAAATTCTTCAGAACAAAAAGTATATTTGAACCTAGTTAATATATTTGTATCAGGGTAATTAATAACATATTCCAAAGCATTTCTATTAAGACTCCAGTAAGTAGAACCTGCATATACCTTTTGAGGAAAACTCTTTGAATATGATCTATTAATTTTATATTTACGTTGTAATCTAACTATTATAGATAAATAATATAATTGTTTTTCAATTTTAGCATTAAAATAATCATAAAACTGAAAAGTATTTAATCTATCAAACCAAACATCATGAACATCTGTAACTTCAAAATAGTCTAAATAATTTTTTGACTGATCTAATGCTAAAAATTCTTTAACTGATTTTATAGGAAAGTCCTCTCCTGTTATCAAATGAAAAAAAGTATTTTCATTATTTTTCAAAGCTTCTTTTGATAAATGTAAAATTGCCTTTAAATGGTTAAAACCTCCCCAATTAACTTTATATTTTTTAGACACAAATACATTATCAAATCTATCCAAACCTTCTGTACTTAGATTACTTTTTTTATCAATATGAATATAAAAATTAAAATTTTCCCCAAACAATGTTATTAGTGTTGATAATGTATTAACTTCCTTATATGCTGTAATAAGTATTGCCTGTTTTTTCATAAGCATATTATATTAATCCCTAATTTTAATAAACATATCCTCCCAAATCATCATAATATTATCAAGTTGATAACGCTGAGATACTTTAATAGCCTCTTCCGACATTTCTGTTCTCAATTGCTTGTTCAATATTAATATTTTTAATTTTTCTGCAAATTCAGTTACATCAAAAGGTCTAACAAGAAATTTTTTTAACTCACTATCCCCCATCATTTGTTTTGGTCCATTTTTACATTCAAAAGCCACTGGAACCAATCCGCAAGAAAGTGCTTCTATAAGCACTAATGGAAATCCTTCGAAACGAGAACTCAAAGCAAAAATGGAATGTTCAGAAAACACTTGATTTATATCTTTTCTTGGTTCACAAAGATTGATACTGTTTCCTAAACTCAATTGTTTAATTTGTTTTATCAAGTCTTCCTCTAATTCTCCAGATCCATAAATATCTAATTTCCAATCAGGAAAATCATTATTCACTATTGCCCAGGCATCAATTAAATAATTAAATCCTTTTTGATATGTAAAACGTCCAACTGCTAATACTTTTTCTATAGAAGAATCTGTTTTAATTGGGGTAATTGTGATAGGATTTGGAATATTGATTACATTGTTAAAGTAATTACTCCATTCTTCATCATCTTGTTGAGTAAGGACAATTATTCTATCATATTTATTCAACGTTTTTTGGAAAAGCTTCGTTTGTATCTTCATCCTTATATTTCGTAAAGACCATTTTGCTTTTAACTTTTTACTAAGCGGTGTTATATCAAAATGAAAATGATATTCTAAGATTTTTTTACTACCGTCATTTATTAATGGTAAAAACTTGTGTTCTGCACCGAAATACATTGATATCGCAATATCAGTTGGATTCTTATAAAGATATTCTTCAACTTTTTGACGATAAGTTTGCATAAAGTTTCGATAGCGTTTTCTTTTTTCCCAATAATTTAGACCTTTAAGGTTTGGAGTAGGATCTTGAATATTAAAATGTACAAATTTTATCTTTTTACTAAAATCAAAAAAAATAGGATCATTAAATTGACGATAGGTAATAATGGTAACTTCATGATGGAGAACATCAGCTAAATAATTAGCTTTCACATTCAGCATTCTTTCTGTACCAGCAGAATCTTTTAGATTTGGAAAAAAATAGACAATTTTCATAGGTTTAATTCTTAGATTTATCTATAATTTTTTAAAACAGGTAAAAGTTTTTTGTATTGAAAGATATGTTTATGGTATTTTAAAATTATTGGATGAAAAATTTGAACCAAATAAAAATAAGGAATATTACTTACATTTTTTGAACCTACTTGTTCATAATAGTCATATAACTGATCCATTCTACAATAAACTTCATTATACCATTCAGTAGTTATTGGACTATAAGCTTTACATATAAACCCACAATTTCCAATTAATAAAGGTGTGTGTTTGACTAAATCAGTATGTAAACTTTTTTCAGAAGTCATTAATAAATCATAATCTTCATAATCCTTATTTTCAATAAATCTATGTTCAGCTGGAGCTAGACCTCCATTTAATAGCTCTTGATATCCAATAACATATTTATCACTATTATTAAGTTTTTCAAAAGCAGGTTTCCATGAATGCTTAAAAGGTTTAATATCTGCATATCCTCCTCCATAATGATGCATAAAATAACATCTTAAATAATCTGAACGCATCGTTAAACTTAATAGCTCATAACCTTCATGTAATGGATAATTTGGCTTTATATATTGAGGAAGTATCTCTGGTGTTATTAGTTTAACTGGTACACCTGCATTCTTTTCCAATTCAATCAATGCGTTTTTACGGTTTTCTGTCAAAGGGTTATCTCCAGTCCAAAAACAGTAAATTACTTCAGGAGCTTTTTCACCTAAAGAATTGGTTTCACAAGAATTTACCAAGAAACTATGAGGATATTTATCTTTAGAAAAAGTATAATTATATCTTCCTTGTTTAATATTCAACACACTTTGGTAAATATTTGGAAATAATTTTCTAATTTTTAAGGCTATTTGGTTGAACATAATTATTTTTTCTTAAGGTTTTAATTAAAGGTATATTTTTTATTCTGTACTTTATATAATGCCTGTAGAGAGAATATACATTAGTTTCTTGAAACATTGCTGTGTCTAAAATGCTTTTAAATCCAATTCTTAAAGATTCTATCACAGAATGATCTTTAGCCCACCAATCTAACATTTCTCTTTTTTTTATTTGAAGTTTTTCTTGCTCTAGACCAAGCATATTCAAAGTTGAAAAAATGACATTTGTACGCTCTATAAGTCCATTTTCTTTATTTTCAATTGTAGGATAACTCCTTGTTGACTGAACAGAATATCTAAAGTAATTTAATTTTTCATTTCCTCTAAAATAAACATATACATCCTCTTCTGAAAGAAGAATATTCCAAAACAACCAATCTCCTGCTTTTTTATAATTCAGAATTCTATCAATATGCTTTTTACCTAAATCTTTCTTAAAAACTACACTACTAGCATTTACAATTAAACATTTATTTAGCATAAAGTCCTTGACATAATCTATTCCTTTATAATAGTGATTATTCTTCCAAAGAGTTGGATGAGATTGCTGTGTATATTCTTCAAAAGTGTCTACAATTTCAATTCCATGTTCATCAACATAATACATATCACTATAAGCCACTGCAACATTTTCATTTTCAGAAAATATAGGAATCATTTTCTCTAAAAAAGTAACATCAGCCCAATCATCACTCTCTGCTATCCATACCAAATCTCCTTTTGCAAGTTTCAATCCTTTCTTCCACTGTTTAAAAGGACTACCATTATTTTTTTTATTATAAATTCTATGAATTATTCTAGAATCCTTATAGCTATCTAAGACTTCTATACTATTGTCTTGTGATAAATCATCTAATAAAATAACTTCAAAATTATTATACGTCTGATTAAATATAGAATCAAGTCTTTGATTTAAAAACCTAGCATGATTGTAATTCGGAACAATAACAGTAACCAATGGATTTACTAACATTTTATTTATGATTAAATTCAAATAATATTATTTTTTCCAAATAAACGAAGTATATCTAAAAATAAAGTATGGCATTATATTATAATACTTTATCATTTTACTTTGAGAAAAGTCTTTGTAGTTATCGGTCTTCTTAACAAATTTATGCCATTCTGCTAATTCTTTATTTGCCTCAGAAAAAGACATATGATGAAGAATTCTGTAATACATTTCCATTAATATTTTCAAAGATTCAATCGTAAAAGTATTTTTACTCTTTGATAAATTTGATTTGTTTTCTACATATTTTTGATAATAATATCTAATCACAGTTTCTACACTTTTTCTATTTTTTCGAATACTTTCAGGAGCAATAGTTTGTCCATCTCTTCCGATAAAGTAACGATACAGTTGCAAATTTGTGTAATATAAATCTTTTCCAAAAAATAATGGAATCGAGGCAAAAAGTGTATCAGTATAAAAAACTTTTTCAGGAAAATCAATTGCAGCCTTTCTTAATACTTCTGTTTTATAAGCCAAACGATGCATCACAAAAACATCATCTTCCAAAGTATTTATATCTTCATCAAGTTGATAGACTTGATTATTTTTTAGCTTAGGAAGTGTCTGAAGTTCTGATCGATTCTCAAAAACAAATTCCTTTACAAAATCAGTCACAATTACATCATTATTGATTGATTGCAATTCATGAACAAATTTTTCAAACTCCTTATTATCATACCAATCATCAGAGTCTAATACTTTGCAATATTTACCTTTCGCTTCTGCTATACCTCTTTTCAGAACAGAACCATAACCACCATTCTCTTTGTTAATTACAACAAATGTTTGTGAATATTTTGCTTCGTATTCTTGTGCTATTGTTAGGGAATTATCTGGGCTTCCATCAATAATCAATAGTATTTCAACTAAAGAAAATAATTCTTCTTTTATAATCAGAGAATCTAAGCACTTACGTAAATATTCTTGGGTATTATAAATAGGTATTATGAGGGTTAATAATTTATTCATGTTTAAGTTTTTAGAACGTTAATAGCATTTTCAAATTATTCTACAATGCAAAATAAAGAAATTTTTATGATGAAAAATATTTCAAAAATAATTTCCAATAAAAAGGATATTTGTATTTATCTTCTTCTAATATTTCTTCAATATATTCTTTAGGTGGCTTTACTAAATGTATCGAAAATAAAAATTTATAAAATAATCTTTTACTTATTCTAGTAGAATTCCATGGTTTTGCTTTAGATGAAAAATGATATATATAAAATTTTATATCTTGTTCATTTTTTTTCTTAAATAATCTTGAAAAACTATCTTTTAACACGTAACTATAAGTAATATTTAAATCATCTTGATAAACAGTTAAGTAATTGAATTTCTTTGAAAGTATTTTAGTTTTTCCATTACGACCTATAACTGCATTCATAAGATCCTGATCATGATTAATCGGTTTTTCAATTGTTTTTATTATTTCAATAAACTCATTCTCAATCCCTAATTCTATTATTTTTTTTACATTAAACAATGCTACTCCAGCATTAATATATTCATCTGGTTCCTTTAACTTTAAAACGTTATAAAAATAATTTTTAGAGAAATTTGGATAATCATTTTTTACATATTCACTAGAATAATCAGTTACTCCCATCAACAGACAATTATCAAAATCAATTTTTAAAAATTGTGATATATCTCTATCAATAATTAAATCACTATCCAAATAAAGTACCCTTTCGTAATCTTTAAAAAGTTTAGGTATATATAATCTATAATAAGTTGAATTATTAAGATGAGCTTCAGTATGTAGATTTTCATTTTTAATTTCATTTAAAAAAATAAAGTCTATTGAAAAGTTTTTATAACGACTTATCCATTTATTAATTATTCTCTGATTTTCATCACTAATATCTTCAGTAAGAATAAACAATTTATAAAGAATATCTTTTCTAGAATTGGAAATTATAGATGCTATTGTTACACTAGTATATTTTAAATAATTATTGTCAGTTGCAAAAACAATTGGAAATATATTCATTTGTAAAGATTGTTATTATATTAATTTTGGATTTTAACGACTTCTAAAGCTCTTGCTACTACTTGATGCATATCGTAATATTTGTATTCTGCTAATCTTCCTCCAAAAATAACATTTGGTAATTGATCTGCTAATTGTTTATATTTTTCATAAACGATTTGATTTTTTTCATCATTTATTGGATAATATGCTTCTAGACCTTTGGTCATATCTTGCGGATATTCTCTTGTAATAATAGTTTTTGGTTGCGTTCCAAAATCAAAATGCTTATGTTCTATAATTCTCGTAAACGGAATTTGGCTTTCTGTATAATTAACTACTGCATTTCCTTGGTAATTTGGTTGATCTAAAATCTCATTTTCAAACCGTAAACTTCTGTAATCCAAATGACCGAATTGATAATCAAAATATTCGTCAATTTTACCTGTGTAAACCACATTATTTGCAAGTGAATCCAAGTTTTCTTTATCTGAAAAATAATCTACATTTAGCTTTACCTCAATTCCTTCCAACATTTTTTCTACAAGAGCAGTGTAACCACCAATTGGAATTCCTTGATAAGTATCGTTAAAGTAATTATTATCAAATGTAAATCTAAAAGGTAAACGTCTTATGATGAATGCTGGAATTTCTGTAGCTGGTCTTCCCCATTGTTTTTCTGTATAACCTTTTATAAGTTTCTCGTAAATATCTTTTCCTCCTAAAACCAAAGCTTGTTCTTCCAAGTTTTTAGGTTCTGTAATATGTTTGTATTCTGCTCTTTGTTCTTCTATTTTCTCATAAGCTTCTTGCGGAGTTTTTACCCCCCAAAGCTGATAAAACGTATTCATATTAAAAGGAAGATTATACAATTCTCCTTTATAATTTGCAATCGGAGAATTAGTATATCGATTAAATTCTACAAAAGAATTGACATAATCCCAAACAACTTTATTACTTGTATGAAAAATATGAGCGCCATATTTATGCACATTGATTCCTTCAACTTTTTCAGTATAGACATTTCCCGCGATATGATTTCTTCGTTCTATCACCAAGCATTTTTTACCTTGCTTTGTCATTTCGTGCGCAAATATTGCCCCGAACAAACCACTACCTATAATTAAATAATCGTATTCTTTTTTCATAATTGTGCTATGTTATTATAAAACTACCTTTTTAACTACTTTCATATATAAAAATAATTTATTTTACAGTACTTATTAATTAAAAATCTTGTACCTATACATTAACCTTACAAACTTGTCTAAAAAAGGATATCGATTATATAAAATTTTATTCTTTTGTTTTTTATTCAAATTTTTATTGAATTGTTGAACAAGTAATTGATCTATAAACTTACTTTCATCAATTCTTGAATTCTCATTAATAGTTGAAGTCTGATTATTGTGTATTCTAAATGAAATTAGTTTTTTGTTAATAAGCCCAATATCTGTATGGATTAGAATTCTTAAATAATATTCTATATCTAACATTTGTTTTAACTCTGTAGAATATTCACCTATAGTATTATAAAGCTTTTTACTAAATAGCGAAGTAACGGGCTCACCTAAAAAATTATATGATAACTGATATTTTGAACCAAGTCGATATAAATCTTTTTTCCCAAATAAATAAAAATCGTCAAATTCTAAATTTATTCCTTTTTGTAAATCGCCAAATTTAGTCAACCAATTCTCTGTTTCTACTAAGCCAAAATCTTCACTTATAATTATTCTTTTACATAGGACAATATCTAAATTATGAGATAAAAGATAATATAGCATAATTTCAATGCAGTTAGATGCAAGTAAATCATCTTGAAATAAAAATTTTATGTATTCTCCATTTGCTTTTGCAATACTATTATTCCAATTAGATCCAATACCTGCAGGTTGATGTGAGAATATATAAACCGGAAAATTAACTTCGTCTTTAAATACTTCACATATTTCCCTAGTCTTATCCGTAGAAGAATCATCAGAAATAATGACTTCTATATTCCTATAAGTTTGTTTTTTTATAGAATCTAAAGCTTCTTGTATATACTTTTCACCATTATAGGTTGGTATACAAACGGAAACAAGTGGATTATTCATGTTTATTTATTTTTCTAAAATATTATAAATTAAATAACTTTAGTATTCGATTCATATATACAATTCTTTTACTTCCTAGTATTTTTTTTAAAAGCTCATTCTCTTTTTCTACATATTTCATTCTTTGATATAATTGTTGATAAGGTGTTTCTAAATTTTCAACAAAAAATAAAATATGTTTAACATAGATATAATTAAGTAATTCCTTCTTTTTCGTTACTTCAGAATGCAAAGTATTAGTCATCGATTTTTCCTTAATTCTGTAATAAAATAATACTTTAGAAATTCTATAACATTTTGATTTTTTATTAATAATGCTAATCCAAAACTCCCAATCTTCGTATCCGTGTATTATACTTTCATCATAACCTTTAACTTTTTCCCAACTTGATTTTCTATAAAATGCTGAACAAAAAATTAAATTCTGAATAGCAAATTCTTTTAGTGAAAACTCTGGTAATTCCCATTCTCCTGTTCTATCACCAAAAAATTCCGCTTCACAATAAATAATCGTATAACCACTGTTAAATTGTTGAGAACCTAGTTCTAAATATTGAGAACCTATTTTATCATCACAATCTAATGGTAAAATCCATTCTCCTTTAGCTTTTTCAATTCCTGCATTTCGGGCAGAAGACAAGCCTCCGTTTTCTTTTTTGAGATAGATAAAGCGTGTATCTTTTTCTACCCAATGTAGTGCAACTTCTTCTGTATTATCTGGTGAACCATCATTTACAATAATACATTCCCAATTTTGATAGGTTTGGTCTAGGACTGATTGTAGGCATTCGTCCATATAAATAGACTGATTGTAGCAAGGAACAATAACCGAAATAAGAGGTTGTTGCATGATGTGTGTATTAAGTATTTCTAATTTAGGTTGTTTACAAAGTTACTTCATTTGTAAGAATATACAAGTTATTATTTGATGATCTCTTCCATTCTATTTTTTTTAATTGTATTTATAATACAAAAGCTATTTTTTTCATTTTCATACAGATAACTTAACATTCTCCAGTTTTGAAAAAAATAATATAATGCTAATCTAGTGCATTTATTTGTTTTGCATAATGAAGTACATTTTCTTGATCAAGTATTTCATTTTAAAAATGTAAACTTTTATAATTTAGTTATCCAAATTTATAATCAAAAAAGACATCGATAGGTTCTATTTAAATTATTATCTAAACAAATTCAAAACCAACATTGCGTCACTATGTCAAACAAAAAGATACCTTTTAATACCTATTTAATTGTAAATTATTCTAGAAAAAATATTTTTCAAAAATTGAATATTGAGATCATTCAGAAGATGCTATATTAAATTGAGTTTTTCGTTTTATGTAAGAGTAATACATTTTCCCTGCTGTTCAACTAACTTACTTTATCCTCCACAAGATTCTCTTCAAAAAAATATCTTTTAAAAAGAGAAATTACAATAGCTAATTTGTTTGAAGAATCTATTTAATAATACTTTTCTATTAATTGAAATAAATAATCTTTTTTCAATTTTGTAGCAAACTTATAATCTAACTCATGTACATCTATTGAGTAATGTTCGCCTTTATTCTCTATTATTTTCTTAGTGGATTGAGCATAAATCTTTTCTAAAGCTTCTATTATTTCAGGAATATTAAAATTCTCTATGTATGCTACATTGATGATTTTATTCCAATCTTTAGAAAAGATATATTTTAAGGTAATATTTTTTACGTCTTCTACATCAATTAAATTACGTGTTGCGTGTTGATGAATAACAAGGTCTTGTTTATTCAAAATTTTTTTTGATAAATAGTTCATAAGCAAATTCGGATTTCCTCCTCTTCCAACAGCATTACTAACTCTCAAAATAAGATAATGTTTAGCTCGTTGTTTAATTAACTCTTCGATATGTAGTTTATGAAGTACATACGGTGAATTGTACTTCGAAGAATCATAAATAGAACATGTGCTGAAGTATATAAAAAGTTTTTCGGAATTATTTGCTAAAGTTTCCTCAACTAAATTTTGTTCTCGTAGAAATTCCTTCATTCTAGTTTCAGAAGAATTAGAAACGCCTGAAGCAAAAAAAACAACTTCATCCAAATCTACTTCTGTAAATAAATTTGCAATTAATCCTCTACCTATTATCATTCTAATAATTATTAATTAATTTACGAATATACAAACAAGAAACAAAGTATAAGTTAAGCCACATTTTTATAAATTATATTTTATTAATCAAACTCTTCTGTCGGAATGAAAAATTATTTCAACGACCGCTCTATTGCTTTTTAGGATATCTCATTCAAGCACGGCTTCTTTTTATTTATGCTTTAATTAATAAATCCTTTCTTGCTCTGCTGTAAGCTTTAAATTTCCTTTGCCTAGGATAACCATCAGATCCTAATTCAGAATATACTTTGCGCCATTTGTAACGTACAACTAGCCATTATTGTTAATCAGAAACATTATTTCTTTCAAAGTTTAATTCTGGTGCTCTGATTTTAAAGTAGACAAATAAATCTTGAGGTTTGATTTCATATTTTAAAATTAAGGTTTTTATGCTTAAATTATTCTTGAAATTAAGTTAGGATATTCATTTTATCAACTATATAAAGATAACAAATACAGCTATTTTCACATATATTCTTGAAAAGATCTTGACTAAAATTCCACATTATTTAATTTAATTTCATTTTCAAATAATTTGATGTCACTTTGTATCATTTCTTTACAAAGCATATTAACATCATATTTCGGAATCCAGCCTAATTGAGTATTCGCCTTAGTAGGGTCACCAATTAACAAATCTACTTCCGTTGGTCTATAATAATTAGGATCAACTTTTACGACTTCTTTACCAATTGGTAGCTGGTATTTTGAATCGGAACAAGATTTAACTAGTGCTACTTCGTGCTCTGCTTCACCTACAAAGTCTAATTCAATGCCTAATTCGGAAAAAGCCATTCTTACAAAATCTCTAATATAAGTTGTTTTTCCTGTTGCAATAACAAAATCTTCTGGCTTATCTTGTTGTAATATTAACCACATTGCTTCGATATAATCCTTCGCATGTCCCCAATCTCTTTGAGCATTTAAGTTTCCTAAGTATAGAACATCTTGTAAACCTAAAGCAATTTTGGCAGCAGCCATAGTAATTTTACGGGTTACAAAGGTCTCTCCACGACGAGGAGATTCATGATTAAATAGAATACCATTACAAGCGTACATACCGTAAGCTTCTCGATAATTAACGGTTATCCAATACGCATATATTTTTGCAGCACCATAAGGTGAACGCGGATAGAAAGGGGTTTTTTCTGATTGCGGAACTTCCTGTACTTTACCATAAAGTTCGGATGTTGAAGCTTGATAAATTCTAGTTTTATTTGTCAATCCTAAAATTCTAACAGCTTCCAAAAGTCTAAGAGTCCCTATACCATCTGTGTTTGCAACATATTCTGGCAAATCAAAACTTACTTTTACATGACTCATCGCTCCCAAATTGTAAATTTCGTCAGGTTGAATCTCCTGAATAATTCTAATAAGATTGGTAGAATCTGTTAAATCGCCATAATGAAGTTTAAAATTGACATTTTCTTCATGTAAATCACGAAATATATGATCTATTCTTTGAGTATTAAATGAGGATGCTCTTCTCTTTATACCATGTACTTGATAACCTTTATTAAGTAAGAACTCTGCCAAATAAGAACCATCTTGTCCTGTTATTCCTGTTATTAATGCTACTTTCATAGTTTATTTTGTGTAACGTATTTTTCGGATTAGCTGCATGCTTTTTTTCCAACAATAATTTTTCCAACAATTTTTAGGTTGTATGTTATACTTTTATTTTTTATTAATTCACTTTTATGCTTTAACAAAAACAAATAAAATTTAAAACTATCTTTTTCTGTTTTATCATATAATGCAAATAGGCGTTCGTGAATTATTTCTTTCAATAAGTTAACATCATAAAATTGTTTCTTTTGATTTACAATCTCTAATTCATTAGCGAATAATACTAATGACATAAACTCATTTGATTCTAATTTTCGAACAAAAGTTTGAAAAATTGCTTCACTATATTGTACAAAAAGAGGGTTTTCATCAAATCCCAAATATGTTAATTGATTTTGAATTACACGCTTTGAACCTATAGATTGTGTATCACTTTCTTTTATCGACATATTATCACCATGAAATCTATAATCCAATAGCGATTCCTTGATATTATAAAACTTTGTTATCCTCAATAATCTCGACCAAAACTCGTAATCTTCTGCTGCTTGATAGTTAACATCATATCTTAAATTTTGAATTGCTTTTTTTCTTAATAACACCGTTGGATGTCCAATAGCACAATAACCCAACATAGCTATTTTTATCTGTTCAGGATTTTCTGGATGCTCTATAACTCTATCTCGTGCACCCCCTCCAAAAAATTTAAACCAAGTACCACAAACACCAATTTCGGGATGATTATCGAGTATATTGACTTGCTTTTCAAATCTTGTTGGCAAAGCAATATCATCTTGATCCATTCTTGCAATATATTCTCCTTTACAAATATCGAGTCCTTTATTTAATGTTTTTATTAAACCTAAATTTAACTCATTTTTGACATAAACAATGCGAGAATCTGTATTAGAAAGAATAACATTTTCACTATTATCAGTAGACGCATCATTAATAATAATAAATTCAAAGTTCGAAAAAGATTGACCTAGTATACTATCAATAGCCGTCTGAAGGAACTCTGCTCCATTGTATACTGGCAATAAAACTGATATTTTAGGTAATTTTATATCCTCAACCATGATTCAGGAATTATATCATCTGATTTGTGATAGTCTACATTAAACCATTTTCGCGGGGCAATAACTATTTTTTCTTCATTTTTATTTAACCAAGCTCCCCACCAACTGAAACTGCTATTAGCAATGATATTATGCTTACAAGCACTCATCAACTTTATGTCTTCATAATTGGTAGAAGCGTCTGTAAAATCTACAAAATGAATCTCTTCTTCAATTATAATATTTTTTTTAGCCCATTCTATATCATCCGAAAAAATGAAAAATACAGGATGATCTACGAATTTTTTAATGTGTGCTATAGCCTCTTGGTAATAATTTAAATTACATGTCCCGTGTACCGAATTAGCCTCTGGATTTGTAACGTAATCGCCACGTCTAATATGCAAAGAAACAGCATTGACGATTTCTATTTTTTCTAATAATTCTTTAGTCTGAAATTGTAAAGGCGTCATTACTTCAAAGTCTTTACAGATTTCTGCTCTATATTTTGTAAAATATTTTTCTGACTGAAAATAGCCTTTTAAATATATATTTTTTGCTTTAATATCAAAAAGAGAAGCATCATAATCTAGTCCATTTTCCTGATACAGCGTATATATTTTTTGTTTTTTTGTAAATGCTTTTATTTTCTCAGAGATACTTTTGGGATCCAAGACAATGTCGTTCTTCAGTTCATTCTTCAAGATATTGAAATGCTTAAGAGAATAACTATGAAGTTTATAACTTTCAAACTGTCTTTTATCAATTAAAAAATTATCATGACGATGCAATGACATAGCTTTTGCTACAGCATATTGAAACATCTGGTTTCCCAATCCTCCAACAAGTTCTACGGCAATCATTGTTTATCTATTAAGAAGTAATTCTTCAAAAACCACAAGATCTTCCTCTAACAATTCTGGGTAATTCCCACAGTAAAAACCATTATTATGCATCATATCAGCACCAGGCATATCGTAAATCTCTTTAACATATTTTTGGTAGAATGGTTGACTTTGCATATTCCCAGCAATCATAGGTCTAATTTCTACTCCCGCATCAATAAATTTCTGAATATAATGTGTTCGTAACTCTGGTGTTTTACATACAAATGGAAATGCAAAAGTGGAAAGCACATTTATATGATCATGATTAAGTATTAAGAAATCTGGATTTTGCTTTACAACACTCTCAATTCGCAAATAATTTTGTTCACGAGACTGAATGTTTTTCTCTAAAAATTGCATTTGATATTGTCCTAGAAAACCTGTTATTTCTGTTGGTCGAAAATTGAATCCCAAATCATAAAATGTATACTTAGCTTCAAATTCTGATTGAATTCCGAATTGTGATCTCCATTTCTGTTGTTGTTTTGAATTTAGATTTCTATCCCAACCGTTAGCTCTTACAATACGTAGCATTTCTGCATATTCATCATCACTAGTGCATACCATTCCTCCTTCTATTGTACTCATATGATGTGCAACGAAAAAAGAAAAGCTAGCTCCAAGTCCAAAATTCCCAGTTTTACCTTCTGGTAATTGCGTCCCTAAAGACTCGCAATTATCTTCTATTAGGATGATATTTTTTTCTTCACATATTTCTTTAATACGTTCAATATCTCCCGTAAAACCTAATATATTTGTGATAAAAAGTGCTTGTAAATCTGTTGTTTTAAGTCTATCTAATAAGTCTTCAGAAGTTGTATTGATTACATTAGGAGTTACATCAATTACAACTGGAGTCATATTCATTTGGATGATAGGCATTGTGTTAGTAGACCAAGTTAATGCCGAAAATCCAATTTTATCACCATCTTTTAATTTGCCTAAATTTTTTAAAGCTTGTAACATCGCAAGGTTAGCACTCCCTCCACTATTGAAAAGTATGGCATGTTTGCATTCTTGATATTTTGCAAATTTTTTTTCAAACTTCTCACATTCCACGTCCATACTCAATCGATTAGCATGTAAAATAAATTCGGCCAACGCTTTTTTTGTTTCAATTTCGTTTAAAAAAGCTTTACGCATTAATGGTATTCTCATTTCTTTTTTTCTTTATAGCTATTAATAACTTCTTCTATGCCTTGCTCTAGGGAAATTAAAGGTTCAAAACCGGTTTTCTTCATCTCACTTACATCCATACATTTTCTCAACATGCCATCTGGTTTTGAAGAATCCCATAAAATTTCCCCTTCAAACCCTACTTTTTGAGCGATTATTTCTGCTAATTCTTTTATACTAATATCGTTACCTGGTCCAATATTGATAAACTCATAGGAATTATAATTTTCAAACATATATAAAATTGCTTTTGCACAATCTGCTACATTCAAAAATTCTCTTCTAGCAATTCCTGTTCCCCATAAAGTAACAGTTGGTTTCTTTTCTTCCTTTGCATCAACAAATCTTTTTACAAGGGAAGATAAAACATGTGCATGTTCTAAATCAAAACTATCATTAGGCCCATATATATTACTAGGCATAAGACTTATGCTATTAAAACCATATTGTTTATTATATGTTTCCAACAATTTTATCCCTGCTATTTTACCAATTGCGTAACCCTCATTAGTTGGTTCTAAATTTCCTGTAAGAAGGTATTCCTCTTTCATAGGTTGAAGAGTCTCTTTCGGATAAATACAAGAACTTCCTAGAAATACAAATTTTTTGGTTCCATTTTTATAAGCTGAGTGAATAACATTTGCTTGCATAATCATATTATCATATAAAAATGTAGCTGGATGATCTATATTAGCTTTAATACCACCAACTTTTGCTGCGATATGAATCACATATTCTGGCTTTTCTTTTTCAAAAAACGATTCGACTGCTTGTTGATTTGTTAAATCTAATTCAGCATGTGTTCTTGTGATAATATTAGTATAACCTGCTTCTTCAAATAATTTTAAAGTCACACTTCCTAACATTCCACGATGTCCCGTTATATAAAGTTTTGAAGTTTTATTCATTTTTTAACTGCCAATTTTTTTATTCTTTTTAAAAATAACTTTATAAACAATAAATTAATATCCTTTGGTAATGCTCCTTTATACCCCAAATTTCTTATATCTTTTTTATTTTGAATATTAAAACGTTTCAATAAGTCGTATGAACTTTTTTTAAGACTTGAATCTTTTAGTTTCTTCACACCCCATTTCTGAAGTAAATAAAAATATTCTGTAATATTTATTCTAATATCATTCTCAACCTCTCTCGTTATTTGCGTATTACTTATTCCTATTGTTATTGCCTCTTGTTCATTATAAGCTAACTTAGCATTTTGAGATAAGATCTGTATATAAAAATCTATATCAACAAACCAAATCGTTTCTTTATCGAAGAATAAATTCTCATTTTTTCTAAAAATAGTCGCACTCGGAGCTCCTATAAAATTCCCTTTTAATAAATCAATAGGAGTATTTTCAAAATGTTTTATTAAAGAATGTTTTGGTTTATTATAATTTATTATTTTATTATTTATAACATCAAAATTTATTGACGAAACAAATGCCAATGAACTTTCAGGATTATCTTCAAGTAATTTCACTAAAATAGCTAAAGAATTTTCATCTGTAAACCAATCATCATGATGTAAAATCTTGATAATATCAGTATTCGCTTTTCTAATACTTTCGTTCCAATTCTCTGGTGATCCTAATTGTATTTTGTTTTTATAATAATGTATTTTATCACAACAGATATCGTTTATATACATACATACGTCCAAATTATTAGAATCATCAGTAATAATAATTTCATAATCTTGAAAAGTTTGTATAAAAATAGATTCTATACATCTTTTTAGAGATTCAACATTGTTGTACGCTGGTATACAAATAGATAATTTAGGCATTTTTTCTAGCAATACATATTACAAACTCTTTATCTTCCAAAGTTTCGAGGATTGTATGTGTTTTATAATTTTGATAATATTTTTTTTCAAGAATAAATCCTGTTTCAGTTAACCATTTTGAGATTTTATCATCACTAATTTCAAATGTTAAATGAAATCCAAGCTTCTTTGCATTCTCAGACTCTTCTTGCATATAAGGTACTGAAAAATATAAATAACCATTTGGTTTTAATGCTTCAAAATATAATTTTAATAAAGTATAAATATCTTCTTCTTTAAAATGTTCTATTGTTTCAAAAGATATAATGTTATCAAAATAATTCTTATAATCCAACTGCAATAAATTTAAATTTCGAAAAGTAATATTTTCTAAAGAGTTGTATCTAATACTAATTTCATCAATAACTTTTTTGTTTAAATCAATACCTATTACCTCTTTTGCTTTTTTAGATAATATAGCACTACCATACCCCGTTCCACATGCAAAATCACCACAAATACTTTCTTTTTCTATTTGTTCAAAAGCAAATTCATACCTTTTATAATGATTTATTTGGTACATATCTAAATTTGATATATCAAAATTATTATCAAATTTAAAATCAACCCTTTCTCCTCCATCACCTAATGGATTATTTTTATCAAAGTTGTATTCAATTGATTCTTGTTTTGGTTTATTTCTTTTTATTACTTTCAATAAAAATTTTTTCAATAAAGTTTTCATAATTTTATATCCATTTTTGTTTTAATATTACACTTCCTTGTGACTCTTCTGGAATAATTTTAATATAATCTTCATCAAAAGCCTCAACCTTCATTAACAATCCTTTATCGTAATAATCAAACACCTTTTCTGGAGTACCTATATAAATTTCTAAATTATAAACACCTAATTTTAAAGGAAATTCAGAAATAATACAGGATATAATATTATCTCCTGATTTTAAATTATATTTTTTATTAAATTGTAATGAAAAAGGAGTTAATATTCTTGTTCCAGCATGATCATTAATACCAATACCTATAACTACATCTGTTAAATTTTCTTTGGAAAACACATTAATTTCAAACCTTATTTCAGCTCCACAAATAGCTCCTAATTGATTATTTGAATATATCTGCAAATTTTTCAAATACACTTTTTTATAATCATTTGGAATAACATTTTCAGATGAAATATTCATTGATGAATATAGAGATATAACTTTAGTTATTGTATCAGAACATTTCATCTTTCCATTTTCAAGAAGAATACCATAATCACATAAGTTTTGAATCGCTGCCATATTATGGCTCACAAACAAAATAGTACGACCTTCTCCTTTGGTTACATCACCCATTTTCCCGAGACATTTCTTTTGAAATTCGGCATCTCCAACAGCAAGAACCTCATCAACAATCAGAATTTCTGACTCCAAATGCGCAGCAACAGCAAAAGCAAGACGAACATACATTCCAGATGAATAGCGTTTTACTGGTGTATCTATATAACGTTCTACACCTGCAAAATCAACAATTTCATCGAACTTACGTATAATTTCTTTACGTGTCATTCCAAGAATAGCCCCGTTGAGATAAATATTTTCACGACCTGTCATTTCAGGATGGAAACCTGTACCAACTTCTAACAAAGAAGCAATTCTTCCTTTGTATTTTATAGACCCTGTTGTTGGCTTTGTAACGCGAGAAAGTAATTTCAACAATGTCGATTTACCTGCTCCATTGCGACCAATAATCCCAACAGCTTGTCCTTGCTCTATTTGAAAGTTAATATCTTTTAGCGACCAAACGTAATCAGAATCTCCTTTTTGTGTACGATCGTTAGTTTCACCAATCTTAAGAAAAGGATCTTCTTGTCCTCTTATATTTGCCCACCAACGTTTGATATCATGCTGCAATGTCCCAGTTCCGACCTCTCCTAAACGATACTGTTTTGAAACATTTTCAACATCTAAAACTATATTTTTTGACATAATTAAATTCTAAAAAATTAAACAGTATCCATAAATGATTTTTCAACTTTATTGAAAATCAATGCTCCAATAACTAAAAGAACAAAAATTACCAACGTTGAATAACCTAATAATCCAATTGTAAAATCTCCTTTACCTAAAAATCCATATTTGAAACATTCAAAAATTCCTGTTAAAGGATTTAATTCAACTAACCATCTGTATTTATCAGGAAAAGATGATAAAGGCATAATTACTGGTGTCGCGTACATTGCCAATGAAACTCCAAATCCTAATAACATATTCACATCTTGATATTTAGTTGTCAAAGATGATAAAATCATTCCTGTTCCTAGCGCAAATGCAGCCATTAAAATAATTAAGAATGGTGTTGCTAATAACCACATATTTGGTTCTATAGATGCACCAGTAAAATAATAATACAACACAACTATAATAAATAATGTGAACTGAACAGCGAATCGCATTAAGTTAGACGTTACAACAGAAAGCGGCATGACCAAACGAGGAAAGTAAACTTTTCCAAAAATAGAAGCATTCCCTCTAAAAACAGAAGCTGTTCCTGTAAGACAAGATGCAAAATAATTCCATAGAGTAACACCTGCCAAGTAAAAAGCCATTTTTGGAGTTCCATCAGTTGATAAACCTGCTACATTTCCAAAAATAATGACATACATTACAGTAGTAAAAATGGGATTGATAAAAAACCAAATTGGCCCCAATATAGTCTGTTTGAAAGACGTAATAAAATCACGTTTCACTAACATATAAACCAAATCTCGGTAACGCCAAACTTCTTTTAAATTTAAAGAAAATAAACTATTTTTTGAAGTAATTACGTTAGACCAACTTTGATTTGTTTCTGAGTTTAAACTCATAAAATAAATAAATTTAGGTTGTTTAAAATTTTAGGTTCTTTTTCCAGAACCTAAAACTATTTAATTATATTGTTTTTCGTAATAATTTTGGTAATCTCCAGATGTTACATTGTCTAGCCATTCTTTGTTTGATAAAAACCAATCAATTGTTAGACTCAAACCTTGTTCAAACGTCACACTTGGTTTCCAGCCTAATTCTTCGTTGATTTTAGTCGCATCAATTGCATAACGTAAATCATGTCCTGGACGATCTTTCACAAATGTGATTAATTGTTCTGAAGTTCCCGCTTCTTTACCCAATTTTTCGTCCATTTGTTTACACAATTCTTTTACCAAATCGATATTTTTCCATTCGTTGAAACCTCCTACATTGTAAGAACCTCCATTTTTTCCTTCATGGAAAACTAAATCAATCGCTTTTGCATGATCAATTACAAATAACCAATCGCGCGTATATTTTCCATCTCCATAAATTGGAAGTGGATTTCCATTCAAAATATTATGAATACACAACGGAATTAATTTTTCTGGAAAATGATTTGGCCCATAATTATTCGAACAATTTGTCATCACAATTGGTAAACCATAAGTATCATGATATGCTCTCACAAAATGATCTGAAGATGCTTTTGATGCCGAATATGGTGAATGCGGATCGTAAGAAGTTTCTTCCGTAAAGAATCCTTCATCACCCAAAGCTCCAAAAACCTCATCTGTCGAAACATGATGAAAACGTTTTCCTTCGAAATTATTGTTCCAAATCGTTTTTGCTGCATTCAATAAGTTTACTGTTCCAATCACATTCGTCATCACAAATTCTAACGGATTTGCGATAGAACGATCTACGTGAGATTCAGCAGCTAAATGAATAACACCATCTGGTTGATGTTTTTCAAAAACTTCTAATATATGTTTTGCGTCAGTAATATCAGCTTTTACGAATTCGTAATTTGATTTACTTTCGATATCTTTCAAATTCTCTAAATTTCCAGCATACGTCAATGCATCAAGGTTTATAATCTTCGTTTCAGGATATTTTAAGACAAATTCTCTTACAACGTGAGAACCGATAAATCCAGCTCCACCTGTAATTAAAATAGTTTTCATAGTATTTTATAGTTGTTATTTTTAATCGTTTCCAAACAAATCGCGCGTATAAACTTTCTCTTTCACGTCAGCCAATTCAGGTGCATTTCTATTCGAAATAATCACATCACATTCTTGTTTAAAAGCTTCAAAATCACTCATCACTTTCGATCCAAAGAAAGAATCTTCTTTCAGAACTGGTTCATAAACCACCACTTCAATTCCTTTTGCTTTGATACGTTTCATTACTCCTTGAATCGCAGATGCTCTAAAATTATCCGAACCTGATTTCATAATTAAGCGGTAAACACCAACTTTCTTAGGATTTTTAGCGATGATAGAATCAGCAATAAAATCTTTTCGCGTTCTGTTTGCATCAACAATTGCTTGAATAATATTATTCGGAACTGCATCATAATTAGCCAATAATTGCTTCGTATCTTTTGGCAAACAATATCCACCATAACCAAACGATGGATTGTTGTAATGCGAACCGATACGAGGATCTAAACCAACTCCTTCGATAATTTGTTTACTATCCAAGTTGAATGTTTGTGCATAGCTATCTAACTCATTAAAATAAGCGACACGCAAAGCTAAATAGGTATTCGAAAATAATTTGATTGCTTCTGCTTCGGTTGAATGTGTAAACAACGTCGGAATATCTTTCTTAACTGCTCCTTCTTTTAACAAATTCGCAAAAACTTCTGCTCTTTCGCTTTGTTCACCAATAATAATTCTTGATGGATACAAATTGTCGTATAAAGCTTTTCCTTCTCGCAAAAATTCAGGAGAAAAAATAATATTTTGATATTCTAATCGTGATTTTAAATCTTCAACAAAACCAACTGGAACTGTCGATTTTATAATAACTACAGCATTCGGATTATATTGTTTGACATCCTTTATAACCGATTCTACACTTGATGTATTAAAATAGTTTGTTTTTGGATCGTAGTCCGTAGGCGTTGCAACAATCACATATTCTGCATTTGTATACGCAGTTTCTTTGTCTAAAGTCGCAAGAAAATTAAGCTCCTTATTCTGCAAAAAATCTATAATTTCTTTATCTTCAATTGGAGATTTTTTTGCATTGAGCATTGCAATCTTTTCTGGAACAACATCTAACGCCACTACCTCATTATGCTGAGCCAATAAAATTGCGTTAGACAGACCAACGTAGCCTGTTCCCACTATTGCTATTTTCATTTTTGGTTATTTAAAATTAGTTTAAGAGAACAAATTTAGTGAAATTCTCTCAATTCGAACACCAATTTACTAAAAATGAGCAAATAGACAATTATATTTACGTTTATAAAATTGTAAAAATTGTTATTTCATTTTTAACTAACCGTTTATCTTCTTCTTCATTTGTCAAACTGGAAAAAATTTCAGTCAAAATTAGTTCTGTCTTAATATTCAAATTAACTTTACAAAAGTTAAAAATATAAACGTAATGTCTGTAAATAAAGAAATCAAACGTATCACTACCGAAACTGTGCGTAACATGAAATTTACCGGAGAAAAAATTTCGATGTTAACGGCTTACGATTTTACAATCGCTTCGCTTGTAGATGCGGCTGGAACTGAAGTTATTTTAGTTGGTGATTCTGCTGCTAATGTAATGGCTGGTCACGAAACTACTTTACCAATTACTTTGGATCAAATGATTTACCATGCGCAATGCGTGGTTCGTGGAGCTAAACGCGCTTTGGTTGTTGTTGATTTACCTTTCGGAACTTATCAATCTGATCCGCAAAAAGCCTTAGAATCTTCTGTTCGAATCATGAAAGAATCTGGTGCACATGCGATCAAATTAGAAGGTGGAAAAGAAATCGAAGAATCTATTCGTCGTATCGTAAATGCTGGTATTCCTGTTATGGGACACTTAGGTCTTACGCCACAATCTATTTACCAATTTGGTTCATATAAAGTACGTGCAAAAGAAGATGCGGAAGCAGAAAAATTAATTAGTGATGCTAAATTATTAGAAGAATTAGGATGTTTTTCATTAGTAATGGAAAAAATTCCAGCTGATTTAGCTGCTAAAGTAACAGCCTCTGTTAATATCCCTACAATTGGAATTGGAGCAGGAGCTGGTTGCGACGGACAAGTTTTAGTTGTACATGATATGTTGGGATTAAACAACGAATTCAAACCAAAATTTGTTCGTAAATATTTAAACTTAGAAGATCAAATTCATCAAGCTGTTGGACAATATGTTGCTGATGTAAAATCGGGCGACTTTCCAAATGTGAATGAACAATATTAAATTTTAGTTGAAAGTTTTGGGTTTTGAGTTTCTTCTCATAACTCAAAACTCATCACTTAAAACTCAAACATGAATCCAGAAATTTTATTCGAAGATAATCATTTGTTAATCATCAACAAAAAAGCAGGCGAATTAGCACAAGGAGACGAAACAGGCGACATTCCTCTTATCGATAGTCTAAAGAACTATATAAAAGAACGCGATAATAAACCTGGAAATGTTTTCTTAGGGTTGGTGCATCGTTTGGATCGTCCAACTTCTGGTGTGTTGATTTTTGCTAAAACTTCGAAAGCTTTAACACGAATGAACGAAATGTTTCAGAAACGAAATATTGACAAAGTTTACCGTGCTATTGTACAAAGCAAACCACCAAAAGACTTCGAAAGATTAGAACATTATCTAAAGAAAAATCCTAAAAATAATAAAACAACAGTTTATTCTAAACCTACTGCTGATGCAAAAAAAGCAATTTTAGAATACACTTATTTAGGCGCTTTAGATTCTTTTCATTGTGTCGAAGTGAAGTTATTTACAGGTCGTTCGCATCAAATTCGCGCGCAACTCTCTTCTGTTGGTTGTCCTATCAAAGGTGATTTGAAATACGGTGCGAAGCGTTCTAATCCTGACGGAAGCATTTGTTTACATGCGCATCGCATTACATTTGAACATCCTGTCAAAAAAGAAGAAATGACAATTGTAGCTCCAGTTCCGAAAGATGCAATTTGGCAAGCAACGAACAAATTTAATTCGTAAATTTGTCGCTTATTTGTTTGTCAAATGAATAGCATTTTTTATTTCATAATTTATCAAATTTCACGTTTACCTCTTTCGGTTTTATACAGATTCTCGGATTTTCTGTTCTTTCTGTTGTACACGGTTATTGGTTATAGAAGACGTGTCATTAGAACAAATTTAGAAAACTCTTTTCCCGAAAAATCTCAAGAAGAAATCAAAACCATTCACAAAAAATTTTATGCAAATTTTTGTGATTATTTAGTTGAAACTTTAAAAAGTTTTTCTATTTCTCAAGAAGAATTGGACAAACGATTTACATATTCTAATCTCGACATTTTTAATGAAATAAAAAGTGAAAAACGAGATGTCATGATGATGTGTGGGCATATTTTCAATTGGGAATGGTTTATTGGAACGGTAAAACATTTACCAACAAAAGAAAGTGCAGCCGTTTATCATAAAATTAGAAACCCTTTTTGGAACTATAAAATCAACGCTATGCGTGGTCGTTTTGGTACAAAAGCATTAGACATGAAAGATGTGTTGCGTTTTATGATGAAAGCTCCAAATGATGGAGAATTAGCCTATTTATTTGTCGCAGATCAAAGTCCAAAACAATCGGCTGTTCACTATTTTATTGATTTCCTCAATCAAAGAACACCTGTTTTTAATGGTTTTGATAAAATTGCACGCCGCAAAGACATGGCTGTTGTCTTTTGTCAAACCGAGAAAATAAAACGCGGTCATTATCACACAACTTTTATTCGACTACAACCTCAACAAGAAAAATTTGAAGAAAATGAAATTGTTCATCAATTTTTTCATCATTTAGAACAAACCATTCAACAACATCCAGATAATTGGCTTTGGAGCCACAAACGTTGGAAATATGCCGATTTGTAATTTTAAATATTCATGAAAACAGCAATTGCAATCCTAAATTGGAATGGCGAAAAATTATTGCCTCAATTTTTACCTTCGGTTATTAACAATTCTAAAAACGCAACAATTTATGTAATTGATAATGCGTCGACTGACAACTCTATCGAATTGTTGACAACTCAATTCCCTTCTGTCAAAATCATTCAGAACAAAGGAAATTATGGTTTTGCACAAGGCTATAACGAAGGTTTAAAAAAAATTGATGCAGAATATTTCTGTTTATTAAATTCGGATGTCGAAGTAACTAAAAATTGGATAGAACCAATTGAAAAATTATTTGACAACAATCCAGATATCGCCGCAATTCAACCCAAAATATTAGACTACAAAAACAAAGAATATTTTGAATATGCCGGTGCTGGAGGAGGTTTCATTGATAAATTTGGTTATCCATTTTGTCGAGGACGTGTTTTTTCAACTTTAGAAAAAGACAATGGACAATACAACGATACCACACAAATTTTTTGGGCTACGGGTGCTAGTTTATTCATTCGAAAAAAAGATTTCTTTGAACAAAATGGTTTTGACGAAGAATTCTTTGCACACATGGAAGAAATCGATTTGTGTTGGCGATTAAACAATGCTGGGCGAAAAATTTATTATTGTGGAGAATCTACTGTTTATCATTTGGGCGGAGCAACTTTGGATAAAGCCAATCCAAAAAAATGGTATCTAAATTACCGAAATAGTTTGTGGATGATGCTTAAAAATCTACCTACAAACAAACTTTTTCCGATGCTTTTCACTCGTCTTTCTATGGATGGAATTGCTGCTGTTGCCTTTTTACCAAAACAAGGACTTCCACATGTTTGGGCTGTTTTCTTATCACATATGCATTTTTATTTTGGTTTTATAAAAATGTATAAAAAACGTCAACAACATCAAATTAAAAATTATTCGGATAAAGAATTATTGCCATTTCAGTATTTCATACAAAAACGTCAGTACTTTAAGGATTTAAAATAATCTGTCTTCAAATATTAAATCATTTCTTAAAATTTATATAAATTTTTAATTCTATTATTGTAGAATATAAAAATATTACTATCATTGTAGAACAAATCAAACTACAATGAAAAAAATAGTTACATTATTTACTTATTTCGTTCTACTTACCACTATTTCTTTTGCACAAAAGCTTGAAGTGAATTATCAAGAGATTGTAAAAGTAAATGCAGAAGAATTTAAAGGTTCTGTAAAATTTTCTACAAATGGTAAAGAAAGCACAATTCCGACCGATGTTTACAATGACATGATTAAGAATATGCAAGAGCCAAAAGATTTTATCTTAACAATCAATGAAAACGAATCATCTTATAATAAAGTCGAAAAAATAGATAATCAACAAGGAGGAAATGGAATGAGAGTTTCGATGAGTTTTGGAGATTCAGGAAATGGTTTATTCAAAAATTTAACTACAAAAAATTATTTGAAAAGTGTAAAATCATTTGACAAAACTTATACAATAAAAGATAAATTAACCGAATACAAATGGCAATTAACACGCGAAACAAAGAAATTAATTGGTTTTGATGTCAAAAAAGCAACCGCAATTGTAGATAGCACAACAACTGTAACTGCGTGGTATGCTCCAAGTATTGCAATAAAAGATGGACCTGGAATTTACAATGGTTTGCCTGGTTTGATATTAGAAGTCGAAATCAAAAACTCAAAAAATAAAGGAATCGAAAGTAGCACTATTCGTGCAACAGAAGTCAAAGAAGTCCCAAATCTAAAACCAATTGAAAAGCCAAAAGATAAAAATACAATCACCAACGAAGAATATAAAGCGTTAAGTGAAAAAGCAATGGAAAGGCTAAAACAGATGAGCTCTGAAGGTGTTAGTAAGGATTAAAGAAAATATTTTCATCCTTCATTAAACATTTTATACTATTTCTTGTCTAAAAGCTATAATCACATTTAAAATGAAAAAAATAATTTCAGTTTTTGTTTTACTATTTAGTTTTTCGGCCTTTGCGCAACAAGAAAAAGTAGAAATTTCGTACACAACGCGTATTATTTTGCCAGACGATTTTACGTTTCAACCTCCGGGAGGTGGCAATGGACGTACGATGTCAAAAGAAATGCAAGAGCAATTCAAGAAAAATATTCAAGAGCCGCAAGAAGCTAAGTTGACTATTTTGGAAGATGAATCTTTGTATAAAATGGTTGAAAAAATATCAAACGATCAAAGTCAAGGAATAAGAGGTCCACGTGGAGGCGGAATGCGAATGATGTCGATGAATGGAGATAATATTTATAAAAATAGTACAAATCATTTGCTTTTAAAAGAACAAAACATGATGGGAAAAAGTTATGTTGTAAAAGATTCTTTGCAAAATTTTGATTGGAAATTAACACGCGAAACGAAAATAATTTTAGGGAATGAAGCTAAAAAAGCAACCGCTATTATTGATAGTGTTCAAACAACAGTTTGGTACATTCCAACATTGAAATATAAAACTGGTCCAGAAAATTATTGGGGATTACCAGGTTTAATCGCAGAAGTACAAACAGAAATTAACAGAGGAATGTTTAAAGGTTCTAAAATTATTTCTTTGACAGATATCAAAACATCAACAAATACAAAACCAATCGAAAAACCAAAAGATAAAGGTGCTATTTCGCAAGCAGAATTTGATAAATTAATGCAAGAACAACGCTCACGTTTCGAAGAAATGAGAAATTCTGGTGTAAATAAACGAGATTAAGGTTTCTTAAAATTCGATTAATTTTCATAAAAATTGGTTCAATTTCATATTATAAAACTTATATTTAATTCTAAATTAATCTTAAGAAATAAAATACTATGAAAGCTTTAATCATCGTAGATATGCAGTACGATTTTTTACCAGGAGGTTCGTTGGCTGTGAATGATGGAGATAAAATTATCGAACGCATAAATAAATTGCAAGAAAAGTATGATGTTGTTGTGGCAACGCAAGATTGGCATCCAGCAAATCACAAAAGTTTTGCTTCGCAACACACAGATAAACAACCTTTTGATGTAATCGAATTAGGTGGAAATCGTCAAGTTTTATGGCCAGATCATTGTGTACAAGGCACTAAAGGAGCAGAAATACACAAAGATATCAAGCAAAATAAAATAAGTGCAATCATCCGAAAAGGTATGAATCCAGAAGTTGATTCGTATAGTGCTTTTTTTGATGTGAATAAAAAGAATCCAACAGGGCTAAATGGATTTTTGAAAGATCATAATGTAACAAGTGTATACATATGCGGTCTAGCAGCTGATTATTGTGTGTATTATACGGCAAAAGATGCTTTGGCATTAGGTTATACGACATATATTTTAGAAGGAACAACAAAGGCTATTAACCAAGAACTTTTTGATGAATTGAAAGAAGATTTTATCAAAAAAGGAGGAAATGTCTCGACGTATTTATTATAAAAAAAAATAAATCGCTAGATAAAAATGTCATTTGAAAATCCTTAACTTTTTGAATGACATTTTATTTTTAGAATAAATTCAAAAAATATCTGTAACATTAGTCTACAAAAGCAGACTAATTAGACAAATACAACAATTATGAAAAAAGCAATCTTAACATTTGCCTTAGGAATTATCACAACTACAGTTTCTATCGCACAAGACAATAAAACACAAAATATCGATGCAACTTATGTTTGCGAAATGAAATTGGATTATGACAAAACAATGGCACAAGTTCCTCAACAATATCGTTCACAAGTTGGCCCAATGTTGAAAGCTGAAATTGACGCTGGTGTTTTCATGAACTATTTCTTAAAAAGTAATTCAAAACAATCAACTTTTGTATTAGAACAAAAAGTAGGAAATGCTCAATCTCAAGGAGGAATGATTGCTCAACAAATGGCAACTTTCGATAATAAACCAACTTATAAAGACTTTACTGTAACTCCAAATTTGTATTACAAAGAAGTTGATATGGGGACAAAACAATATTTGATTAAAGATCAAATTCCTGATTACAAATGGAAAATTTCTCGTGAGAAAACTGATATTGCTGGATATAAAGCAACAAAAGCAGAAGGTGTTATGATGGATTCTATTCCTGTAACGGCTTGGTTTGCTCCAGAAATTCCAATAAAAGATGGACCAACTTCTTTAGCTGGCTTACCTGGTTTAATTGTAAAAGCTCAATTTGATTACCAAGGAACAACAATGATTTTCACATTAAAAGAATTAAAACTTTCGGATAAAGAATTAAAAGTTAACATTCCTACAAAAGGTGAAACTGTAACGCATAATCAATTCATGAAAATTATGGAAGATATGCAGAAAAAGATGAAAGAAATGATGAATAGCGGTGTAGACACCCAATAATTCATTAAACAAAATATAAAACACATCTGTTTCTAACACATAAATAGATGTGTTTTACAAAAAACTCTATTTTGAGTCATCAACTAAAAAATACATATGAAGAAATTACTCTATCTAATTTTATTTACTTCTGCTGCTCAAATCTCATTTGCACAAGAATGTAAATTGAAAGGATCTGTTGCAAATGATACTGGAATTCCTGTTACAGATGCTTCTGTCTCTATTTTTGATAGTAAAAACGAAGGAAAAGGTTTTGTTTTTACAAGTAACATGGGTGAATTTGAATTCAAATTGCCATGTGGACAAAAATATGATATCGAAATTGAGCAAGCTGGTTACGAAACATATGTAGAAAATGTTGATTTGACTGAAAATGTCAACAAAAAAATAAAGCTAAAACAAGGAAAAGAAATTTCTTTAAAAGAAACAATTATAAAAGCTCAACAAGCTATCAAAGTAAAAGGTGATACAATTGAGTTTGATGCAGATTCTTTCAAAGTTGGAAATGAGGAAACATTAGAAGATATCCTTAAAAAATTACCTGGAATTGAAGTTCAAAATGGAAAGGTAATGTACAAAGGTAAACCTATGTCGCAAGTAACAGTTGGTGGACGTGAAGTTTTGGGTGGTAACGAAAAATTATTGAACAAAAATTTACCTTCGGATGCAGTTTCTAAAATTCAATTGAATACTAAGTTCAAATCAAATCCTTTTGCTTCTTCCTTACAAGAAGATGACGAACAATTCTCGTTAAACATCGAACTAAAAGATGATATGAAACGTCTTGCATTTGGTAATGTGACGTTAGGTGGAGATGCGGACAAACATACAGATGCGCAAGCAAAGATTTTCTATTTCTCAGAAAAAACGGACGGAACTTTAATCAATGATTTTAATACATTCGGGAAACAAGTTTTTGATCAAGATGATTATATGAGCTTCTTTGGTGGGTATTCTGAATTTAATTCTGAAGGAAGTATTTATTCATTAAGAGGAAATTCGAACAATCTAAACCTGATGACAAAAAATGATGCGCCGATTATGAATACCTATAATGGTGCTGTGCATTTTGGTGTTGAACCAAATAAGAAATTAAAAATCTCTGGTTTTGGTTTACTTAATACCAATAATATTCGTTACAATTCTAAATCTGAGCGTTATTACAATAACATCGAAACACCTTATACAACTGTTGATCAAGAACAAAATAAGAGCAATATTTTGATGGGAATGTCGCGTTTGCGTTTAGATTATAATCCGAATGATAAAGGACAAATTAAATATCGCTTAAATTTTAATTATTTGGATAGCGAAAACGAGCAATTGGTTGATAGCTATTATAATGATCAAAAAAATAGCTTTAGAAATGTAAATTCTGAACAAAAGAATTACTCTTTATCACAAACTTTATCTTACATCCGTAAAGTTGGACGCGATGATAATGTTGGTTTATATTTCCGTCATCAATATCAAAAAGATACGCCAGATTACAATGTTTTATCAACAGCAAATCCGTTCTCATCTTTTAATTTGTTCAAAAATTTATCTCAAGTAAATAATCAATATAATATCAATCAAGATCAAAACTTTGTTTTGAATACTGTTCAATTATATGGAATCTACAATCACTTGTTGACAAATACATCTAATCTTAAAGTAAAAGTTGGAACAAATTTTAGTACACAAGATTTTGAGAATAAAATCTATGATTTTCAGAAATTAATGAATGATAATTCATTAATCAGTAATACAGATTTAGATTACAACGAGACCTTTGCTGATGTAACGTTGACAAAGAAACTAGGAAACTTTCAAGTAGATGTGGGAGCTGGAGTTTCGTTCTTTAATGAGAAATCGAAATACCAAGATGGTGAAAAACTAAATCGTTCGGAAACGAAATTTTTACCTCACCTGAATTTGCAATACAAGTTCAACAATGCAACAAGTGTTCGCGCTAGTTATACACAAAACTATAGCTATCCGTACACAAAAGATTTTAATGACTCGTACACTATTCAAAGTTATCAATCGATTTTCTATGGAAATAGAAACTTAAGACAAGCTTTGACACATACAGCAAGTCTTAATTTTAGTCATTTTAACTCGTTCACATTCTTTAATATTTTTGCGAATTTGAGTTATACGTTACAAGAAAAAAGTATACAAACACAATCTGTTTTAAACCGTGATTTTATCATCTCTGGAAACGATACAATTGTAAATAACTATCAATTCAATACCTTAATTAATTCTGGTAATAACCAAGAAACTTATTCAGGATATTTCATGATTGGGAAGCGTTTTGCTAAATGGTACAATGCACGATTAACAGGGAATATTTCTACTTCTAATTATTATACAATTACAAGAAATATTGAATACAAAAATGGTGTTGTAACAAATGATCAATTAAACAATGTAAACAATAAAAGTTTTAACCAAACTTATAATTTAGAGAACTCGTTTACATTCAAAAAGAAATTTGAATTGAAGGCTGGGGTTAATTTAAACCTAAGTAAATATCAATCATTATCTGAACAGAAATTTACGAACTGGCGTCCATACGGGGAAGCTGCTTGGTCCGCTACAAGTAAATTATTAGTTCAGACCGATTTCTCTTATCGTTTACAATACCGCGATGGAGTAGAAATAAACACAGCAAAAGAGTGGAATGCTTCTGCACGATATAATATTGCGAAGAAAACTTATTTAACTCTTACAGGTGGAAACTTATTAGGAAACAACGTAATTGTTTCGAATGGATTTAATGATAACTACATATCGACTACAACTAAAAATGTTTTGGGAAGATATTTTATCGTGAGTTTACGATATAAGTTCTAAATCATAAAATTTATCTGAACGCGTCTACTTTGTAGACGCGTTTTTTTTATAAATAATTTTTGTACTTTTAATCCAATCAACTAAAAATAAATAGATGGAAAACCATACTACCGAAATTTATAAAATTATTCAACCTGAAAATTGGACAAAGAGTTTAACAGACGAACAAATTATTGAACTTTCTAAAGAAACTGATTTCTCGAAAAATATTTTAGATGAAGGACGAGATTATTGTTACTTTTTGGACAAAAAATTTTATGTAACACGTGAAAAACATATCGAGTATGTTAACATGTCTTACACCTTAACTGATCCTGCAAATTTAGAAAAGGCTTCTACATTCGATACAATTGTCGAAGAAAACGAAATTTATTTGATTCATAGAATTTCTGTGATTCGTGATGGAGAGTTAATTGATAAAATAGCAGATATCACTGTAAAAGTTTTGGATAACGAAAATGATAGCGGTTCTGGCGTAATCAACAAAAGCAAAAAAATTAATATTTCGATCAAAGATTTACGTTTGTACGATATTCTTGTATTGGAAGATGCAAGAGAAAAAGTATTTACTGATAAAGACTTTGTTCGCAAAGAATACAGCCGTTATTTATGGGTTAGCCCTGATTCGTATTGGGCATATGGAAATTATACGTTCGAATTAATCAATGAGCGTGATGATGAATTTGTTTACAAGAAAAACTTCTTCCGTGACGAAAATGGAAATGTAATCGAAGCAGAAACAGGAACAATTCCTTCTGGCGGTTCTTTCGTTTTTGAGTTAGTAAATTATCTTAATCCAACAGATCCAAATCGCGAGATTTTTCCTTACATCGATTTTGCAACAAAAAGCACCTGGGAAAAGCTTTCAAACTTTATTTCGACTTATTACGAAGAAGTGATTAACAAAGCTAATCTTGAAAGTTTCGCACCAAATCTAATTGAAAAATTAAATGAATTTTCTGACATCGAAGATAAAATTGAATATGCGATAGAATATGTTCAAAACCATATTTATTATATCTACAATGCTGATGAAATGAGTGGTCACAAACCTCAAGAAGCAGAAGTAACTTATGCAAATAAACAAGGAGACTGTAAGGCAAAATCTATTTTATTGAAAGTTATTTTTGATTATCTAGGATTAGAATCTTCAATCATTTTACTGAATTATAATACCGATTTCTATTTCAAATATTATCTCCCATCGTTGTTGGCTTTCAATCATGTGATTGTAAAAGTGAAACATAATAATGAGACATATTACGTTGATGCAACAATGCGTAATGAGTATGGTTACTTAGAAAATAGAAGCTTTATTTATTTTGCGCATTATTTAGAAATTAAACCAAATCAGACCTTACAAATTCGTGAACCTTACAAATTTCCTAAGTTTTGTATAGATGAAAAAGTCAGTGTAGCGGCAAAAGGAAACGAAGGTTATTTAGAATCTGAATCGATTTATCGTTACAATCGTGCAAATAATATGCGCCGATATTTCAAGAATACCAACAAGCGAGAAATTATTGATAGTTGGAATAGTTTCTTTTATTATGCCTTAAATTATAGTGCAGATCGCCCTGAAATGGATTTGAGAGAAATTTTTAAAGACACTTCTATTGAAATTGTTTCGGATGATAAAAAGCTGAACGAATTAACGATAAAATATAAAGCACGAATCGAGAATCCATATTTTAAAGATAAAGTGACAAATGAACGCTTCTTGATGTTCTTTGATCGAAATATCCCGAAGAATAATGTGAGAGATTTTATTCACGAAGACGCAAGTTTTTGGCATAATTTCGATAGTGAAAAGTATGAAATCAACTTATCAACCGATCAAAAAATTGATACAAAGGAAAAGTATACGATTCAAGAATCGACGATTAATGATAAATATTTCACCTACTCAAGTAGAAAGAAAATTACAGCAAGTGGAGGAAGTGCTTACATTGAATACAATCCTTCGACGAATCATGAAATTACGATGGAAAATTTCGAGGAATTCCGAAATAATCATTACACAATTGCAGATAGTAATTATGGTTTAGGTATTGATATTATCGAATCAGGATTAATGAATATGCTAAAATTTAAGATGAAAAAAGCTTTCAAATAATCAATCAAAAACTCCTGAAAAATATTTTTCAGGAGTTTTTTTATTTTATCACTTGTGGATAATCAAACAAATTATTTGGATCATATTTCTTTTTCAACTTTTGCAAACGAACCAAATTATTTCCGAAATAAGCATTATTCGCATCAGGAAAATTGATATCTGGATAATTTCGGTATTGTTTTACATTTCCAAGATTTCTTAACAATTGTTGCACTTCTTCAAATGATTTCGTCAACTTTTCTTCTTGCGAAGGCAAATCCCAATATGCTTGTAATTCGCTCAAATAATTAATATCACGATGTGGATAAGCAGAATCTGAAGCTTTGACTTCATTGATTTTTCCACCCAAAGTATTTATCTGATAAATCATTCCTTTAGAAGCAACAACTTTTGCAAAAATATCTTCCAAACCTTTTTCTATATCTTCAATTCCTGTGTACAAACCAGCCGAAGAATTTTTGAAATAAATTGGTTCTGTTACACCATAATAATTTTTGAGTGCAGCAGCCAGATTTCTATTTTTCATCGGTTTGTAATCATTCGCTAGAGGAATTAAACTCGAAAATATTTTCTCAAAATCAGTTTGATTTGCTGCAAAATTGGTAAATAAAATCGTTAAAAATTTTCCATTCAACACAAAAGCCGAAAAAGCTTCGTTGGGTAACTTTTCCGTTGTTTGAAACCAAAGCCGAATTAATTTAACAAATTTATCAGAAGTCAAATTATTAAACTTCATACGATATCCACTGAAAGATTGTGGTGCTGGATAAGTTTTGAAATGTAATTCTGTCACAACACCAAAATTTCCATTTCCGCCTCCTTTACACGCCCAAAGTAAATCTGGATCTTTATCAGAATCGATTATATTTCCTTTGTAATCGATCATTTTTACACGAAGCAAATTATCACAGGTCAAACCATATTTCCGACTAAAAAAACCGTAACCACCGCCCAAAGTCAAACCACCTACAGCGACCGTTCCACACGAACCAGCTGGAATAATTCTTTTCTTAGGTAAAAAATTCGCATAGATTTCTTGCAACAAACAGGCTGGTTGTAATTTCACTTTATTCTCTTGCAACCACGTAATTTTGTTCATCAATCCAAGATGAATCAACAATCCGTTATCAACATTCGAAAAACCTTCAAAACTATGTCCTCCACTTCGAATGGCAATTTTTAGTTTCTTTTCGTTTGCTAATGCAATTGCTTTTTTAATTCCAGTTTCCGATTTACAAACTGCTATAATCTTCGGGAATTTCTCAATTCTTTTGTTGAATGATTTTCGGTATTGATCATACTTTTCATTATCTTTTGTCAATATTATTAAATCATCGTCCAAAAAATCATCAAACGAATAAAAAGACATAAAAAAAATTCCTAAACTACCTGTACCAAGCAGTTTTAGGAATTCTCTTTTTGTATAATTTAGTTGTTTCATCGCTAAAATTGGTTTAGCTAAAGATACAACTATTTGATATTATTCTCTTTTAACCAGTTTCTATAATTCTCAGCATTTTTCAAATGTTCCTGATAATCATTGGTATAAATGTGGTAACCTGGTTTTTTAGGATCTGCAACAAAGAAAATAAAATCGTGATTTGCTGGTGATAAAACCGCATCAATTGCTCCTAAATTTGGTAAACAAATTGGTGCTGGTGGTAAACCTTTGTTACGATAAGTGTTGTACGCATTCGAAGACCACGTCCATTTTTTGTACACACGTTGCACTTTTTGATCCCAACCATTTTCCATTTTGTACGCATAAATAGAAGTTGGATCGGCCTCTAAACGCATATCTTTCGCCAAACGATTCATATATGCACGTGCAACTTTTTGTTGTTCATCCATATTATCAGACGATTCCAATTGCACAATAGACGCCAAAGTTGTCACTTGCAAAGGTGTCATGTTGAGCGCTTTTGCTTTTGCCAAACGATCTGCATTCCACACTTTGTCATGCTGCGCTACCATTTTGTCTACAAACTTTTCTGGTGTTAATCCCCAATACACGAAATACGTTTCTGGAATAAAATATTGTTTAACTGTTTCGTCGTTTAACGTTGTATCGTTTTTTTCTTTCACAAAATCCCGAATAGCCGTCAAAACTTCGATAGAGTCCATATCAATCTGTTTGGAAACAGATCCCGCCAAATGATAAATTGTTGGTTCATTTTTGATACGAAGCTTCACTTCTTCTTGCTCTCCACCTTGTAAACGATCAATAATATCGCGGTTAGAATCTGAGCTTGAGATTTTATATTTTCCAGATTTTATCGTTGCTGGATAATCTGCATCTTCTGCATACTGTTTGAACAATTTTTCATCCTTCAAAAATGGTTTTAAAGAATCTAAAACTTGTTCAAATTTAGCTCCACGAGAAATATAGATATAACCATCTTTGGTTGCATTTCCTTTGAAACCGTCTATAAATGTACATCCTACAAATGCGAATGAACAGATTAATATTAATACTAAATTTAATTTTTTCATTGGATTGAATTAAATTTCAATTTCACCTTCAAAAACTTTTACTGCTGGTCCATTTAACCAAACATTGACAAAGTTATGATTATTTTCTTCAAAATTTACAGATAAATCTCCACCCATCGCTTTTACTTTGATATCTTTTTTGTCTACCAAATTTTTGACATAAGCAGAAATCGCTGCAGCCGTAATCCCAGTTCCGCAAGCCAAGGTTTCGTCCTCTACTCCACGCTCATACGTACGAATTGTAAGACTATTATCTGGCATTACTTCAACAAAATTTACGTTAGAACCTTTCTCAAAATAAGGCGCACCGTTACGAATTGCTTTTCCTTTTTTGTAGACATTAATATCTTTTACATTCTCCACAAATTCTACGTGATGCGGCGAACCTGTGTTCATAAACAAATATTTGTCGTGATCTTCCACCTCATTTACATCAATCATCTGTAAACGAATAACTTCTTGATCTACGATCCCATGATGCAAACCATCAATCGCATTAAATGTCATTTTGTCATTGGCAACATCCAAATCATTAGCAAATCGAATAATACAACGTCCTCCGTTTCCGCACATTGTACTTTCATTTCCATCCGAATTGAAATACACCATTCTGAAGTCTGAATTTTCATCATTTTGTAACAAAATCAAACCATCAGCTCCTATCCCAAAATTACGATCACATAGCCTATTAATCAATTCTGTAGAGATTGGAAACGTTTTTTCTCGATCATCAATCATGACAAAATCATTCCCAGCTCCTTGATATTTATAAAATTTTAATTTCAACTTCTTTAATTTTAAACAAAGTAAAGACATTTTTGTCACTCTTAACTAATGTTATAAAAGATTTATAATATAGTGTTAACATGCGTTAAACGGTTTGAAATGTTAAAATTTTGGTCTTAAATTTGATTTAATCTAAAACATTAAAAACTTATATAATAAAGATGAAAAAATATACAGGATACTTATTAGTTGGATTAGTGAGCTCTATGACAACTATGGGAGGTTTTTATTTGATGAACGAAAATGGAAGTAATCCATTTATTACAAATGCAAATCATCAGAAAAACGGAGACTTTGAGTTTGTAGATTATAAAGGAAATTATGGCTATGATGCGCCAAACTTTGTGCAGGCATCTAACAAAGCAGTACATACGGTTGTGAGTATCAAAAATTATTCGAATCAAAGACAGCAACAACAGCAACAAATGTTCGATCCTTTTGATTTCTTTTTTGGTCAACCAGAACAACAACAAAGAGGAAGACAACAACAGCAACCAGATCAAGATCAACCATCTGGAATGGGTTCTGGTGTAATTATTTCTCAAGATGGATATATAGTTACAAATAATCACGTGATACAAGGCGCTTCTAAAATTGAAGTGACTTTGAATAATCAAAAAAGTTATATTGCTGAATTAGTTGGAACTGATCCAAGTACGGATATTGCCTTATTGAAAATTAGTGAAAAAGGTTTACCATTCACAAAATTTGTCGATTCTGATGCCATTAATGTTGGAGATTGGGTTTTAGCAGTTGGTAATCCATTTGGATTGACTTCTACTGTTACAGCAGGTATTGTTTCGGCAAAAGGTCGTAGCATTAATATTTTAGGTAAAAATTCTGAATCACCAATCGAGTCATTTATTCAAACCGATGCAGCGATTAACCCAGGAAACTCTGGTGGTGCTTTGGTGAATGCAAACGGAGATTTAATTGGTATTAATACAGCTATTTCTTCACCAACAGGAGCTTATTCTGGTTATGGATTTGCTGTTCCTGCAAACTTGGTGAAAAAAGTTGTGGAGGATATTAAATCGTACGGAATTGTACAACGTGGATATTTAGGTATCAAAGGTTTTGATTTATCGAATGAAGATGCTGTAAAACAATACAACAAACAATTCAAGAAAAATATTAAAACCGATAATGGAGTAATGGTAACTGAGTTGGTTGCAAAAGGATCTGCAATTGATTCTGGAATCGAAGAAGGCGACATCATTACAGCTGTAGATGGAAAACCAATTACATCTTTCTCATCGTTATCATTCATCGTAGGTAGCAAACGTCCTGGTGACAATGTTGCGCTTACTGTAAGACGTGGAAACTCTGAGAAAACATACAACATTACATTGAAAGATGCTAAAGGAAGCACTAAAGTGAGAAGCAAATCTGACTTAACGCCAACTGAAGTTCTTGGTGCAGAATTTGAGCCATTAACAGAACGTCAAAAAGATAGTTTCGGAATTAATTATGGTGTCATGGTAAAACATCTAGATAATGCAGGGAAATTAGCTGCTGCAGGTGTTCAAGAAGAATTTATTATCTTATCGATCAATGATAAAAATGTAAGTTCACAAGACGATATCGAGAAAATCTTAAAAAATTATAAAGGTCGCGTATCAATTAAATTTGCAGATTATTACGGACGAATCTATACAAAAGGATTCACGATGGATTAAAATTTTGAGTCGATTTTAAATTTTAATAAATCATTATAAATAGCTACAACAAGATAAGTTGTAGCTATTTATCTTTACACTAAATTTAATTTCAAAACCAAACGTATGACTTTAAAGAAAATCAGTACAATCTTCATTCTTTTCTTCTCCTCTTTTGCATTCAGTCAAAACTTATTTGGCGTTTCAGGAAGTTATTCTAATCAATCTGGGAACTTTGCCAAACTAGGTCTGTTTTACACATTTGGATTAGGTGACACATTTCTTACTCCACGAATAGACGCCAACGTCAACATGGCTTATATGCGAGATAATTTCCATGTCATTCCAGAAATTGGCGTTACAGGATTTCTTGCTTCGAGTGGATCATACATTTTTCCTTTTGTGGAAAGCGAATTTACTCCTTACACCATTACTCCAAAAATTGGATTAACATTTATGACTTTGATCGATTTTGGGATTGGATATGGATTTAGTATAAATGAAAAAGATAATTTCAAACCGATAAAAGGTTTTCAATTTTCTGCTGGAATTAATATTCCTTTCAATTGGAATTAGAGAAAGTAAAAACGACGAAAATTTATTTTTTTGGAAGAAAACTAAATAATTCATTAATTTTATCACATGAAAAAGTTCATCGCAATCTTTGTTTTTATCTTTAGTTTTCAAGCGAAAGCACAACAAAATTTAACCGATTATTTTACGATTAATCTTGGTTATGAATATTGGAATGGAAATTACGGAAAAGTTGGAACAGATTTGTTCTTAGTACAAGATAACAACAATATTTTGACGTTTAGCGCCAATGCAAATTTGGGTTATATGAAAGATAAATTTCGTGTAATTCCAGAAGTTGGAGCTGGATATATGTTCAATTTTCACAACAATGCAGGTGATCCTTATAGTTCAAATTTTAGCTCTGCTTTTTATGTTATTCGCGCCGAAGTTTCTCCATGGACAATTACTCCAAAAGCTGGTATTGCAGTTTTGAGCATTGTAGAGTTAAATGCTGGTTATTCTTTCGAGTTTAGAGAAAATAAAAATTTTAAAGATATGAGCGGTTTCCGAGCTGGATTAACTATTCACTTGCCGACTCAGCTTTTTTAGCATTTCTAATACTTTTACGCAATTCTTTCAAACGAATATATAAATCTGAAGTCGACGCATTTTCTTCAATCGCATTAAAAATAAAGACACCTTTATCGATATAAAAGAAAATAATTGCTTCGTGATCAGCAACTTTAAAAGCATTTGTAATCCCATTTATCTTGTTCTCAACCCAAGATAATTTGCATGTTTTCAAATCAAAAATATGATCTTCGTTGCCTAAAATATCTTTGAAAATTAATTGATCTCCTTGTACATATAATACACCACTTCCCTGAAAAGATTTCATTTTAAGAAATCTCCCTTGCGGACGTCCAATATTGTAACGCACAACAGCTTTTAAGTCTACCTGATCTGGTAAACTTTTCAGCGTATGTTGTTCATTTTTCTCTCTGACTTTCGCATCAGATACGGCAATAACAAAGAATATCGAAACAAAAATTCCGAAAATCAAAAATATAATTAGGATTGATATGATTGGTGCCATAATGTACTTAAATGTTAAGTAAAGTTATAAAAAAGCTTGAATTAACATCTAAATAAACCATTTTTTTTACCTTAGCTTCGCAAACTGATAAAAATTACGAATGAATAAATTAATTTGGCTATTATTTCCTGCTTCAATCTTTGCTCAAAAAGGAGAAACGCAAATAAAAGCTAATGCCTTAACAATGCCACTTGCGATGGTAAATCTTGGTGTAGAGCATGCACTTACAGATAAAATAACTTTACAAGCTGACGGTTTCATCTCTCCTTGGAAATCATTTGCGGGAAATCATTTACAAATGTACATGGCTTTTGGTGAAGGTAGATATTACTTTGATAAATCTTTTAGTAAATTTTATATAGGTCCAAACATTGGAGTCGGTTTCTTTGATATCCAAAAATGGAATTATTGGAATACAGATAAATACCAACGTGGCTTTGCAATTTTAACAGGAGCTACAATTGGATATCAAGTCAAAATCAACGAACATTGGGGATTAGATGTTTTTGTTGGAGGAGGACACTCTCAAGGAAATTACAAAGGTTATTATAAAGAAGATTCTCCTAATTTCGGACGGTATGATTCTGCGCAATCATTCAACAAAAGTGGTGAATGGATTCTCTACAAAGGCGGCGTAATGCTCACTTATAAATTTAAACGAAAAAAATCCAACTAAAATTAGTTGGATTTTTTATATCTAGTATTATTCTACTATTAAACAGGCGTATTCATATCGAAAGCCTCAAGATATTCGGCAACACGTTTTACAAACATACCTCCTAAAGCACCATCCACAACACGGTGATCATATGCATGAGATAAGTACATTTTGTGACGAATTGCAATCATATCTCCCTGTGGAGTTTCGATAACAGCAGGTTTTTTCACAATTGCACCAACAGCCAAAATAGCGACTTGTGGTTGAGGAATAATTGGTGTTCCTAATGTATTTCCGAAAGAACCAATATTTGTAATTGTGTATGTTCCTCCTTGGATTTCTGCGGGTTTCAATTTATTGTTACGAGAACGATTTGCTAAATCATTAACCTGAGAAGCTAATCCCGCTAAATTAAATTGATCCGCATTTTTGATAACAGGAACAATTAAATTTCCACTTGGTAAAGCAGCCGCCATTCCAATATTGATATTTTTCTTTTTGATGATTTTATCTCCATCAACCGAAACATTAATCATGGGGAAATCTTGAATTGCTTTTGCTACAGCTTCAATAAAAATTGGCATAAAGGTAATTTTCTCACCATGTTTCTTCTGAAACTCATTTTTATTTTTATCTCTCCATAACACAATATTCGTCATATCAACTTCTACGAAAGACGTTACATGAGGAGCAATTTGTTTTGCTTGTAACATATTTTGCGCAATAATCTTACGCATTCTATCCATTTCGATGATTTCATCACCTTCACCAACAGAAATAGGCGCAGATTGCACTTGTGGTGCTTGAGGTTGAGCAACTGGTGCAGCAACAGAAGTCGTAGCAACTGTTTTCGCTGGTTGATTACCTCTATTTTTAACGAAATTTAAAATATCATCTTTCGTTACACGTCCGTCTTTTCCAGAACCTGAAATTTGATCTAACTCAGCCTGAGAAACACCTTCTTCTTTCGCAATAGATTTTACTAAAGGAGAATAAAATTTATCATCAGACGAAGTAATAACCGTTTCAGTTTTGATTGTTGCAACTTCAGCCTCGATAGATTTTGCAGCATCAGCAATTTCTTGGTCGCTATTTGTATCTACTTCTTCTGCCGAATCAGCTTGTTCTACAACTCCATCAACAGACAAAATTGCGATAGGCTCACCTACTTTTGCAATTCCATCTACCGGAACTAAGATTTCTTTTAAAACTCCCGCTACTGGCGAAGGAACATCAGAATCTACTTTATCAGTTGCGATTTCTACAACCGATTCATCTTCACTAATCGAATCACCAATATTCTTGATCCAATTTGTTACAGTAGCTTCCATTACACCTTCTCCCATAGAAGGTAGAATTAATTTATAGTCAGACATTCTTGTGTTATTTGCTAAATACAAATCTAAACATTTTTTCGATTCAAAAAAATACTGTTAAACAGATTAATGTATTTTATTTTTAAACTATTCGTATTAATATCTAAAATAATTATCAATTTAATAATTGATCTAACGTTTATAAGATTATTTTTAATGATTTGATAGTTTTGACTGCATAAAAAAATCCCCCAATCTAAGATTGAGGGACTTTTTGAAATATTAAGAATGATTCTTAAGCTTCGTAAGTTGCAGTACCGTTGTTTACTTGAGGTTCTTTGATTTCACCAAAGCTTTTCTCGAAGTTAGTTACGTTTTCTGCTAACGATTGAGATAATTGTTTTGCTTGTAATGGAGACAAAATAATTCTTGATTTTACTGATGGTCTAGCACCTGGTAAAAATTGAACGAAATCTACAACGAACTCAGATGGTGAGTGGTTGATGATTGCTCCTGTAGCATAAACACCTTGAGCTACTAATTCGTTTAACTCAATGTTTAATCCTTCGTTTTGTTGATTTTCTGACATTATAATTCTTGTTTTGCGTTTATTAATTCCTCGTATTCACGGTTAGATCCTACGATGATGTTTTGATACTCTTTTAATCCAGTTCCGGCAGGAATTAAGTGTCCAACAATAACGTTTTCTTTTAATCCTACTAAACCGTCTACTTTACCAGCTACAGCTGCTTCGTTAAGAACTTTTGTAGTTTCCTGGAACGATGCCGCAGACATGAAAGATTTAGTTTGTAAAGACGCTCTTGTAATACCTTGTAAAACTGCTTCTGCTGTTGCAGGTAAAGCTTCACGAGCAGTTACTAAGTTTTTGTCTTCACGTTTTAATTTAGAGTTTTCGTCACGTAATTCGCGAACTGTGATGATTTGTCCTGCACTTAATGTGTCAGAATCACCAGCATCTTCTACCACTTTCATTCCGAATAAACGATCGTTTTCTTGCATGAAATCGTCTTTGTGCTCTAAACTATCTTCTAAGAATCTTGAATCTCCTGAGTCTACAATACGAACTTTACGTAACATTTGACGTACGATAATTTCGAAGTGTTTGTCATCGATTTTTACCCCTTGTAAACGGTATACATCTTGAATCTCGTTTACTAAGTATTCTTGAACCGCTGTTGGTCCTAAGATTCTTAAAATATCTTCTGGTGTAATTGCTCCATCTGATAAAGGCTCACCTGCACGTACGAAGTCATTTTCTTGAACTAAGATTTGTGCTGATAATTTAACTAAGTAACGACGGATTTCACCATTTTTAGATTCAACGATGATTTCACGGTTACCACGTTTTATTTTACCGAAAGATACAACTCCATCCATTTCACAAACAACTGATGGGTTAGATGGATTACGAGCCTCTAACAACTCTGTAATACGAGGTAAACCTCCTGTAATATCGCCAGATTTAGCTGACTTACGAGGAATCTTAACTAAGATTTTACCTGCATTAATTTTTTCACCATCATTTACCATTAAGTGTGCACCTACTGGTAAGTTGTATGTTTTTTCTTCACCATCAATCGTGATAACTCTTAACGCTGGAACTAATTTTTTATTACGTGATTCAGAAATAACTTTTTCTTGGAATCCTGTTTGCTCATCGATTTCAATTTGGAAAGTTACCCCTTGCTCTAATTGTTCGTACTCAATTTTACCAGTAGATTCCGCGATGATAACCCCATTATAAGGATCCCAACTTGCAATCTCTTGACCTTTTTGAACTTTAGCTCCGTTTTTAACAGATAAGATAGTACCGTAAGCGATGTTAGTTTGTTGACGAACGTTTCCTAAATCGTCAATTACTTTCATCTCTGTAGAACGAGAAACAACTGTATCTACTTTGTTACCTGCATCATCTGTCGATTCAACAGTACGTAAGTCATCAAATTCAACTGTACCATCAACTTTAGCATTAATTGTATTTTGCTCAGAAACGTTACCCGCAGTACCCCCAACGTGGAAAGTACGTAATGTTAACTGTGTACCAGGTTCACCAATAGATTGTGCAGCAACTACACCAACTGATTCACCTTTCTGAACACCTTTACCTGTAGCTAAGTTACGTCCGTAACATTTAGCACAAATTCCAGTTTTCGCTTCACATGTTAATGGAGAACGAACCTCTACATTTTCAATACCAGCTGCTTCTAAAGCATCACCAACATCTTCTGTAATAATGTTACCAGCAGAAATGATTAATTCACCATTATCTGGGTTGTAAATATCATTTAATGAAGTACGACCTAATACACGAGAAGATAAACTTTCGATGATTTCTTCTTTTTTCTTAAGTGCTGTAACTTCTAAACCTCTTAATGTACCACAATCTTCGTGCATTACGATAACGTCTTGTGCAACGTCAACTAAACGACGAGTCAAGTATCCAGCATCGGCAGTTTTTAAGGCAGTATCGGCAAGACCTTTACGCGCACCGTGCGAAGAAATAAAGTACTCTAAGATAGACAGACCTTCACGGAAGTTAGAGATAATTGGGTTTTCGATGATATCCCCACCAGTAGAACCAGCTTTTTGAGGTTTAGCCATCAATCCACGCATACCTGATAACTGACGAATTTGCTCTTTAGATCCACGTGCTCCAGAATCAAGCATCATGAATACAGAGTTAAATCCTTGTTGATCTTCTGTCATACGTTTCATTACAATTTCCGTTAATGTTGCGTTTGTTGTTGTCCAAACATCAATAACTTGGTTGTAACGTTCGTTATTTGTAATAAGACCCATGTTATAGTTCATCTTAATGTTCTCAACTTGGTTGATCGCACCAGAGATAAGGTCTTTCTTTTGTTCTGGGATTAAGATATCTCCTAATGAGAATGATAAACCACCCTCGAAGGCATTACGGTATCCTAATTGTTTCATATCATCTAAGAAAGCAGCCGTTGTAGGGAAATCTGTAATCTTGATGATTTTATTAATAATTGTACGTAACGATTTTTTCGTTAATACTTCATTAATATAACCTACTTGTTTCGGAACGATTTGGTTGAATAACACACGTCCTACTGAAGTTTCGATTAATTGATTTTCTACTAACTCCTCTCCTACACGAATTGTTCCTTTTACACGAATTGGCGCGTTTAAGTCAACAGCTCCTTCGTTGTATGCAATTTGAACTTCTTCGTCTGAATAGAAAGTTAATCCTTCACCTTTTACTGTAAATTGGTGGTCAGTACGACGAATTTTCGTCATGTAGTAAAGACCTAAAACCATATCCTGAGAAGGTACAGTAATTGGAGAACCATTAGCAGGATTCAAAATATTTTGAGAAGCCAACATTAATAATTGCGCTTCTAAAACAGCTTCTGGTCCTAATGGTAAGTGAACAGCCATCTGGTCACCATCGAAATCGGCATTGAAGGCTGTACACACTAATGGGTGTAAACGAATTGCTTTACCTTCGATTAATTTCGGTTGGAATGCTTGGATACCTAAACGGTGTAACGTAGGGGCACGGTTTAATAAAACTGGGTGACCTTTGATTACATTTTCTAAAATATCCCAAACAACTGGCTCTTTTCTATCGATAATTTTCTTAGCCGATTTAACTGTTTTTACAATTCCACGCTCGATTAATTTACGAACTACGAATGGTTTGTATAATTCAGCTGCCATATCTTTTGGTAAACCACATTCGTGTAATTTAAGTGTTGGTCCAACAACAATTACAGAACGAGCAGAATAATCCACACGTTTACCTAATAAGTTTTGACGGAAACGACCTTGTTTACCTTTTAATGAATCAGATAATGATTTTAATGGACGGTTACCATCAGCTTTTACAGCAGATGCTTTACGTGTGTTATCGAATAATGAATCAACCGCTTCTTGTAACATACGTTTTTCATTACGTAAGATTACTTCTGGCGCTTTGATCTCCATTAATCGTTTTAAACGATTATTACGGATAATTACACGACGATATAAATCATTTAAATCTGATGTTGCAAAACGACCACCATCTAATGGAACTAATGGACGTAATTCTGGTGGAATAACCGGAATAACGCGCATTACCATCCATTCTGGACGGTTTACGTGGTGCATATTTGACTCACGTAACGACTCAACAACCTGTAAACGTTTTAACGCTTCTGTACGACGTTGTTTAGAAGTTTCGTTATGTGCTTTGTGTCTTAATTCGTAAGATAACTCATCTAAATTGATACGAGATAATAGGTCTTCTAATGCTTCAGCACCCATTTTCGCAACGAATTTATTCGGATCTGTATCTTCTAGATATTGATTCTCGATTGGAAGAGTTTCTAAAATATCTAAATACTCTTCTTCTGATAAGAAATCTAATCTATTTAATTCTTCACCTTCTGGTCCTTTTGCGATACCTGCTTGAATCACTACATATCTTTCGTAGTAAATTACCATGTCTAATTTCTTAGATGGTAATCCTAAGATGTAACCAATTTTGTTTGGTAATGAACGGAAATACCAAATATGTGCAATTGGCACAACAAGATTGATGTGTCCAATACGCTCACGACGAACTTTCTTTTCAGTAACTTCAACCCCACAACGGTCACAAACGATACCTTTATAACGGATTCTTTTATATTTTCCGCAGGCACATTCGTAATCTTTTACAGGTCCAAAGATACGCTCACAGAATAACCCGTCACGCTCTGGTTTGTGCGTTCTATAGTTAATCGTTTCAGGTTTTAAAACTTCACCTTTAGATTCTTGAAGAATCGATTCTGGAGAAGCTAACCCGATACGGATTTTTGAGAATTGACTTGTTTTATTTTTTGTTGACATATAGAAATGTATCTAACAATTATATTATTATAACGAAAAAGGTAGAATAATAGGTTGCCCTATTATTCTTCCAAGTTTATGTCTAATCCAAGACCTTGTAATTCATGTAACAATACGTTAAATGATTCTGGAATACCAGGTTCTGGCATTGGCTCTCCTTTTACGATTGCTTCGTAAGTTTTCGCACGTCCAATTACGTCATCCGACTTAACTGTTAAGATTTCGCGTAAGATATTAGATGCACCGAATGCTTCTAATGCCCAAACCTCCATCTCTCCGAAACGTTGTCCACCGAATTGTGCTTTACCTCCTAATGGTTGTTGAGTAATTAATGAGTATGGTCCGATAGAACGCGCGTGCATTTTATCATCAACCATGTGTCCTAATTTCAACATGTAAATCACCCCTACAGTAGCTTTTTGATCAAAACGTTCTCCAGTGTTACCGTCATATAAATATGTTGTACCGTGTTTTGGAATACCTGCTTCTTCTGTGATGCGATCGATATCAGCGATTTCAGCACCGTCGAAGATAGGTGTAGCAAATTTTTGACCCATTTTAAGTCCAGCCCATCCTAATACCGTTTCATAAATCTGACCGATATTCATACGAGATGGTACCCCAAGTGGGTTAAGCACGATATTTACTGGCGTTCCGTCTTCTAAGAAAGGCATATCTTCGTCGCGAACGATACGTGCAACAATACCTTTGTTACCGTGACGTCCTGCCATTTTATCCCCTACTCTTAGTTTACGTTTTTTCGCAATGTAGATTTTCGCTAATTTAACGATACCTGCAGGTAACTCGTCTCCAACAGAGATTGTAAATCTTTCGCGGTTAAGTGCTCCTTGTAAATCGTTGTATTTAATTTTGTAATTATGTAACAATTCTTTTACTAATTCGTTCTTGTCCTCGTCTGTTGTCCAAAGAGATTCTGCTCCAGTTAAGTTTAAGAAATCTTCAACATTAGATAAGATTTTTTGCGTGTATTTTACACCTTTCTTGATCACTTCTTCGTTCAAGTCGTTGTAAATACCTTGAGAAGTTTTTCCGTTTAATAAAACGTATAATTTCTCTAATAAAATCTCTCTTAATTCGTTGAATTTAACGTCGTACTCAGCTTCTACACTATCAATGATAGCTTTGTCTTGAGAACGTTTACGTTTATCCTTAATACTACGTGAGAATAATTTTTTGTCGATAACAACACCACGTAATGATGGAGAAGCTTTAAGAGAAGCATCTTTTACATCACCTGCTTTGTCACCAAAGATCGCACGTAATAATTTTTCTTCTGGAGTTGGATCAGACTCTCCTTTTGGAGTAATCTTACCAATCAAGATATCACCAGGTTTTACTTCTGCTCCGATACGGATCATACCGTTTTCGTCTAAGTCTTTTGTAGCCTCTTCCGAAACGTTAGGAATGTCTGAAGTTAATTCTTCCATACCTAATTTTGTATCACGTACATCTAATGAATACTCATCGATGTGGATAGATGTAAACCAGTCTTCGCGAACAGCTTTCTCAGAGATTACAATGGCATCCTCGAAGTTGTACCCCTGCCAAGGCATGAAGGCAACAACCATGTTACGACCAATTGCTAATTCTCCTCCTTCTGTTGCATAACCTTCAGATAAAACTTGTCCTTTCTCTACACGATCACCAACTTTTACAATTGGTTTCAACGTAATTGTAGTTCCTTGATTCGTTTTTCTGAATTTTGTTAAATTATATGTTTTCTCAGCAGTATCGAAGCTTACTAATTCTTCATCTTCTGAGCGATCATATTTAATTGTTATAATGTCAGCATCAACATAAGTTACTGTACCTTCACGTTCTGCATTTACTAAGATTCTTGAATCTTTTGCAACTTGTTTTTCTAATCCAGTACCTACAATTGGTGCTTGAGGTTTTAATAATGGAACTGCCTGACGCATCATGTTCGATCCCATTAACGCACGGTTGGCGTCATCATGCTCCAAGAAAGGGATTAATGATGCTGAGATAGAAGCAATCTGGTTAGGTGCAACGTCGATTAAATCAACTTCTGCTGGTGTTACAACAGGGAAATCCCCATCTTCACGAGCAGTTACACGTTCAGTAGCAATAGTACCATCGTCTGTCATGTCGATATTGGCTTGAGCAATTACTTTTGATTCCTCCTCTTCCGCAGTTAAATAGATTGGTGCTGATTCGACGTCCACTTTTCCATCTTCTACTTTTCTGTACGGTGTTTCGATGAACCCTAAGTTATTAACTTTAGCGAATACACATAATGACGAAATCAAACCAATGTTTGGTCCCTCAGGAGTTTCAATTGGACATAAACGTCCGTAATGAGTGTGGTGTACGTCACGTACCTCGAATCCCGCTCTTTCTCTTGATAAACCTCCAGGTCCTAATGCTGATAAACGACGTTTGTGTGTAATCTCTGATAATGGATTTGTTTGGTCCATGAACTGAGATAACTGGTTCGTTCCGAAGAATGAGTTGATAACAGATGATAATGTTTTAGCATTAATCAAATCGATTGGTGTAAACACCTCGTTGTCACGAACATTCATTCTTTCGCGGATAGTTCTAGCCATACGAGCTAAACCTACTCCGAATTGGCTAGCCATTTGCTCACCTACCGTTCTTACACGACGGTTAGATAAGTGGTCAATATCATCCACCTCTGCTTTAGAGTTGATTAATTCGATTAAGTATTTAATAATCGAAATGATATCTTCACGAGTTAATACTTGTACTTCCTCGCTAATGCTTAAGCCTAATTTTTTATTTAATCTGTAACGACCTACTTCACCTAATGAATAACGTTGATCAGAGAAGAATAATTTGTCAATAATTCCTCTTGCTGTTTCCTCATCTGGTGGCTCAGCGTTACGTAATTGTCTATAGATGTACTCTACTGCCTCTTTTTCAGTATTAGTAGGGTCTTTTTGTAAAGTATTATGGATAATTCCATAATCAGCAGAATTGATATCTTCTTTGTGTAATAAGATCGTCTTAACACCAGAATCTACGATTTGATCGATGTGATCTTTCTCTAAGATTGTTTCACGGTCTAAGATAATTTCATTACGCTCGATAGATACAACTTCTCCTGTATCTTCATCTACGAAATCCTCGTGCCATGTATTTAATACACGTGCAGCAAGTTTACGACCTACAACTTTCTTTAAATTAGCTTTATTAACTTTTACTTCTTCAGCTAAGTCGAAAATTTCTAAGATATCTTTATCTCTTTCGTATCCGATAGCACGTAATAAAGTAGTTAATGGTAACTTTTTCTTACGATCGATGTAAGCGTACATTACGCTGTTGATGTCTGTTGCGAACTCAATCCAAGATCCTTTGAAAGGAATGATACGAGATGAGTACAATTTTGTACCATTCGCGTGGAAAGATTGTCCGAAGAATACCCCAGGAGAACGGTGTAATTGAGATACAATAACACGCTCTGCACCATTAATAATGAATGATCCTGAAGGAGACATGTAAGGAATTGTTCCTAAGTATACGTCTTGCACTACAGTTTCGAAATCTTCGTGTTCTTCGTCTGTACAGTACAATTTAAGACGAGCTTTCAATGGTACGCTGTACGTTAATCCCCTTTCGATACACTCATCAATTGTGTAACGTGGTGGATCTACGAAATAATCTAAGAATTCTAAAACAAACTGATTGCGAGTATCCGTAATTGGAAAATTCTCAGCAAATGTTCGGTAAAGACCTTCATTTTTTCGTTGGTCAGGTCTTGTTTCCAACTGGAAAAAATCTTCAAACGATTTGATCTGAATGTCAAGGAAATCTGGGAACTGAGCGACTGCTTTTGCAGAAGAGAAGTTCAATCTTTCTTTTTTCTCAGTCGAGTTGCTTAATGTTGCTTTAGTGGCCAATTTCGAATGAATTTTGGTTTATATAATGACTTTATGCGTAAAAAGGTTTAGACCTAACACGTTCTGTGTTAGGTCCAAACCTATATTTTTGAGTAATAAAAATTACTTCAATTCTACTACTGCACCAGCTTCTTCTAGCTGTTTCTTTAAAGCTTCAGCTTCATCTTTAGAAACTGCTTCTTTAACTGTTGCTGGAGTTGAATCTACTAAATCTTTAGCTTCTTTTAATCCTTTTCCAGTTAATTCTTTAACTAATTTAACAACTGCTAATTTAGATGCACCTGCTTCTTTTAAGATTACGTCGAATTCTGATTGCTCTTCAGCAGCTTCACCTGCTCCACCTGCAGCAACAACTACAGCAGCAGCAGCTGGTTCGATTCCGTACTCATCTTTTAAGATTGTAGATAATTCATTAACTTCTAAAACTGTTAAGTTTACTAACTCTTCAGCTAATTTTTTTAAATCTGCCATTTTAATGCTTTTTGTTTTTTAAACTTTTATTTGATATGAGTGTGTCTTATTCTTCTGAAGCTCCTTCTTCTGCTTTTGCAGCGTCTTTGTTCTCTAATTGAGAAACAACAGTTTTGATTGGAGATTGAAGTAACATAATGATGTCTGCGATTAATTCTTCGCGAGATTTCAATGCTACTAATTGTGGTAATTTGTCATCACCTACGAATGTATTATCTTCAATCCAAGCTCCTTTTAAAATAGGTTTTTCAGATTTTTTTCTGAAAGTATCGATTACTTTAGCTGGTGCGTTACCAACTTCAGCAGTCATTAATGCTGTATTTCCTTTTAAAGATCCGTAAAGCTCTTCGAAGTTTTTGTCTTCGATTTGCTCCATAGCTTTCTTTAATAAAGTGTTTTTTACTACGCGTAAAGATACATTGCTTTTGTAGCAAGCTCTTCTTAATTCAGTAGTATTAACAGCGTTTAATCCGTCGATATCTGCTAAGTAGATGATTTTTGCTTCTGCTAATACAGCTTGCAATTCATCTATCATATTTGCTTTATCTTGTTTTGTCATTGCCATAATCTACTAATTTTAAGCGTTTACACTTTTTGGATCTACTGATACACCTACAGATTGAGTTGTAGAAAGCGTGATGCTTTTTACATATGTTCCTTTAGCAGCTGTTGGTTTTAATTTAATTAAAGTTTGAATTAATTCATTCGCATTTTCTTTAATTTTATCAGCATCGAAAGATACTTTACCAACTGCAGCGTGGATGATTCCGTAACGGTCTACTTTGAAGTCGATTTTACCTGCTTTTACTTCAGAAACGGCTTTACCAACTTCTAAAGTTACAGTACCTGATTTTGGGTTAGGCATTAATCCACGAGGTCCTAAAACACGTCCTAATGGTCCTAATTTACCCATAACTGCTGGCATAGTAACGATAACGTCAACATCTGTCCAACCTTCTTTAATTTTTTGTAAGTATTCGTCTAATCCTACATAATCAGCACCTGCTGCTTTAGCTTCTGCTTCTTTGTCTGGAGTAACTAATGCTAATACTTTTACATCTTTACCTGTTCCGTGTGGTAATGAAACTACACCACGAACCATTTGGTTAGCTTTCTTAGGGTCTACACCTAAACGAACTGCTATATCTACAGAAGCATCAAACTTAGCGTAGTTAACTTCCTTTACTAATGATGATGCTTCATCAATAGAGTAAAGTTTGTTTTTTTCTACTTTAGCTAATACCTCTTTTTGTCTTTTTGTTAACTTTGCCATTTCCTAAAATGTTTTAATTATTCTGGAGCTTGCCCACCTTTTACAGTTATACCCATAGAACGTGCAGTTCCAGCAACCATTTTCATAGCAGATTCAACAGTAAAACAGTTCATGTCCGCTAATTTGTCTTCAGCAATAGCTCTAACTTGATCCCAAGTAACAGTACCAACTTTTTGACGGTTAGGTACACCTGATGCTTTTTTCAATTTCGCAGCTTCCATTAACTGAATAGCAGCTGGTGGAGTTTTAATTACGAAATCGAATGATTTGTCTTGATACACAGTAATAACAACTGGTAACACTGCACCTTGTTTTTCTTGTGTACGTCCATTAAATTGTTTACAAAACTCCATGATGTTAACACCTGCAGCACCTAAAGCTGGCCCTACTGGTGGCGAAGGATTTGCTTGTCCTCCTTTAACTTGAAGTTTTACAACTTTTTCAATTTTTTTTGCCATTTTTTTAATTCTTAAAATTAAGCGTTATGTGGAAGCAGCCTAAATTTCTACTTTTAATTTGTTGATAAATTGATTATGCAATCTTTTCAACTTGGTTAAAACTTAACTCTAGTGGTGTTTTACGTCCGAAGATTAAAACCATCACTTCAAGTTTACGTTTGTCTTCAATGATTTTCTCAACTGTTCCGTTGAAGCCATTGAATGGTCCATCGATTACTTTTACAGTTTCTCCTACAATGTAAGATATACCTAAGTTTGTATCGATGTTTTCTGCTAATTCGTCAACTTTACCTAACATTCGGTTAACTTCCGATTGTCTCATTGGTACAGGATCACCTCCTTTCGTTGCACTCAAAAAGCTAATTACACCTGATGTATTCTTTACCATGTGAGGAATCTCCCCTACAAGTTCAGCTTCTATCATGATGTAACCAGGAAAGTGTACTTTTTCCTTTTGATATTTTTTACCGTTACGGATTTGAATCACTTTTTCCATAGGAACAACAATTTGTCCTACATAATCATTCAAATTTTGGTACTGAATTTCTCTTTCAATATAATCCTTAACTTTTAGCTCTTGTCCAGCTACAGTCTTGATTACATACCATTTCTTTTCACTCATGATTCTAATTACTAAACGGGATATTTTACAAACTAAAAAGCGCCGTAGATAAAGTTAAGCACTTGTGTGAATAATGTATCTACCGCATATAAAAATATAGCTAACAAAACTGTAGCTATTGCAACAATAATTGTGTCTCTTTGTAGATCTGAGAATGATGGCCATGTTACATGATCTTTAAATTCTACAAAGGAATCTTTAAAATATTGTACGACTTTCATATCGTTTTCATTTAGCACGGGCACAAGGATTCGAACCCTGATCAACGGTTTTGGAGACCGCTATTCTACCATTGAACTATGCCCGTAGAATAAAAAGAGTGGTAATCATTGAAGATTACCACATCTTCTATATTATATTTTGACTAATTAGTCTAAAATTTCAGTTACCTGACCAGCACCTACTGTACGTCCACCTTCGCGGATTGCGAAACGTAAACCTTCGTTTAATGCGATTGGTTGTAATAATTCAACTGTAATAGTTAAGTTATCTCCTGGTAAAACCATCTCAACTCCTTCTGGTAAGTTGATTTCCCCTGTTACGTCAGTTGTACGTACGTAGAACTGTGGACGGTAACGGTTGTGGAATGGAGTGTGACGACCACCTTCTTCTTTAGTTAAGATATAAACCTCAGCTTTGAATTTTTTGTGTGGTTTAACAGATCCTTGTTTCGCGATAACCATACCACGACGGATGTCAGTTTTATCAACACCACGTAATAATAAACCTACGTTATCACCAGCTTCACCTCTATCTAAGATTTTACGGAACATTTCAACACCTGTTACAGTAGAAGTTAATTTTTCTTCTCCCATACCAACGATGTCAACTGGATCCCCAGAGTTAATTACACCAGCCTCGATACGTCCTGTAGCAACAGTACCACGACCTGTAATAGAGAATACATCCTCTACTGGCATTAAGAATGGTTTATCTTGATCACGAACTGGTTGCTCGATCCACTCATCAACATTGTTCATTAAGTTCAATACAGTTTCAACCCATTGAGGCTCACCGTTTAATGCACCTAAAGCAGATCCTTGGATAACTGGAGTGTTATCTCCGTCATATTCGTAAGAAGATAATAAATCTCTTACTTCCATTTCTACTAACTCTAATAACTCAGCATCGTCAACCATATCAACTTTGTTTAAGAAAACAACGATACGAGGAACGTTTACTTGGCGACATAATAAGATGTGCTCACGAGTTTGAGGCATTGGACCATCAGTAGCAGCTACTACTAAGATACCACCATCCATTTGAGCAGCTCCTGTAACCATGTTTTTTACATAATCCGCGTGACCTGGACAGTCAACGTGTGCGTAGTGACGGTTAGCAGTTTCATACTCTACGTGAGATGTATTAATTGTAATACCACGCTCTTTTTCTTCTGGAGCATTATCGATTTGATCGAAAGCTTTTGCTTCTGAATAACCAGCATCAGCTAATACTTTAGTAATCGCTGCAGTCAAAGTTGTTTTACCGTGGTCAACGTGACCAATAGTACCAATATTTAAGTGCGGCTTATTACGGTTGAAAGTTTCCTTTGCCATTTTACTTTTTATTAATTTCTATTGTTATACTTAAATTAAAAAAATAACTTTAAATTATTTTCAAGTGTAAAAATACACTTTTTGATTTATATAAAGATATTAATTTTTGACTCGCGTTAACCTTGGTTTAAATGAGTTTCAACAACTACTTAAAAGATTAACTATACTGGACGAACCAGAATTTGAGCGGGAAACGGGACTCGAACCCGCAACATTCAGCTTGGAAGGCTGACGCTCTACCAATTGAGCTATTCCCGCATTCACTTCTAAAAAGCTTTGCAAATTTAAAGATTAAATCCTAAACCACAAAAAATTTTAAAAATTAAGTTTGTGGGGAGAGCAGGATTCGAACCTGCGAAGGTTACCCAACGGATTTACAGTCCGTCCTCGTTGGCCGCTTGAGTATCTCCCCGCCTTACTTTTTTGTTCTTCTAAAAACTTTGAGCCGATAGAGGGACTCGAACCCACGACCTGCTGATTACAAATCAGCTGCTCTAGCCAGCTGAGCTACATCGGCATTTTTGTTTTTAAAAGCGTTATTTAAAAGAACAGTCCGTTAAATATGTTTGTTTAACGGACTGCAAATTTACGTTGTTTTTTGAATTAACCAAATTTTTAGGTTCTTTTTTTAGTCAATTCGTTATTTTTTATCTTTCGCTAATCTTTTCTTTTTTTCTGATAATTAATTTTTTTAATGTATCTACCGCCAAATCAATACATTCCTCAAAAGACTGTCCTGTTTTACTCACAACAATGTCATCTCCTGGTACTTCTAACTTAATATCAACTGTCTTGTTATTTTTTTCTGCAGTATTCTCTAACTTAAAAGAAACATTCGCTGCAATGATTTTGTCTGACAAAGTTTCTAATTTTTCTAATTTTTTCTCTAAATACTCCTCTAAACCTGGTTTAGTATTGAAGTTTACTGCTTGAAAGTTAATTGTCATAATTACTCTTTTTTGTTCTCACGCGGGTGAGCTTTGTTAAACACTTTTTTTAAATTTTCTATACTCCCATGTGTATAAATTTGAGTCGATGACAAACTTGAATGCCCTAAGATATCTTTTACCGCATTCAGATCTGCTCCGGAATCTAACATATGGGTCGCAAATGAATGCCTCAGCATATGAGGACTTTTTTTATGTTTTACGCTTATAAGACTAAGATAGTATTTTACTTTCGAATAAACAAGATTATCATACAAAGGTTTTCCTTTTTCTGTTACAAAAACATTTGTACATTGTAAGGTAATTTCGTTATGTTTTCTGGTATTGTAATTCGCCAAATCTTCTAACAGAAAGGTCGAAATAGGAATTATACGTTCTTTGTTTCTTTTTCCAAGAACTTTTATAGAAAGTGTATTCGGATCGATATCATTTTCTTTCAAACCAATTAATTCGGCACGTCGAATTCCTGTTTGATACATTACATCAATCATTAACCGATCACGTAAACCTTCGAATGTATCTGGAAAAAACTCATCATTATTCAACAAATCATTCAACTCTGCTTCTGTAAATGGCACCAAAACCTGTTTATTTTGTTTGAGTGAATGAATTTGTTCGATTGGATTAATGGTAAGATGATTTTCTTTGATCAGATATTTATAAAACGTCCGTAAAGCGCTCAATTTGCGATTAACCGTTTTCTCAGACTTTTCTAATTCTGATAAATGCATCACAAATGCACGAATATGATTTTTTGTTGCAAGTTGTATTTCCGACGAATTTTCTTCTTGTTGATAGAACTCAACAAAATCGTCCAAATCTCTTTTGTAGCTGGTGATTGTTAGCGTAGAATAGTTTTTCTCGAGCGCTAAATAATCTAAGAATAGTTGAATAAATTCCATAAAAAAACCTATTCATCAAAGTTACAACTTTAATAAATAGGTCAACAGAAATTAATTTCTTTATATCGTTTAAAACGGCAATTTATGCTTCCTCCTTTTCGATTAAGGCTTGTTTGTAGATTGCTCTACTCATCTTAATTCTATTTGTAACAGAAGGTTTTGTAAATTGTTGACGTGCTCTTAACTGACGTACAACACCTGTTTTATCAAATTTTCTTTTGTATTTTTTTAGAGCTCTTTCGATTGACTCTCCGTCTTTTACTGGTATAATCAACATAATTTTATCTATTTCTTTTTGAGATGGCAAATATACAACTCTTTAGTAATTAAACAAATCGTTTTGTATTAATCTTTCAAAATATTTCTTCCAATCACTAATTTTTGGATCTCCGTTGTCCCTTCACCGATTGTACACAACTTAGAATCTCGATAGAATTTCTCTACTGGGAAATCTTTTGTATATCCGTATCCACCAAATATTTGAACTGCTTCGTTCGAGATTTTAACACACGCTTCCGATGCATAATATTTTGCCATTGCACCTTCTGTTGTCATTGGTTTTTTATGATTTTTTAAATAAGATGCTTTACGAATTAATAATTCAGAAGCTTCGATTTCTGTAATCATTTCAGCCAATTTGAAGTTAATTGCTTGGAAATTTGCAATTGCAGTTCCAAATTGATGACGCTCTTGTGCATATTTCAACGCTGCTTTGTACGCTCCTTTCGCGATTCCTAAAGATAAAGCAGCAATCGAGATACGACCACCATCTAAAACCTTAAGCGCTTGTTTGAAACCATCACCAACATTTCCTAAACGATTTGCATCCGAAACACGTACATTATCAAAGATTAGCTCTGCTGTTTCCGAAGCACGCATTCCTAATTTATTTTCTTTTTTACCCGATGTAAAACCTGGCGTTCCTTTTTCTATTACAAAAGCCGTCGCGTTATTTTTCGCTTCTTTCTCTCCTGTTCTTGTCATCACAACCGCAACATCACCAGAAATTGCATGCGTAATAAAGTTTTTCGCACCATTAATTACCCATTCGTCACCATCTTTTACAGCTGTTGTAGACATTCCTCCCGCATCAGATCCTGTATTATGCTCTGTTAATCCCCAAGCACCAATCCATTCCGCTGTTGCTAATTTTGGTAACCAACGTTGTTTTTGCTCTTCTGAACCGAATTCTAAAATATGATTTGTACAAAGTGAATTATGTGCCGCTACAGACAAACCAATAGAAGGATCAACTTGCGAAATTTCGTCTACAATAGATACATATTCATCATATGACAAACCACTTCCACCATATTCTTCTGGGACAACGATTCCCATGAATCCCATTTTTCCAAGTTCTTTGAAAACTTCAACTGGAAAAGTTTGAGCTTCATCCCACTCCATTATATTCGGCTGAATATATTGTTTTGCAAAATCTCTTGCCGATTGCGCGATTAATGATAAATTTTCATTTTCTAAGAAATCCATTTTTTTGAGTTTTTTTGTTTTTTTATGACTTTCCTCCAAAAGTAATAAATTTCTATTAAGTGAAAAGTTTTTCTTTTACGATTATTTTTACTCATTAAAAATAATTGACTATCAGCGTGTTTAAGTTAATAATATCCTAAAAAAAAACAAATGTTTAAAGTCATTTTCGGAAATGATATTTGACATTTTAATTCGGATAAATTAATCCGAATTTTGTTTCAGAAATAAAATAAACATTATGAAAAAAGGACTATTAATATTAGGAGCAATCCTTACATCAGCAATCTCATTTGGACAAGAAGCAGGTGAATTGCATATGCGCGTAAGAGCAACAGGTGTAGTTCCTATGGAAGATGCTAAAATTGAAGCTATAGGCGGAAATGTAGCGGTTACAAATAATCTTATTCCAGAAATCGACTTTACTTATTATATTACAAAAAATATCGCAGCCGAATTAATTTTAGGAACATCTAAACACGAAGTTGTTGCGGTAAATACTGCATTAGGAAATTTAGATTTGGGACGAGTAATGTTGTTACCTCCAACTCTTAATGTACAATATCATTTGTATCCAACCAAAAACCTAAAACCTTATGTTGGTGCAGGAATTAATTATACAATCTTCTATGATCAAGGGCAAGGAAAAGGTAGAAACGCAGCTGTAACTAGTGTAGATTACAAAAACAATGTAGGTTTCGGATTTCAATTAGGATTTGATTACAAAATCAATGATAAATTATACTGGAACGTAGATGTTAAAAAATTGTACTTGAATACTGATGTTACAGTTGGTGCAGCTTTAGACAAACAAGTTTATGTGCCAGCAGATGTAGATCTTAATCCTTGGTTAATCAGTACTGGTATTGGTTTCAAACTATTCTAAAATCGACCTTTTATATATATTATGATTTTTTATTAACCAACTAAAAGATCAAAAAGAGAAGCAATTGCTTCTCTTTTTTTATTTAATATGATTTATTTTTACTCCTCCACTCTTTTATCTTCCATGTGATTTGTTCGAAAATATTCTCGAACCGAAACAAAAGTAGGTTCTATATGCACCAAAACATCTTTTACTTGCGGCATTTTAGCTTGTACAGCATCTTTCAGATCATGACTAATTTTATGTCCTTCCACTACCGAAATAGTTCCATCGACTATTGCATGTAAATCCACATAATAATTCATTCCATTCTTACGCACATTACATTTTTCAGTCGCCATAACACCAGGAACATGTGAAGCGATTTCTCTAATTTGCTCAATTTCACTTTCGTACAATTGCTCATCCATAATTTCTCCCAACGCAGGTCGAAGGATTTTGTATGCATTATATAAAATAAAACTTGAAGCAAAAAGCGCAGCAACATCATCTGCTGCCTCCCAACCTGGTCCCATTACCAACGAAATCGAAATTCCGATAAACGCCATTAATGATGTAATTGCATCCGAACGATGATGCCAAGCATCTGCTTTTAGAGAAGAACTATTTGTTTCTACACTTTTTCGCATTACATACTGAAACGATAACTCTTTGAATAAAATAATTCCTCCAAGAACTAACAATGTAAATGGTTTGGGTTGATGATGCGGTGTAATAATATTGGTAATACTTTCTTTTGCAATGATAATCGCAGAAACAATAAGGAAAGTAACCACTAAAAATGTGATTAACGCTTCTGCTTTTCCGTGTCCGTAAGGATGATTTTCATCTGCAGGTTTTGCAGAATACTTTAGTCCAAAGAAAACAAATATAGAAGAAAAAACATCTGCCGAAGACTCGATAGCATCTGCAATAAGTGCGTAAGAATTCCCAAAATAACCAGCTAAAAACTTAATTCCAGCCAAAGAAGCGTTTCCTACAATACTAAAAATCGAAGCTTTGATTGCTTTTTCCGAATTATCATTCATACCAAAAAAATAAGCCCTACAAATGTAAGGCTTATTCTAATTTTATATCTCGAAAATATTATTTTTCTAAGAATGGGTATTTGTAATCTTTTGCAGGAACAAATGTTTCTTTGATTGTTTGAACAGAAGTCCAACGTAACAAGTTCATTGCAGAACCTGCTTTGTCATTTGTACCAGAAGCACGCGCTCCACCAAATGGTTGTTGTCCTACAACTGCACCTGTTGGTTTGTCGTTGATGTAGAAGTTTCCACAAGCATTTTTCAATGCTTTAGCAGCTAATTCTACAGCAGCACGATCTTTCGCGAAGATTGATCCTGTTAATGCGTAAGCAGAAGTTTCGTCAACTAATTTTAAAGTTGCTTCGAATTCATTTTCATCATAAACATAAACTGATAATACAGGGCCGAAGATTTCTTCTACCATTGATTCATATTTAGGATTCGTTGCTTTGATAACTGTTGGTTGAACAAAATATCCAACTGAATCATCATAAGTACCACCAATTACAACTTCAGCTTCTGAAGATGCTTGTGCACGATCGATATATGCTTTAGATTTTTCGAAAGAGTTTTTATCAATAACAGCTGTCATGAAATTAGAGAAATCCTCTGGAGATCCTAATGTAACAGTTTCTAACATTTCTTTCATTTGTTTCTCAACTTCGTTCCATAAGTTAGATGGAATGTAAGCACGAGAAGCAGCAGAACATTTTTGTCCTTGGTATTCGAATGCTCCACGAACTAATCCTACAGCAACTTCTGTTGGACAAGCTGATTTGTGAACTATTACGAAATCTTTTCCTCCTGTTTCTCCAACGATACGTGGATAAGTTCTGTAATTATTGATGTTATCTCCAATTTGTTTCCATAAAGTATTGAAAACTTTTGTAGAACCTGTGAAGTGTAAACCTGCGAAATCTTTGTGTTCTAAAACTGTTTTTGCAGTTTCTGCTCCATCAGTTAAGATCATGTTGATTACACCATCTGGTAAACCAGCTTTTTTGAACACTTCCATTGTTACTTTAGCAGCTAAAGTTTGTTTATCAGAAGGTTTCCAAACTACAACATTCCCCATCAAAGCCATACAAGATGGTAAATTACCAGCGATTGCAGTAAAGTTGAATGGAGTAATTGCGAAAGTAAATCCTTCTAATGGACGATAATCTACACGATTCCAAATTCCTGGAGAAGAAATTGGTTGATCTGCATAAATTTCTGTCATGTATTGTACGTTGAAACGTAAAAAGTCAATCAACTCACAAGCTGAATCAATTTCTGCTTGCATTGCATTTTTAGATTGACCAATCATTGTTGCAGCATTCATTTTTGCACGGTAAGGACCAGCAATCAAATCTGCAGCTTTCAAGAATATTGCCGCTCTATCTTCCCAAGGCATTGCAACCCAAGCTTCTTTCGCTGCCAAAGCTGTATCAATAGCTTTTACAACATCTGCTTGCGTACCTTCGTGGAAATAACCAACAACTTTTTGGTGATCATGTGGAGGACGAATTTCTTTTTTATTTCCTGAAAAAATTTCTTCAGAACCAATGTATTGAGGAACTTCTGTTACCTCGTTAAACATTTTTTTGTATGCGTCTAATAATTGCGCACGCTCTGGCGTACCAGGAGCATATGATTTCACCTCTTCGTTAACAGCGTGAGGAATTTGAGCAAATGATTTTGACATTTTGATTATTTTGTTTGTTTATACTTTTCAAAGTTCAAATTTAAGAAAAATAAATGGAAATGTTTCAGTTCAGATAATTAAGTCTTTTACCACTTTAGACATAAAATTATCCATTATTCTTCCTTTTTATTTTCTTTTTTATCTTTTGTATGAAGAATTTGATTTTCGATATTTTCTAAATATTGAATCTGCATTTCCTGTATTTCTAATAATTTTTTATTCTGATGAACCAATAAATGATCTATTTTTTCACTTAATAATTTTATTTCCAATTCAGCTTTCAAGTTAATTTTATAATCATGTTCGGCTCTATCACGATCTTTATCTTCTTGACGATTTTGACTCATCATAATAATTGGTGCTTGTATTGCCGCTAAACAAGACAAAATCAAATTGAGTAAAATAAATGGATAGGGATCAAAACCTTTGTTGTGCAACATCCAAAAATTAAGAAACATCCAAGCCAATAAGAAAATAAAAAACGAAATAATAAATGTCCAACTTCCACCAAAAGATGCTACTTTATCTGCGATTCTATCGCCTGTTGTCAATGGTTTTGATGAATTTTCTTTTATATTTTCAGAAAGAATAGAATTATCACGAATCGCTTCCACTACATCTTGATCCAATTTTTCCATTTCACCTTTTTCTTGCGAAATCAAATTTGCAAAAAATTGACGACGGTATTTGTTCAATACTTTTATCGAAACATAATCTTCTTCGGTAATTGCTGGATAATCTTGCTCAATCAATTTAAAAATCTCTTGCTGAATTTCTTTTCCTTTTACAGCTTCGTAGCGATTAATTGGTTTTTGAGTTACAAAACATTTCATAATAATCTATTTTAGTCAAAAATCACATAACAAAAAACGCTCCTAAAATTAGAAGCGTTTTAATTATTAAAAGTTATTCGTGTAATAATCGAAATATTTACAATTTGATTTTATTTCTTGATATGTTTTTGTATCCGAATATTGTTTCAAATTTTTAAAATTAGAACGATAATTTGCCACTTTAAACGCTAAAATCTTCTCTTCGTTATCATATTGATTTTCGTACAAACGTTTCAACACAGGATCTTTTGCATTATAAAATCTTCCTTGTTCATTCTTCGACAATGCAAACAAAATTTGCGCTTTCATTTCTTTGTCTTTTGTCGAATCAAATGCTTTTTTCAAATAATTTTCTGAAGGCGTAAAATTATCTACGTAATTTCCTCCCCAACCAAAACTTTTGTAAAAGAAGTTGCTTGTTGCTTCATACTGATCGCCATAATTATTAAATTTTGGTCCATTATAATTGTTTCGATCAAATGTCAACAAATAACGATAATAGCCCAAAGTCGTCGTATTGTAGAAGAAATTCCCCAACAAATAATTCGCTTTTGCAGCTTCTTCGGTATTTTTCTTTGCTATTTTATTCAATTCAATCATCGCATTTGTCAATTCTAATTTTGACATTTTTGGTTTGATAAATTTGAATTCATTCAAATATGGTGTTGCAATCACTTGATTTTCGTCACAATTAAAACATTCAATCTTATTATAACCAAAAATTTTATTCGGAATATTATGATAGCCATCAAACTGATTTTCTACCCAAGTTTTGCTCTCTTTTTCTGTTGTATAATCGTAATCATAAACAAAATAAGCACTTTCTGAGGTATGATATTTTTGATCAATCTTCTCAAATTCTTTTTTTGCCAAATCAAATTTCATTTCACCTAAATACAATGTTCCTTTGAAATCGGCTAAATAATCAGATAATTTGAACTGAATATCCGTCGATTTTTCGGTTCTCCAATCCCATGAACTCGATTTTACTTTTGCATTAATCAAATACTTTTCGAAAGCTGTTTTATTCGATTTTTTATCCAATTTATCCAAATCATTTATAATCGCCCAATCCGGATTTGTGCCTAATTGTGTAATTTCATTGTGAATCAAAAATGCTTTTCCTTTGTCGCCTTGCAGAAAATATCGATTTGCCAAAACATCTAAAATCACATTTTTCAAGTTCATTTTTTGATCATCTTCATCCGAATAATCATATACATCTTCTGGCAATTTTGGATACTCATAATTCAAAATCGACGCATATTTTTGCATCAATTGATTCTCGAAACTATCTGAAATTTTCTTTTGTTCGAAAATCTCTAATAAAATTTCAATCACTTTTTTCTGTTGTTGAAACTCTTTCGATGTTGAATTTACTTTGGCTAAATACGTTTTTGTTTCCGAAAAATTTTTGTTCAATAAATTAAGATATGCCACCGATAAATTCCAATATTCTTTATCATTAGCTTTTGTTGCTTGCGATTTTGCCAATGAAATTAATTCATTAATCTGAATTTCATCTTTCGAATTTTCATCAGAACTTCCATAATAATCGTTATTCGCTTTTACAGGCAAGTACAAATCCGTGTATTTTTTTCGCACTTGCGACGAATCCCAATAATAATTTTCAGGATTTTGTTGCAAATATTCGCGCTCAATTAAATTGATAGAACGTGCAAATAAAATTCTTGCTTGTGGAGCATTTACATCATTAGCAATAATTTTTTTTGCAGGCGCCAACGGATTCGAAAAATCGTTATAACCAATCAACAAATACAAATCATTTTTTTCTTGAATCGTTTTGGCATTGGCTAACATTTTCTCATAATTCAAATCTTCTGTCACGCGCATCGATTGATAAGCACTCATTTTTCGATCATTTGAATGAGAAAAAACTTCGAAAAAGTCATAATTCGCCTGAATATAATTTCCAAGTGCACGTTCTGCTCCACCTTTTTGATCTAATGCATAATAGTACATCGAATTTTTAAGTCCTTGCGACGCCACATACATGTTAAAATAATTGATGGCATCTTTATATTCATGGAAATAATGGGCAAAACGCACCAATTGATAACCATAACGAGTTTTTAATTCTTTGTCCGTTTCTGCATTCCAACTTTTCTTTAGAACCTCAAGAACTTTTTTATAATTTAGATTATTGACATTTTTCTCTGGACGATCGACATACGACCATTCTCCATTATCGATGTAATAAAAAGCCATGTAAGGCTCTAGGTACTTAGCATACGACAGATAAAGTAAACTTTGTTTATTCTTTTTTACCCAATCTGTTGTCGCAAAATTATAGTTCGCATTGGATGATTTTCCATTCTTTATCATCAAATCAATTTCTTGTTTCGATGCTTTAAAAACCAACTCATACGCCTTTTCATAGCTAATTCCCAACGTTTTTTGCCAATCCAAAATATTTTCATTCTTTTGATTTGCATCCATCGTATAATATGGATTATCCAACGTCATCAAAAATGGCTGATATTGCGGTGCTTCGCTTAATGTTTGCGAAAAAAGATTGTAGTAATAATAATCTTCTCCACCTCCATCAGCACACGCAAATGCTTTGGTCAAACCAAAAGTTAGGCATAAAGTAAGTACTATTTTTTTCATAATTGTGTTGGTATTGTTTTCAAAAATTTTGAGTCTAAATGATAATAAATCAAGCGATAATTGTAAGATAATTTTGTATCGATAAATGATTTTGTTTCAACTAATAATTCGGGAGAAATCGTTTCAACTTTTATTGTAAAACCTTTGCTCACATAAAAATTTCGAACAAAAAAATCATCTTCCACTTCATAAAATCCATTTCTGATTTTCTTTACAGGTTTTCCTATCAAATCTTGCTCCGAAAAGGAATTGATTAATTTTATTCTTCCTTGATGATTTGTCAAAATTGCCCATGAATAAATTGGCAAAGCAACATCTAATTTGATTGGATAATCGTTTAAATTCTTCAAATAATCTTTCGCTATTTTCAAATCTAAAATCGAATTATTTTCAGATTGATCGGTTGGATTTTCGGTTGCATAACACATCAAAACCATTTTATCCAAAGGCGGAATACCTTCTTGATCTTTAAATTTAACTTGATGCAAACGCAAAGTTGCCGAAAGTTTTTTGCCCGAAATATGTTTCAATTCTGACAAAAACGTAAAATAATTTTCGCGCGTAGATTTTGTCCAATCGCAATCTATCTGAATTTCTTTGAAGTTTTTCAGATTTCCTCTTTCAGCCGTTTCACTCAAAAAATTATACACATCTTTTGCTAAAACTTTCACTTGATCTTTTGAAGTATTCAGAAATGTTTGATTGGTAATAAAAACCGTCGGAATATAATTGACGTTGAGTTTCGTTGCATCAAAATTTTGAATAATTCCAACCGGAGAAATTTTATTCAGTTTTTTATCTACATCAAAAAATCGAACGTAAACATTTTCCACTTTCAACGAATCAACCGCTTTTTTTTCTGTTTCGTTTACCGAATAATTACTTCGCCAATAATAAAAATCAATCGGCGACTTTTTGGTTTTGGAAGTACATCCAACCAAACTAATTATCGTAAATAGTATTAAAAATCTGAATAAAAATTTCATACTCAAATTTAACTCAAAATCTACAAAACACAATCGATAAAAATAGTGAGATTTTATCAAATTAATTGTCGAAATTTATCCTTCATAATATTTAACTTGATTAAACTTTTTAAAAAATCACCACATAGATATATAGAAATAGTTAAATATTTAATTTAGAAATCAGTAGTTTGCTCATAGTTTTTCATCTTTGATGAAATTACTATACATTTAATCTTATTTACTTGTTAAAAATCTATATATCAATATTATAAAATAAATTTAAAAAAATGAATGATAAAAATTTTCAGCGTGTAATCGAAATGTCATTTGCGAGTGTTTATCCACATTATATCACGAAAGCAGAAAAGAAAAACCGAACAAAAACGGAAGTTGACGAAATTATTTTTTGGTTGACAGGTTATACTGAAAAAGATTTGGAAGAAATTTTAACCAATAAAACCAACTTTCAAGATTTTTTTGAAAATGCACCAAATTTTAATCCAAATGCAGCTAAAATAAAAGGTGTGATTTGCGGTTATCGTGTGGAAGAAATCGAAAATCCATTGATGCAGAAAATTCGATATTTAGATAAATTAATCGATGAATTAGCCAAAGGAAAAACGATGGAAAAGATTTTGAGAAGTTAGATTATTTCCACTTTTTGATATGTTCAATTGGTTGCTTTAACTGAAAACTTAATGATTTCATTTTCGCTTTTATCAACTTTTTTCGTCCATAATAGCTTCTTGTGTAATGCAATTCTGCATCGCCTACAAGTTGCAACCATTGTTGATGAAAATATTCGGCCTTTTTCTTGTGTTGACCAATAATTTCGGGAACCGAATGATAATCTCTCTGTTTGAAAAGCTTCATCAACACACTTTTTCGTTCGATAAAATAACGTGGATTATCAATTGGATTTAAAATATTTTCGAGCGAATCTAAAAAAATCGCCTTATCATAAGTTGTTGCCGACAATAAACTACACGATATATTTCCCAATTTATCAACAGTTGTTAAAATATTTGTTTCTCGCAGTTCATCAGACAATAAATTAAAATGTTGCAAAGTATTGAATAACGCAACAGCTATTTTCTGAAAATCTTTGGTGATATCTCTATATTGAATATAAAGTTTGATGTTTTTGTAAAAATTAACTCCGAAATACACAATTCCGACCGTTGAAAGAAATATTATGGTTGAAAGAAAACTTCTTTTCGACATCGAAAATAAAAGTGTTCGGACACTTTCTTCGAAAAAGAAAACGATAAAAGAGATGAATGAAAGAAGCAAACTTGTTGTTAAACTTTTTATCGACTTCGAATAATACAAATGTTTTGAGAAATTATATTCTTTTTCTCCGTCATAAAAATACTTTAATTCATTATCAATTTTTGTTCCTTCGGCAATAGAATTTGTCCAAGAATCTCTAATTTGAACATCATTTTTACTCCATTCTATCGTTTGCTGATTGTAATTTTCAATAGATCCCTCAGTAAATTGTTCAGGAAGATTCAGACGAGAAATACCATTCGAAATCGTGTTTTCCTTTTGCGAAATTCCAACAAAAGCCTCAAATCGTTGTTTCATTTTATCCAAATCTCCACCGCCATTTTGCGCAAATAAATCCAACGTAACCAAATGCCAAACGTTACTCACTTTATTTGGATCATCAGAATTTACACGGATTGCACGCCCACGCATCTGATTTGACGTTACAAAAGAACCTACATTACTCGCTAAAATCAAACTATTGATACTTGGTGCATCCCAACCTTCGCCCAAATAAGCGCGAGTTCCGACAATTATTTTGATAAAACCTTCATTGAATAATTTTGTTAAAACAGTCAACAAATTTCCTCTTGAATTATCTTCTGCAACAACTTCGAAAAAATTATCATCGAACATCACCGATTTGAACTGAACCACTTCTGTCTTGTCTTTGAACTGATAAATTAATTTTGGAAGAATTGTTTTCGAAACGATTACCATCGAACCTGTAATAATCGCAAGATGTGGAATTATTTCTGAATTTAGATTTCGAAGTTTTTCGAAAATTGGAAAAACACCCAACTTTATTTTACTTGGCTCATTCTGTAAATTATCCGAATAAAATTCTTTTCGAATGTAATCCGTCAAAATCACCATGTGCAACTTATCGCCCAAATGTTGGTATTCTGACTTTACAATTTCTGCAATGCTATCAATCTTTTTTACACTATTTATCAGCGAATTTTTAACTTTTTGATTATAATGTAACGTAACTTTTTTCTGATCGATTGCTCCGATTCGTTTTAAATTCGTTAAAAATGGTTTCAAAAATTTTTCGTGTTTCAAATAAAATTCTTCATCTTTAAACAACAAATAATTGAACATACATTCTGCCCAATAATAATTGAAAGGCGGAAAATCTATCGTTTCGTTTTCTAATAAATCCAAATGCTGAAAATCCAATGGCGTATCAAACGATTTCAGATAAATCACAAAAGACGCATACGCATCAAAATCTGCATAAATTTCGTCGAAACAACTTGCGGGCGTTTTTATAAAATCTAACGTCAAAACAAATTCATACAAAGCTGTATTTTCTTTAACTTCTTGAAAAAAAGCTTCTACTTCTTCAATATTTTTGGAAATAATTTCACTCTCGAAATTTGTAGGAAATGAGCACAACAACAAATCTTGATGTGGACACAAATCTTTTTGTTTGACCAATTCTGGAACAGAAATTTCGCAATCAATCGGACCACAAAAAGTGAGATAACGATTCCATTCTTCTTTCGCAACATCAAAAGGCGGCGTAGCAGTTAACGCAACAATCTTTGGTGATAATTCACTTTTGATTTTATTGAGACTTTTCCACCATTCATTTTTTAGATGATGCGCTTCGTCTACAATCAAAGTTTTGACGTTATTTTCTTTTAATAATTGAATCAAAGATTGTTCGTCTTTCATCATCGAAGCATGCAATCCCTGATAAGTAGAAATGGTAAGAAATTTTGGTTGATGAATATCCATCGAAATCCAATCGACTTCCTTATTATCAAGAAAAAGCTCAATAAATCGATCTTTCCATTGATTACGAATCGCTAAAGTTGGTGCTAAAATAAGCGTAGGCTCATTAATCCGAAGCATCACTTCCAATCCCAAAACCGTTTTTCCAGAACCAGGCGGTGCTACAACATTAAGATGCGCATCTTCTAAATGAAATTCTAATTCATCTAAAACTCGCTGTTGATAATCGCGCCAAGAATACTTAAATTTTATAGGTTGAGTGTTGAAAGTCATGATTGATAAAAAACTGAATTATTTATCTCCTCGAATTTCCAGTTCCATATCCCATCAACACATCGTATCGTTGTCCCCAAGGGCGATAGTAAAACAACGCTTGATATTGATTTTCAGTTTGCCAAAAACTTCCGCTCACATAACTTGGATCGATTTTACCTGTTTTGGTATTTTTTACGACATATTGATAATTGTAATAACCTTGTTTCAAAAATAATTCGGTTACCCAAAATCCTGCATCGTCTTTTTCTAATTTCGAGTTATCGTCAATTTCCCAATTATTAAAAGCTCCCACAACATACGGAACGTATAATCCATTTTGATCTTCGAAAGCGTCTAAGGCAAAATAAACCCACGAATAATCTGCTTCAGAATTTGCTGCATATTCGTTTCCATAACGGTTATTTCGGATATAAAAATTTCCATTAATGTCTGGATAATCATCGTATGGTAAATTATACTTCGGAATATCTGCACGCAAAACAGTATGGTAAACACTATCTTTTCTGAATGTTTTTTCTGTTGTTAAACTCGGAACTTCTAAATTTTTGTTATCAAACCAATTATATTCGGCACCACCGTCAAACAAAATATTGGTATCATTATATGTTAACTGATTTGGTCGAGAAAAAGATGGTTGATTGACAAAATAACCTTCATTCCAATTGTTATTTTTCATCAAAAATAATTTTGCTCCATCTGGAACTTCAGTCAAGTTTTGTGTTCCACTCGAAACTTGAACTTGTAAACGCTGATTCAATTCTTTTATCGTTGGATTATTGTAACGAGAAACCATCACGCCAACATCTGCAATTGGTTGATAAACCGCAAAACGTTTCGTGAAAATTGGATTCGAATCATTTTCTAAATACACTTTCAACACATAATTTCCAGGCAATTTTACATTCATTTGCTCATTCGGAAATTGAATTTGATAATTGGTATATTTTTGATACGTATTGAATGAATTTTTATATGTTCGCGCATAATCAGCATTAACACCATTTAGAAATTCGGTTTGAAAAATATTCGATTCAGACCAATCTGCATTTCTATGTTCAATAGAATATTGATAACGCTTATAACCTGCACTGATATCATCAAAAAGAAAAATTAATCTTTCGCTAGAACCTAACTTGATAATGGGTGTATTATCGTTTGTTTGCGGGTTAAAAACTTGAACCGTCTTGATATTTTTCGGAGGAATTATATCCTGAAATTGTCCAAAAAGAACAGAAGTCAATAGACAAAATATGATCGAATAAAATTTCATTTTCATTATAATTTTGATGGTTAAAAATACAAAAAAAGCGCATGCCTTTTTTGAAAAAGACATACGCTTATATAACTCTAAAATTTTTTTTTAGTACAAAGCAGGAAACTCATTTGGTTTCGCTTCGCGCATCAATTCATAAACTTGTTCTGTAATATCATCAACAGAAGGTTTTGAGAAATAATCTCCATCAGTCGCATACGCAGGACGGTGAGCTTTCGCTGTAATCGTCAATGGTGCGCTATCTAATGTGAAATATCCACCTTGTTTCTCGATAATTTCTTGTAGTAAGAAAGCACTTGCTCCTCCTGGAACATCTTCGTCTACAATAACTAAACGATTCGTTTTGTTCAAACTTTTCGCTACATCAGCATTAATATCGAAAGGCAATAAAGATTGTGCATCAATTACTTCAACAGAAATACCTAATTGCTCCAATTCTTTCGCTGCATCCATCACAATTCTCCAAGTAGAACCGTATGTTAACAACGTTACATCTTTTCCTTCTTTTGTAATTTCTACTTCACCAATTGGCGTTGTAAATTCACCTATATTAGTTGGTGCAGGCTCTTTTAGACGATAACCATTCAAACTTTCTACAACAATCGCAGGCTCATCTGCTTGCATCAATGTATTGTAAAAACCTGCAGCTTTTGTTAAATCACGCGGAACTAAAACATTCACGCCACGAACCAAATTCAAGATTCCTCCCATTGGCGAACCTGAATGCCAAACACCTTCTAAACGGTGACCACGCGTTCTGATAATAACAGGCGCTTTTTGACCTCCATTCGAACGATAAAGCACAGTTGCCAAATCATCAGAAATTCCTTGTAAACAATAAAGGATATAATCTAAATATTGAATCTCTGCAATTGGACGTAAACCACGCATCGCCAAACCAATCCCTTGACCAAGAATTGTTGCTTCTCGAATTCCTGTATCCGAAATACGATCGATTCCATATTTTGCTTGAAGACCTTCTAAACCTTGATTTACATCACCAATGTTTCCCGCATCTTCACCAAAAACTAATGCCTTTGGATATTTTTCGAAAATTTTATCAAAGTTATCACGAACAATTACACGACCATCTTCTAACGCTGGATTTTCTCCAAACTCAGGTTTTACTTGTGGAACTTGAGTTGCAGTACCAGAAACTAATTTAGTCGAATAAATTTCTTCTTCGCGTTTCATTTTAACATCTAACCAAGAAATTAATTCAGTTTTAGAAGTTAAATTTTCTGAACGAGTTAAACGAATAACTTTACGAACAGCTCCATAAACATCACGTTTAAAAGGGCTTTTCTTTGATTTTAGATTACTAATTTCAATATTGATAAAAGCTCCGTTTGCACTTTCTGAAGCAACTTTAGTCAATAATTCTAACGTTTCATTTTTCAAATCCAAAATTGGATTCAAATAATCGTCCCAACATTGTTTTTGAGAAGCTTTAACTTCAGCTTTAACATCAGCTTCTAATTGATCCAACTCTTCCGCAGAAATAATTGCTTCCGAATGATCTGCAAATGCTAAAATATATTCACGGAATTTTGTGATTCCATCAAATTCTTTTTCCCAAGTCAAACGCTCCTCTGATTTGTAACGCTCGTGCGAACCAGAAGTTGAGTGACCTTGCGGCTGCGTACATTCTTGCACGTGTACAATACACGGAATGTGATGCTCACGCGCAAATCTTTCTGCGCGTGTATAAGCTTCAATCAAAGCAGGATAATCCCACGCTTTAACAGTAATAATTTCGTAACCTCTTTCCTCTTCCGTTCTTCCGAAACCTGATAATAATTCAGAAAGATTCGATTTTGTACGTTGAAATTTAGCTGGTACAGAAATTCCGTAACCATCGTCCCAAATAGAAACAACCATTGGCACTTGCAAAACTCCACCTGCATTTATAGTTTCCCAAAAATGACCTTCAGAAGTACTTGCATCTCCAATTGTTCCGAAAGCAATTTCATTTCCGTTTACAGAAAATTGTTGATCTTCGTCTGATTGAGGAACATTTCTAAAATATTTTGAAGCTTGTGCTAAACCTAACAAACGTGGCATTTGACCAGCTGTTGGCGAAATATCAGCACTCGAATTTTTTTGTTCTGTTAATTTTTTCCAAGAACCGTCTTCATTTAAAGAACGTGTTCCGAAGTGAGATGTCATTTGACGACCTCCAGATGAAGGTTCTTTCTCTAAATCTGTTAAAGCATATAATTGTGCAAAAAATTGTTCAACAGTTAATTGACCAATTGCGAACATAAATGTTTGATCGCGGTAGTATCCAGAACGGAAATCTCCATTTTTGAATACTTTTGCCATTGCAATTTGTGGTAATTCTTTTCCATCACCAAAAATTCCAAATTTTGCTTTCCCAGTAAGTACTTCTCTTCTCCCTAAAAGACTTACTTCGCGAGACATAAAAGCCGTCTTGTAATCATTAATGATTTGACTTTTAAACTCTTCGAAAGTAATTTTATTTACCTCTTTTGTTTCCATTTCTTTTGTTTGTTGCATCACAAATTTAACAAAAGATTTGTAACTTACACCATACAATTTGCGTCTAACGAATAGATTATAGAATTGTATCATCCAATTAATAACTATAAAAATAAATACATGAAAAAAACTTTACTGAGTATATGTCTGGTTTTTGCCTTTGCAAATTCACCATACTTAATGGCTCAAACGAAATCTGGAAGCGCAACTTTTGTGACGCAAGTAGAAGGAATCAAGGAATACAAACTACCAAATGGATTACAAGTTTTATTAGTCCCTGATCAATCGCAAAGTAATGTTGTCGTAAATATTGTTTACAATGTTGGTTCTAAACACGAAGGTTACGGCGAAAAAGGAATGGCGCATTTATTAGAACATATGTTGTTTAAATCAACAAAAAATTTAGGCGATATCAAGAAAATGTTATCTGACAAAGGTGGACGCGCAAATGGAACGACATATTATGATCGTACAAATTATTACGAAGTTTTCCCATCAAGCGATGAAAATTTACGTTGGAGTTTGGAAATGGAAGCTGATCGAATGATTAATGCAACCATTAAACAAGAAGATTTGGACAAAGAATTTTCGGTTGTGCGTAATGAATTTGAAATTGGTGAAAATGACCCGTCAAGTGTTTTAATGGAACGTGTTATTTCTGCTGGCTATTTATGGCACAATTACGGAAAATCTACCATTGGATCTAAAGAAGATATTGAGCGTGTAAAAACACCACAATTGCGCAAATTCTACGAAAAATATTATCAACCAGATAATGCAACTTTAATTATTGCTGGAAAATTTGACGAGAAAAAAACAATGGAATATGTGAATCAGTATTTTGCTTCGATTCCAAAACCAACGCGTGTTTTAGATGAAATTTTAACAGTTGAACCAGCGCAAGATGGTGAAAAATTTGTTGAAGTAAAACGTGCAGGAGATTCACAATCTGTTGGTGTAATGTATCACGTTGCAGCATATAGCGATAAAGATTATGCAGCGATTGATGTTTTAAATAATATTTTGACTTCAGATCCTTCGGGATATTTGTACAAATCTTTGGTTGATACGCACAAAATTGCTTCTATTTGGGCGTATAGTCCAGAGGTTCGCGATGCGAGTTTCTTCTATATCGGAACTGAAATTCCAAAAGAGAAAAATATCGAGCAAACGAAAAATGATATTCGTGCAGAATTAGACAAAGTTGCTACAATTAATTATACTGATCAAGATGTGCAACGTGCGAAAGCAAGTATTGTGAAAAACATCGAAAACCAAAAAAATAATACGATTAATTACGCCATTGGTTTAACAGAAATTGTTGGTGCTGGTGATTATCGTTTAGGTTTCTTGTACCGCGATAATATCGAGAAAGTAACCAAAGAAGATGTAAAACGTGTTGCTGAAAAATATTTTAGAGCGAATAATAGAACAGTAGGAACTTTTATTCCGACGAAAGATGAAATTCGTGTAAAACCGACTGAATTAACGAATAAACAAATCACAGAATTAGTTTCGAACTACAAAGGTCGTGCAGTTGAGAAAGAAGCAAAACCATTTGAAGCTTCGATCAAAAATTTGAAAGCTCATTATGCAGAAGGAAAATTGAACAATGGTCTAAAATATGGAATCATCGACAAAGAAATTAAAGGTGAAAAAGTAATTCTTTCGTTTAATTTACCTGTTTCGAATGAAAAAGATTTGGCAAATAAAGGAATGATCGGTCAATTAACAGCTGAATTGTTAATGTCTGGAACGAAGAATCTAACAAAAGAACAAATCAAAGATCAATTAGATGCTTTAAAATCTTCGATTGGATTTAGATTTGGAGGACAAAATTTATCTGTAACAATCAACACATACAAAAATTCATTAGACAAAACTATGGATATTGTGCGTCAAATCATTACAGAACCAACTTTCCCAGAAGCTGAATTAGTAAAATCTGTGAACGAATATGTAACATATTTAGATGCAAATACAAACGATCCGCAAGCATTAGCCTTCAACGAAATTAGTCGTTTAACATCTAATTACCCTAAATCTTCTATTTTCTACACGGCTTCTTTTGCTGAAACGAAAGATGATTTGAAGAAAATTAAACAAACTGATTTAGTTGATTTTTATAAAAATATTTTAGGTGCGCAAAATGGCGTTGTTTCTATTGTTGGAACAAATGACAAAGCGAAAGTTGAAAAGTTATTGAACGATACTTTTGGTAAATGGAACAGTAAATCGAAGTACGAAAAAGCATATCCAACTTTTACAGCAACGAAAAAAGAGGATAAACTTTATAACATTCCAGACAAAGAAAATGCAGCAGCAGTTGGGTCAATTAACTTCAAAATGAATCGTGAAAGTGCTGATTACGCCGCAATGGTTATGGCAAATGAAATGATTGGAAGTGGAGGATTTTTATCTGCTCGTATTCCAATGCGATTAAGAGAAAAAGAAGGAATCAGCTACGGCGCAGGTTCTTATGTTTCGATTCCAAGCGATCCTAAAAACGACGTTTCTTCTTGGGGATATTATGCATTCTTGAATCCAACAAAACGTGAAGCGGTTGAAAAAGCATTGAAAGAAGAAGTTTCAAAAGCATTAAAAGATGGTTTCACAGCGGACGAATTGAAAACAAATATTGTAAGTTGGAAAAACGGACGTACGACTTCCTTGGGAACTGACGGAACTTTGTTAGGCTTATCGAATGGTTATTTATTAAACGGAATTACATTTGATGAATTTGATAATTTAGAGAAAAAAGTAGATGCATTAAATGTAAACCAAGTAAACGAGGTTTTCAAAAAATACATTTCTTTGGACAAATTGACTTCTGTTTACACAGGAACTTTTGATAAAAAATAAATACAATTCATCAAAATAGAAAGAAAGCTTCAGATTATTCTGGAGCTTTTTTTATGATTTATTTAGAATAAAATTCTGCATGATTATTCATTTTCGGTCTAAAATGTGAAAAATTTTGTTAAAAAACCCTCATTTTAACATCATCCTAAGTTTTTGGCATCATAATTTCTTAACACTAGAAACAATAAAAAAACAATTAACCTTAAATAATAATTCATATGCAAGGATTAGAAGAAAACAATCAACCAACAAACAAAGGAAAAAACGGTTTAGTAGTTCCTTTGGCATTAGTCGGAATCTTATTAGCAGGAAGTGTAGGATATAATATTTATCAAGCAAACCAAATCGGGAATCTTGAAAAAAATGAATCTTTAAATTCTCAAATCCTTAAAAACGAAACGGGTCAAAAAGATCAAATTCGTAAACAATATGATTCGATTTTAAACGACTATACACAATATAAAGCTCGTATCGAAGATCGTAACAATTTATTGGGCGATAAAGAAAATATGATTCAGTTAAAGAATCAAGATATTCAAGAAATTCTAGATAAAGACAACCCTACTGCAGAAGAAATGAATCGTGCGCGTAAAATGATCAACGATTTAGAAGGAAGTGTAAAAAATTACAAATCTGAAGTTGCGCGTTTACAAAAAGAAAATGCAATTCTTGTACGTAGTGTTGACGAATTAAATAATAAAAATTCTGCTTTAACAACAGACAACAACAATTTAAGAGAAAACAATAAAGAGTTAACATATAACTACGAAACAGAAAAAAGTGTTCGTCAAAAAGACAATGCAATTTCGAAAGGAAAGATTAATGAATTAAGTTCAACTTTATCTGTTTCTAATCAACAAATCAAAGGAATTCGTGTAAGAAATAGCGGAAAAGAAGTTGAAAAAACACGTGCAAAACGTATTGATAAAATTCGTGTTTCTTTTGATGTAGATCGTAATTCGAGAACGGAATCTGGAGAGAAAAAATTATATGTTGCTATCTATAATCCTGATGGAACTTTAGGAAGATATGGAAATGCACAAGGTGGACAAATTGAATTGAGATCTGGAGATACAGTTAATTTCTCTGATGCAATCAACTTTAATTACACAAACGGACAAACAAAAAATATTACGTTTGATTGGGAAAACGAGGAATTCCAAAAAGGAGTTTACACGTTCAATGTTTACGAAAATGGATTTAAGATTAGTCAAGCAAAAATAACCCTAAACTAATTATTGATACAAGACTAACCAAGAAAGCTCAGCAATTGCTGAGCTTTTTTTTGATTTAATATATTTTTTAAATATTATCGTTTCAAAAGATTAATACTAACAGTTGCCAATTCGTTGTTTGGATATTTTTTGAATAATGTTTTATCTGGAACCAAACCAGTTTCTTGACAAATACGATGAAAAACATCTACTTCCACAATATATTGATCCGAGAATCCATGCGTCGCATCATACGCTGTTGCAGGCGTATTTCCTAAATTCTTCGCCGTTAAATCTGGAGAAATCGTATGTAATTCGATCAACAACAATCCAAATTTATCTAAATAAGGCGCCCATTTTTTAAGATGATTCAATAAGTTTTGTTCCACATCATTGTTTGATAATCGTTTTCCTCTAAACGCAAAAGCTCCTGTAGAAGCACTAATTCGATTTGTTTTGACATCTTTTACATCTTCCCAAATTCGATTATGATCTAAAAATGTTCGGATATTTAATAAATCACTCAACTCTATTGAATAATCATTTTTCAAATCCGTTGCCAAACGATCTGGATCGCCAATATCGCCCCAAATCACTTTTGCCCAAATATCATTTTTAATTAAATTGGCACGCGTCACTTTCAATGCTGCTTGATTATAATCTGCACCAACCAAGAAAATCGGATATTCGTCTAGATGTTTTCCGCGTAAGGTTTGACGTTCTATGACATCATACAAATGTTGCAAAAGCGCTCCATTTCCACATCCCATATCCAAAATCCCTTTCGGTTGCTCTTCTATCGGACGATTAAAAATATCTACAATAAACTCATCAATCACTTTGAAATAAGTGGAATGCGCTCCTCCACTACCCCAAACATTCATTTCGCGATTCACATGTTGCTCATCTTCACCATCGGTAATTTCACGCAATTTTGTTGGCGAACCGAAAAGTAAATCATTCAACTTTGCAAACATTGGTAAATAAGAAACTGTAACACCATACGATGTTGCACGACGCGCAAAAAACAATCCTATTTCAGTGAATTTATAGTTTTTTTCGTGTTTAGTAAACCAACCTAATTCGGTTAATCTTTCCAATATTTTTTCGAAAGTTTGTGGATTTTTGTGAAATTCATCTGGATTGAAAGAGGCTTCCATAAAGTATTTATGAAACAAACCGCTCATTCCCATTCGCACAATAATTGGTCCAACTAAAACGCCTTCGATATGTTTGGTAATTTGATAATGCAAAGGTTTTTCAAGAAACTCTTCGTCATCAGCAGTCATCAAATAAGTTTTATATTTATCAAATAATTTGATCCATTTTTTACAAAACTCATCCGAAAAATCATGTTGATTGATTACCTCATTTTCTGCCAAAAAAACAGCTAAATCATGGTAAATATCAATATTAGTAAATGCGCGATCCGAATATTTATTGGTTTGAATTTCGACATTATCTTTCGCATTGTCCACCGAATATTCTAACATATTCTGCGAAGCCAATACACGCAAAGCAACATTTAGATAACCTTCGTTTGCCTGAAATTCTTTTGTCAATTCTTCTAACTGTATAGTTTTGTGCTCGACAATGTAATGCAAAGCTCCTTTTTTAGCCAAAGCGCTCAATACAGGAGCCGTTACCAAACCATCGAGATGTCTAAAAATTAGCGATCTCAAATATTTTTTATCCATTTTGGTTGATTTTTTCTACTATAAATATATTGAAAATTGCGAAAAGTTGATGTGAAGGTTATTGTAAAATTTTAAAAATAAGAAATTAAAAAAAACCTCATCTATTGATAAGGTTTTTGATTTATGTGATTAATCAATTTTGATAAAATTACCATTCAGATCAAATTTTAAATCGACATTATTTTGTAACAATTCTACTTTTATTTCTTTATCTTTTGTATCCATTTCAATTGATTTCGCATCAATTTTAGGATATTTAGTTTGAAGATATTTTTGAATATTATCTGGAAAAAATTTAATCGGAATCGCTTTTCCTAGACCATTTTTCACCTCCTTCCAATCTCCATTATCTGTAAATTCTATTTTTGTTCCGTCTTTCAATTGAATATTATATGTTGTGATATTGCGTTCAACTTCTTTTATCGCATTCACGAACTCCATATTACCAAAGTTTTTTGAAACAAAATTTTGTGCATTAACAGGCAAATTATTTGCTGAAATAACGGTTTCATTCGGGTCAATATTTACCGTTTTTTGTTGACCATTATCTTGCAAAACCATATAAGAATTAGCTGATGTAGATGATTCAGGCTTATTTGCAATATCGTTTTCCGAAACAATTGGCTGCTCTGCAACTTCTGTTTTACTTGTTTCTACTTCTGTGTTTTCTGTTTTCTTCGATTCGCACGAAGATAAAACTAAACTTAAAATGGCGGTTGTTGATAAAATTATTTTTCTCATGATTTGGATTTTAAACGTTTATCAACAAGCATTATACCATAAAAAAAACTGGTTAAAAATTTAACCAGCTTTTAAGAATTTATTTTTTCTTCTGAACTAAAATCAGGTACTCCCAAGGTTTTAATTTCAGTTTTGTTGTTGCATCAAATGTGACATCTTCGTTGTTCATAAAGTTTTTGTACACCCCATTGATTGGAACTGTAATTTCTTTATTTGTTTTCGTAAAATTCGCAATAAAATAAGCTTCTGTCGTATTTTTTTGACGCTTGAACGCTAAGATAGATTTATCATCAGATGTTTTCAAACGTTCGTAAGAAGCTGCTTTTTTCGCTCCATTAAACGCTTCATTTGTGATTTTAAGTTCTCCTAACTTTTCGTAAACGCCACGCATTTTTGAAGTTGGATTACGATCAATAGAATCTTTAACAAAGAATTTTAAACGACGATTAAAATCTTCTTCTTGTCCATTATAAATCAACGGAATTCCTGGTAAAGTATATGTTAATGCAGCAAATGTTTCCACCGCATCACCCATTCTTTCATATTCAGTTCCAGCCCAAGAATTTTCGTCATGATTTGATGTGAACAATAATTTATAATCATCGGCTTGCCATTTTTTCGGAATCGAATCCATGTACGCATCAATCGCAGAAACGTTTTTCTTACCTTTTGCAATATCATTCATGATATGATGAATTTCCCAACCATAAGCGGCATCGAATGCATTATTTGCTAACAAATCAGGCTTCTCTGTTTCACCTAACATAAAAATTTCACGACCATTTGCCAATTGTGGTTTTGCTTCATTCCAAAAATCTGTCGGAACTTCGTGCGCCATATCACAACGGAAACCATCAATTTTGAAATCATCTAACCAATATTTCATATCGGCAATCATCTGTTTGCGCATTTCTTTGTTATCGAAATTTAGCGCCACAACATCCGACCAATCGTAAGGAGAATGCATTTTCCCGTTCTTATCTTGTTCGTACCAATCGGGATGTTGTTTTACCCAAGGATGATCCCAAGCCGTGTGATTCGCAACCCAATCCAAAATCACATATATTCCGTTTTTGTGCGCTTCATCAACTAATTTCTTGAAATCTTCGGCATTTCCAAATTCTGGATTGATTCCTCTATAATCTTTGATCGAATAATACGAACCTAAACCTTCTTTTCGATTTTCTTCTCCAATTGGATAAATAGGCATAATCCAAAGGATTTTAACACCTAATTTCTTGATATTAGAAATCTCTTTTGTTACCGCCGCAAAAGTTCCTTCTGGTGAAAACTGACGAACATTCACTTCATAAATCACAGAAGTTTCTGCCATATCAGCCGTAAAAGGCAAAATACTTTGTTCTTTCCTTTCAGTTTTAACGTCTTCTGACTTTGTTTCCTTTTTGCTTTCACAACTTGTTAAAAACAAAGTTGTCATCAAGGTTAAACCAACTATTTTTTTTATCATTTTTCTTCTATTACTTCTCAAAAAACTAATTCACTTTTTCCAATAATACAATATTGGAAGTCGTATTCAATTCTAAATTTCCGTTCACAACTTTTCCAGAAAAACCTGAATAAGCATCGCGAACTTTGGTACCATCTTTCCAAACAGAACTTACATTAATTGTGTTTTCACCAATTGGCATTTCCAAACCAATCACCACTTCGTCTGTCTTATATTTTCTTGTAAAAATATACGGAGAATTTTGCAAATCTGTTTGATTTCCTGCTCCAACCGCTGGATGATTTCGTCTAAATTGTCCTAATTTTTGGTAATGATTCAATAATAATTCCGTTTCTGAATTTGGTTTAATATCTTCCCAATTCATATTCGAACGAAGATTTGCATCTCCATCAACACCTTCAACCTCTAACGGACGAGCCGTTTCGTCTCCATAATAAATTTGCGAAATTCCTGGCGCCAACAACAATCGAGTTCCTGCGTTCCAAGGATTTTGACGATCTTTATCAAAAGGCGAACCATCATCGTGCGATGTAATGTAGCTCATCACAGACTTTCCTTTCATCTTGTTTTGAAGAATATCATTGTATCGATCAAAAACCGTTTGATTGGATTCTTTTTGAGTTGAACGCAAATCGAAATTGATTAATGCATCAAATCCATTCTCGAAATAATTAACTGTTTTATCAGGAAAATTATATTGTTGACCATCATTAATTGAATATCCATAAACTTCTCCTAACAAGAAAAACTTGTTTTGATCCAATACTTTTGTAGGATTATTCGCTTTATATTCAGCAAACGCATCTTGACAAATTTCCTCGAATTTCTTCCAAACATTTTCTTCCGTATGTTTCACCGTATCGACACGATAACCATCAATTCCATACTTACGAATATAGTCTGAAAGCCATTTCATAATGTAATATTTCGGTGCTTTTGGAAGATTATATTTCGCGAAAAAAGCATTCAATTCAGCAACTTCTTTGTCCAAACGACCTTCTTGCGACCATTTTGCTAACAATTGCGGAGGCAACATCACATCATTTTCTGATTCCGTTAAAACGTCTGGAAGATTTTTCACCAACGTACATTCTATCGTCGTTTTGTAAGACTCATAGGTACATTGTGGAGAAACACGAACCCAATCAGCTGGAAAAACACCGTCCGAATTTGTGACTGGACCTGTGTGATTAATCACCGCATCCAACATAATACGAATACCTTTCGCATGCGCTTTATCAACCAATTCTTGCAACTCTTTTTCAGTTCCCCAGTTTTTATCAATCGACGTCCAATCTTTTGTCCAATAACCATGAAATCCATATGTTTTTCCTTGTCCTTCATCTACAAAACCGTGAATTTGCTCTACAATTGGTGTCATCCAAATCGCATTAACTCCTAAATCTGAAAAATAATTATCTTCTATTTTATTGATTACTCCACGAAAATCTCCTCCTTCAAAACCTCTTAATTTAGACGTTTCAGCAGTTCTTCCATAGTTGACATCATTCTTTTTATCTCCATTCTCGAAACGATCGGTCAACAAAAAATAAATATTTGCACCATTCCAAACAAATGGTTGTTTTTCTGAATGATTTGCCTGCGTAGCTTGTATTGTTGTTTTTGAACAAGAACTTAAAAACAATGAAGCTATTCCTAACGTGAAAAGTATTTTTTTCATAATTATGTTTTTATGATTTAATAAGAAACTGAATTAATTTCAGCTTTTCATTCTACTTTATGTCATCATGAAATGAATTCAGGATGACTTTCTACAATCATATTCATTTTTGTCTTGACACAAAAACGAATCAAAAAAGTCAAGGCGGTAAATCTATTTAACTAAAAATTTAAGCCGTTTCGAGAATGATTTAAAAATTCGCTATCGCTCATTAAATCATTTTTCCTCTTCACTTATTAAATTTTATTTACGTCATAGATTTAATGCCATTTTTAAATACGTTTTCAGAATAAACTTAAAACGTATAAATAGAACTTACTTGATTTCTTTGATACTGATTGCAAAACCTCCTCCAGCTTGAGATGTTAAATCTAACACAGATTTTGAATCAACCTTTTTTGTTTCGATTTTATAGGCTTGTGGATTTGTTTTGTAATGCGCATCTTTTGCATCAGCATAGATTTTCGCTTCGTATTTTTTCCCTTTATCTAAGAAATCTAATTTTATTTTCGTTGAACGAGGCGTTTCTCCATTTACATTTCCAACAAACCAATTGTTCGAGTTTTTGTCCTTACGTACAATGGTTAAATATCTTCCTGGTTCAGCTTCTAAATAGTTAGAATCTTGCCAATCTACAGGTACATCTTTGATGAATTGAAATGCATCAGAAAATTGTTTGTAATGCTCGATAATATCAGCAGCCATTTGCAAAGGTGAATACATTGTCACATATAAAGCCAACTGATTTGCAATCGTAGAATTAACGTGAGAATGATTGTTTGGGTTTAATTTTTTCACATCCATTTCGAAAATACCAGGCGTGTAATCCATTGGTCCACCTAAAAGACGCGTGAAAGGTAAAATCGTTACGTGATTTGGTTTAGAACCTCCAAAAGCTTGGTATTCTGTTCCACGCGCAGATTCGTTTCCGATTAAATTTGGCCATGTACGCGCAACTCCTGTAGGACGAACTGCTTCGTGTGCATTAACCATAATTTTATATTCTGCCGCTTTTTCGATTGCATATTGATAATGATTAATCGTATTTTGGCTGTAATGATAATCTCCACGAGGAACGATATCACCTACATATCCACTTTTTACAGATGTATAACCGTTATCATTCATGAATTTATAGGCTTTATCCAAATGTCTTTCATAATTACGAATAGAACCCGAAGTTTCGTGGTGCATCATAATTTTTACACCTTTTGATTTTGCGTAAGCGTTTAACATTTTTACATCAAAATCTGGATAAGGCGTTACAAAATCGAACACATAATCTTTGTGATTACCGAACCAATCTTCCCAACCTTCGTTCCAACCTTCAACTAAAACAGCATCAAATCCGTTTTCTGCAGCAAAATCAATGTACTCTTTTACATGTTCATTATTTGCTCCATGTTTTCCGTTTGGTTTCGCATTTTTATAATCGGTTACACCTAATTGTACTGTTGGAAAATCATCTGTATATGCCCAAGAACTTTTTCCTGTAATCATTTCCCACCAAACACCAACGTATTTTACAGGTTTGATCCAAGAAGTATCTTTAATTTTTGAAGGTTCATTTAAATTATAAACCAATTGCGGACCTTTGAAAGCAACTTCTCGTGCATCATCACTCGCAATAATTGTACGCCAAGGCGTATTGAAAGGTGCCTGTAAATAACCTTTATCACCCAAAGCATCAGGAGTCAACCAAGATTCAAACGTTAATGTTTTATCATCTAAATTTAAACTCATTGCAGGATAATTAATCAACGCTGCTTCGTGTAAATTGATGTAAAGTCCATTTGTTGCTTTCATCATCAAAGCTGTTTGTACACCTGTTTTTGAAAAAGCTTGTTGAGATGCATTTCCAATATAAGCTTTATCAAATAATCCTCTAATTTCCGATAATTTAGATTCTGTGTAATCGTATTCTTGCGTATCGTAATCACCAGGAATCCAAAAAGCTGTATGATCTCCCGCCATTGCGAATTGCGAATGCTCTTCTTTGATGACAAAATATTTCAAATTCTTTTGTTCTGGAAACTCGTAACGGAAACCTAAACCTTCATTAAACAAACGAAAACGAATAATCATTTGTCTATCTGTATTTGGTTGAGAAACCGTCACCGCTAATTCGTTGAAATTATTTCTGATTTTGTCTACTTCTCCCCAAACTGGTTTCCAAGTTTCATCAAAAGTTGATGTTTTAGTATCAATAATTTTGAAACCTGATAAAAAGTTAGCGATGTCTTTTGCGCGTTCATCTTCTACTCGATCTTGCACTGCAAAATCCATTTCTTTGTGTTTTGTTTTAAACTCAAAACCTAAATGACTTGGTTTTACAACATCTTTACCTTTGTACTTTAACTGATAAGTAGGTTTTCCATCTTTAGACAAAGAAAAATCCATCACAAAATTTCCGTTTGGAGATTTCAACTCTTGTCCATAAACCATATTCATCATCGCGATTCCTAACCCCAGTATAAACTTAAAGTTTTTCATATTTCTTGTTTTTGTTTTATTGTCTGTTATATGCTTTACGCCTAATGCTTAAAAGCTATAAATTACTTGTCAAGCTGAACTTGTTTCAGCTTCTCATCCTCTACTTTATGTGATCCTGAAATAAATTCAGGATGACTGTTTCATTCGTCATTTCGAGTGATTCTGATAAGAATTATATCGAGAAATTAGACGAATATTCACATCTTACTTCTCGATACAAATTTTCTCCATTACATTTCGAAAATTTACTCGAAGTGACGTGAAACTTACTACTTTTTAAGTTCAATGATCATCGAAGATTTACCATCTATTGTGATTTCTCCATTTGTATGGATTGGTAAAACTTTGTCCGAAATAATATCTTTTCCAGAAGTAAATCCGTTTAATGATTCTGCAAAACGATCTAATTTGAACGTTTGTTTTTCTGGATTTGCATTCAAAATAACCATTACAGATTCGTTTTCATTGTATCTGAAATACACATAAACATTACTCTGTGGCATGTAATGTTTTGTTTTCCCTGAATGAATAACTTCTTTATTTTTTCGCCAATTGAAAAGTTTTGCTGTAAAATCGTGAAACGTTTTTTGCTCCGTAGTTCTTCCTTCATTTGTAAAAGCCGATTGTTTATCTGATTTCCAACCACCAGGAAAATCTTGTCGAATTGCCGCATCACCTTTACTTTTATCTCCTCGCATCCCGATTTCAGAACCGTAATATACTTGAGGAATTCCACGGACAGTCGAGATTAATGACAAACCAAGTTTATAATCATTCACATCTCCATTCATAATTTCGTTCCAACGCTCTGTATCATGATTTTCCATAAACACAAACATATTGTTGACATTTGGATACAAGAAATCATTGGTAAATGAATTGTACAATTTAATCATCCCTTTGTCCCACGATTCTTCCTCCTTGATCGCTTTTGGTAATTCTGAAAACAATGGAAAATCCATTACCGAAGGTAAATACGAGTTATAATTGTCTATTTCAGCAATTTTAGAATCTTTTTGCCAATACGAAATATGCGCAGGTGAGTGCATCCAAGCTTCTCCAACAACATTGAAATTTGGATATTCTGTCGTAATTGCTTTCACCCATTTCGCCATTCCTTCTTTGTCATTGTACGGATATGTATCAACACGCATTCCTCCTAATTCTGCATATTCTATCCACCAAATTGCATTTTGTGTCAGATAATTTAACACCAACGGATTTGATTGATTCATATCTGGCATTGTATAATCAAACCAACCATTCAACGCTTCTTTTTTATCTACTTCTGCAGCGTTTTTATCAAATTGAGTTGTTGTACGATAATTGGAACGACGGAAACCATCTTTTCCTCCAGGAAATTTGTGAATCCAATCTTGTGAAGGTAAATCCTGAATCATCCAATGCGAAATTCCCCAATGATTTGTCACATAATCTTGAATCAACATCATTCCTCGTTGATTTAATTTTTGTGATAATTCGCGATAATCTTCATTGCTTCCGTAACGTCCATCAATCTTATACAAATCAGTTTGTGCATAACCGTGATAGGAATGTTGTTTTTCATTATCTTCATTAACAGGTGTTAACCAAACCGCTGTTGCGCCAAGATTTTGTAAATAATCTAAATTGTTAATAATTCCTCGCAAATCCCCACCATGACGACCATCTGGAATAGAACGATTCGCTTTATCTGTTAACTCTTTCTTCGAATCATTGCTTTCATCACCATTTGCGAAACGATCTGGCATGATCAAATACACCATATCTTTTGACGTAAAAGATGAACGATTTGCAGAATTTGGTTGACGATTTTTTAACTCGTACGTATACGAATCGACAATTTTATTTTTGTTTTTGATGTTAATTTTGAACGATGATTTGTTTACTTCATTCGTATTAATCGTTACAAAAACATAATTTGGATTTTCAGTTTTCTGTAAATTTTGAATTTTTACATTATCCGATAATTCAATATTGTATTTACTAATATCTTTTCCATAAACCAGAATTTGAACTTCTGGATTTTTCATTCCTTTCCACCAAAACATTGGCTCAACTTTTTGAATTTGAGCAAACGCAAATGTTGATAGGAAAGATGATAATAATAGTATTTTTTTCATGTGCTTTGTTTTTTTTTAGATTCCTCCATTCGTCGGAATGACATTTACTTTACTACATTAATGAAATTGTCATTCTAAGTTTATCGAAGAGCCTTTTTAATTCTCTGCCGAGCTGAATTTGTTCCAGCTTCTCATTCTCTACTTCATGCGATCCTGAAATGCTCTGTCAAGCTGAACTTGTTTCAGCTTCTCATTCTCTGCTTTATGTGATCCTGAAATGAATTCAGGATGACTTTTTTTAAATACGTTTTCAGAATAAACTTAGAACGTAGAACTTAAAATCTACTACTCTAAATAAAAATACCCTGAAAACCGAAGCCTTCAAGGTATTAGATTCCCTTTATTAAATCGAAGGCTGAACAACTACTTTCTGGTCGAAAACATAAACCTCTAAAGGTTCTGTTCCTTCTAATTCAAATGTTGTTTCTCCTTTATTTACAATAACTTTTAGGATTTGATGACGGAAATTTATTTTGAATGAAAATCCTTCCCATTGTTGTGGTAAACGTGGCTCAAAATACAATTGATCGTTTTTGACACGCATTCCACCAAATCCTTCTACGATCGACATCCAAGTTCCAGCCATAGATGTGATGTGCAATCCTTCGTGAACTTCTTTGTTATAATCGTCTAAATCTAAACGAGAAGTTCTCAAATAAAATGTATATGCTTGTTCCATTCTTCCTAACGTTGCCGCTTGGATAGAGTGAACACAAGGCGATAAAGATGATTCGTGAACCGTTAATGGTTCGTAAAAATCAAAATGTTTTTCTAATTGATCTTTCGAAAATTGATCTTCAAAATAATAGAACGATTGTAAAACGTCTGCTTGTTTGATATAAGCCGAGCGTAAAATTCTGTCCCACGACCATTTTTGATTAATTGGACGTTCTTCTTTTGGTAATTCAGAAACAGGTGTTAAATCCTTATCCAAGAAACCATCTTGCTGTAAATAGATTCCTAATTCTACGCTGAAAGGAAAATAAATATTCGCCGCAACCTCTTTCATCTCTGCTAATTCTGCATCAGTAATATTTCTCTTTGCAGCAATTCGAGCAAAATCCTCTGGATAATTTGTTTTGACGTTTTCAACTTGTTCCAACAAATAATTCATGCACCATTGTGCACAATAATTTGAATGGAAATTGTTGTTAACGTTATTTTCATATTCGTTAGGTCCCGTAACACCTAACATCACATATTGTTTTTTATCGTTTGACCAATTCACACGTTGTTTCCAAAAACGTGCAATTCCTAATAAAACTTCTAAACCAGCCTCTGGAATGTAGGTTTGATCTCCCGTAAAACGAACATAATTGTAAATCGCAAATGCAATCGCTCCATTTCGATGAATTTCCTCGAATGTAATTTCCCATTCGTTGTGACATTCTTCACCATTCATCGTAACCATCGGATACAAAGCTGCACCTTTGTTGAAACCTAATTTTTCTCCATTTTCAATCGCTTTATCCAATTGATTAAAACGATACATTAATAAGTTTCGCGCAACTTCTTGATTTTTTGTCACCATATAAAATGGTAAACAATATGCTTCTGTGTCCCAATATGTAGAACCTCCGTATTTCTCTCCTGTAAAGCCTTTTGGACCGATATTTAAACGTGCATCTTTTCCAGAATACGTTTGATTTAATTGAAAAATGTTAAAACGAATACCTTGTTGCGCTTTCGTATCACCATCTATCGTGATATCAGCCATTTCCCAAATCTTCGCCCAAGCTTCTTTTTGGTTTATTAACAATTGTTCATAACCTTGTTCATTTGCTTGAGACAATACATTTTCGGCAGCCTTAATTAATTCATTTTTAGGATGATTTGTCGAAACTACATAACCTCCAAATTTCTCAATTGTTGCTGTATCATTCGCTTTCACCTCAACTTCGTATGTAAATTCTACTTTTGTTTCAGTTTTAACAGCGTTTGTTAGCGCGATTTGTTGATAACTTCCATTTATTAAGATTTTATTCTGCATAAATGTTACGACTTCAAAATGAGTTTTGAACGTACGCGCTTGCACGAAACCTTGTTCACCTTTAATTTCAGAAGAAATTGGTTCCCAAAAAATCTCTTCCCAGTTTGCATCTTCGTTTTTTACAGCTGCATCAACATAAGGTTTGAAGACAATTTTTGCATCACCATTGATTGGTTTGATATCATATTTAATTGCTCCTAATTCATCTAAATCAGCAGAAAGAAAACGTCGAACAAAAACCTCAATTTCTAATCCGGAAGGTAAAATTGCCATAAATGAACGATCCAATAAACCTTCTTTCATGTTCAATTCGCGACGGAAATTTTTAACTTCTTTACAAGTGTTTAAATCAAATTTTTCACCGTTAATTTCGATGTCAATTCCAATCCAAACTGGCGCATTTAATACTTTTGCAAAATACTCTGGATAACCGTTTTTCCACCATCCCACTTTTGTTTTGTCAGGATAATAAACACCGGCAATATAGCTTCCTTGAAATGTATCGCCCGAATAAAATTCTTCGAAATTAGCACGTTGCCCCATTGCTCCATTTCCGATAGAAAATAAACTTTCAGACGATTTTACACGATCTTTTTCAAACCCTTCTTCGATAATTGACCACGCATTCGGGATGATATAATCTTGATTCATTTTGTTTGTTGTATGTAGTTTGTATAATTATTGATTGATTAATTCGACCAAGAAATCTGTTGAGATTTCAGTAAAATTATTAAAGTTGTATTTTGCTTCATTCAAAACCGAAGATTCTCCAATTCCGATGCTTGTCATTCCTGCAACATTTGCTGCTTCAATTCCTGCAACAGAATCTTCAAATACAATTGAATTTTCATTCGTTTGATTCGCTTTTTTGGCTCCTACAATAAAAACTTCTGGATCTGGTTTTGCATTAGAAACATCGTTTCCGTCCACGATATCATCGAAATAATTTAGAATATTAACTTTCTCTAAAATTGGACGCGCATTTTTAGAAGCCGATCCCAAAATGATTGGTTGATTGTTTTCTTTTAGAAAGTTTAAAACTTTCATAACGCCTGGTAAAATTTCAGAATCATCCATCTTATCGATGTATTCTAAATATTCTTTGTTCTTCTGAACTAACCATTCGTTTTTCTGCTCATCAGAAGCTTCAACATTTCCCAATCCAAGAATAATTTCTAATGATCTCACACGAGAAACACCTTTCAACAATTCGTTGTGTTCGTGCGTAAAATCGATATTTAGATTATTCGCTAATTTTTTCCATGCTAAATAATGGTACTTTGCAGTGTCGACGATGACACCATCTAAATCAAAAATAAATGCTTTAGTTTTCAAAATGATTATGCTTTGATTGGTTCATCCACATCTTTTACACGCGTTACAAAAAGTGCTGCAATAATTAGCGCAACACCACTGGTAACAATGGCATAGATTGGATTATCGTGATATAAATATTTTACAATTGGACCGCCCAAAAGAGCGTTAATGATTTGAGGCATACAAATGAAGAAATTAAAAATTCCCATGTAAACACCCATTTTTTTCGCTGGAATTGCTCCCGCTAAAATTGCATAAGGCATCGATAAGATACTTGCCCAAGCGATTCCTACTCCGATCATGGAAAGGATTAATAATTTTGGATCGTGAATAAAATAGATTGAAATTAATCCTAACCCTCCACAAACCAATGAAATAGCGTGTGTAGTTTTTCGTCCAAACTTTAAGGCGATTGCAGGTAAAAAGAAAGCGAAAATTGCAGAAATACCGTTGTAAACTCCGAAGATAATTCCAACCCAGTCTCCTGCTTTTTGATATGTTTCTGAATGTGTATCACTCAATGGTAAACCATAAACATGATGAGCAATAGCTGGCGTAGCGAATACCCACATACCGAATAATGCAAACCACGTAAAGAATTGTACCAAACCTAATTGTTTCATCGTTTTTGGCATATTTCCAAAATCAGTAAAAATCTGTGTTAAGCTTGCTTTTTCTTCAACAATTGGTTCTCTACCTTCTGCTTTTTCGAAAGCATCTAATTCTTCTGGCGAATATTCTTTTGTTGTAAAAATGGTGATTAAAACGGTTACAATAATTGCAATTGCTCCAATAATGAAAGATAAAATTAAGTGAAACGGAACTTCTCCTTCCGCGGCAACACTTGATACACCAAACCAGTTGCTCAAAATATAAGGTAACCACGAACCGACAACAGCTCCTAAACCAATAATTACAGTTTGAATTGAATATCCTAATGTACGTTGATCCGAAGGCAACATATCTGCTACAAATGCACGCATCGGTTCCATGGCAATATTGAATGAAGCATCCATTATCATCAAGAATCCAGCACCCATCCATAATGCAGGCATCAATGCCGTAAATGCACCTGCTTGTGGCATTAAGATTAATCCGAAAGAAGCCAATAAAGCTCCTACTAAAAAGTATGGTTTTCTTCGTCCAAACTTAGACCAAGTATTATCTGAATAATGACCAATAATAGGCTGAACAATCAATCCCATTAACGGTGCAACAATCCAAAACCAAGACAATTCGTGCACATCGGCACCAAATGAACTTAGAATACGGCTCGCATTTGCGTTTTGCAATGCGAAACCCATTTGAACTCCTAGATATCCGAAACTTAAATTCCAGATTTCAAGAAATCCTAATCTACGCTTTCCCATTATCGTAATTTTTTTATGTATTTTACGATAAGCGTTTTATGCTTATCAAAACTATATTTTTGTAATTTGAGAAGTAAAAATATGTTTTGATTTGTTTACAATGTTAAAACTTTTTTTTGGGATTATTGCAACTGTAACAATTATTTAACCAAAAAAAACTTACTAAATCGTTGTAGTTTCTCGGTGTAATAATTCAGTTCCGACAACTTCGGTAATGTAATGTTCATGTTCGTTTTCTGACTCTAATTTTTGAATCAATAAACGCGCTGCAATCTCACCCATTTTGAATGCATTTTGTTTGACTGTTGAAATGCTTGGAATTGAGTTCTTGGAAATTACACCATCTGTAAAAGCAATTAAATGTAACTCTTCTGGCACTTTGATTCCTTTTTTCAATGCAGCTCTCAACACTTTTACAGCATATAATTCGTTTACTGCCATTACAGCGTCAAATTTATTTTTTTCAAAAAATTCATCAATCATAGTGTCCAACTGACTCTCGTCTTCTACACGCAAAATCAAGTTTTCGTCAACTTCAATTCCATTCGCTTCTAACGTTCTTTTATACCCTTCGGTTCTCAAGCGTCCGACACTTATATAATCTGGCGTCGTAATAAAGCCGATTTTCTTGCGTCCTTTACTTATAAAATATTGAATTGCTTCTTGTGTCGCAAGTACGTCATCAATAATCACTTTATCAGTATAAACCTCGCGTGTTACACGATCGAACATCACAACTGGCATTCCTTGGTTGATAATTTCTTTGATATGATGATAATCTTTTTTGGCTTGAGTTTCTTTCGAAAGAGAGATTACAAATCCATCTATACTACCCGCCGCAAGCATCTCCATATTAATCACTTCGCGTTCGTACGACTCGTTTGACAAACAAATTAATACATTATAACCATATTGATTTGCTAAATTTTCGATCCCACTAATTACCATTGCGAAAAAATCGTGAACGATTTCGGGAATAATTACGGCAATGGTTTTCGTTTTGCGATTCTTTAGACTTAATGCAATATTATTCGGTTTGTAGTTATATAATTTTGCAAATGCTTGAATCTTTTGTTTCGTTGCAGCACTAATCTCTTCGCTATTTTTCAACGCTTTAGAAACCGTTGATATCGAAACATCTAACTCTTTTGCAATCTGTTTTAATGTCAAATTCTTTTTCATAATCTTCTTTCTACCTTAACCATCAATCTTATTCTACTAATTTCCGCCTTTTTTATTAAAAATTAACATGCACTAACAATTAATTTAATTATTTATTAACACGAAAACGTTTTCGTTTAACTAGTCGGTGTATTACATACACAATCAATCAATTAAACGACTTACATTTGGTAATGAGAAGTAAAAATATAAATTAATAATTAACGAAACAAAACGAAAAATATATGAGGATTTTAAAACAATCTCTTCTAGCATTAGTTTTATCAAGCCCTGCTATTTTATCTGCACAAACTGCGATAAAAGGAACAGTACAAGATAGCGCTAATAACACGGTTTTAGCTGGTGCAGATGTTTCGAACATCACAACAGGAGAATCGACAGTTTCTGATGAAAAAGGAAATTTTACATTAGAAGCGAACGATGGTGATATAATTGTTATCAGTTTTTTTGGTTATGACGATCAAGAAATAACTTTTGCGGGACAAACGCAATTACAACTTCGTATGTCTAAAACGACAGAAAACTTGAAAGAAGTTGTTGTAATTGGATATGGTACAGCAAAAAAAGAAGATGTTACAGGTTCTGTAAATCAATTAAATTCAGAAGATTTCAACAAAGGATCAATCACTTCTGCGCAAGAATTAATGACAGGTAAAATTGCTGGTGTTGTGGTAACATCTAGCGGTGGAGCTCCTGGTGATGATCAAAAAATCTTAATTCGAGGAAATAGTTCTATTTCCTTAAACCGAGAGCCTTTATATGTTATTGACGGCTTACCTATTTCGGATGAAAAAATTGGAGGATCTCGTAATCCATTAGATTTCTTAAATCCTAACGACATCGAGACGATGACTATTTTGAAAGATGCTTCTGCAACTGCTATTTATGGTTCTCGTGCTGCGAATGGTGTTGTTTTAATTACAACTAAGAAAGGAAAAGGGAAGCAATTCAAATACAGCTACAACTCTACAACTTCTGTATATGACCCTATCAAAATGGTTGATTTGATGAATGGAGACGAATTTAGAGCTCTTGTAAATCAACACGGAACTGCTGATGATATTGCAAAATTAGGAAATACAAATACTGATTGGCAAAAATTAATCTACAAAACAGCTGTTGGTTTCGATCACAATTTTAGTGCAGTTGGTAAAATAGGTGATTTTATGCCTTCTCGTTTTTCTATTTCTAATACAAATCAAGATGGTATCTTAAAAGGAGATAATATTAACCGCACAACTTTAAGTGTTAATCTTAATCCTTCTTTCTTGGATGATCATTTAAAATTTGAAGTGAATGCACGTGGTTCATATATCGAAAATATTTTTGCAAATAGAGATGCTATTGGAGCAGCTTTAGAGTTTGATCCTACTCAATCTGTTTACTCAAGCGGAATCAATTCTTGGCAAGGATACAATGTTTATACACAATTAATTGACGGACAATATTTCTTAAGAGATTTAACTCCAAATAATCCAATCGCTTTGTTGAACGAAGTTAGCGATACTTCAGAAACAAGACGTTTTGCTGGAAATGCAAAAATGGATTATAAATTACATTTCTTACCAGATTTAACTGCTACTGTAAATGTTGGTTATGATATCACAAACGCGAATGGCAGAAAAGTAACAAATTATGCGTTACCAAGTAAAAATACAAAATGGGATGGTTCTTATTCTAACTTCAGCAACGAATTCTCGAACAAATTATTAGATGCTTATTTAACGTATAATAAATCTTTTGGTTTATCAACATTAAATGCTGTTGCTGGTTACGGATATCAAAAATTTGGTTTTGATAAATTCTCTTTCGATTCAGAGAAAGCTGAAATTGGTCAAATTGCAGCAGTTGTAGACAAATATGAAAGTGTATTATTATCTTACTACGGACGTATTAATTATAACTACGATAATCGCTATATCTTAACAGCAACATTACGTGCAGATGCTTCTTCAAAATTAAATCCAAATGATCGTTGGGGATATTTCCCTTCTGCAGCTTTTGCTTGGAATGTAGCAAACGAAGAATTCTTGAAAGGAAATTCTACACTTAGTGATTTAAAATTACGTGTTGGTTACGGACAAGTTGGTAACGTAAATGGTTTAGAAGATTATTTATTCTTAACACGATATACACAAAGTTTGTCATCAGCGCAATATCAATTTGGAGATAAATTCTACCAAGTTTATCGTCCAGAAAAAGTTAATCCAAACTTGAAGTGGGAAATTTCCAACACCTTAAATATTGGTATTGATTATGCCTTATTCAAAAATAGAATTTACGGTAGTTTAGATATTTATCAAAAGAAAACAAAAGACTTAATTGCCGAAGTTTATGTAGATCAGTTTACCAATTTCTCTAATAAAATCAAACAAAATATTGGAGATATGGAGAATAAAGGTGTTGAATTTAGCATCAATGCTGATATCATCAAATCAAAAGATTTTGATTGGTCATTAGGCTACAACATCGCCTACAACGACAATAAAATTGTCAACCTAAAAAATGACAATTATGTTGGAGGAATTGATGGAGGAACAGGAATCAATATTCAAGTTCACAAAGAAGGTCATACACCATTTTCATATTTAGTTTACAAACAAATTTATGATGCAAATGGAAAACCTATCGAAGGTGCTTATGCAGATTTGAATAATGATGGTGTTATCAACGAAGACGATCGTTACTTACACAAAAGTCCATTTGCTGATGTAACAATGGGTTTCAATACAAGATTTAGATACAAGAACTGGGATCTATCTGCAACAGCTCGTGCAAGTATCGGAAACTATGTTTACAACAACGTGGCATCTGCAAAAGGTTATTTAGCTAAAGCAACTGGTAATGGACAAGGGTATTTATCTAATGTACACAGAGATTATTACAATACAGGTTTTTCTGCTATTACTGCAACAAACTTAACAAGTGACCATTACATCGAAGATGGATCTTTCCTTAGAATTGATAACATTACATTAGGTTACAATCTAAAACAAGCAATAAAAGGAATGGATGTTCGTCTTTACGGAGCTGTTCAGAATGTTGCTTTATTTACAAACTATGACGGAATCGATCCAGAAGTTTTTGACGGAATCGATAGAAACTTTTATCCAAGACCAAGAACATTCGTCTTTGGTTTAAATGTTAACTTCTAAAAAAGTATAAAAATGAAATTAAACATATTCAATATTAACAAAATAGCATTAATTGGAATCTTTTCATTATTCACCTTAACATCTTGCCATGATGATTTGAATTTAGATCCAATTGATCCTGATATGGTAACAGAAAATCAAGTTTTTTCTAATCCTCAAGAAGCAAAAGCTGCGTTAGGTAAAATTTACGCTTCTCTTTCTCTTACAGGACAAGAAGGTCCTGCAGGTCAACCTGATATTGTTGGAGTTGACGAAGGTACTTCTCAATATACACGTTTGATGTTTTATTTAAATGAATTAACAACTGACGAAGCAATTGTGGGTTGGGGAGATGCTGGATTACCAAACTTACACGCAATGGATTGGGGAGCAAGTAATCCTTTCGTAGAAGCAATGTACTTTCGTTTAGCACAAACCGTTTCTTTCTCTAACTCTTTTATTGAAAAAGCAGAAAAATTAGCAGAAACTGATGCAGAAGTGAAAAAATTTGTTGCTGAAGCTCGCTTTATTCGTGCTTATGCATATTACAATTTAATGGATTTATATGCAAATGTTCCTTTGGTTACAAAAATATCATTAGAATTACCAAAACAAAGCAATCGCCAAGAGATTTATACTTTTGTAGAATCTGAATTAAAAGATCTAGAAACTCAATTAGCAGATGCAAGAACAAACGAATATGGACGAGTAGATAAAGTTGCAGCTTATGCATTATTATCTCGCTTGTATTTAAATTCTGAAGTATATGTTAATCAAAACAAATACAAAGAAGCTGCAGAATATTCTAAAAAAGCAATCGAATCAGGATATGTTTTAAACACTGTTGACAAAAACAATAACGGTTCTGCATACGACGAATTATTCTTAGCCGATAATGATACAAATGGAGCGCAAAACGAAAATATTTTTGCAATCAATTTTGATGGTCGTTATTCTACAACTTATGGTGGAGCAACATTTATTGTAAAATCAAAAATTGGTGGCACTATGGCTCCTGCAGATTTCGGTGTAAATGGTGGTTGGGGAGGTCCTCGTACTACAAAAGCATTAGTAAACCAATTTTCAAGTGCGGTTTCTCAAAGTAATTCTGCCGGCAATCCAACTGCATGGAAAGATAAACGTGCAATGTTTCATTCTGATGGACAAACTTTCGAAATCGAAACTGTTTCTGAGTTTAAACAAGGATATGCTATTACAAAATTCTCAAACAAAAAATCTGATGGTAAAAATGGTAACAACGATACTGGAGAACATGCAGATGTAGATATTCCAATTTTCCGTGTTGCAGAAATGTATCTTAACTATGCAGAAGCTGCTTTGAGAGGAGGTGGAGACACTGGTGTTGCCTTAACTTATATAAATAAATTGCGCGAGCGTGCTTACGGAAATACATCTGGAAATGTAACCTCTATTAATTTAGACTTCATTTTAGCAGAACGTTCTCGCGAAATGTATTGGGAAGGAACTCGTAGAACGGATCTTATTCGTTTCAATCGATTCACAAATAATTACAACTGGCCTTTCAAAGGTGGAATTGCAAACGGAATGAATGTTGATGCTCACAGAAATATCTACCCAATTCCATTTAATGCTTTAGCTGTAAACTCTAACTTAACTCAAAATCCAGGTTATTAAGATGAAAAATTTTATAAAATATATTTCGTTAGCTTGTGCGAGTATTTTTGCCTTAAGCGCATGTAACGATGATGAAGATATCATCAAATTAGATCCTTCAACTTTTGTTGCACCGAAAGTAGAAACGCCTGCTTCATCAACAATTGAATTATTAGAAGAAAATGCTACAAATACAGCAATGACGTTTAATTGGAGTGCTGCAAATTATGGAACAAATACTCCTCCTAAATATGAATTACAAATTGATATAAAAGGAGATAATTTTAAAAATCATCAAGTTCTTACTTCAACTTCAACATTAACTGCTGATGTTACCGTAAAAGAATTGAATTTAGCGGTTATTGCTTTAGGATTAGAACCTTTTAAAGAAGGAGAGATAGAATATCGTATTGTTTCTACAGTTGGTACTCCTGGTTCTCAACAATTAATTTCTAATGTCAATATATTGAAAATAACGCCATATCCAACAGATTTATCTACAAATTGGGGTGTTGTTGGTTCTGCTACTCCTAACGGTTGGGACGGGCCAGATGTTCAATTTTGGAAAACTGATGTTACAAATGTATTTGTAGCGTACACAGATTTAAAAGGTGGTGAAATCAAATTCCGTCAAGACAACAAATGGGAGCTAGATTATGGTGGATCTAATGGAAAACTTGAAAAAGGAGGTAAAAACATCGCAGTAGATGCTGGTACTTACAAGATAACTATGGACTTAACAAATCTAACTTATAAATTAGATAAATATTCTTGGGGATTAGTAGGTGACGCTACAGCAAACGGATGGGATGGTCCAGATCAAAAATTATCTTATGATGGTGCTTTAGATGCGTGGACTATTACTACAACATTAAAAGATGGAGAATTTAAATTCCGTTTAAATAATGATTGGGGAACAAACTATGGTGGTACAAGCAACGCAGGTGAGCTAACAGATAAAGACGGAGCTAACATCAAAATAAAAGCTGGAAAATATAAAATCACAGCTAATTTCACGAAGAAAACTTATACAGTAGAAGCTCAATAAAATTTTTTCTCATCAACAATTAATTTTTTAAAAGCCATTAAAATTCAATTACGTTTTTTAATGGCTTTTTTTCTAAAACCACACAAAACATGAAAAACATTCTATCTATTTTGATGCTTTTAATGGTAATATCTTTTACCAAATCACAAATTACAACAGCTCCTTCACCGCCCGAAGCAAACCAAGCTGTTGTGATAAACTTTGATAAAACAGGAACAGGTCTTGCCAATTATTCGGGAGATATTTATGCGCATACAGGCGTAACTATCGATGGAAAACAATGGGAAAATGTAATAGGAAGTTGGGGAAATAATACGACTCAACCCAAATTAAATTTCGTTTCTGGATCAACCTATAAATTAGAAATTCCTACATCTATTTATCAATTCTATGGAGTTGATACTTCTAAAAATATTACTGCAATAAATATTGTTTTTAGAAGTGCAGATGGAAAACAACAAACTACGGATCTTTCTATTTCGGTAGGTTCTTTCAAAGTTACTTTAGCTAATCCACTAGAAAATTCAATTACAAATGTTTCTTCAGGATCAAGTTTTAACATCAAAGCGACAGCTACAAAATCTGCTAATTGGACATTAACTACCAACGGAACTCAAATTGATGCTTTGAGTAATTCAACATCTTTTGATAAAAATTATACCATTTCACAAAATCAAAATTATATGTTGAATGCTACTTTTAATGGTCAAACAATAAGCAAATCTTTTACAGTTAATATCAAACCAACAGTGAAAGATGTAGCAATTCCGACCAATTTGCAAGAAGGAATTAATTATTTGGCTAATGATTTTTCAAAAGCATATTTGGTTTTGTATGCACCACAAAAAGAATTTATTCATGTAATTGGAAGTTTCAATAATTGGCAACTTTCTGATCAATATGTAATGAATCGTGACACGACTAACAAAGATTTATATTGGATAGAATTATCTAATCTTAAAGCTGGTGAAATTTATACGTTTCAATATCGTACAAGTGATGGAATCAAAACTGCCGATCCTTATTCGACTTTAGTTTTATCGCCTTATGACGATCCGTATATTACCGCAGTAACTTACCCAAATATGCCTGTATATCCTACTGGACAACAATTTGAAGTTTCGGTTTTACAAACAAATCAAGCAAAATACAATTGGAAAGTTTCCAATTTTGCTCGACCAAATAAAGAGAATTTGATGATTTACGAATTATTAATTCGTGATTTCAATTCGACAAAAACATGGCAATCTTTAATTGATGATTTTGATTATTTCAAAAAATTAAACATCAACGCTATCGAAGTGATGCCTGTCATGGAGTTTGAAGGAAATATTTCTTGGGGTTATAATACAGCCTATCATCTTGCTTTGGACAAAGCTTACGGACCAGCAAATAAGATGAAAGAATTCATCGATTTGTGTCATCAAAATGGAATTTCAATCATTTTAGATGTTGCTTTAAATCACGTTTATGGTCGTTCTCCGTTGGTTAGAATGTGGATGAATGATCCTGATGGAGATGGTTATGGAGAACCAACAGCTACAAATCCTTACGTTAATCAAACCGCAAAACATAGTTACAACGTTGGTTACGACTTGAATCATCAACTAACGCCAACTCAAAATTATGTGCAACGTACATTAAAACATTGGATTGAAGAGTTCAAAATTGATGGTTTTAGATGGGATTTAACAAAAGGATTTACACAAAATTGTACGCCTTCTGATGAAACTTGTACAAACGGATATCAAGCTGATCGTGTAGCAATTTTAAAAAAATATGCTGATATGCAATGGACAATTGACCCAAATTCTTACATCATTTTTGAGCATTTAGGAAATAATGGATCAGCGCAAGAAGAAACAGAATGGGCGAATTATCGCATTAACGAAGGGAAAGGAATTATGCTTTGGGGAAAAGCGACAAACAATTTCAATCAGAATACAATGGGATATGCTTCAGATAGTAACTTTGATTGGTTGAAACATACTGTAAAAGGTTTTACGAAAAAACATTTGGTTGCTTACGCAGAAAGTCATGATGAGGAAAGAATGATGTACAAAAATTTACAATATGGTGCATCATCAGGAACTTATAATGTAAAAGATTTAAAAACTTCTTTAGAAAGACAAAAAGCTCTGGGTGCTGTTTTGTTTACGATTCCTGGTCCTAAAATGTTGTGGCAATTCGGAGAATTAGGATATGATTATTCGGTTAATCATTGCGAAGATGGTACAAATAGTGACGGATGTCGCACCAATCCAAAACCTATTCCAAGCGAAATTGGTTATTTAACAAATACTGATAGAAAATCTGTTTATGATGTTTGGTCTAAAATTATTGGACTTAAATTAAACAACAAAGTTTTCGAAACTGATAATTATACGATTACATCTGGAGATTTAAAACCTCGCATTCAGATTACAAATAATTTATTATCATCGTCTGATTTATATGAAGTTATTGTGATTGCAAACTTCACTACAAGTACTCAAGCAATTGCGCCACTTTTTCCATTTGTAGGAAATTGGTACAATTTAATGGACGAAACAACGCTGAATGTAACCAATACAAATTCATCGTTTACAGTTAATCTGAATCCAGGTGAATTCAGAATTTTCGGGAATGCAAAAGCAAATTTATCAACAGACAATATTGAGATTAATTCAGAAAAAATTTCTATCACTCCAAATCCAGTTTCTTCCTCTTTTTCATTAAATATTAATTCAGAAAAAGTAAAAATTTATGATTTAACAGGAAAACTGGTCAAAGAATTTTCAGGAAAATATTCAGCGATACATCAATTTAACATCAAGGAATTACCAAAAGGTATTTACATTCTTGACATTGAAACAAAAAATCGAAAATCGTATGCCAAACTGATTAAAAATTAATTTTTAAAAAAGCCATTAAAATTCGTTTTAATGGCTTTTTCATTTTCTCAAATCGTTGAAAAATCTATAACTTGTCGGTTAATTTACACACCATGACAAAAAAGAAAATTCTACTTACCATTTTTTCCTTCGCTTATACGCTAGGATTTGCCCAAACCAACAAACAAGTTTTATTTACAAGCAAAAATCAATCGAATGTCAAATGTTATCGCATTCCGAGTATTATTACATCAGCAAAAGGAACATTGATTGCAGCGATTGACGAACGTGTTCCAAATTGTGGCGATTTGCTTTACAATCCTGATATCAATATTGTAATTAGAACAAGTGATGACAAAGGAAAAACATGGTCAGAAATCAAACGAATTATTGATTTTCCTGATCAAGAATCTGCTTCTGATGTATCGATGGTTATGGATGAAAAGACAAAAGAAATCTATCTTTTTTACAATTATATGAATCATAAAATTGCAAAAAATGAATTCCGATTACATTTTGTAAAAAGTGCTGATAATGGAGAAACGTGGTCAAAACCTGTTGACATTACAGATCAGATTACACCTACAGAATGGAAAAAAGATTTTAAATTCATTACTTCTGGTCGAGGTGCCTACACAAAAGAAGGTTGGATTTTGAATACTTTGGTTCGATTGAAAGATGGTGTTTATGTATTCGGAAGTAAAGATCATGGGAAAACGTGGGAACGAATTTCGAGTGTTGCGGAAAAAGCGGATGAAACAAATATTGTACAGCTTCCAAACAAAGATTGGATGTTGAATGCACGTATTCAGAATGCTGGTTTCAGAAAAATATTTATCTCGAAAGATCAAGGAAAAACGTGGACGTCTAAAATGGAAGAACAATTAATTGATCCAACTTGTAATGCTTCTACATTGGTTTTAGGAAAAGATATTGTGTTTAGTAATTTGCATGATCCGAAAGATCGTCAAAACTTGGGATTGAAAGTAAGTAAAGATCAAGCGAAAACATGGAATTTTATAAAAACAATAGAACCAAATTCTTCGGCTTATTCCGTTTTAACAAATATCTCAAAAAATAAAGTCGGAATTTTTTATGAAGCTGATGATTATCAAGATATGGTTTTTGAAGTAGTTGATTTAAAATAAATTCAATCATAAAAACATAAAAAAAACCTCATCCATTGATGAGGTTTTTCGTTGCTTAAAAATTAAGCTTAATATTATATTTTTCGTAGAAATTCTCGATGTGAGCAACTGCTTCTTCCGCTGTATCAACCAAACGGAAAAGATCCAAATCTTTCTCAGAAATATAACCTTCTCTCAAAACTGTTTCTTTGATCCAATCAATCAAACCTGACCAATACTCAGTTCCAACTAACACAATCGGGAAACGTCCTGTTTTCTTCGTTTGTACCAATGTCATCGACTCAAATAATTCGTCTAACGTTCCGAAACCTCCTGGCATTCCGATAAATCCTTGCGAATATTTCACAAACATTACTTTTCGTGCAAAGAAATAATCAAAATTAATTTCATATTCACGATCGATATATTTGTTCAATTCTGTTTCGAAAGGCAACGTAATTCCCAATCCAACAGAAGTTCCTCCACCCTTTTGCGCTCCTTTGTTTGCAGCCTCCATAATTGCAGGACCTCCACCAGTAATTACACCAAAACCAATCTGCGTTAATCGGTATGCAATGTCTTCTGCTAATGCATAATATGGATGATCTGGAGAAGTACGTGCCGAACCAAAAATAGACACACAAGGTCCTATTTTAGACATTACTTCGTAACCATTTACAAATTCTGCCATAATCTTGAACAACGCCCAAGAATCATTTATTCTAATCTCGTTCCAATCTTTTGGTCGAAACGGAGATTGTATTCTATCGTCTTCCTTTTCTTTATCTGTCATAGTATTTTAAATAAAAAAACCGCAACAAAAATGCTACGGTTCAATATACAAATTTATTGTTTCTTAATGATTAATCTCTACTCATAAAAATTCTCAAAATATACCAAAACAATAACATTAATGAAGCAAATAACGACAATGCCGCTGCAACATATTGTTGTGTTCCGAACTCATATTTTAATTGGTGAGTGTTGTACAAAATTGCTCCACCAGCCAAGGCGCACATTCCAACAGAGAACCATAATCCTAAATCGAACCCGAATAACATTCCTGCAATAATCAATCCAATTGCTAAGAAAAATCCTATAGTTAATGCTCCTCGTAAAATAGAGAAATCTGCTTTTGTTAAAAATACAATAGCCGATAATCCTACAAATAATCCGCCTGTTACAACGGCTGCTTGTTTTATCACATAAGTTCCGCCATAATATAATGCGATGTAAAGCATTGGCACAAAGATTAAAGCTTCTGCAACTATGTATAAAAAGTAGCCTAAATATTGTTTAGATTTTGAAATCGATCCGTACGCCATTTTTTGTGCAACCCATGTGATTCCCATGAAACCTGCTAATAAAATAAGCCAAAGATATCCAGAAGTTAAACTTAACATAAAGCTGACTAATGCTTCTGATTTTAACATCAAAGATTCGATTAAAACAAATACCAAAACTCCTCCAGCAACGTGTCCGTAAGTATGTTTATAGAAATTTGCCCTTTCTACGCTTGTTGCCTCTGCAACCAATTGGTTTTGTTGATATACGTGTTGATTTTCCATATTCGTAATTTTTATAGGTTTTTCAAATTCAATTTATAAGGCTAAAATACTAATTTTAAATTATTTCTTAGCTCACTATTTTCTGTGAATTTTTGGCTGATTTTATCCAATCGATTAATCCGATAAATGATAAAATCAACAAGACAATATATTGCACCGAAGTGATAACTGCTCCTTTGTAAATCATTAATGGAATCATGATTAAATCGCCGATAATCCAGAAATACCAATTATCAATTTTTCGTCTTGCCATCATCCACATTCCAATCAAAAAAATAGCAGTTGTCGAAGCGTCTACAAAATCAATTTTGGAATAATGTAATTTGCATTGATTGATAAAATTAACATCAAACCCGTTTTGAATGACTGGACGGAAATAATAAATCGTCAAAATAAAGATAAAACTCAACGCGAAAAGTAACGTTGCATACAAATATTCTTTCTTCGTTGCCCACGAAACATCTACATGTTTATGATCGGCTTCGAGATTTTTTTGCCACAAAATCCAACCATAAATTGCCATTGAAGTATAGTAAACATTAATAATCGTTTCACCATATAATCCCCAATTAAAAAATAAATAAATGAAAATAAATGTTGAAATAATTGTAGTTGGATAAACCCAAATATTGCGTTTATAGGTATAATAAACCGAAATAATTCCGAACAATGTTGCTATCGTTTCTAGCAAGATATTCAACGTAGAATAGGTTTTGTAAGGCGCAAGGATGTAATCAATAAAATCGTTCATTCTTAAGTTGTGAGTTAAAAATAATTCTTTCTAAATCGTAAATCAAAAATCTAAATTCGTAATTCTAATTTCTAACTTTTACTTATTCATAATCCAACACCCAAACCAAATAATATTCACCAATCATTCTATAAAATGCATGATATTTACGAGATTTTACATCATCCGAAATCCAACAAATAAATTGTTTATTCTCTACTAATTCAAATTCTTCTGCACGATAATGATTCAAAAAATTCCAAAGATTACCACCATTCAACTTGTACAAACCTTCTTTCATTCCCCAAATTATATGCAGATATTCAGTCTCGTGCTCTTGAGGAATCCAAGCTATTTCATCTGGACGCGCAAATTTATGTTTGATGTTCAAAATTTTTCTTGGTCGAGCCAATTCAATATCAATCCCAATATTATATTCGCTCACGCCAACAGAAACCAATCCATAAGAATGTGTAATGGAAATTTCTTTGTTTGTAGGCAAAAAAGGTTTTCCACGTTCGTCATAATTTACATCATAATCCAAGTCCAATTTCTTTAGACAAGCGCGCAAACCAAGATATTCTCTGGCCTGTTTAGGTCGAAGATTATTATATTTTTCTATTCTATAATCCTCTAAATGAAGATATTCTAACAATTCTTCATTCGATTCTGTTACATTCCACGTAATAATGCGGGTATGTTTAAAATCGTTAATATAATCGATAACGGGCATTTTATTAATCGAAATTTGTTTGTAAATTTGTTCCTTATAAACTTTAAAAAAAAGTTAGTTAAATATATCAATTGATGGATACAAAAACGCAATACATTCCATACAAAGTTAAAGATATTTCTTTAGCTGAGTGGGGAAGAAAGGAAATTACGTTGGCTGAGGCAGAAATGCCTGGGTTGATGGCTATCCGTGAAGAGTACAAAGCTGCTCAACCTTTGAAAGGTGCTCGCATTGCGGGTTGTCTACACATGACAATCCAAACTGCAGTATTAATCGAAACGTTGGTTGCTTTAGGAGCTGATGTTACATGGTCGTCATGTAATATTTTCTCTACACAAGATCACGCTGCTGCTGCAATTGCTGCTGCGGGGATTCCTGTGTATGCTTGGAAAGGGATGAACGAAGAGGAATTCGATTGGTGTATCGAGCAAACATTATTCTTCGGAGAAGATCGTAAACCATTAAATATGATTTTGGATGATGGTGGAGACTTAACGAATATGGTGATTGATCGTTACCCAGAATTGGTTGCTGAGATCAAAGGATTATCAGAAGAAACAACTACGGGTGTACACCGTCTTTACGAAAGAATGGAGAAAGGTACATTGCCTATGCCTGCAATTAACGTAAATGATTCTGTAACAAAATCTAAATTCGACAACAAATACGGATGTCGCGAATCTGCAGTAGATGCTATCAAACGTGCTACTGACTTGATGATCGCTGGTAAACGTGTTGTAGTTTGTGGATTTGGTGATGTTGGTAAAGGTACAGCGGCTTCTTTCCGCGGTGCTGGAGCAATTGTTACAGTAACAGAAATCGACCCTATTTGTGCTTTACAAGCATCTATGGAAGGTTACGAAGTAAAAAAATTAGATACAGTGGTTGCAAACGCTGATATCGTAATTACGACTACTGGTAACTTTGGAATTGTACGTGCAGAGCATTTCGAGAAAATGAAAGACAAAGTAGTTGTGTGTAACATTGGTCACTTCGATAACGAAATCGATATGGCTTGGTTAAACGGAAACTACGGAAACACGAAAGAAGAAATTAAACCACAAGTTGACAAATACAACATCAACGGAAATGACATCATCATTTTGGCTGAAGGACGTTTAGTTAACTTAGGTTGTGCAACAGGACACCCTTCTTTTGTGATGTCAAACTCTTTCTCTAACCAAACTTTAGCTCAAATTGAGTTGTGGACAAATTCGTCAGCTTACAAAAATGAAGTATATACTTTACCTAAGCATTTAGATGAAAAAGTTGCAGAATTGCATTTAGCTAAATTAGGAGTAGAATTAGAAGTTTTATCTCAAGAACAAGCAGAATACATTGGTGTAACGGTTGAAGGACCATTTAAACCAGAATATTATAGATATTAATTAATTTTAATTCAAAATTTTTATTTGAAAAAAGAAAAAAGCACTTAACTATATGCCCTCGCCCTGAACAAGCGAGGGCTTTTTTGTTAGTCTTTTTCTACGTCCTCATTTTCATCTCTACGAATTAATTTCGGTGATGTTTCAACTGAACTTGTTCTTTTTGGTATCATTTTTATATAATTCTTTGCTTTTGTTTCTTTTATATTTATCAATACATAAAGTAATTCTTCTTTCGGTGATTTTTTATTAATTATTTTACCAATCATCTTCGCTTCTAACACCAAAAATCCTTTAAACTGATAATATAAAGGGCTTCCTGACAAATCATTTAATTTTGTCAACCAAACCGAATAGTTATATTTATCATCTTCAAACGTATATTCTTTCGCATCCAAATCCAATATTTTCTTTGTATTACCTGTCGGAGAGAAAGCAGGTTCTTTTATTAATAATTTTAATGGAATTTCAAAATGCTCAAAGTTTTCATAGCTCAAATTATTTTGATAATCATTTAACAACCATTCTGGTCGTAAAGGACGATCACTACCTACATCTCCTTGACCATTACTTATTTTTTTTGGTGTTTCTATCAAACTGAAGTCTTTTCCTACATAAAGTTCAGTCGTTTTTTTAGTACTTGCACTTTTGTTTAATTCATCAAGATTAATATCAAAACCTTCAATGGCTTCTTTCGGAAATTCTACTTTACGATGAACATCATAAGACAGTTGGTAATCTTTGTCTTGCGCAAAAAGCGAAATAGTTAAAATGGAAAACAATAATGATAAGTAATTTTTCATAAGAAATGTTTTTTGTTGATTTTAAGATAAATATAATTAAAAACCATATACACAAATGTTAATCTCTTTCTACGCCTCTAGAATCTTCTTTTAATTGTTCCATTTTTTTATTATACTCCAATATAGATATAGATTTTTTCGGAATTATCTTGTTGAAATTAAAATCTTGTTTTTTAATTTCTTTCAAAACATAAAATAATTTACGTTCACCACCTTCCTTTTCATACGCTTTATCATTTATTGACGCTTCCAACAAAACATATCCATTAAATTGAAAATAGATCGGGCTAACGGTTATCTCATTTTGTTTTGCCAACCAAAAACTATAAGTATAATCATCATTTTCATAGGTAAACTCTTTCGCTTTAATACCAAGAATCGTTTTCGTATTGCGTGTAGGTCTGAGTTGTAAAGTAGAAACAGAATCTTGAACATATAAGTTTTGTTTCTCCTCAAAAGTTAAATTATTTTCAAAATCAATTAAAAACCATTTCGGCAAAGGAGAACTACCTGAGAAAAATCCTTCTTGAGAATTATTTACTTTCTCTAAAATTTTTATCAAAGAATTCGTTCTGTTTACAATAACTTCAATTTCATATGATCTATTTTTAGATTCTTCAAATATTTTAGCAAATTCAGGAGAATTATTCACTCTCTCAAAAGTTGTTAACTTTCCTTTCTGATGAAAATCGTACAAAAATCGATAAGTTTTCTCTTGCGCAAAAACTGCACTCGAAAATATAATTAAGGTTAGTATTAATAATTGTTTCATTTTTTGTGATTGATTTTGAACATCTAAAATAAGTAATTATTTCATTTAAAATTTGTTAATCTTATTCTTCAAACTAATAAACTAATGCTTAATCATTTTTAAAATATTATCTTTAAATCATTATTGAATAATTTTTATTACTGATTATGATTAAAAAATGTTTACAACTTGGATTCGTTTTAATTGGTTGTTCTTCACTTTTTGCACAAACTGAAAAACCTTCAGAAATATTCTGGAAAAATCTAAAAAAACATTGCGGTAAAGCTTACGAAGGCAAATTGCCCGAACATATTACGCGCGATGATTTTGCGGGTAAAAAATTAACCATGCATGTAAAAAGCTGTTCTACAAACGAAATTAAAATTCCGTTCAATGTTGGTGATAATTATTCGAGAACATGGATTTTGACTAAAAAAGATGGAATCATCACGCTAAAACACGATCATCGTCACGAAAATGGAACTTCGGAAACAATTACATTTTATGGAGGAACAAATACAAATTATGGTTTCAAAGATTTTCAGATGTTTCCTGCCGATCAAGAAACTGCAACCTTAATAGATTATGCTTCTACAAATATTTGGTGGATTACCTTAGATGATAAAACGTTTAGTTACAATTTGCAAAAAGCAGGTTCTAAAACACCTTTCAACGTCTATTTTGACTTGACAAAAGAAATTGAAACTCCGCCAGCGCCTTGGGGTTGGGGAACACCACGATAATAAAAGAGCTTTTCAGCTCTTTTATCTTTTTATCAAAATATCAGCATTGATTGCAGGCGTAATTCCTAATGGTGTTTTCATCCATACATCAGAATCAGTCGTTTTATATAAACATTTAGCCAGCAAAGCTCCACTAAAATAAATTGGCTTTTCAACTTCTGTTAATAATTCTACTTTAATGAAAAAATCATCTTGATATTTAATATTCAAATCACGTAAATCCATCGAAAAGACATCATTCTGTTGATATTCTTTTTTTACAACAACTTCAAAAGGTTTCTCTAAAATTGATTGAGCTGGTTTCCCATTATTCATTGCCGTTAAATCAACTTTCAAAAGAATAGAATCTATTTTTAAACTATTGCTAAAATTGAAATTAATACGTTGAAAAGTGAATTCTTTTTTAGGCGCATTTATTGGAATTGCAAATTCTTTGGTAAACTTAGGAAGTGAATCTTTACTAAAATTAATATCAGCCGTTAATCCGATTAAAATTGATTTCGTCTTGGTATCCGAACCAACACGTTTCAATCGAAATTTGCTTTTATCATACAAAATCGTTTCATGTAATTCTATCGTATCTTTTTTATAATCTTGTGCATTTGCAAACGTTATAAAACATAAAAAAAGAAAGTAAATTTTTGTCATCTATTTGGTTTTTAAATCATTTATCAATTTTATAAAATATAGATGTTCAAAATTCACAAAGGTTACACAATAACATGTTAAAGTTTTAATTCTAACATTAAGAATAATCTTATTATCACATCATTTTTTTTGCATAATTTTAATAAAAACTGAAATTTGAATGAAAATTAGATTATTACTTTCAATAATTTTTGTGTTTACTTTTTTACTAATTCATGCACAAAAAAAGGAACTTTCTTTAGCCGAAAATGTAAATAAAGAAACTATCTCATTTCAATTTATCAAGAATTTAGTTTTTGTTCCAATTACATTTAATGGTCATCAAATGAATTTCATTGTAGATTCTGGTCTTAAAGAAACTATTTTATTCAGCCAATATGACAAAACAATTAACAAAAACAATATTCGCCAAATTAATTTAAAAGGTCTAGGAAAAGATAATGCTGATACCAAAGGATTTTTTTCATCAAATAATCAAATCGAGATTGGTAAAAATTATTCTTCAAATAATATGGATATTATCGTGATACAAGACGAGAATTTCAACCTCTTTTCTCGATTAGGAATTGAGGTTCATGGAATAATAGGTTCTGAATTTTTCAAAAACTATCCAATTCAAATAGATTATGCAAAAAGAAAAATCACCATTTATAAATCGATTCTTGAACTTAAAAAATTAAAGAAATTTCAATCAAATCCATTAGAAATAAGTCCAGAAATAAAGCCTTTCACAACTGTTGATTTTACGCATCAAACAACTTACACAAATCAAAAAATGTTGATAGATATCGGAAATAGTGATGGTTTATGGCTTTTCGAGAATCAAATTGAGAATTTAGCACCTTTACAACATGTATTTTCGGATGAATTGGGCAAAGGTTTTAATGGTTCTATTAATGGTAAACGTGGGGTTATAGATGCTGTAAACTTAAATAAATATAAACTTAATCAACCTTTAATTGCCATTCCAGATATCGAATCAATCCAATATATTAACTTTAAAAATAATCGAAAAGGCTCTCTCGGAAATGAAATTTTGAGAAGATTTACAATTATTTTAGATTATAAAAATCAATTGTTTTATTATAAACCTAATCGAAATTTCAAAGATGCTTTTCACTACAATAGAAGTGGATTAACGATAATTCACGATCAATTTGAATGGAAAAAAACATCGGTTGGAATGACATTTAATACAAACGATATTGATAAAGATAATGGTACTACAACGCAAAAAATGAATTATCAATTTGAAATGAAACCTGTTTATAAAATAGAAGTGGTTCGTAAAAAATCGAATGCAGATTTAGTGGGTTTGAAAGCAAATGATATACTTACAAAATTGGATGGAAAACAAGTGAATAAAATGAGTTTAGATGATATCGAAAAATTTATGATTAAAAATGAATTTCAGCAAATTTCTGTAGAAATCCTCCGAAATAATGTTCCAATGAAATTTAAGTTTATCCTCGATATTCCGTACTAAAAAAAGAGTAACTTTTGGTTACTCTTCTAATTGATGTAATATATTTTCTAATTCTACCAAATTCTTTTTATAATAAGTAGAAATCCACCATTTTAATAATAAAACGCAAATTAAAACATAGAAAAATAGTGTAAGAAAAATATAAAGATAAAACTGAAATTTATAAACAAATTGCAACGAGTTTGGATGTTGTATGTACGAAACACCAATAATCATCAACATTAAAATACAGATCATGTACGAGTAAATACTGTAAATATCAATCGCAGATTTATAATTGTAGTAAAACCAATTGATGTTCTTTAATGAATTATATTCCAGATGATATGATCGTTTATAAAACTTGAAAACATAAATAAACGGCACCAAAAAAGTCAACGAAACACACAACAATGTCCACCAAATTGTTGGCGTATTTGCATCAAATAAGAAAGGAAAAGTATATAAAAACAATAATCCTAATAATTGAAAATAAAACTCTTGTTTCAATGTTTTTCTTACTTTATCAATAATGGTATTTGCTTCTTGATTAAGCTCAAGATTTGGATCAATTTTCACTTCATCTGAAGATTGATTGTCCCATTGTTTTTGTAATTCATCAAAATTCATAACCGTATTTTTTTATGATCATTTGTATTTTTTCTTTCGTTCTGTTCAATTTCACACGTGCATTTATTTCCGAAATTCCCAAGTTCATACTAATTTCCTTGTGATTTTGTCCTTCCAAAAACAGAAAAATCAATGCTTTTTCTACTTTATTTAATTCATGAACTGCTTTATAAAACAATTCGAGTTGCGTTTCTTTTTCACCAGAATCTACCTCATCTACTTGATCAATATTTTCTAAAAAAGTATGACGATCTGTTTTCTTTTTTTCTTTCTTGAAAAAAGTTAACGCCGTATTTAGCGAAACGCGATACATCCATGTCGAAAATTGTGCATTTCCTTCAAAACGATCAAAAGATTTCCATAGTTGCAAAACAATCTCTTGTATCAAATCATTTTGATCTTCAGAATTATCCATATACATACGAGCGATTTTGTATAAAATCCCTTTGTGCTTATCGATTAATTCTAAAAAAAGAGTTTGTTTAGCTTCCAAAATCGTTACTTTATTTTTTTCAACGCAACTTGTTCATCATCGATAAATAAAATACAATTGACTCCGAAAAATTCTTGCAAAATATTTACTTTGATATTTAACTTTTCATCTTTAGAATTTTTTAAATGCCCCGTTAAAATTGGTGCAGAAAAATAGTTAATTTGATAATCTTGTAATTTGTCATTCACAAAAAGTTTATCACCAGAAAACCAAGTATTCTCAATTCTGATAACATTATTATCAACTGTTGTTTCCCAAATAGATTTCATCGTTTAATTATTTTAGTGTTTACTAGTAAGTAGGAAAAAAGTAAAAACGTTACAAACTTTTTTGAAAAATATTTAGAATAGAGAAAGAATTAATGCAGAAATATATAAGCCAAAACCAAAAATAAGATGTGTGAGTAAACTGCGAAAACGCATTACATTTGGCGACGGAAGTTTTGAAGATGCAATTCCAAGCCCAAATGCTGGTTGCATAATAAAAAAAGGTGCGACAATTGTAAATAATCCTACAAATAAAGCAGGAAAAATTGTAGGATGATTTAACCATTCTACCCCAAAAATCACGACTAATAAAATAGAAAATGTAATTCCGATTAAGTAATGCGCCAACCAACCGATAAAAACTTCATTTTGAATTGGTTTTGAATCAAATATTTTATCATGCGTAAACTTTCTACTTGCAAAATGTCCAATCCAACGGCCTACAAATCTATAATCCAAAGATTTAATATTGAATAATTTCAAAATAAAAGCCCAAATATCCATCACAATTGTTGCTCCAAAGCCAACCAATATTGTTTTTATAATTATCTCCATCATTTATTTTTTTAAATAAAGATAGATTATTTTTTAATTAATGCAATATAATCGCATTAGTGTGTTTCAAAAATATTTGCTTAAAATTCCATTTCTATCCAAATGGGTAAACTAAATTCTTCTAATAAATGAGCCAATTGAAATTCTTTGTAGTTTTCTTTCGTTATCCACTCCATTTCTTCTATCTCAGAAGCGATTTTAAGCGTTTCTAATGATTTTAATTTAACATGAAATACATTTGCATGAACTTTGGTATTCTCTTCGTTAACGGCAATAGAAGTGTGTTGCCCTAAAAATGAAACATCGTGATGTAGAATATCAACATTAATCTCTTCTAAAAATTCGCGTCGAAGCGTTGTTAATAATTCTTCATCTTGCTCTCGTTTTCCTCCAACCATCTGAAAAAATTTTGATTTCTTTTTTCGGACAGCTAACATTCTACCTATTTCATCTGTAACCAAGGCGTTCACCAAATAAATATAATTCATTGTTATGCGTTATGCGTTATGC
>NZ_DKSU01000014.1:0-89079 GCF_002472945.1 Empedobacter sp. UBA7248 | reverse complement strand
CCAACTGAACTACCGGATCAGTCTGTTTTTTTTATTTATAATTTTCGATCGATCTAAAATAGAAAAAGAAATAGATGCGATCCGGACGGGACTCGAACCCGCGACCACTTGCGTGACAGGCAAGTATTCTAACCAACTGAACTACCGGATCAGAAAATTATAAATTGATATATTTTTTATGAATTTTTATAAAAAATTGCGATCCGGACGGGACTCGAACCCGCGACCACTTGCGTGACAGGCAAGTATTCTAACCAACTGAACTACCGGATCAAAATCTGTATCGATTTCGGATTGCAAATATAGGCGGTTTTCTGATAAAACCTAAACTTTTTTCAAAAAAAATCTCGGAAATTTTGCATCCGAGATTCTTTTATTTCAAAATCAGCGATTTAATTTATTATAAAATCGCGTTTAATTTTTCTACTAATTGCTCTTTTGGAACAACTCCAACAACTTTGTCTACTACTTCTCCGTCTTTGAAGAATAAAATTGTAGGAATGTTGCGGATTCCATATTTCGCAGCAACTTCTTGGTTTGTGTCTACATCAACTTTACCAATAACTGCTTTTCCTTGATATTCTGTAGCAAGCTCTTCCACAACTGGACCAACCATTCTACAAGGACCACACCAAACAGCCCAAAAATCAACCATTGCTGGTTTTCCTGACTCTATAATATCTGATGCAAATGATGCGTCTGTTACTTCTAATGCCATAATCTTATATTTTTTTATCTAATCTTAAGTTTACAAATCTACATAAAATTTTATTCTTGAAAAATTTCGTTCATATTATCTATCAATTATTGAATAGATGAAACGAATAATTAATTCAGTTTGAATGTAATTTCCTGCAATTCATCTAATTCTTTCAACAAATCTCGACAAATGTTAATTTTGATTTTACTTGCTGGTAAATCCAAATTGTTCAAATAATCTTTTGGATCAATTAATTGAATTTTTAATAATTTATCTCCTTGATATTTGAACATAATATCTGATAATTTGCTAAATGTTTCTTCCGAAAATTCTGGAACTTCAATCTTCACCGTCATTTTTTCGGCTTGTTTTTCCACAATTTCATTCAACAACAAAATATTTGTGATGTTTTTATACACACGACCTTGTGTTACATTTCCTTCTTTGTCTTTGAATTCTTTTTTCGAGATATTCAATTTCAAATTCAAGAACATATTTTCCTGCATAAAGTGTCTATACTTCATATAATCGCTACCAAAAACCATGATATCCATCGAATCTGTGTAATCGCTAAACGTAAAAATACCAAATTCGTTTCCATTTTTGGCAATTCTATGTTGGATATTTGACATCATTCCACAAATTGAAACTTCTTTGTTGACAAAATTATCTTCATTCGCATTGATATCAGAAATACTACAATTTGAAGCCATTTTCAATTCATGTTTAAAATCATCTAACGGATGCGAAGAAATATAAATTCCAACAACTTCTTTTTCCTTCGACAAACGTTGTAACATATTCCATTTCTCACAATCTGGCAACATAGGAACCACATCTTCTACAACAGAATCTCCTCCAAAATCACCAAATAAAGAAGTTTGAGAAGAGTTTTTTTGCTCCTGATAATTTCCTCCATATTTGATTAATTTCTCCAAATTCGTCGTTGTATTATCGATAAAGAAATAACGTCCACGATGAAATTCAAACGAATCAAAACCTCCAGCCAAAACTAAATTTTCGATTGTTTTTTTGTTCACCGTTCTTAATTCGACACGTTTTACAAAATCGTAAATATCTTTGAATGGACCATTTTCTTCACGTTCCGATATAATTGAATTTACCGCAGCATGTCCAACTCCTTTTACAGCACCCATTCCAAAACGAATTTCATAATTTTCGTTTACGTTAAACTTCGTAATCGATTCGTTGATATCTGGTCCAAGAACCGCCAATCCCATACGTTTACATTCTTCCATAAAGAACGTAACCTGCTTGATATCATTCATATTATTTGAAAGAACAGCCGCCATATATTCGGCAGGATAATGCGCTTTCAGATAAGCCGTTTGGTATGCTACCCACGCATAACATGTTGAGTGCGATTTATTGAAGGCATACGATGCAAAAGCTTCCCAGTCTGTCCAAACTTTTTCTAAAATCTTAGGATCATGCCCTTTTTCTGAAGCTTGTGCAACAAATTTTGGTTTCATTTTATCCAAGACAGCTTTTTGCTTTTTCCCCATTGCTTTACGCAAAACGTCGGCATCACCTTTCGAGAAACCTGCTAATTTTTGCGAAAGCAACATTACTTGCTCCTGATAAACCGTAATTCCGTAGGTTTCTGATAAATATTCTTCCATCGCATCCAAATCGTACTGAATTGGTTCTTCACCATTTTTACGACGAACGAACGACGGAATATATTCGATAGGCCCTGGACGATAAAGGGCATTCATGGCAATTAAATCGGCGAAAACTGTCGGGCGTAAATCCTTCATGTATTTTTGCATTCCAGGTGACTCGTATTGGAAAACCCCAACCGTTTCACCACGCTGGAAAAGCTCATATGTTTTTTCGTCATCAATCGGAATTTCATCCGGATTAATCTCGATTCCTGTTCTCGCTTTTACTAATTTGATGGTATCTTTAATCAAGGTTAAGGTTTTCAAACCCAAAAAGTCCATCTTCAATAATCCGGCACTTTCTGCAACCGAGTTATCAAATTGTGTTACATATAAATCTGAATCTTTTGCCGTTGTTACAGGCACGAAATTCGTGATATCATCTGGCGTAATAATTACCCCACACGCGTGAATTCCCGTGTTACGAACAGAACCTTCTAAGATTTTTGCTTGCTGAATAGTTTCCGCAGCTAAATCGTCTCCATTCGATAAACGTTTTAATTCGCTTACCGCATCAAATTCTTCTGGTTTTAAGGCTCCTTTTAATGCAGCTTCATCTAAATTGAAGATTTTAGATAACTTCATATTCGGAATCAAACCTGCAACACGGTTCGCATCAAACAATGGTAAATCTAATACACGCGCCGTATCTTTTATCGAAGATTTCGCTGCCATTGTACCATACGTAATGATTTGCGCTACTTGATTTGCACCATATTTATCAATCACATAATCCATTACCAACGATCGACCTTCATCATCAAAGTCGATATCGATATCGGGCATAGATACACGGTCAGGATTTAGGAAACGCTCAAAAAGTAAATCGTACTGAATCGGATCTAAATTGGTAATCCACAAACAATAGGCAACCGCAGAACCAGCCGCAGAACCACGACCAGGGCCAACAGAAACGCCCATTTCACGCGCCGCAGCAATGAAATCTTGTACAATCAAGAAATAACCCGGATAACCCGTTTTCTCAATCGTTGCTAATTCAAAATCTAAACGTTCTTTTATTTCATCTGTTAATTCAGGATAACGTATTTTTGCTCCTTCGTATGTTAAATGTTTCAGATAAGCATTCTCACCACGTTTTCCCCCATCTTCATCATCTTCTGCGTGATGAAACTCTTCTGGAATATCAAATTTAGGAAGTAATACATCACGATAAAGTGTGTATTCTTCTATCTTATCTATGATTTCTTGTATATTAATAATCGCTTCTGGAACATCTTGAAACAATTGTTTCATTTCAGCTTCAGATTTGAAATAATATTCTTGATTTGGCAAACCAAAACGGTATCCACGACCACGACCAATCGGTGTAGATTGCTTTTCTGCATCGCGCACACACAACAAAATATCGTGCGCATTCGAATCGTCTTGATTGATGTAATAGGTATTATTTGTCGCCACAACTTTTACATTGTGTTTACGGGCAAACGCAAGCAAAGTCTGATTAACACGATCTTCATCTTCTTGTCCGTGACGCATTAATTCGATGTAGAAATCTTCGCCAAATTGATCTTTCCACCAAAGTAAGGCTTCTTCAGCTTGCTTTTCACCAAGATTCAAAATTTTATTTGGAACTTCACCTTGTAAATTTCCAGACAAAACAATTAAATCTTCTTTATATTCTTCGATAATCGCTTTATCAATTCGAGGCACATAATAAAAACCATCTGTATATGCCTTCGACGCCATTTTTGCTAAATGATGATAACCATTTTTATTCTTTGCAAAAACAACAATTTGATATCCGTTATCTTTTTTAGATTTGTCTAAATGATTCTCACACACAAAAAATTCTGTACCAATAATTGGCGTAATCAATACTTCCGTTGGTTCTTTTCCTTCTTCAATTAATTCTGCATTCTTTTCTTTTGCTGCTTTGTTGTGATTCTGAACTGCCGCATTGAAATGGAACGCACACATCATATTTCCATGATCGGTAATTGCAACTGCAGGCATTTTATTCTTTGCTGCAGCGCTCACCAAATCGTTGACAGAAATCGTTGATTGTAAAATCGAAAATTGCGTGTGATTGTGTAAATGTGCAAATTTTGCTTTTTCAAACTGCGCTAAAACTTCTTCCGAAATTTCAACTACCTCATCACCTCCATCTTCTTTGGCTTTAATTTTCGCAATTTCTTCCGAAGCCTTTTTAAGATTGACGTGATTTAGTCCAACTGGCTGAATATTTGTTTCATTAATTTCATTAAATCGAACAAAATAATCATCCTCAACTTCTAACTCGTTTTTTGTAAAAATACCTTTACGAATCAACTCGAAAAAACAACGCGTAGTCGCTTCCACATCGGCAGTTGCATTATGCGCTTCGCCAAATGGAACACCAAAAAGATATTGATGCAACTCCGTTAACGTTGGTAATTTGTAACGACCACCACGACCACCAGGAAGTTTCAATAACTCGGCAGTCACCTCGGTACAGGTATCTAAAACAGGTTTTTCAGCTAAATTATTTTCATAATTCAGACGATAAAATTCGGCTCCCATAATGTTAATATCGAAACCTAAATTTTGTCCAACAATGAATTTAGCTTTACCTAAAACTTCGTTGAATTTATCTAAAACTTCTTTTAATGGAACACCTTTTTCGGTTGCCAAATCAGTCGAAATTCCGTGAATACGCTCAGAATCATACGGAATATCAAAACCATCTGGACGAACCAAATAATCTTGATGTTCAATAATTTGTCCCATTTCATCGTGCAATTGCCAAGCGATTTGTATACAACGCGGCCAGTTGTCGGAGTCAGAAATCGGCGCATTCCAATCTTTCGGAAGACCAGTTGTCTCTGTATCGTATATTAAGTACATTGAGTTTTCGTTTGAATCTGTAAATTTACGAAATCTTAGCAGAAGATTTTCTTAAGATAAGTTAAGAAAGTTTTTATAGAAAATGTAATTTTATTAAAAGATATATATCCAATATGTTTTACGTTTATACTATTGCAATACCACTTTTGATTATTTTGTCTTTTTATTTCGTTGAACGAAAAATATTCAAAATAAATAACCTTCTCATTTTAGTTTTTTTATTCTGGCTTTACTTGATTAGCTTATTTTTTTTACAATATTTTAAAATTTTAGATGATTTTTGGATTTTATATTCTATTTTTTTCTTCTTGTTTTCAATCACTATTATTGTATTAATTATAAAAATTGTAATGATTATTCTAAATAATTTTAAAAAATAAATGAGACAAAAACTAATTTATATACTCTATTGGGCTGTAATTTTTACAGTTTCAATATCAATGTTTGTGTATGGGATTTTAAAACCAGCTCAATTCACAAATATGGATAACAACATTAATAATCATCTTTCTGAAGGTCATCGATTGATGTGGAATTTTTATAGTTTTACTAAAGGTTATCCAATAATCATCGGAATTTTTGAAGTGATCGGTGCAATTACTTTACTTTTTAGAAGGACAAGAATTTTTGCATGTTTGTTATTAACTACAATTTTAGTCAATATTATTCTACAAGATTATTTCTATGAAATTGTTGCGCTAAATTCTTCTATTTATTATCAAGTTTTGATCTTTGTTATCTTAATTATTGACCGAGAAAGAGTGATTGAAATTTTTTCTAAACTATTTGAATTAAAAACTAAACTAAAACCAAACTGGATTTTAATCCTTATAAGTTTTATACTTGCAATTGGTTTTAAATTTATTGAAACAAAAGTTTTATAACCAAAAAAGATGAACTTAATTCAGTTCATCTTTTTCTAAAATTTCTTCCGATTCAAAACTCATTTTAAGTTTGATGAGTTCATCTTTTATATTTTCTAATCGCTTCACAACATCTATTTCATCTGTCGTTGTCGCAATTCCTTTTTTACCAATCGCTTGTTTTGCGCCTTCTAACGTATAGCCTTTTATTTTAACCAAATAATAGATGTTCTTGAAACAATCAATATCATTTTTGGTAAATAATCGATTTCCTTTTTTGTTCTTTTTGGGTTGAATAATTTCAAATTCTTTTTCCCAAAATCGAATCAACGATGCGTTTACATCAAAGGCTTTGGCGACTTCGCCAATCGAGTAATATAGTTTATCAGGCAGGTCTACGTTCATTATCAGCGTTTAATCCAAAGATAATGACAATTTTTTAGAGTTTTGATAAATTTTAATGAAATCGTCTGGATCAACATCATTGTAGAAATACATAATCGGATCCACAGGTTCTCCATTCTTGTGAATTTCGTAATGCAAATGTGCTCCTGTCGACAATCCCGTCGAACCAACATAACCAATTACATCACCTCTTTTCACTTTTTGTCCACTACGAACTTTCGCGCGAGACATGTGAGCATACAAACTTTCGTAACCGTTTCCGTGTTTCAAGACCACCATATTTCCATAGCCCGAATTAAATTCAGAAACTTTTACAGAACCATCTCCAGTTGCATAGATTGGTGTTCCTGTAGATGCAGCAAAATCTAAACCTTTGTGCATTTTATTCACTTTCAAGATTGGATGAAAACGAGATCCATAACCAGAAGCTAATCTACTTACATATTTATCTGCAACAGGTTTTAGAACTGGCATTGATGATAAATTAGCATCTTTTACACCAGCCGAACGAAACACTTCGTCCAACGATTTTGATTCAGTTTCGATTTTATCGATTAATTTTTCAATATCTTCTGCTGTATAATTATCAATTTCTTTGTTTACAGAATCGATATTTTCATTGACACGCATATCATAAATTGTACGATAAATATTGCGATCTTTTTCTTCGATTTCTGTCAAAGCTTCTTCAACTTCTTTGAATTTTTTATGTAATTGCTGATTTTCATTTTCCATTCTTTCCAACTCAGCCAATAATTTGCTTTTGTCGTCTTTGAATTTTCCTGCTCTCGAAGCATATTCAGAATCATTAAAATGATATCCAATCATTCCAGCAGATATTGTCGATAGACATAAAAATAGTAATACGTATAACGCTGTTTTAGGAGTTTTTTGGACTCTTTTCTTCGCCCAACTCATCAAAAATTTCACAGAATTATACTTATAGTTTTTATTTTCCATTACTTAACCAACCTTTTATTATCTTTGTAAAACGTTTGCAAAGTAACGAATATTGTACGAGTAAACTTGTTAATCAAATGATAAAAATAATTTAATTAAATGAAATCCAAAGATATAAGAAAAGAATTTCTGCATTTTTTTGAGACAAAAGGCCACTTAATAGTAGACTCAGCGCCGATTGTTTTGAAAGACGATCCGACATTAATGTTCAATAATTCGGGGATGGCACAATTCAAAGAATATTTTTTAGGAAACGGAACTCCAAAAAGTAATCGTATCGCGGATACACAAAAATGTCTTCGTGTTTCTGGTAAACATAATGATTTGGATGATGTAGGAAAAGATACTTACCACCACACGATGTTCGAAATGTTAGGAAACTGGTCTTTTGGTGATTATTTCAAAAAAGAAGCAATCGCTTGGGCATGGGAATTACTAACAGAAAAATACGGAATCTCTAAAGATCAAATTTATGTAACCGTTTTTGAAGGTGATAAAGGTGACGGAACATCATTAGATGAAGAAGCATTAGAACTTTGGAAACAACATATTGCGGAAGACAGAATTCTTTACGGAAATAAAAAAGATAATTTCTGGGAAATGGGAGATATCGGACCATGTGGACCATGTTCTGAAATCCACGTAGATATTCGTCCAGAAACTGATCGTTTAGCCGTTGATGGTAAAACATTGGTTAATATGGATCATCCACAAGTTATCGAAATTTGGAACTTGGTATTTATGCAATATCAACGTAAAGCGGATGGTTCTTTAGAATCTTTACCGGCTCGCCATATCGATACAGGTATGGGATTTGAGCGTTTGGCAATGGTTTTACAAGGAAAATCATCTAACTATGATACAGATGTTTTTCAACCAACAATTCAAAAATTAGAAGAAATTTCTGGTGTAAAATACGGAACAGCAGAAAAAACAGATATCGCGATTCGTGTTGTAGTTGACCATTTACGTGCAGTTTCTTTTGCAATTGCAGACGGACAATTACCATCAAACACAGGAGCAGGATATGTAATTCGTCGTATTTTACGTCGTGCAATTTCTTACGGATATCGTTTCTTAGGTCTTAAAGAACCTTTTATCTATAAATTATATCCAATCTTGAAAGCTGAAATGGGCGATTTCTTCCCAGAATTAGTGAAACAAGAAACAATTGTAACTGGCGTTATTCGCGAAGAAGAAGCATCTTTCTTACGTACAATTGAACAAGGATTAAACCGATTAAATCAAATCATCGAGCAATTAGGAGATTCTAAAGTTGTTCCTGGTGATGTGATTTTCGAATTATATGACACATTCGGTTTCCCTGCAGATTTATCTCGTATTGTAGCAGAAGATCACGGTTTCGCAATTGATGAAGCTGGTTTTGAGGCTGAAATGGCGAAACAAAAAGAACGTTCTAAAAAAGCAACTGCTTTGGTGACGGATGACTGGGTTATTTTAGATGATAAAGGAAACGAAATTTCTATCGCTTATGATAACACAGAAGCTGAAGTAAAAATTACACGTTACAGAAAAGTAAAAAATAAAAAAGGAGATTTTTTCCAATTGGTATTCAACCAAACACCATTCTATGCAGAATCTGGAGGACAAATTGGTGATACAGGATCTATTTCTACTTTGAATGAAACAATTGAAGTTGTTGACACGAAAAAAGAAAACAACTTAGTAATTCATTTTGTTGAAACTTTACCAGAAAATGTAAACGCTACATTCAATGCGAAAGTTGACACAGAAAAACGTAACGAGACAACGAAAAATCACTCTGCAACACACTTAATGCACGAAGCATTACGCGAAGTTTTAGGAACTCACGTAGAACAAAAAGGTTCTTATGTGGGAGATGATTATTTACGTTTTGACTTTTCTCATTTCTCTAAAATGACAGATGAAGAATTGGCAATTGTTGAGCAAAAAGTAAACGATAAAATTGCAGAAGCTTTACCATTAATCGAAAAAAGAGATTGTGATATCAACGAAGCTATCGCTGAAGGCGCAATGGCTTTATTTGGTGAAAAATATGGTGATAAAGTTCGTGTTATTCGTTTCGGATCTTCTATCGAATTATGTGGTGGTACGCACGTAAAAAACACAGCGGATATTCGTTTGTTCAGAATTTTATCTGAATCTTCGACTGCAGCAGGTATTCGTCGTATCGAAGCAATTACATCAAACAAAGCAATCGAAGCATACAAAGATGCGGAGAAAAACTACAATGATGTTTTGGCTGCACTTAAAACGAAAAATGATGCGGTAAAAGCGGTTCAACATTTATTAGATGAAAATGCAGAATTGAAAAAGCAATTAGAATCTTTTGTTGCGCAACAAGCTGCTGCTGAAAAAGCGACTTGGAAAGCTGCGATTAAAGAAATTAATGGTGTTAATTTCTTAGCGGTTAAAACGAATTTAGATACAAATGCCGCAAAACAAAATGCAATTGATTTAACAAAAGAAATCGAAAATGCATTTATAGTTGTTGGTACGAATGATGCAGTAAAACCATCGATTACAATTTCTATCGCAAAAAACCTTGTAGATGAAAAAGGTTATAACGCAGGACAAATTGTAAAAGAAATCGCGAAGCACATCAATGGCGGCGGAGGTGGACAAGCTTTCTTAGCTACAGCAGGTGGTAAAGAGGTTTCTGGTTTAGATGCTGCACTAAAACAAGCAGAAGATTTTGTTAAATAACAAATCTCAATCATAATACTTCAAAAGCGACTTGATAAATCAAGTCGCTTTTTTTATTTTTATAACTCTATTTAGAATTAACACTTTTAACTTTTTTATCTTGAAAGACATCAAATTATTGATTGCCGTAAGCATCGTTGCTATTGTTTGGGGAACAACTTTTCTTGGCATTCGTGTAGCTGTAGAAACCATTCCTGGTTGGTTTGTAGCTGGAATTCGTCAATTTTTGGCAGGAATTATTATGCTAATTATTTTACTTTCGAAAAAAGAATTAAAATGGATTGGCTGGAAAAATTTGTCTTATCAACTTATATTTTCAAGTTTGATGTTAATCGCTGCAAATGGTTTGACTACTGTTGCTGAAGAAAATTTATCGAGTAGTTTAGCTGCATTGATTAGTGCAACCTCACCTATTCTCGTTTTTTTAGGAAGTATTTTTATTGGTTTACAAAAATTCAGTTACCGCGGATTATTAGGCGTTTTACTTTGTTTTGGGGGTGTAATATTTATTTTTTGGGACGGAATTCAAGAATTAGCAAATCCAGCATATAGAACTGGAATTATTTTACTTTTTTGTGCAATTACAGGTTGGGCAACAGGAACTATTTTTACAAAAAAAATGAATATTCAATCCAAAAATATTTCTCTCAATCTTTTTTACCAATTTATATTTGCTGGAATTGTACAAATTATTTTTGCTTTAGCTTTTACAGAAAATTATAATTTCGAGAATTGGAGTACAAAAAGTATTTCTGCCATGCTTTATTTAGCTGTTTTTGGTTCTGTGATTACGTTTTTTTCATTTCATTATGCATTGACCAAAATTTCGCCGATACAAGTTTCTATTCTTTCTTATTTCAATACAATTATTGCAATTATTTTGGGTTGGTTAATTCTTGACGAACAGATTTCATCGAAATTTATTGTCGCTACAATTCTAATTATTCTTGGCGTTTTTATTATTAATTATAAGCCAGAAATGTTCAAAACTAAACGTTTAAAAACAGATTAAGAGTTGCGTAATAAAATTTATTTTAATATTTTTAACAGAATTTAACAACCTAATTTTATGATCGACTGGTACAAAAAAGTAGTTTTCGAAAACTACGCTAACTTCTCGGGAAGAGCCCGCAGAAGCGAATATTGGTATTATACATTATGTAATGTTATCATTTCATTTGTAATGTATATTCTAGTTATTATCTCTGTAGCTATTGGAAGCGACGGAGAAAGTCCTGGAATTTTATTTTACTTAATTTATGGAATTTTGATGTTGTATGCATTAGCAACTTTTATTCCTTCTTTAGCAGTTGTTGTAAGACGATTACACGACACAGGAAAAAGTGGTTGGTATTATTTAATTGGTTTAATTCCTCTTGTGGGAGCTATCTTAGTAATAATAGCATTAGTTACAGATAGCCAACCAGGTTCTAATCAATGGGGACCAAACCCAAAAGAAACTGATGATTCTATCAACGAAATAGGAAACGATTTAATCGAAAGATATTAAAATTAAAAAGCGAGATTAATTCTCGCTTTTTAATTGGATTAATTTTATCCATTGTTTTAGATTATATCGCCTAAAAATTCCCAAATAACGTTGATTAAAAGAGTTCACCCAAATCGAATTGTCTTCACAATAAATTACAACTGTTTCGATATAATCTCTTCTTCGGTAATTGTATTTATAAAAAATATTTCGTTCTGAATATTCAAAAAGAAACAAACCTTGTTCATCCAACGATTGCGTAAAATTATGTTGACGCTGCGCTAATTCTTTGATTAAATTAATATTCTCACTCAACGATTTTGATGTTTTAATTTCTACAAAAAATCTATCATTAATTGTCGTTATTATTCGGATTCCAAAAATTACAATCATTGAAATAAAAATAATATTGATTTCACTTGATGCATAAGCAAAAAACGAAACAAGTAAAAGCATCCAACCTAAATCTAAATAATTCCAAATTTCGAAAGGCAGAAAATATTTATCACCAACCTTTTTGAGCTTCGTTTTATGATGAAATGTGGAAAGATTATTTGTATTCATAATTTTGGATTTACTTTAAAAATAAGAAATATTATCGAATTAGAATAATCGTAAATGAATAACAATTAGTGCATTTTATTAAAACAAGAAATTTTAATCATAAAACGTAAACATTCGAATCATTTTTGTAATTTTGCACCTCAAAAATTAAGTAATAAATACAATTCAATAAAATGGCAAACATTACATTCACAATGATTAAGCCTGATGCAGTAGCAAAAGGACACATCGGAGATATTTTAAAAGACATTACTGACGCTGGTTTCAAAATCAAAGCGGCTAAAATGACTCAATTAGCAAAACAAGATGCTGAAGCATTTTACGCTATCCACGCAGAGCGTCCTTTCTTCAAGGATTTAGTAGAATTCATGACTTCTGGACCAATCGTTGCTGCAGTTTTAGAAAAAGACAACGCAGTTGCTGATTTCCGTACTTTAATCGGTGCTACTAACCCAGCTGAGGCTGCAGAAGGTACAATCCGTGCTAAATACGCTGAATCTATCGATGCTAACGCTGTTCACGGTTCTGATTCTGACGAAAATGCTGCTATTGAAGCTGCTTTCCACTTTGCTGCGAAAGAAATTTTCTAATCGAATAAGATTACAAAACATTATATAAATCCTTCTGAAAATATTCGGAAGGATTTTTTTTGGCTTAAAATTTACTTACCTTTAAATCAAATTCTAAAAAATGAAAAAAATAATTTTAGCCACATTTACAATCGCAGCTTTCGTTGTGTCAAGTTGTAAAAGCGAAACAGAACCTGTAAAAAATGAAGTAGAAAATGTAGAAGATTCAGTAAAAGTTGAAGCAAAAACTGCCGAAGAATCTATTCAATACGAAGGAGCTTACAAAGGAATTTTGCCTTGTTACGAGAAAGATTGCAAAGAGGTTGAAATGGAAATAAAATTATTACCAAACAAAGGATATGTCTATTCTACAAAACGCTTGGGGTTAGATAAAATGGCTATTATGACGACTGGAACTTTTCAGTTTAAAGAAGATGGAAATACAATTGTTTTTCCTGAAATTGCCAATGTTCCGAATGCTTTTTTGGTTGAAGAAGGAAAAATTATTCAGTTAGATAAAAATCAAAAGAAAATCGAATCGGCTGATTCTACAAAATTTATTTTGACAAAAGAAAAATAGATAAAAAAGGTTTCGTAATGAAACCTTTTTCACTTTCTATCAAATATTTCAATTAGAATTTCACTAATTCTTTATATAGCTTATGTGTAGGAAGTCCCATTACATTGAAATAACTTCCATTCATATTGTCCACACCTATGTAACCAATCCATTCCTGAACGCCGTAAGCACCCGCTTTATCGAAAGGTTTGTAATTATCGATATAGAAATATATTTCTTCGTCCGTTAAATCTGCGAAAGTCACTTGTGTTTCGTCTGAAAAGGTAACTTCTTTCACTAAAGAACGAATCGTAACCGATGTATAAACAGAATGTGTTTTTCCGCTTAATTTTTTAATCATTTCGTACGCTTCTTCTCTATTCGAAGCTTTTTCTAACGATTCATCATCTACCCAAACAGTTGTATCCGATGTTATAATCAAATCATTTGGTTGAATATCCGTATAAGCTTTTGCTTTTTTAGCGGAAAGATATTCGGTGATTTGTTCTTTCTTGAATTCGTTGCGATCAAATGTTTCGTCAATATCCAATGAAATTGTCGAAAATTGTAATCCTAATCCAGCCAAAAGTTCTTTTCTTCTTGGCGATTGTGATGCCAAAATGATATTGGTATCTTTTAATTTTTCTGTTAATAACATTTCAAATTCTTTTATACAGAAGCTACTTCTTCTGCATTATACCATTTGTTCTGAACTTTCAAGATTTGTTCTAATAAATCGCGAACACAACCTTTTCCTCCGTTTTCTGGTGAAATATATTCCGACGCTTTGCGGACATCCATACACGCATCGTTTGGACAAGCAGATAACCCTACTAAATTCATCACAGCTAAATCTGGATAATCATCGCCCATATACGCAATTTCATCAGGATCTAATCCATAAGAAAAAAGTAAATCTTCAAAAGCTTCTACTTTATCACGTTTGTTCACGTAAATATCTGTTAAGCCTAAATATTTTAAACGATTCACAACAGCTTCATCTCTTCCGCCTGTAATCACCGCAATTCGTATTCCTTGTTTGACGGCTAATTGCATTGCATAACCATCGCGCGTATTCATTGTTCTCACCATTTCGCCAGTTGGTAATAAAATTAAATTTCCATCTGTCAAAACTCCATCTACATCTAAAATAACGGTTTTAATGTTATTTAGTTTTTCTTTATAACTTATCATTTTTCGTAAACTCGTTTGATTGAATCTGTCAATATTTGGTAAATCTGTAATAATCTCGAATCATCTTGTAAGGCCTCTAAATGACGATCAATAATCACTTGATCTCCACGTTTTGCTGGACCAGTTTGCGCATCTTTTGGACTCATTTCGATCACTTTATTTGCTGTTTCCTGTATAAGAGGCAACAAAACATCGAATGGAACATTGTTTTGTTCACAAATATTTCCAGCGATATAATATAAATGATTGACAAAATTATTTGCCCAAACACCTGTCATATGCACTTGCATTCTACTTGCAAAATTTAGTTCATGAACTTCGTTTGAAATACGATTTCCTAATTCATTCAGTTTTTTCAAATCTTCAGAATTTTCCGCCTCGATGAAAAATGGAATATTATCATAACGCATTGTTCTTTCTTTGGAAAAAGTTTGCAATGGATAAAAAACGCCTTTTCGGTAATCGCCTTTCAGAACAGACATTGGAGACGAACCAGAAGTATGAACGACCAAAACATCATCATACGGAATATAATGAGAAAACTCTTCGATTCCAGAATCAGCACTCGCAATAATATAAATGTCTGCTTTTTCTATTTCAGAAATTTTATCGGTATACGAAATTCTATTTGCTTCCCCGATTTCTCTAGCGTGTTCTAATGTTCTATTGAAAATTTGTCGAACATTGCAAGTGTTTTCGATTAATGCACGAGTTAAGTGAAACGCAACATTTCCCGCACCTAATATGACAATTGAACTCAATGTTTTAGCAATTTTTTGATTAATATTAATTGAATGATAAATGTAAGTTTTTCAGTCGAGGAAAAAAATTTTTAAAAAAAATTAAAAATTCTTGTAACATTTTGAAAGTTGTTGCGTCTTATTAGTAAAATCATCCAACAATTAGGTTTACGTATTATGCAAAACATAGTACTTGAAAAATTAAAAAAAAGTTTAAATATTTTGTAACAAAACATTTTTTTAAACGTCTAATTAGGAAAAGTACGGACAATTCTTACTATGTATTATGTAAAACATAGTACTATTAAAAATATTAACTATGAGATTAAACAAATTTACTTTAGCTATTCTTTTCTCCGTTTGCTCTATTTACGGATTCTCGCAGGAACAACATCCTGTGAAAGGAAAGATTGAAAATGCAAAAAATGAAGCGGTTGGTATGGCTGCAATTCAGATTTATAAAGCAGATTCAAAAGAATTATTCGATGAAGTCTATGCGAACGCAGACGGAACATTCGAGATTCCAGATTTGGAAGACGGAAATTATCGTTTGGTGATTACAGAATTTGGATATCAACAATCTGTAACAACTGCAGAAGTAAAAGGAGGTGAGTTAAATTTAGGTAATATCATTTTACAAGCTGCAAAGACTGAAACCGTAGAATTAAAAGGTGCTTTTGTACGTGCAGAAGTTTCTCAATATCGCAACGAAATAGATAAACGTGTTGTTGAAGTAGGAAATGATTTGATTTCTTCTGGAGCGGATGCTGCTGCGGTTTTGAATAACATTCCGTCTGTAAATGTAGATCAACAAACAGGAGAATTATCATTACGTGGAAATGAAAATGTAAAAATTTATATTGACGGAAAACCTTCATCATTATCTGCATCGCAAGTATTGAAGCAAATTCCTTCGAATCAAATTCAGCGTGTAGAAATCATCACAAATCCTTCTGCAAAATATGAAGCGGATGGAAAATCTGGAATCATCAATATTGTGATGGTAAAAGGAAAGAAAAAAGGATACAATGTTGCGTTGAGTACAGGTTATGAGCAAGGAAAGAAAAGTCGTTTCAATAATTCGTTAACAGCAAATGTAAATACAGGTTCTTTCAACTTTTTTGGAAATTATAGTTACAATAAACGTCCGAGTGAATTTCATGGTTCTTTAAATAATTTTGACACAAATTTCAAAAGTGCAATTGATATTTTAAACAACGATGAAAGCCAAGCAGGTAAAATTGGTTTCGACTGGTTTATCAACGACAAGACAGCTTTAACGGTTTATACAAATCAATGGTTTGGAAAAGGAACAGGACTGATTGGATCGGATATGGTGAATACCAAAACGCAAGAGTTTTATCCTAATAATTCAAATTTTGATGGAGATTGGAGAAGTCAAGATTATAGTTTGAATTTCAAACGTGATTTTGACAAAGTAGATCACAACATTGTTTTAGACGCATTTTACTCGAGAGCTAAAAGTGTAGATTTACGAAACATGCATAATTTTTATCCAGAAGAAGTAAAGTATTATGAAGATCGTGATGACAGAACAAATAACATTCGTGTTAATTTAGATTATACAAACCAAATCAAAGATGGTGGAAAAATAGAGGCTGGATTACAATTTAGACAAGAAAAAAATGATAATATTTTATTAACTGACCGAAGATTAGTTGTAAATGGTTTTCTGTATGATCCAAGTACAGATTTTAATTTTACAAGAGATTTCTTTTCTGCATATGTAAATTATGGTCAGAAATTCGGGAAGTTTGGAATGCAATTAGGTTTACGTGCAGAACAGTTTAAAGACAAAGGTGATTTCGTTGTTAATGTAAATGAAGAAGGAAAAATAGAACAAGATAAATTAGATTTCTTTCCATCAGCTTTCTTAACATATGATGTGACAGAAAAAGGTCAAGTCTCATTAAATTATAGCCGTAGAATTGATCGTCCAGGAATTGGACAATTATCTCCAGTGCCAGAATGGTCTACACCAATGATGTCAAGTATCGGAAGTCCAACATTAAGACCAGAATATACAGATAATTTCGAAGTTGGATATTTACAACGAATTGGTAAAAATTCTATTTCTGCGAATGTGTTTTACAGACATATTAAAGATAATATCTTCAGAAATGTGTTAAAAAATGAAGCAGTTTATGGTGCGTATATTCAAAATTATGAAAACTATGATAAAGTAGATGCATATGGTTTTGAATTAGCATTTAATCTTACTCCTACAAAATGGTGGTCATCTAATATTAGTGGAGATTATACGCATAACACAATGTTTGTTCGACAAAATGATGAATTAGTTGAAATGGATGCCAATCGTCTAACATCTCGCATGAACAATACATTCAAAGTTTCGAAAGCTATCAGTTTACAACATTTCTTTATGTATCAAGGTAAATACAAATTTATCCAAGGAGAAATGCGCGATATGTGGCGTATGGATTTAGGAGCGCGTTACACATTTATGGGTGGAAAAGCAAGTTTGAGTGCACGTGTAAGTGATATTTTTAGAACATTTTATGGACGTTTAGAAATGTATAATCCAGATAGAGCAACAGGGAAGTTCCGTTGGGAAGCACACACAATGAACATCGGATTTACGTATAATTTCGGTGGTAAAGTACGAAATCGTGCAGAAGCTCAACAAAACAAATCTGAGCAATCAGGAGGAGTTGGTTTCTAATAAATAAAGAACATTCTTCATTTATTTAAATATTCTTAAAACTAAAAAGAGTTCCAATATTTTTTGGAACTCTTTTTTTATTTGGGTTAATATTTTATTTTTTTATTGAACTTCTTTTTTGAATAATTTATTCAATGTTACAGCAATAGCACCATCTCCAGTCACATTTCCTGCTGTCCCGAAACTATCCATTGCGATATAAAGTGCAATCATCAACGCTTGATTTTCTGCATTAAATCCTAATATCGAAGCAATAATACCAATCGCTGCCATAATCGCTCCACCAGGAACTCCAGGTGCTGCAACCATCGCAATTCCAAGCATCATCATAAATCCTAAAAATTGAACAAAATCAATTTCCATACCTTGTATTAACATCAATGCTAAACAACAACAAACGATTTTTAACATCGAACCAGATAAATGAATTGTCGCACACAGCGGCACAGCGAAATTGGCAATTTCGTCGCGAACTCCAATTTTCTTTACTTGCGCAATTGTTACAGGAATTGTAGCCGCTGAAGATTGTGTTCCTAATGCTGTGAAATAGGCTGGTAACATCAATTTCATCATGCTAAATGGATTCTTTTTCGCGATAATTCCAGCAATTGTAAATTGAAGCACTAACAAGAAAACATGTAGCACGAAAATTACACCAATTATTTTCAAAAATACATTCATAATTGTTACCACTTGTCCTGAATATGACATGTTCAAGAAAATCCCGAAAATGAAAATTGGTAATAATGGAATGATTAAATTTTGAATTAAATACGTAATAATTTCTTCAAAATCATCTGCAAATTTCCCAAAAGTCGAATCTTTCAATCGTGATAATCCAATTCCGAAAAGAAATGAAAATACCAAAGCAGGCATTACATCAAATAACGGAGGAAATTCTATCGAAAAGTATGGTGTAAATTCTTTTGCTTTTTCGGCTAAATTAATTTGACCAGTTTGATGTTCTAATAATTGTGGAAAGATAGACATACTCGCTGAGTAACCTAATAATCCTGAAAAAATGGTTGATCCGTAAGCAATTAAAACGGTTGCTAATAATAATTTTCCGGCTGTTTGTCCTAATCTTCCAATTGATGGAACAATTAATCCAACAATGATTAATGGAATCAAAAAGTTAAGTAATTCGCTAAAAAAATCATTGAAAGTCATAAAAATACGACCAATAGCTTCTGGTATTATTCCGCCGAGTGAAATTCCGAGTACAATGGCAAGAATAACTTTTACGAGTAAATTGTCTTTAAGTTTGTGCATAGTCAAATTTAGAAAAAATCCGTTCAATACAAGGTTTTAATTCTAAATGTTGATAAAAAGAAAAAAGCGATGCTAAATTTTAGCATCGCTTTTTGGTATATAATTTTTTGATAAAATTATTTTTTAGGTAAACGAACAATTCGGCTCGCATCATTCGTATAAGCTTTGCTTCCGCTTATTTTTTTGTATGCAAACTTCGATGCCAAACGTGTGTTTTCTGTTGTAATATTGTTGGTAACATCACCTTTATTATTCATTCTATCCACAATATCGTACGTTACATCGTAACCTAATTGCTCGTAACGCGTCGGAAATTCACAATAAACTTCCTTGAAATCTTTGATTACACTTTGCACTTCCGTATCTCTTGTATTGATTAATCGCGCAGTACTAAATACAAAACCAAATTCGCGGAATGCATCGATATTTTTTGCATTATCTGCATTATAAACATCATAAACCGAAACCGATTTTATTCCGTAAGCTTTGATATTGTCTTTGTTAAATGTTTTTAATTTCTCTAAATATTGTTTTCCCAAATTATCATCATCACCAACTAAAACCGTGATAATTGGTGTGTAATAATCTTCGCCGTTAACTTTATCATGTGGTTGAACAATTTTTGCAGCGCTATCTACAATGACAACATTTGCTTTCAACTGTTTTTCTAATTGCTTTTTCGTGTAATTTGCTAACTCTTGATCATCACGATTTGTTAACAAATAAACTTGTTCTCCAGCAAAGTTTTTCCCAATTTCTTCGATAATTTGATCTGCAATTACTTCATCTTTTGGATTAGAAATTAATAAATCATTGAAAGAATTTAATGAATCATCATTTGCATAAGGCGAAATCACAGCGATACCAGAATTGCTAAAGAAATTCGCAACTTCAGTAACATCAGACGTGTTCAACGGACCAATAACGGCATCTGTTTTACTGAAATCTGTTGTTGATAAAATATCTTGTAAGTTTCCGATTTTCGTATCGATCACTTTTACATTTACATTTTTACCTTTTTTCGCCAAACGAGTCAACGCTAATTTAGCTCCAGTAAAAAATTGCATCGCTTGCGAATTTTTCAATTGCGGATTATTTGCAACATCAAAAGGTAGCATAATCGCAACATTAATTTCGTTATCGTTCGCACGTTTCAGCTTTCCTGCAGTTCCGTATTTGATGATTTTAGCATTTTTTTGCAAAGGAATTTTAAGTGTCATTCCAGCTTTTAAACCATTGATCAAATCAGGATTTAAACGCAATAATTCATCTAAATTTGTGTTGTATTTTTCTAAAATTCCGTAAGCCGAATCTCCATTCTGAACAACATAATTGATTGTGTTTTCTTCAATCACAACAGAACCAGATTTTTTAGGAATCGTAATCACCATTCCTTCTTTTACACCTGTTTGTAAAGCTGTATTTTCTGCATATAAATCGTCAACACTTACATTATATTGTTTTGCTAATGTGTATAAAGTTTCTCCTTTTTTGATTAAATGCGTTCCTTTTGGAACAGAAAAAACTTTGTTTGTCACATCTTTCGGAAGTTTGATAACATCACCAATTTCTAAACCTCTTTCTTTAATTTGAGGATTTAATGAGTTCAATGTTTCTTCCGAAATTTTATATTTTTTTGTCAAATTGTAAACCGTTTCTTTCGGCTCAATTGTAATATATTGATAATTATCGTCCGAAGTATTTACGTTTGACGTAGTCGTAGTAGTATTGGTTTCAGTTGGTTTGGTTGTCGTAGTTCCTTTACCTGGAATCACAATCAAATCACCTGGATGAATCCCATTTTTTTCAATTTTAGGATTGGCTTTATACAATTCTTCTTGCGAAACACCATATTGTTTCGAAATTCCGTAAACGGTTTCTTTTGCTTGAACTGTATGCGTTTTTTGTTGAGCATAAAGTGCTGATGCACCAACAAATAACAATAAAGCTAATATTTTTTTCATTTAGATGAATTTTCGTGGTCAAATATACAAATTATGTTTTGTTTAGAGTTCCTCTTTCAATGTATTTATGATGAACTCGAAATCAAAAGGTCGAAGACTATCTTCAATAAAATCAATGAAATACTGAGTGTTAATATAATCAAAATCAGCAAAATTTTTCACACGTTCTTGCAAACCATTTTGTTGAGAAAGATCATTCAGTAATTGCTCGATTCTCTTTAATAAATCCTCATTTTTTTTCACTTCTGCATGTACCAAACGTTGTTTTATTTTCTCAAAACCTTTCAACTGTTTTGTACGTTGCGCTTGTATCATATCCGCAAAAGAAGATTCTGTTAACGAACTCAAATGTTCCAAACGTTCAAAAATACTTTTTAATTCTTCTTCCAATTCAGGAAGTTTTGGAGCAATTTCTGACGAATTTATCGAACGTTTTTTTGTGATTGCTAAACTATTCGAAAATAAATCTTCGTTTGATAAATCTAATTTTTGTTGTTTTTCGTGTTGTTTTTCAGTTCGGATTAATAATGAATTTCTCAAAACTAAAAGTGGAAAATCAACTTCAAATTGATCGAACATTTCTTTCAATTGCAACCAATAAGCCATTTCGCCACCTCCACCAACATAGGCAATATTTGGTAAAATTGTTTCTTGGTACAAAGGTCTCAAAATCACATTTGGACTAAATTTATCTGGATTTTGATGTAAATCGGCAACAATTTCTTCTTTCGAAAATTTGATTGAAGTGTTATTGACAAAATACGTTCCATTTTGTTCAACAATACGTTCACGCGAATTATTTTGATTGATGTAAAACAAATTTATCTCACGAGGATTCACTTGAATAGAATAACCCAATTGTTCTAATTTCTCATTTTGAGGAATTACTTTTTTGAATGATGTTGACTCAATTAATTCTTCCTCAAAAGTCGGAATCATCAATTTTTTCAATTCTTTATCATCTCCATCAATCATCAACAATCCAATATCTTTGAATAATAAATGAACCAATTTTTGTGTTGCATCCGTCAAATTATCATTCGATAAATAAGAGTCTTCAATTAGATTTTGTAATTCAGTTTTCTTTTTTCCATTTGGAATTAATGACAAAAATGAATCAAAAACTTTTTGTAAACCATCTGTTGATAAACGTCCAACTGGTCCGCCAAACTCTTTTTCCCAATGAATAATTCGATCTCCAAATTTGAAATGATTAATTTCTTCAAAATCGTGATCTTCTGTCGCCATCCAAAACATCGGAACAAAATTGATTTCACTTTGTTCATTATTCAATTCCTCGCATGCTTTGATGACTTGCAAAATCTTATAAAAAAAGAAGATTGGACCTGTAAATAAATTTAATTGATGTCCAGTCGTAATTGTTACTGTATTCTTTTCTCTTAATTTTTGTAGATTATTTTGTTGCTTTTCCGATAAATCTAAATGACTTAATTGTTTCGAAATTTGATCAACAAGAATTTCTCTATTTTTATAATGTTCAAGCTTATTTTTCGCTTGTTTTATATAGTTTTCTTTGGTTGGAAATAGGTTGTAGAAGTTTTTCAAATTCTCGTCTTGATTGATATAATTTAACATCAATTTTGAGAAATAATTTGAATCCTTAAGTGATATTGTTTCCATTTAATTTTTATTAATCGTTTGATGTACATCCATTGCTCTGTCCGTTGCAAAAATGTCGACACCATCTTTTTCTAAATCGCGGTAAAGTTGTCCATTTTTCGCCGAAGCACTTTTGTCTAAGTTTCCTAACGTTCCAAAAATGACCAAAATATCTTTGTCATGAATTTTATTTAAAAATGATTTGTCATTGCGTCGAGTTCCCGTAAATGCAACCATTTTGTCAGTCGGAATTCCGCTGTTCATCATTTCATTAAATTCTCGTTCGTTTCGCATTGAAACAGACAATAACATATTTGGCGCAAGTTGATTCAACTTTTTCGCTTGACCAACTGTATACGTCACCAAAACAACCTGTTTTTGCATATTTGCTTGTTCTATTGTCTTTACAATATCACGATAATCAACACCTTTTTTGATGTCAACCATAAAATAAATTGGTTTACTTTTTCCCCAATTTAGTGCTTCTGCAAAAGTCGGAATTTTGTATGACGTTTGTTGTCCAAAATCATCTACCAAAAAGTATTCCTTAATGGTTTTTAAGTCAACTTGATTGACATCTTGTCGCCCTGAGCTTGTTCGTTGCAACGAATTATCGTGCATTAAAATAAGTTGATTATCCTTTGTTTCGGCAACATCAATCTCAAAAATTTGAATTCCTTTTTGATAAAGATGTTCAAAAGTTTCGATACAATTTTCGGGAAAACCATGTATTCCACTTCCGCCACGATGCGCGCTGACAAAGTTTTTATTTTTGGTCGAATATTTGAAGGATATTTCTTCGGATGAAGTATTTTGATGTATTTCGGATTGATTTTTATTTGGATTACAACTAAAAATAGTTAGTAAACTGAACATTAAAATTCCGAGATAATATCGTTTAAAATAGTTGAAATTCATATTTTTAAATAAAAAATTAAATTAATTCATTCTAAAATTGCGAATGAAGCTGTAAATTTAAACTGAAAATAATCAACAAAATAAATTATTATGGGACTTAGAACTTTTTTGAAAAGAATTTTAGGAAAAACGGAAACTGCGATTGATGTTGCGGGAGATAAATTTGACGATGTTTCGGCAACTGTAAAAAAAGCAGGAACATTGATTGCAGATGACGCATCGGATTTTGCGCGTAAAACAATCAATAATATAAAAGATGCTTCGGGTGATTTGAAAGAACAATCGAAAGAAGCCGCTAAAGATTTTAAAGAAAGATCGAAGCAAGATTATAACGATGTAAAAGATATTGCGGAAAAGCAAATGAAAGAAACAAGTGCTTTTGTGAAAGAGAAAGTTTCGGATTTGAAAGAAACTTTTAAAGAAGAAAAAACAGAATTGGAAGAAAAAGCTGATGAGTTAAAAACAAAAGCCGAAAATAAATTAGACGAAGCTTCTGAAGATATTAAAAAAGAGACAAACGATTAAAAAGTCTTTATTTATTAAGTTTTATTACAATTTATAAATGTTAAATTTAACATTAGTTATTGATTATTATAAAATTGGTTTAATTTTTGATTTAATAATTTTTCCTCGAAATAATTAAAATGACTGAATACAAAGATCTCGAGCCCTCTACAAACCCTAAACATAAAAATGAATTCGTAAAGAATATTATTATTGCTGTTTTAGCAGTATCCTTGTTATTAGCTATTGGGTATATTGTATATTCTAAAGAAGCAAATGCAAAATCTTCGATAGAAATGCAAAGTGATATCAATGATTTGGAACGATCTAGAGAAATTCTGAAACAAGAATTACGTATAATTAGATCAGATTTTGATGATGCTAAAACTCGTGTTGTAAAAAAAGATTCTTCTTTAAGTTATCAAGATCGATTGATTTTGGAGAAACAAAAAGAGATTCAATCAATCTTAAATAAAGAAGGAATTACAAGTGGAGAATTGCAACGTGCTAAACGTTTGATAACCTCTTTACAAGCAGATATTAAAGTTTATAAAGAAGAAATTGTTCGCTTGAAAGACGAAAATAAAAAGCTGACAAACAAGAATACAGAGTTAACTTCGGAAAATTCTCATTTGAATGAGCAGAAAAAAACTGTTGAATCAAATTTGAGTACTGAAAAAGAAAATCATCAGAATTTAATCAAAGAGACAAATTCTACTTTATCGATTTCAAATTATACGATTAAAGGTTTGAGAGTAAAATCAAGCGGAAAAGAAGTGGAAACAACGCGAGCAAGAAGAATTGATAAGGTTAGAGTATCTTTTGATTTGGATAAAAACTTGAATGCGACTTCAGAAACAAAAGAATTGTATGTATCTATTTATAAACCAAGCGGCGAGATAGGAAAATTTAAAGGTGCTGATGCTGGTGAAACAACTTTACGTTCTGGATCTTCTGTAGAATATTCTGATCGTGTAAAAGTTAATTACAATAATATGTCTGGTTCAAGAGTTAATTTTGACTGGGTTGATTATGATTTTCCAAAAGGTGAATATAAAATCGATATTTACCAAAATGGATACAAAGTTGGTCAAAATGTGATTACACTTCGATAGATATTAAAATTATAAATACATAAAAAAATCTCTTCAATATTATTGAAGAGATTTTTTTATTTAACAATATTTTTCTCCGTTTTTCTGTAATTTCAAATCGCTCACATAAGTTTTTATAAACTGTACATTGCTTCGAGGACAAATGAGTAATCCTTTCTCCGAATTAATAACCACATAACTATCTAATCCATCAATAATAATAGCTTTGTCTTGTGTAGAATAAATAAAATTATTTTTGGCGTTGTAACCAGAAAAGTGTTTACATAATAATGTATTGTGATTTTCGTCCTGATCTTCACCTGTATATTTATACTTTTCGTTGATTGCCGACCAAGTTCCAATATCACTCCAGCCAAAAGTTGTCGGAATGACATAAACATTATCTGCTTGCTCTAAAATTCCTTTGTTGATAGAAGTTACATCTAATGTTGTGTAAATAGGCTTTAAGGTTTCTGTATTTTGTAAAGAACGATCAAGATCAAAATACTTTTTCAAAGTTTCTTTCATCGAAGGTAAATGTTGTTGAAAAGCTTTTACAATACTATCTACAGACCAAACAAGGATTCCTGTATTCCAAATAAATTCGCCACTCGTTATAAAAGATTCAGCAAATTCTAAATCAGGTTTATCGATATAAGATTTTACTTTTTTTATAGGTGTTGTATTTTCGATGAACTGAATATAACTGTAATTAACATCTGGTCGTGTTGGAGCTACTCCCAAAGTAATCAATCGATCGTTGTCAGCATCCTCGAAAGCAAGATTTACTTTTTCTACAAATTCATCTTCATCAAAAATAAAATGATCTGAAGGAGAAATTATCAATTTTGCTTTTGGATTAATTTGTTGGATTGTCATTGCGGCCAATAAATTACAAGCTGCGGTATTCATGACTCTTGGTTCGATGATAAAATTTTTATCCTCAAAATCTGGTAATTGTTCTTTTACAATTTCTTTATAATCTTGAATAGTTACAATGAAAATATTTTCTTGTGGAACGATTTTTTTTAATCGATTATATGTTAATTGAATAAAAGTTTTTCCTATTCCTAATAAATCATGAAATTGTTTTGGTTTCTTAATCGTACTCAAAGGCCATAATCTCACTCCTGTACCACTGGCAAGGATAACAGCGTAGTTATCTTTATTATTCATGATTGTCTTTTAAAGTTTATTTACAGTTGCAGTTGCGTTTATCAAATATTTTTTCTTGGTTTTCAACTCTAAACAAAGATACCTTAATTTTCGTTTAGATTCTTTTTTAAAGATTCTTTTTCCAATCGAAAATATTGTGCCATCCTCCAAATCTTCAAGATAAATTTGAGCAGGATTTTTATCATCTATAATATATTTTGAGATATTAACATCCGCTCCTAAGCTTGCCTTTGGATGTTTGGCATGATGAAGAATATACGGTTGCAATTCTTCGGGATAAACGTGAAGAGATTCTAATAATAAATGCCCAAAAATGGTTTTCCATTCTTTTCCATGCGGATTTATTTTACGCGAATCAAACTGAACAAAAGTTTTGAGATGCGCCACTTCATGTGTAAAAACAAAAAAGAAAGCATACTGATTTAAGTCGCCATTCACTGTAATTTGATGACGATTATTTTCGACCAATTTGCGATAATCTCCCAACTTAGTTTCACGTCTTCTTGTAATTTTTAACGTTATAAAATGATTTTCTAACCATTTTTTTACATACAAGTCTGCATTATGAGGGAGATAAGAAGTTAAATGTTCTAAATTCACATTGTGCAAGATAAATAAAAAGCCTTTCCAATAAAAATATTAATTTTGTCGTAATGAAACTAATCGAAAATTTAGGGTCATACTTTATGCTTATGGGTAAAGTATTTAGCAAACCTCAAAAATTGAGCGTTTTCTGGAAATTGACCGTTAGAGAAATATATGATTTAGGTGTCAACTCTTTAGGAATTGTAACCTTTATCTCAACATTTATGGGTGCAGTTGTAGCAATACAAATGGCGCAAAACTTTCAGGGAGCTTCTATTCCTGTTCCAGATGCTTACATTGGTTATGCGACCAAAGTGGTTTTGGTGTTAGAGTTTGCTCCAACCATTATGTCGCTAATTTTAGTTGGTAAAGTAGGTTCGTATATCGCTTCGAGTATCGGAACTATGCGTGTTACCGAACAAATTGATGCGTTAGATGTAATGGGGATAAATTCTGCAAACTTCTTGATTTTACCAAAAATTATCGCCTGTGTATTTTTCAATCCTTTATTGGTTATGATTTCTATCGGATTTGGATTATTAGGAGGTTACTACATTGGTGTTTTTACAAAACTATGGTCAGCAGCCGATTTTATTACAGGTTTACAAATGAATATGGCAACAAAATTGTTTGTCTATACATTCCTTAAAACAATGGTATTCGCGTTTGTTATCGCAACAATTCCGGCATATTATGGTTATAAAGTAAAAGGAGGTTCGTTAGAAGTTGGTCGTTCTGCAACAACAGCTGTTGTATGGACATCAGTAGCAATTATTGTGATCAATTTAATATTAACACAAACAATTTTGAGCTAATGATTGAAGTAAAAGATATCAGAAAATCATTTGATGCAGTAGAAGTACTGAAAGGTTTTTCTGTCACTTTCGAGAAAGGAAAAGTTAGTTTGATTATTGGTCAAAGTGGTTCAGGAAAAACAGTTTTCTTGAAAAATTTGATTGGATTATTAACGCCAACTTCAGGTCAAATTTTGTACGAAGGAGATAATATGATCGAGTTTGATTACAAAGAAAAACAACGTTTACGTTCAGAAATTGGAGTAGTTTTCCAAGGTTCGGCTTTGTATGACACGATGAATATTGTAGAAAATGTAAAATTTCCATTGCAAATGTTTTCGGATATGTCAAATGCTGATGCCGAAAAACGTGCACGTGAAGTGTTAGACCGTGTAGAAATAGCTCGTACAGCGCTTAAAAAATATCCGTCAGAAATATCTGGAGGAATGCAAAAACGTGTGGCGATTGCGCGCGCGATTGTAAATAATCCAAAATATTTGTTTGCTGATGAACCAAACTCTGGTCTTGACCCGAAAACGGCGTTAGTTATCGACCAATTAATTTATGATATCACAAAAGAATATAACACAACAACCGTTGTAAATACTCATGATATGAACTCGGTGATGGAAATTGGAGATCATATTGTTTTCTTAAAAAATGGTTTCTTGGAATGGGAAGGGACAAAAGAGGAGATTTTGGTGGCTGATAATCCAAATGTTATTGATTTTGTATATTCGTCAAATCTTTTCAAGAAATTAAGAGAAGCCTTATTAAAAGAGCAACAATAAATCAATAAAAATAAAAATTCTATGAAAAAATTAATTTTAACTGCAATTGTAGGTTTAGCTGCAAATTTTGCAACAGCACAAAATATCAATTTTGGTATCAAAGGTGGAGCTGTCTTCAATACAGATAAAGGAAAAGTTTGGCAAGATGCTGGAAATATTTTTAAGAAAGATGGAAAAGCTTCTGCTGGATTTCAAGCGGGTGCTTTAGCTCGTGTTTCTTTAGCAGGAATTTACATTCAGCCAGAATTATTATATACTCAGTTCAAAAATGAATATGATGTTGATGGACAAAAACTGAATGTGACTAAAAAACGTATGGATATTCCTGTAAACGTTGGAAAAAGATTTTTAGGAATCGGACATATTCAAGCTGGTCCAGTTTTCTCTTACTATTTTGACGACAAACTTTCTGTAAAAGACTTTACAACTGCAAAACAAGATGATTTTAATGTCGGAATGCAAATTGGTGCAGGTGTGGAAGTTTCTAAATTATTATTCGATTTACGTTACGAATTCGGTTTAGGAAAAGTTGGATCTGACATTTTGAACGGATCAAATGGACAATATAGAACAGAAAATCGTCCGCAAATGTTGAACTTATCAGTAGCATATTTATTCTAAAAGGTTGTTTGTAAATAAATTTATTGGATATATTTGTTCCAAATTGTATTTTTGCAACCTCGTAAATTATTAAAATGGCAAAAAATAATAAAAAAGAAGAATTCGCAACAGAGCAATTCGTAGAAAAATTAGATAGAACAGCTTTCAACGTAGAGTTCTTTGTTGAAAAATATGCTAAAGCAATTGGTATTGGTTTAGGAGTAATTATTGTAGCTGTTTTAGGTTATTTTGCTTACTTAAAATTAGTCGTAGAACCTAAATCGGATGACGCTTTCAAAGAAATGGTTCAAGCAGAACGTCTTTTCGATCAAGATTCTATTAACGTAGCTCTTAATGGTAGCGCAGGAAGTTTTCAAGGTTTACAACAAATTGTTGATGAATATGGAAATACTGATGCTGGTAATTTAGCACGTTTCAAAGCGGCAAGTTCTTATTATAAATTAGGAGATTACGCATCTGCTGTAAAATTATTAGAAGATTTTGACACAGATGACAATGTAATGTTGGCGCAAAAATATGGTATGTTAGGAAATGCATTAGTTGCTTCTAACAAATTAGAAGAAGGTTTACCTTACTATGTAAAAGCTGCTGAAGCGACAGAAGTTGAAACTTTACAATCAACTTACTACACAAAAGCAGGTGAAATTGCAATGGAATTAGGTAAAAATGCTGATGCTTTAAAATATTTTCAAGCTTTAGAGGATAAATATCCAAATGCAAATAATGGTGAAACAGCGAAGTTTATTGAGCGTTTAAAATACGCTTCTGAAACTGCGAAATAATTCACTTCAAAAGATAATTACAAGCCGAACAAGTTGTTCGGCTTTTTTTATTGATTCAAATCAAAGTTTATCCTAAATCATTTTTGTAATTTTACCATTCAAATTTTAAACAAAATGGCAACAGAAAATAAAAATTTATCTCAATATAATAAAGCAGAATTACCAAATGTAGCGGGCTCTAAGTTTGCAATCATTACATCTGAATGGAATAATCATATCACATTTAATTTGCGTGATGGAGCAAAAGAAACATTGATTGATTTGGGTGCAAATCCTGACGATGTTACTCTATATGAAGTTCCTGGTAGTTTTGAATTGATTTATGGAGCAGATAAAGTGGCGCAAACTCATCCAGATTTGGACGGAATTATCGTTGTTGGATGTGTGATTCGTGGAGCAACAGCGCATTTTGATTATGTTTGTCAAGGTGTGACACAAGGTGTAAAAGATTTGAATATCAAACACAACATGCCAATTATTTTTTGTGTTTTAACAGACGAAAATGAACAACAATCAATTGATCGTTCTGGCGGAAAACATGGAAATAAAGGAGTTGAAGCTGGTGTAGCTGCGGTTATGATGGCGGATATGAAAAAGAAATTAGGAAAATAATTTCACTATAAAAGATTCAAAACTTTATCGATGCCAATAGCAGAAGATTTTAAATCAATTTATACGAAAAATTGGGAAATTTATTTTTCTCAATGTGATCCGACAGGTAAAATGAAATTGTCTGAAATGGCAAATCTTTTTCAATTAACAGCTTCAGAACATGCGATAAAAGGAGGTTTAGGTTTCTTTGATTTACAAGAGTTTAATCAATCTTGGGTAATGAATCGACTTCGAATAGAAATTGATGAAATACCTTCTTGGACAGATTTTGTTGATGTAAAAACGTGGATTGAGGTGCTGAAAGGTGCAAAATCTATTCGTGATTTTACGATTGAGAAAAATGGAAAAAAATTAATTGGAGCTTCAAGTTTGTGGGCGGTTTTCAATACAGAAAAGCGTCGTCCAGATATTCTTCAAATTGATTCTTCCCATATCGAACGTTTTCCAAATCTGAAACCAACTGAAATCGAGAATTCGATTTTGAACATTGATTTTGAACCAACGGAAGTTGTTCAATATAAAGTTCAATTCTCTGATTTGGATATCGTAAAACACGCAAATAATACCAAATATTTGGATTGGTGCTTGAATATTATTGATCCTGAAATTATATTAAAACATCGTATCAAAGCGATTGATATGAATTTCTTGAAAGAATTAAGTTTACACGACGAAGTAGAAATCCAGAAATTAGAAACTGAACATTTAATTCAGTTTAAAATTGTCAATCAAGAAAAAGTAAACTTTGTTTGTAGATTGGAGTTGAGGTAAGATTTTTCAAACTTCCGAAACTTTATTAATTATCGTATTTTTGTTTTTCTAAAAAATCAATTTTATGAAGGTCGGTTTATATTTTGGATCATTCAATCCTATTCATGTCGGACATTTAATTATTGCAAATCATTTTCAACAATTCACCGATTTGGATCAGGTTTGGTTTGTGGTTTCGCCTCAAAATCCATTGAAGAAAAAAAGTTCTTTGGCAAATGAATATGATCGATTAGAAATGGTAGAGTTAGCGATAAAAGATTATCCTAATCTTCGTGCATCTAACATCGAATTTACGTTACCGAAACCTTCGTACACAATTGATACGTTAATTCATCTAAACGAAAAATTTACTGAGCATGACTTTGCGTTGATTATGGGTTCTGATAATTTGGATGGAATTTCGAAATGGAAAAACGCTGAGATTTTAATGCGCGATTATCAATTGTATGTTTATCCGCGTCCTGGTTATTCGCAAGAAGAAAATTTGGATAATGTCGAAATGGTTGAAGCCCCTTTGATGGAAATTTCTTCTACATTTATTCGAAATGCAATCAAAGATGGAAAAAATATAAAACCTATGTTGCCTCCAAAAGTTTGGGAATATTTGGATGGAAGTAATTTGTATGGATAATTAATAATATTTCGTCAATTCGAGTAATTCTGACAAGAATTGTATCAAGAACTAAGTTGAAATATTTCATTCTAAATCGTCTATCTCGATAATAATTTAATTCATAAATTCACTCGAAATTACGGTAAAATTAAAAAATCATGACAAAACAAGCTACTATAAATAATTTAGAAGAATTAGTTCCTTTATTTGATTCGTATCGTCAATTTTATAATAAAAAATCTGATGTAAAAGCAGCAGAAGAATTTCTAAGAGCCAGAATCATAAATGACGAATCGGTTATCTTTTTAGCCTATAATGAAGACGAAAAAGCTGTTGGTTTTGTACAATTGTTTCCTTCCTTTTCATCTACTCGAATGAAACGTTTCTGGATTTTGAATGATTTATTTGTTTCTCCGAAATTTCGAGGAAAAGGTTTTTCAAGAGAATTGATTGAAGAAGCAAAAAATCTATGTCGCAAAACAGATGCTTGCGCGATGTTGTTAGAAACCAGTGTTACGAATGATATTGGAAATTCGTTGTATCCAAGTGCTGGATTTCAATTGCGCTATGATGCAAATTTTTATGAGTGGGAAGTTTAACCAAATTGACGTTTCAATTCGTAGATAATATCTTCTAAACCATTTAGTTTTATTTCGTAAACGGTCGATAATAAAACGCCTAATTTTCCTTTCGGAAAACCACCTTTACCAACAAACCATTCCAAATAAGAAACGGGTAAATCGCACAACAATCGCCCTTCGTATTTACCGAAAGGCATTTTTGTTGTGACAATTTCTTTTAATATTTCGGGACGAAATCCTTCCATTATTTTGCTACAGTTCCTTTGTACGTCGACATTCCATCTTTGAAATTCTTCGCATTTTTGAAACCTTTTTCTTGCATTTTTTCTGTTGCCAATTTTGCTCTAACACCAGATTTGCAATAAATAAAATAATTCTTTTTTGTGTCTAATTTCTGAATTTCTTCTTCGAAATTTGGATTTTTCACATCAATGTTTACCGCTCCAGGAACATGACCTTCAGCAAATTCTTCAGGTGTACGAACGTCTAACAAAACATTCTTTTTGTTCTTGAAATTGATTTCATTTACATTGTCTAACGTCGAAGTTACTTCTTCTATTTTCGCTTCTTTTCCTTCTGAACTTGACGAATTGCTTGCACAAGAACCTAAAAAAAGTGTTCCTGCAATCATTGCAACTCCTAAAATTTTATTTACCATTATATTGATTCATTGTATTCCCTAATCCTTGAAAAATAAACGACAAAACTGCATCAGCAGCCAAATTTAATCGTTCATTCATTTTTTCATTTTCTTCTGCCGACCAATCGCCTAATACGTAATCCACTTGTTTACCTTCCGAAAACTCGTTTCCTACACCAAAGCGTAATCGCGCATAATTTTGTCCGCCAACTTTATTCTGAATATCTTTCAAACCATTGTGTCCACCATCGCTACCTTTTCCACGCATACGAATTGTTCCGAAAGGCAAGTTCAAATCATCAGTAATGACAAAAATATTTTCTAACGAAATATTTTCTTTTTTCATCCAAAAACGAACCGCATCCCCACTCAAATTCATGTATGTATTCGGTTTTAACAACGTAACTGGACGCGCTTTATATTTAAATTGAGCCACATCACCAAAATTTGATGGCGAAAATTTAGCATCAACTTTTTTAGCAACTTCTTCAACAACCTTGAAGCCAATATTATGACGAGTATTTTCGTATTGAGCACCAATATTACCAAGCCCAATAATCAGATATTTTTGCATGAAACAAAATTACATCTTTTTGCAATGATTCGAAATAAATATTTAACTTCGCTTTAAAATCTACTAAATTGGTATAGATTTTGAAAATACAAGAAATCGATAAAAATTTATCATGAACAAAATAATTAGCGTTTTTATATTATTTATTGGAATGAGTGCGTTTGCGCAAAATATTCCGTCGGTGATGAAAACTGAATTTCCCGCTGCTGCTTTGCAAGATAGTGTAGTTGATTTGGATGGGAATTCGACAACTATAGGAAAAGTTTTTTCGAATTATAAAGGAAAAATTGTCCTATTAGATTTATGGGCAACTTGGTGTGGAGATTGTATCAAAAACATGCCAGCTTTGAAATCTTTGCACGAAAAAAATCCTGATGTAACCTATGTTTACCTTTCAATGGACAAGAATGAGGAAGCTTGGAAAAATGGTATTGAAAAATATCAAATTGAAGGTCAACACTTTTACTTAGGAAACAACTGGAAAGGCAATTTTGGCACAGGGATTGATTTAAATTGGATACCGAGATATTTGGTTCTTGATCAAAATGGAAAAATTGCAGATTATTACAGCGTAAAAGCTGATGATCCTAAAGTTCAAGAAACAATTGATCGTTTAAGAAATAAATAGTTTATAGTTTACCAACCAAATGGTGATTGAAATTGAAAAATCAATCACCATTTTCTTTTATTAATCATTAGAAATCAATACCTTTCATAGAATAAAAATAAATATTCTATAATTTTTTATAGATCATTTTTTGTATCAAACTTTTAGTTATTATTGCATTGATTTTAATACCCTTTTTATTTATATGAAAATATGCTTCGTAATGTATCCTTGGGACAAGGTTGAACCAGGAAAAGACACCACTATGCGAATTATTAAAGAATGCGTAGATCGTGGATTTGAAGTATCCTATTTAACAAAAAAAGATATCTCTATTGCCAAGGGCAAAGTTGTAGGAAACTGCAAAAAGATGATAACTACAGAAACAAATGATTGTGTTGAATTTTATCACACCATGAAATTTGAAAGTAGTATAAAAGATTTGACCGAATTTGACATAATTTTTATGAGAGCCGATCCACCAATTGATCCGCTTTTGTTGAATATGTTAGAATTAATTGAAGAAAAAGTTTTCTTCGTTAACAAAATTTCGGGATTACGTAAAGCAAATAACAAAATATACGCCGCTTCTTTTGATGATGGTCAAGAAACAATTGTTCCTCAAACACTTATTACAAAAGACATCGATTTGATAAAATCGTTTGTAGAGGAAAATAATTTTGAGAAATTTATCATCAAACCATTAGACGGAATGGGTGGTAAAGGTGTTATACTTTTCGAACGAAAAAATATTGGTAACTTAAGCTCGATTTGCGATTTTTATATCAATCATACCGGAAATTCTCAGCCTATTATTTGTCAAAATTATATAGAAGGTGCAGAAAAAGGTGATGTTCGTGCCATTGTGATTAATGGAGAACCAATTGGTGCAATTATGCGTGTTCCTGCAGAAGGCGATCACCGTTCTAATATTTCGGCTGGTGGTTCTGCGATTAGACATGACATGAGTGAACATGAGTTAGAATTGTGCCGTAAAATAGGAAAACAACTAAATGAAGATGGAATTTATTTTTGCGGAATCGATTTGATTAACGGGAAAATGGTTGAGCTAAATGTCGTAAGTCCTGGAGGAATTGTTCCTCACAATAATGTAAACAATAACAACGAAATTCAGAAACAAATTGTGTCGATGTTATTGGAGAAATATAAAGAATTTAAAGCATGAAATCCATAAGTATACAGCAAATTTTAGATAATATTGAGAACGAAATTGTATTTGAAGCTTATGCAGAAGACGAATCATTCAAAATAAAAATCGACGAATACATTCCTTACGTTTGTGCTGCCATTCATGATGGTGGACAAATGCGCGAAGATATTCGCGAAAAATGTTTATTAAGCAATTATGAACGTTGGTACGAGGAAGATCCGCATACAGCTGAGTTTGTAGAAACTTTTCCAATCTTAATTCAAGGTTGCGATTCTCGATTTGAATACGATCTAAATCGTGGTCCAGAAACTGCTGTGTACGAAGAAGCTTGGGGAAAACAGGTTTGGAAAGAGCCTTTGTCGGTTTCTCAAAAACAAAAAAGTATTGCAAAACATCACGCTTTTTATGAGGTTTTAGAAGCTTTAATTAACAAACTTGAAACTAAATTTAAGTCGTGTTTGGTTTATGATATTCATTCGTACAATTGGAAACGTTGGGATCGTCCGGTTCCTGTGTTCAATATTGGTGCGGAGCGAGTTGACAACGAACGTTATGGAAATTATGTAGAAAGTTGGCGCGATGAATTAGCGAATATTGAGTTAGAAAATATTCACAATTATTCAGCGATTAACGATGTATTTTATGGACGTGGATATTTGTTAGAATTTGTTACAAATCGATTCAAAAATACATTGGTTTTAGCCACAGAAGTTTCAAAAATTTATTGTGATGAATTAACAGGAGAATCTTTTCCTGAGATTATTAACCAAATAAAAGAAGGTTTCAAATCGGCGATTCTTAACCACGCTTATGAATTTGTAAAAACAGAAACGACATACAAAGTAGGTTCTAAGCAAGTGAATATTTTGCACAATGAATTAGAATCTGATTTGGTCAAAATTGATAAACAATTGTATCAATTGGTTCAGAATTTTGAGTTGTTAAGTGTTATCAATCCGATTAATTTAGAATTTGAAAAGAAGAAATTCTTAGCTTCAAAATATACATACGAACCACAATTTAAGTACAATCCGCTTAACATTGATCCATTCGAATTTAAACGAAAATTATCGAATATTAAAGTCGAAAAAATCAATGATATTAGTATTCAAAATATGTATGTTAACACGATTAACGCTTATTTTGACAAGGTAGATTTGTTGGCGAATCTTGGTACGGATAAATTTCTGTACAATTCGTTGCGTTATTTTGGCGAACCATCTAAAAAAGATATCGAAAATGCGAACTTTATCCTTTATTGTCCTGAGTTTAGAATGGATAAACAAGGCAATTATACAGAGGAAGAAGTGGTTAATCTTTTTAGAAATGCTACAAATGATTATGGTTTCAAATTTGACATCGAAGTTTCGGATGATATCGCTTCAAAAGCGCTTGTGATAAATAGTAAGAGAAAAGTTGTGATTAAGCGTGGCGTTAAGTTTGATAAACGTTTTACAAATGGTTTAATTGAGCACGAAATTGGAGTTCATATGGTGACAACGATGAACGCGTTGGATCAACCATTAAAAATCTTTAGTATTGGTTTACCTGTGAATACATTAACGCAAGAAGGTTTGGCGATTTTAAGTGAGTATTATTCTGATTCTATTAATCATAGCCGTTTAAGAGAACTTGGTTTGCGCGTTATGGCGGTACATATGTTGACAAATGGAAAATCGTTCAACGAAACATTTATGACGTTGATGGAAGAATACAAAATGCAACCAGAAGACGCATTTTATCTGACAACTCGTGTTTATCGTGGTGGTGGTTTTACAAAAGATGCGCTTTACTTGAAAGGTTTGAAAACAATTTTGAATTATGTTGATCAAGGGCGTTCTTTGGATAATTTATTGATTGGAAAAACTTCGGTTGAATACATTGATACAATTGACGAATTAGTTGAGCGTAAAATGATTAATAAACCAAAATATCATACCAAAATTTTCAAAAAACATCTTGAAAATCCAGAAATCAATCCGATTTTACAATATATTTTTAATGGAATAAAAGATTAAAAAAATAAAAACCCACTCAAATTTGAGTGGGTTTTGTGTTATTATGAGCTTATATTTAATCTTTTTCCTCAATTCTCTTATCAAAATAGAATAATACAATTCCTAATGCGATAATTCCTAAACCAAATAAACTTTCTTTTGGTTTTTGCATCAAAACGAAATAACAGATGTATAAACTAAATGCTAAAAATATCGCAGGTAAAACATAAAAGAATTTACTTTTGATAATGGTTAATTGATCTTGTTTGATAAAGAACGCTGTACAAACTGCCAATGTGGCCAAAATTTGTAAAACAAACGATGTATAGGTAAAAATCACTTCAAAATCTCCTGAAAAAATAAGCAAAATACTAATTGTTGTATGCACCCAAATTGCACGAACCGGAATTCTATTTTTATTCTCTTTTGCCATAAAATTCCACAATTTATTTTCGCGCGCTGTGGCTTGCGTCAAACGAGAACCAATCCACAAATAACCGCTAATCGTCGCAATCAATTGCAAAGCAATAAAGCAACTCACCCATTTTACATTATTTCCAAGTAGATTGCCGAACGAAATATTCGCCACATTTTCTTGTCCAGCCAAAGCTACTGATGATCCATGTTTCAAGAAAACATAATTTAGCAAAACATAAGAAATCGTGACAAAAATAACGCCTATAAATAATGCTTTTGGTAAGTTTCGTTTTGGTTGTTCAATTTCTTCTACGATATATGAAGCCGAATTCCAACCTGTATATGCGAAAGTGACATAAACCAAAGAAGTCGCAAATGCTGGAAGTAACAATTCATTTTTCCAAGTCGAATCAAAAAGTACCGCATTTGGCTCAACTGCTGGAGCAAAATAAAAACCTAAAGCAATTAAAACGATGATAAATACAACTTTAAGAATAGTAAAAATATTCTGAAATTTACTACTCAAATTTAGACTGAATGATTGAAAAACAGCGACAATTAAAATCATGGCTATTGCAAATTCTTTTCCTAAATCCAATCCAAAAACATTGAGGTATTTTCCCATTGCCAAAGCTGCTAAAGATATTGGAGCAGAAAAACCAACGAACAACGAAATCCAACTTGATAAATAACCAAAAACGGGATGAAATGTCCGAGATAAATAAATATAATCTCCTCCTGATTGTTTAAATTTTGAAGCTAATTCCGAATAAATAAATGCGCCAATCAACGCTAATAAACCTCCTATTGACCACAATAATAAGATAGAAGTTGTATTTTTTAGATCAGAAATCTGATAACCCAAACTGGTAAAAACACCTGTTCCGATCATATTCGAAATCACTAATGCTGCTGCGGTTTTCCAACCAATTTTTGAATGTGCCATACACAAAAAAGTGCCAATTGAATGTTTGAATTTACATTAAAATTGACACTTAGAATATTTTATTATTGATTAAAATTTAAAACTTGCACGCGCAAAATAATACGCTCCTGTCATCCCCATTTGAACCGGTGCATACGGAAAAACTCCATAATAAGAATTTTCGTAAACTTGCTTGTCTGGGAAAACATCAAACAAATTATTTGCACCAATTGTAAAGTTGAAATTCTTTGTGATATCATAACCAATCGATGCATCTGTCACCACTTTTCCCGTGTGTTCTTGGATACTTCCCCAAGGATATCCATCTTTTATCACTTTTCCGAAATACGTGTTACGCACCATAAAATTGAATCCAGAAATTGCATAATTCAATCCTAAAGTTGCTTTTGTTTTTGGACTTAATGATTCGATAATATTGACTTGATCAGGACCAAAAAATTCTTCTGTTGGAATCGTCAAAGCTTTTGGAAAATGATAACCGACAATTTTTGTTTCGTTGATATTTCCTGATAAACTTGCATTCAACTTTCCTCGACCTAAACGAGTATCATAAGAAATTACTAAATCCAACCCTTTGGTTTCTGTATCAATTGCATTCGTAAAAATACGCGCTGTCGCAACATTATATTTTTCTAAAGCAGGATCTGTAATATCAGAAGTCAAGACAATTCTGTCATCAACTTTTATAAAATATCCATCCAATGTGATGAATAATTTTGAAGTCGGACGAAATGTTAAACCTAAACTTGCATTGATTGATTTTTCTTCTTTCAATTTATCCAAACCAATTTCTTTCGACAATTCAGACTCATTTCGGATAATTCCTTTTGTTACCAAAACTTGATCTCCATTATCATTCAAGAATAAATCAGTATATGAATTACTGAAGTATTTTTGTTGTAAAGAAGGCGCTCTAAATCCTGTTGAAATTGCTCCACGAACCGAATATCCTTTTGCGTATTCATATCGCATCGCTAATTTTCCATTGATTGTACTTCCAAAATCTGAGTAATTTTCGAATCGTCCAGCTAAATCAGCTGTAAAATCTCCAAATTTCAATTCTCCATCTACATAAGCCGCAACTGAATGACGATCACCTTTTACAGCATTTAATGGAGAAAATCCTACAAAAGATTCAGATCCAGAACCTGTGTAAGAAGCTTCATCTCCAGCTTCGATTTTATATTGTTCAAAACGATATTCTCCTCCAAACGCTAAACTAACATTTTGGTTGATTCGTTTTGAAAAATCTAAATTGACTGTATTTTGCAAAAATTGATGTTTCCCAGCGTAAAAATCTGTTGGAGAATTTAAGCCTAATGATTGATTAATTGAATTTTCTAAATCATATTTGAATGAATTTAAGCCAAAAGTATTACTCAAGTCAACTTTCCATCCATCATATGAATAACGCAGTCCTGTCGAATTTGAATAATCATTTACATTTGATTTTAAGGTAGCTTGAAAACCATTTGGATAAATTTTTAACGCATCTTCAGACAATTCGCTTGGTAATCTTCTAAAACCAAATCCATTTCCTTGACGCAACGAAACTCCTCCAAATGAATAAAAATCTAATCGATCATTAATCGTCGTTTCAGCATTTACAAAAAATTGTTGATTTTTGATTGCCGCATCTCCAATTTGAAATCTAAAATCTTTTCTCGAAAGTCCTAAAGCAGCAATTTTCGCATCATCCGCAGCTCTCGCAGCATCTGGATCATCTGCAAAATCGTATGCGAAATTATCTCCAAAAATATCTAAATTATGATCTTTTGAACGATTTGTTTTCTTACGCTCACTTACAACTGCCGAAAAAACAATTGAGCCTGATTGTCCTAATTTCGTTCCATAACTTCCGTTAAAATTGTATGTTTCTCCATCATTTCGAGAAGTCTGACCATACGTCAAAGATGCATCACCACCTGGTTTAGATTTCAAAACAATATTTACAACTCCCGCAATCGCATCAGAACCATATTGCGCAGCTGCACCATCACGTAAAACTTCAATTTTATCAATCGCTGAAATCGGAATTGCGCCTAAATCTGTTCCTACAGAACCATTCCCTACCGTATTTTGGTAATTCACCAACGAAGTTGTGTGACGACGTTTTCCATTAATCAAAACCAAAACCTGATCTGGTCCCATTCCACGCAACGTCACAGGATCGATATGCTCCGTTCCATCGGCAGATGATTGACGAACCGAATTAAAAGAAGGAATAACCACATTCAAAATATCATTCACACTCAATTGAGGAGAAGACGTTTTCAATTTCTCAACATCGATAATATCGACAGGAACTGACGAATTAACCACCGTTCTTTCTGATGTACGACCACCGATTAAAATAACCTCGTTAAGATTTGTTTCCTCTTTTTCAACTTCTTGAGCGAAAAGTGTAGATGCGCAAATAAATGCGAATGAAGCAAGTAAAAATTTGTTTCTTTTCATTTTTAATTTTCATAAAACTTTCAAGAAACCAACAGATAAAAGTGAAATACTTTTGCTCATCTTTCCCTCTAATAGGTTGGATTTAGCACCTTAGATTATAAGTCATCTGGTTGCTAAGGTTTCACAGGGCCAATCCCTCCACCTTTCTTGATAAGTTATGCAAAGGTAATGTTAAAAAATGAAAATGCAAATAATACTCTATCAATTTTATAGAGTTATTGAATTAACAATGAAATATCTAACTCTTGACTTTCGTCCAAATTCATCATTGCATTGATTCGTTTGAATGATTTGAAGTTAACTAGATCTGAAACCTTTATATTTTTCTGAATGATTTCGCCTGATTGCAACAAAGCTTCTCTCATTGTTCCTTTCAACAAAAAACTTCGCGGCGTGATCCATTGAGAACCGTCAAAAAAAACAATATTCGAATAAATACAATCGGTAATATAATTTGATTTCACCAAGACCAAATCATCTGTTTTTGATTCTTTTAAATATTCATCAAAAAACCAACGATCTAAATATTTGTAGGAATAATCAATTTTATTTTCGATCTCAAAAAGTTGAATACTTTCAATTGGTTTGATTTGATACGATTGAAATTCTACCGATTGAATTTCTCGATCATAAACAATTCTAACTTTATATTTTTCATCCGTTAAATCTGTTGGAAACTTAATAATTTCGTTCAACAAAATCGAGTTGATTTCAGTAAAATTATCATTTCTTGTTCGATCAAATCTCGCTTGATGAAATTCTAAATTTCGAAGTTGTTTATTCACACAACAAATCGATTCAATAAATTGGAACATATACTTTCTGAATTAATTCTTCGTATTCTGCTTTCGCTTTGCTTTTTGCCGTTATTCCTCCTCCACTCTTGAAAAACAATCCGCCTTGATTATTTTCAATGAAACGAATCATCACAGCACTATCAAGATTTTCGCCATCAAAAACACCGAAAACACCCGTATAAAAATTTCGATGATACTTTTCTGCTTCTAAAATAATTTCGACGGTTTTCTTTTTGGGCGCACCACAAATAGAACCAGCAGGTAAAAGTTGATCGAAAATCGTTCCTAAGTTTTGGTAATAATCATCATTTAAATCACCTTTTATCTCAGAACTTACTTGCAAAAGTGTTGCATCATTTGTCTTCACCTCATCGATATATCGATAATTTGTCACCTCAACATTTTCTGAAACAAGACTCAAATCATTTCTAATTAAATCGACAATTGTAGCATGTTCGGCAGCTTCTTTTTCATCATTTAAAATGAGTTGTTTTGCATTTGGAATCGAAGCATCAATAGTTCCTTTCATTGGATTTGAAAAGATTTTTTGATCTTCAATTTTCACAAAACGTTCGGGAGAAAAACAAACAAATTCGTCTTTATATTTCAATTTATATTTTGCTTCAGAAAACTGAAAAATTTCGTCTAAAGTCAAATTCGTTTCGATTTTTGTTGGAAGAGTTAAATTCGTTAAATATGAATTTCCAAACAAAAGATTATCGTGAACATAATTGAATTTTGGCAAATATTCGTCAAAGGAAATCGGGAATTTATTGAATTTAAAATCTTTCTGAAAAGATTCTTTTTTTGGCGAATCTATTTCAAATTTTATCTCATCAGGTAATTCATTTAACGGAATTACTTCTCCATTTTCTTTCAAAAAATCGATCATAAAAAAAAAGGGAACTTCTGCAGCTCCCAATTCATTCATTTTCGTAAAAATCGAATGCTTTGCTAACATTCGATAAAATTAATATTATTCTTGATTTGTACCAAGTAGATCAATTTCTGATTTTTCATCATCCGTCAAAATCATATCTTTTAACATAAAATACACCATAATATAAGCAAATGGATACGTTGCAAGAGCACCTACATAACAAGCAATAGCACCAATTGAAGCAACCAGACTAACCACAATCGCCATTAAAACCATCCACCAAAAATTCTTTTTTACGATTGCATAAGACGTTTTCATTGCGTCAATAGCGCTCATGTTTCCGTAATGAATAAAATACGGAGCCAGATAAATACATGCTTGTAGGAACAATAAAAATACCGTCGCCACTAAGATATATAACATACCAAAAAGCGATGAACCAATCATTAATGCTGGGTTTACATTTTCGGGATCATTAAACATAAGTGGTAAAAACGAAAAAATAATGTAAGGTGACAAAACGACAAGCGAAACACCCATAACGATAAGTGTTAAAAGGAAATAGCTTCCTATGTTTTTGAAACCTCCAAAAAAGTCACCTAGCTCTAACGACATTTTGTTTTCGGCACGTTCTGCACCTATCATAAATCCCATTATAAGTGGATACATCACAAAAAGCAATCCGATTACAGTGAACGAAGTAAACATATAAATAATGGCTGCGACAAGAGCATAAATAACAAATGGCTGCCAATTATTTTGGAAAAGTTCTAATGATTGATTGAAATATTTCCCGATATCAAATTGAAATTTATTGTTTTTGTAATACTCAATTTTGTTGTAATCTAATGTTTTCATCTTAACGTTGGTTTAATTGAAATTAATGTAAATTTGCTTGATTAGTAGAATAAAATTAATAATTGTTACAACATGAATGCAAACGATTTATTATCAATCATAAAAAATAGACGCTCTATATTTCCTCCGCAATACAATCAAGAAGAAATTACGCGCGAAGAATTGAATCAAATTTTTGAGGCAGCAAATTGGGCGCCATCTCATAAAAAAACAGAACCTTGGCGTTTTGTCGTTTTAGAAGGGCCTGCAAAAGACCGTTTCCGCGAATACGTAAAGCGTGTTTATGTGCAAGGAACGCCAACAGATCAATTGAGCGACAGAAAAATAAATGCATTAATTGAGAAATGTGATAAGTCGAATAAAATTGTTTTAATCAATTTTATCAACACAGAAAAAAATCCTGAATGGGAAGAATTAGCTGCGACTTCTATGGCTGTTCAAAATATGTGGTTAATGGCAAGCGCTTTAAATATTGGTGCATATTGGTCTTCCCCAGCAAATATTATCGCCAATGTTGATGAATTTACAACTATGGAAGAAGGCGAAAAATGTGTTGGAGTTTTCTATATGGGAAAAATTGAAGGAGATTCTCCAGAAGCTGTTCGTCAACCAATCGAAGATAAAGTGAGATTTTTAGAATATTAAAGAATCTTCTAAAATATAATTTAAGAAAGACTACTAATTTTTTTAGTGGTCTTTTTTATTTAACATTAAAAATATCTTTTAAAACTAAATATATCCTTATTTTTAATACATTAATTAACACTACACTATGAAAATAATTCATCTATCTATATCAATTCGATTACTCTTCTGCTTGCTATTCTTATCTAGTTTTTGTTTTTCTCAAGAAGATATCATTAAACTTCAAGAAGCTAATATAACAAAGAAATCAAAAAAATCTTTGCATTATGAAGAGCTCAAAAAAATGCCTCGAATTGGTCTTTATTCTTTTGGATATACGATTTATGATGATAAACTTTATATTATGAGTGGAGATATCTCAGAAACCAATATTACCGAATTCAGTTCTGATATATACACTTTTGATTTCACACAGAATAAATGGGTGACGCAAAATGCTAAAACATCAAAAGTCGCAGGAAATTATGTCTTTACTTATAATAATTTTTTATACAGTTTAGGAGGAAGAAAACGCGAAAAGAAGGACAATAAAGAATACTTGAATAATTCTATTGATATCTATGATATTAAAAATGATAGCCTATTTAGTCGTCAACCAATGCCTCATCAAGCTGTTAATTTTGCAGCCGTAAAGGCCAATGATAACATTATCTTATTCGGAGGTTCTACTAAAATCTCTGAAACTGGAAAAAAGAAATATTCTGATAAAGTAACATTTTTTGATTTAAAAACTGGTTTATGGTATGATTTAGCACCAATGCCTACTCCAAAAGAAACAACTGGAATATTAGTAGGAAATAAAGTTTATTTAATTGGAGGCTTTAGAAATCAAGCACTCAAAACGATTGAAACTTATGATTTAGCAACAGGTAAGTGGGAAAATGAATTTGAATTACCAACTGCTTTAGAAAACCCAACTTTAGCTACAAAAAATGGAATAATTTATATGTACGAAGAAGGTGCTTTTTATACCTACAATACAACTAATAAAAATTTGAAAGAGTTCAGAATTAAGAATATCACAGCAAGCAATAGTAAAATGGTTATTTATAAAAATGATCTTTATTTACTTGGAGGATGTAATATTTCAATAGGCGATGATCCTAGAAAACCAAAACAAAATTTAGAAATGGGAATTCCAGAGGGCTTTGTAATGGATTGGCAAACTAAATACATTTCAACTGTTGACGATGTTTATAAAATTAGCCTTCATCAATTTGAAACGACTACACCTAAATTGAATTTATCAAAAAATTAGTTTTTTTTTATAGTTATTTTAATTAACAAATAGATAAAATAAATTTTCATATTTTAGTGTTATTTTAACACACTATGAAATCGATTTTTAACTATTTAATTTTTGCAATTTTTGTTTGTTTTTTGACTTCTTGCAAAAACTCTAATCCCATTGTTTACAACGATCCAATTCCGAAACACGAAACATTCACAATTGATTCTAAAATTCTGAATGAAAAACGAATTATTAATGTTTGGGTTCCTAAAGAATATTCAACTTCTCAGGATTCGTTATCCGTTTTGTATATGCCTGATGGCGGAACAAAAGAGGATTTTCCGCATATTGCAAATACATTGGATAGCTTGATTATTTCGAAAAAAATAAAACCAGTTATTTTAGTTGGAATAGAAAACATACAACGTCGCAAAGATTTGAGTCCGCCAACCGAAAACGAAGAAGATAAAAAAATAGCCGATGTTGTGGGAGGTTCGAATGAATTTAGAAGTTTTATCAAGGATGAATTATTTCCTGAAATCACGAAAAAATATCGTACTAAAAATAATAAAGGAATTATTGGCGAATCCTTGGCTGGATTATTTATTATGGAAACTTTTCTGAAACAACCCGAAATGTTTGATTATTATATTGCAATTGATCCTTCACTTTGGTGGAACGATCATAAAATGTTATTGAATTCAAAAAATGATTTAGCTAAATTTCCTTCTACTCAAAAAAAGTTATGGTTTGCAGGATCTGGAGCAAGTGATATTTTGCCTTATACAGATGATTTGAAGAATATTTTAACGCAAGAAAAACTTCCAAATCTACAATGGAATTATTCTCCAGAACCGAAAGAAGAACATGTTACAATTTACAGAGCAACTAAAGAAAAAGCACTGATTTGGAGTATTGGTAAATAAAATTTATCTAATAAACCAAAAAACCTCACTTCAAATGAAGTGAGGTTTTTTTTATGCGATTCGTTTACCTAAAATAGTTAAACTTCTTTCTATTCCGTCTAAAGTTGCAATATTGGGATAATTTCCCCAATCTTCGAAACCAAAATGTTTGAATAATTTCAAGCTCGGTTCGTTATGCGAAAAAATAAAACCTAAAATCGTTTTGATTCCAAATTCTGGCGCTTTCGTAATGCTATATTCCAACACTTGTTTTCCTAAACCTTTTCCACGTTGCGTAGCATCTAAATAAATGCTAATTTCTACAGTTGCATCATAAGCTGGTCTTCCATAAAAAGATTGAAAACTTACCCAACCTACAATGTCTTTCGATTCATTTTCTACAACCCAAAGTGGTCTTTTTTCAGGTGAATGTTCTTCGAACCATTTTACTTTACTTTCAACTGAAACTTGTTCTGTATCGGCAGTCACTAATCGCGAAGCTATTGTAGAATTATAAATTTCTGTTATTTTTTCTAAATCGCTTCGTTTAGCATCTCTGTATGTTAACATCTAAATTTTTAAATTTTATTCTCTGTTCAATTTTAAAAAGGAATATTCTTTTTCATCGCCATCATATAGCCCAAATGCATTGCTTCGTGAATATTGTTGTACAAAATTGCATCTTCAATCGATTCTAACGTCATACCAAAACTTGTTTTATATGATCGATAATACGATAGTTTTTCCGAACGATAATCCTTGAACATCTGCATTGGAGTACTTTCCAACATTTCCTTCAATTCTGTCACATCTTCTTCTGTTACTTCCGTATTTCCGATTGTTCCTTTTTTATACTTCTGAATAAACTGAATATCGACCAACATCCTATTATCGGTTAAATAATAATGGATCAATTGTTGTGTTGCCAAAACATGAGCCGCATTCCAAAACAAATTGTTTTTATAGCCAACAGGTATATAAAGTAGTTGTTTCAGAGAGTGTTGTTCAAGCTCATCAATAATCTGTTTTCTTATATTCGTCAGATAAATAATATGCTCTTCCATAGTCAGATTTAAAGTTTAAATATACATCAAAATAAGTCTATTTATCAAATTATAAAGCAAAACAATTAAAATCACGTTTTTAGATTATTTAAAGTCTTTGATTCTTCGTAATTTTGTCTCATTAAATTTAAAAGATGGCTTACACAAGAGATCAAATATATCAAGTATTAGAAGAATTGGGTATTCGCAATTGGATGCGTAACGCTCAAGTGATGGGAAATGATATTATTTTGGATATTGTTTCTCCTTCGCCTGCAATGCACGAACGCAAGCGTTTGGAAATTGCGTTGAAAAATGCATTTAAAGAAAATTTACCTGAGTCAAATCTTAAACTTAACATTTCTGTTGAAGTTGAAGAAAAAAATCCGAACGAAATCAAAGGTTCAGAATTGCCAGGTGTTAAAAATATTATCGCTGTAGCATCAGGAAAAGGTGGTGTTGGTAAATCTACTGTTTCATCAAACTTAGCAATAAGTTTAGCAAACATGGGATTCAAAGTTGGTTTATTAGATGCTGATATCTACGGACCTTCTATGCCAATTATGTTCGATTGTCAAGATGCTCGTCCATATTCTGTAGAAGTTAATGGAAAAACGAAAATAAAACCAGTAGAAGCTTACGGAATCAAGTTATTATCAATTGGTTTCTTTGCTGATACAGATCAAGCAATTGTTTGGAGAGGACCGATGGCTGCAAAAGCATTAAATCAAATGATTCGTGATGCACATTGGGGAGAATTAGATTTCTTATTAATCGATTTACCTCCAGGAACAGGTGATATTCATTTATCTATCGTTCAACAAGTTCCAATTACAGGAGCAGTTGTGGTTTCTACACCTCAAAATATTGCATTAGCAGATGCGAAAAAAGGAGTTGGAATGTTCCAAATGGAAGCGATTAATGTTCCAGTTTTAGGAATTGTAGAAAATATGGCGTATTTTACACCAGAAGAATTACCTAACAACAAATATTATATCTTTGGACAAAATGGTGCAAAGAACTTAGCAGAACAAATTGGTGTTCCTTTCTTAGGCGAAATTCCAATTGTACAATCTATTCGCGAAGCTGCTGACGTTGGTCGTCCAGCTGCAATGCAAGAAGATACTGTTGTAGCTAATGTTTACAAAGAAATTGCACGTAACGCAGTACAAAGTTTAGTAGAACGTAACAATACTTTGCCTCCAACAGAAGCTGTCCGTATTACAACGATGGCAGGTTGTTCGGCAAAAAATTAAAAAAGTAAAAGATCATGACTCCAGAAGAAAAATATTCAGAAGTTGAAAAGGCCTTAACTGAAATTAGACCATTCTTAAATTCAGATGGAGGCGATATCGAATTAGTATCTGTAGAAGATAATATTGTAAAAGTTCGCCTTACAGGTGCATGTATAGCATGTTCTGTCAACCAAATGACCTTAAAGTCAGGTGTTGAAATGACCATCAAAAAATATGTTCCAGAAATTGTTTCGGTTATCAATGTTTCAGATTTTGAAACTTCAACTGAAGCAGATCAAATATCTTCCTTAAAAGAAGAAAATTAGAATATCATTAGATTCTCATAAATTAAAACGCCTTTATATCAATTTATAAAGGCGTTTTATTATTTTTGGCAAACAATTTGAATCTTAACCTCAAAACCAAAAATTCAAAATGAAAAAATATATTTTATTTTTTACTTTTATTATCCTTTCATTTGCATTGCCTTTAAATGCTCAAAACAACTACAAAGTTGGCGAAAATCTAAAATTTAGAGTTCATTATTCTGGATTGAATGCAGGCTTCGCATCAATTGATGTAAAAGAAGCTACATTGAACGGAAAAAGTCATTTTCATATCGTAGGAAAAGGAACTTCTACTGGTGCGGTACGTGCTTTTTTTAAGGTAGATGATAATTACGAATCATATATTGACAAAACAGATTTGAAACCAACAAAATTTGTTCGAAATATTGTAGAAGGAAGTTACAAACGTCATCAAATCTATTATTTTGATCATGCCAATAGAAAAGCAAAAGTTGAAAATAAACGAGATGGAAAAGTCACAACAGAAACAATTCCGTACGATGCGCAAGATTTACTTTCTGCTTTTTATAGCTTACGTAATGCCAATCATGCCACTCTTAAAACAGGAGATTATTTGAACGAAAATATTTTTCTTGGTGATGAAACGCTTAAATTTCGATTGAAAGTTTTGGGACGTGAAACCCTAAAAACAAAATTCGGGAAAATTGCAGCAATCAAAATTCGTCCTTACGTACAATCTGGTCGTGTTTTCAAAGAATCAGAATCGGTTACAATGTGGGTTTCTGACGATGATAACTTAGTTCCATTAAAAATAAAAGCTGGACTATTAGTTGGATCATTAAATGCAGATCTTAACGAATATAGTAATTTAAAATATCCAATTACTTTTACGAAGTAAACTGATTGTAAATCATAAAAAAATCCCGCTATTAATGCGGGATTTTTTCATTTAATATTGTGTTTCCGTTTTTGTCAAAATAAGTACAAGTATAATTATCTAAAGAAACAATCCATTTCTCTATGCCTGTTTCTGCACAATGCTTACAAAATGTAAAATAATCTGTTTCACCTTTTTGATGAATTTTTAGATATGTTGTAAATTTCTCAATATTTACATCATCTTCAATCATTAAATCATCGTATTGTGTATCAGAAGTCGTTTCAAAATTATCTGTCCCAAAATAATTTGTATGACTATCTACCACCCAAGTCTCGAAAGCTATAACGCCTAACGATTTTATCTCTTTGATATAATTCGGAAAATCTGCTCCAGATTTCACTTTTTCATGTGCTTTTTCTATATTGGCAACTGTAAATTTTTTCATATTATTTTGATTGATTATGTTCTAAATATTCCAAAAAAACATCACTCGGAATTTCCATTGCACCCAAACTCGCTAAATGTTCGGTATAAACCTGACAATCGATCAATTTATATTTCTTGTGATATTTTGCAACAAACTGTATAAAACCCGCTTTGGAAGCATTGCTTACTTTCGCAAACATACTTTCTCCACAAAAAATATCGCCTATATCAATTCCATAAAAACCACCAACCAATTCGTCGTTTTGCCAAACTTCGATACTTTTTGCAATTCCCATTTCATGTAACGTACAATATGCTTCGATCATATCATTCGTAATCCATGTTCCGTCCTGATCTTTTCTATACGCTTGCGAACAATTTGTAATCACTTCTCGAAACGCTTTATTCTCTGAATAGGTAAATGTTTGATCTCGAAAAACTTTCTTCATCGATTTCGAAACATGCAAATTTTCTGGAAACAAAACAAATCGATCTTGAGGAAACCACCAAATAATTGGATCTTCTTCATTAAACCAAGGGAAAATTCCTTTCTGATAAGCCAAAATTAAGCGTTCTGGCGAAAGATCTCCTCCAACAGCTATAATTCCCTCACTATTCACTTCATCGTAATCAGGAAAGATTAAATCAGAACTTAACCAATACATATCGTTTTGTGTATAATTTATATAAAATTAAAAAAACGTGTCCAATAAAGAACACGTTTAGTATTAATTGATGTTTTGTTTTCCTTAGAATGGTAAATCATCATCATCTCCGTTAGAAAAAGTATCTACTGGAGGCGCTGGTGCAAAATTATCGTAACCTTGAGGTGCTTGTGCAGCTGCATTTGCCATATTTTCAATTCTCCACGCTTGGATTGTATTGAAATATCTTGCTACACCTTCTGGGTTCACCCACTCGCGACCACGAATGTTGATAGAAACTTTCACTTCATCACCAGGTTTGTAAGCATTCAACACGTCTGTCTTATCTTGTGTAAGCTCAATTAAAATATCTTGTGGATATTGTTCTTGCGTTGTAACAACGAATTCTCTTTTCTTGAAACTTGCAGTAATATTTTGAGTTTCAAATACTTTTTTAATTCTTCCTGTAATTTCCATTTTTGTAAAAGCTTTGTACAAATTTAGAATGTAAAAAAAGATTAAAAAAATTTTATTTCGAAATTTTGTTAGAAAGAAAACTTGTGTATATTTGCAATCCAAATCGGTGAGATTTTAGCGGGCGTGGTGGAATTGGTAGACACGCTAGACTTAGGATCTAGTGCCGCAAGGTGTGGGAGTTCGAGTCTCCCCGCCCGTACAACAGAAAAGACTTTGAAATATTTTCAAAGTCTTTTTTTATGATTTATTGTTTTCTAATGATTTATAATATTTTTCATAAATTTAGATCATTATTTGGTTATAAGTTGGTTTGGTATGTATTCGAAAAGAAAAAGAAATTTGAAATCTGGAGGGAGAACTATCCCCATTTTTGAATTTATAGTGGTTGTTATTATCATCATAATTTTGATTTACTTCGCAGTTTTCTAAGGAAATTATTCTTCATTTTTTTTAACATTAATTTATAATTATTTCATTATCTATGGTTTAATATTTGTTCGTTATAGATAACAAATCTATTAACAACTTATAAAACAAAAATTATGGACAAATTACAATTAGAAGGAAAATGGAATCAAATCAAAGGATCTGTTAAACAAAAATTTGGAGATTGGTTTGATGATGATGATACTTTTTTGAATGGAAAATTTGACGATATCGTTGGAAAAATTCAAGAAAAAACAGGAAAAACAATCGAAGAAATTGAAAGTACAATTAGAGATTGGGTTGACACAGATGATGATGCAGAAGATAATGCGAAAAATAATCAACCACAAGCTTAGTTGATATAGAAAATGGTTAGAATTTAGGTTCTAACCATTTTTTTATGCTTCTATATTTTTATAAAATGTTTTTCTACGTTTATGGATAACAGGATCAAAGTTTTTCCATAGTTGTTGCACTTTTGTATTTTCCTCAAGCAAAGGATTCGTTTCTAAAGTTTTAATTCCTCTTGCTATAAATCGATCATAAAGTTCTTTAAAAATCAAGGCATTTACACCTTTATTTTGATAATGAGGATCAATTCCAATCAAATAAAACTCGACATGATCGTTCTTTTTTTGGGCTTGCATCAAGTGCCACCAACCAAATGGAAATAATTTTCCTTTCGTTTTCTGGAAAGCTTTCGAAAATGAAGGCATCGTAATCGCAAAAGCAATCATTTTGTTGTTTTTATCTTTTACACACGAAATAAAATCAGGATGAATAAATTTTAGATATTTCTTTTTGTAATGTTCAACCTGAAATTTTTCTATCGGAACAAAACTTTGCAACTCTGCATACGTCACATTCAACAAATCGAACATCTCATCAACATAAGGCAACATTTCGTCAATTGTTTCAAATTTATACGTATCAATTTCGTAACGTTTTTTGAGCATTTCGCACAATTTATCCATTTGCTTTACCTTGCCCAAATTCGTAATATCAATAGAATATTCTAACCATTCGGCTTTTGGTTGATAACCTAATTCTTGTAAATATGTTGGATAATATTCGTAATTATATAAACCGATTAGAGTGGCAACTTTATCAAATCCTTCTGTTAATAATCCAGCTTTATCCATATTCGAAAATCCCATCGGACCTTCTATATAACTCAGTTTATATTTTTTAGCAATGTTTTCAACAGTTGTTAATAAAGCTTTCAAAATGTTGATATCATCTTTAAAAACTAACCAACCAAACCGAATTTTAGTCTTTCCAAGTTCTTTTACTTCGGTCCAATTAATAATTGAAACAATTCGTCCAACCACTTTTTCGCCTTTGTAAGCCAAAAAATATTTTGCTTCTACCGTCTCAAAAATTGCATTGTTTTTATCAAAACTTGCGAGTTCATCTTTTTTTAAAGAAGGTACCCAATACGGATTATCTTTATACACTTCAAAAGGTAAATCGACAAATTTTTTCATTTCACTTGGCGTATTCACCTCTCTTACTTCGATCATATGCTATTAAATTGCGTCTAACAGATTCTAATTTAGGAAGATTTTTTTAGAGAACAATTTTCTCTTCTACAGATTTTCCATTTTTATCTTTTCCGTAAAATAAAATATAATCAAGCTTTACGGAGATTCCAGCAGTTCCTTTCTTCTGTTTCAAGAAAACACGATTCAAGGTTATCAACTTGTTATTAACAGTTGTTTGAACAATTGGATTTTTCTGAAAATCAAGCTTAAGCGTTAATTTTTGAATTGGATAAGAAACCAAAGCCAATTGATAAATATTCTTTTCAATTTTCTTAATATCTAAACCATATGCCAATTTCTTTTGTATAGAAGTCAAGGGCTTTTTTGAACCATCTTCAGCATAAAGAATACGATAAATATCAACTGGATTATCATCATTCAAAATTCCTTTGCTCGAAAAAAGCGCATCGTAAACAAACGTATTTTGATTGTCGTTATGCTGAATATAAAATAGTCTATTTTCTGATTTTGGAGGAACGGGATAACCTTGTTGTGCATTTACAACAAAAGAAAAAAGGATAGAGCAAATAATTAATAGGTTTTTCATTGGTTGATATTTTTTAGGATAGAAGATATGAATTATTTGAATGATTATCTAAATCCAAATAAAAAGTTTCGAAACTTTAACTTGTTCAATATTATTTCGATCAAGAAAATCTTGCGGAAATTTTTATTTCTTCATTTTCTCTTTTACGAATTCAATAATAATCGGAACTAAAGAAAACACAATAATTGCCATGACAACAATTTCAAAATTGTTTTTGATAAATGGGATTGTTCCAAGGAAATATCCAGCCAATGTAATCCCGAAAACCCAAATTGTTCCACCGATGAAATTATATTTAATAAATGTACCATAATGCATTTTAGAAATTCCTGCAACGAAAGGCGCAAGCGTTCTTACAATCGGAACAAAACGTGCAATTACAATCGTTTTAGAGCCGTATTTTGTAAAAAAATCTTCGGTCTTTTGAATAGCAGAGTCTTTAATAATTCGTTTACCGAAAATTTTGGCTGTAACTAATTTCGTTCCCAAGGTTTTACCAATCGTATAATTGACTGTATCGCCCGCAATCGCTGCAAACCAAAGCAAACCTAATACGATATAAATATTAAGTTGATCTGGAAAAGCTGCAGCCAACATTCCTGCCGCAAATAAAAGCGAATCACCTGGTAAAAAAGGCATGACAACTAAACCTGTTTCGATAAAGATTAAAAGAAACAAAATCAAGTAAAACCAGTTTTGATAATCATTCAAAATGGTTTCTAAATATTTATCGATATGTAGTATGTAATCTAAAATTTCCATGATTTAAAGGTATAAAAAAACTCGACCGAAGTCGAGTTAATTTTTTATTGTTATTCTTGTTCAGCAATCTTTTTTTTGCCGAACTTTTCTTTGATAATTTCTACAAAAATTGGAAGTATTGAAACGATTGTTATTCCTAAAATTACTTTAGAAAAATTCTTTTGAACCCATTCGATGTTTCCTAAGAAATATCCAATAAGCGTTAAACCAACAACCCATAACACAGCTCCAATCACATTATATGTAATAAAAATAGAGTATCCCATTCGTCCGATTCCTGCAACGAAAGGCGCTAAAGTTCTTACGATTGGTACAAAACGCGCAATTACAATGGTTTTAGAACCGTATTTTTCGTAGAATTCGTGCGTTTTATTAATATGTTCTTCTTGGATGAAATTTTTACCAAAAATCTTAACTTTAGTTGCTTTGTAACCAACTTTCTTTCCGATGGTATAATTCAAGGTATCACCAAGTATGGCGGCCACCAAAAGAATTGCAATCATAATCCACACATTCATATTATTTGTTTCTTGCGCAGCCAACATACCTGCCGCAAACAACAATGAATCTCCAGGTAAAAATGGCATCACAACAACACCTGTTTCCACGAAAATGATTAAAAATAAAATTGCATACAGCCATAAACCATATTCATTTGCAAACTCTGCTAAATGCTGGTCGATATGCATAATAAAGTCAAAAAGACTCATAAATACTTCCATAAAAGTTGATTAAATTTCCGAAGCATTAAATGCATTTTTGATATGATTTACGCTCCAAGATTGTTGTTTTTTTAAAAGTGCTAAAATATCAAATCTTACCTCAGAAATAAAATTATTTTTCTGAATAAAATCATCTGCGGCAAGAATTAACAATTTCTTCTTCTTTGTGTTAACAGAACTTTCTGGCTCCGCAACATAATTTGAAGTACGACTCTTAACCTCTATAATAACAATCTCATTTTCAAATTGAACAATAATATCGATTTCGGCTTTTCTGAAAAAATAATTTCGAGCCAATATTTTGTATCCATTTTGGATTAAATAATTAACGGCAAAATCTTCTGCTTCTTTCCCGAAATCGTAACTAATACTCATTCAAAAAAATTATTTTGTCCCGTACAAACGATCTCCAGCATCACCTAAACCTGGAACGATATATCCATTTTCATTCAATTTTTCATCCAAAGCAGCCAAGAAAATTGGAACTTCTGGATAAACATTTTGTACTGCCTCCACTCCTTCTGGACAACCAACTAAACAAGCCAAACGAACAGATTTCGCTCCTTTCTCTTTTAGAATTTCGATTGCTTTGATTGCAGAACCTCCAGTTGCTAACATTGGATCAACCAAAATCACATCGCGAGAATCTAAATCAGTTGGGAGTTTACACAAGTATTCAACTGGTTGTAATGTATCATGATCGCGGTAAAGCCCAATATGACCAACTTTAGCTGTTGGAATTAATTGATGAATTCCTTTTACCATTCCCAATCCAGCACGTAAAATTGGAACAATAGCCATATCATTTCCTTTTAATTTGTAACCGATTGTTTTGATAATTGGCGTTTCAACTTCTACTTCTTCAAGCTCGATGTTACGTGTAATTTCATAACACATTAAACCTGAAATTTCGTCTACTAATTCACCAAATTCTTTCGTTGTTGTGTTTTTATCACGCATTTGCGTAATTTTTGCTTTTACCAACGGGTGAGTAATGACTGTTAAATTATCTTGTTTCATATTTGTTTGTATAATGGTGCAAAGTTACATTATTTGAAGTAACATTTAGCTGAACTTTTGCACCCATTTTTAGCGCAACATTGTGACCTGTATGCCCTGCAGGAAATCCGAAAGCTACTGGAATATTTAATTTTTTTGTAAAACTATGAACGACTTCATACGTTTTTGGATCGAATGGATGATTGTAGTTATCAGCATTTTCTTCTTCCGTATCCATGTGCGTAAAGTTTCCTAAAATAATTCCTTTTACATGAGTAAGAATTCCGTTGCGTTTAAGATTCATCAAGATTCGATCAACTGCATACCAATTCTCGAACCAATCTTCTAAAAATAAAATCTTATCCGAAGGATTTGTAATCGCAGATTCGCTCCCCAAAAGTGAATACACAATTGAAAGATTTCCTCCAATTAATTCTCCGTTTGCTTCACCTAAATTATTGTAAACATTTGATTGAATTTCGTAATTAATTTCATGTCCAAACAACGCTTCGTAAACACTTTGATAGGATGTTGGATGATATTCGGTATTTGCTAATTTCTTCGCTGTAACACCATGAATTGTCTGAAAACCTAATCGGTTAAAATGATTGTGAAAAACAGTGATATCAGAATAACCAATAATCCATTTTGGAGATTGTTTGAAATTCGTTAAATCTAATTCATCGATAATTTTTACTGAACCATATCCACCACGCGCGCACCAAATCGCTTTGATTTCAGGTTCATCCAACGCCCATTGAAAATCTTCGGTTCTGATTTCATCTGTTCCAGCATATTTGTAGCCAAAATCATATTCAGCATAAATATTTTTTCCTAGTACAGGAATCAATTTCCACGATTTTATTAAGTCTATTGCTTCATCCAACTCGCCTTGTAACATTCGTTTTGCTGGCGCAACAATTGCTATTTTATCACCTTCTTTTAGAAAATCGGGTTGAATCATTTTTCTATAAAATTTTAGTAAAGGTAAACACAAAAAAAAGACGAACTACAAGCGTTCGTCTTTTTGTTATGATAATGAAATATTTCTTAGAAATTATAAGTTACACCTGCATTCCAAGTTCTTCCATTCCCCCAGAAGTAACCGTAGTTATCTTTACGAGAAATGTATTGATCATTGAATAAGTTTTTGATGTTACCTCTAAATTTAATAGATTGACTATTTGTAATTTTAAAGTTGTAAGACATTCCTAAATCTACTGTAGCAAATGGGCTAATACTTGCATTTTTGTAAGCATCTCCTTTAATATTTGCTTTTGCTACATCAGCTACATTTACATTTTCATATAAACGAGCGTAGTAGTTGAAGTCTGTATCAAAAGATAAAGCTTTTGTTACTTTAACTTTAGTACCCATACCAAATGTAAATTGTGCTGCATTACCAACTCTTACACCGTCTAAGTTACCTTTTCCATTTTCTGATCCAGCAACAATTTCTTGCGTATCTGTATCTTGAATTTGATATGTGAAAGCTCCTTGGTATCTCCAATCTCCTGCAGAAGCATAACCTCTAATTGTCCAATCACGCGTTACTTTAGCATCAAAATCAACCTCTAAACCTTTGTGTACTTGAGATAAATTATTTAATAAATAACGAACATTAGAGTGTACTAAACCATTAGCATCTGTAAAATCTCTATCGTTGTAAGTATCTGCTCTATTATCCCATTCAGTGTAATATGCATTCACATTAACTCTTAATGTACGAGTTTTGTAACGGTAACCTGCTTCAACACTTTGAATCTCTTCATTTTTAACTGTTGGATCTACAAAAGTAACTGTATTACGTACAAACATATTATTTAAATATGGTTGACGAGAATATTTACCTCCATTAACAAAAACACTATTTTCTTTATTTAAATTGATAGAGAAACCAGCTTTTAAATTATAACCAATTTCTGTGCGCTCACCTGAATAAGCTTTACCGTTTTTGAATTTGATACCTTGTTTTTCTGCAGATTCTGCAGTATAGTTCCAGTTATCATATTTTTCATACTCTTGCCAAGATAAAGCACCTTGAAAGAATGCTGAGAATAATTCGTTTGAGTATTCAGCTTGTCCAAAGAAACCTTGGTAGTTAATTCTCTCTGAATTATCAAATCCAATTCTCTCACTATGTTTAGCTCTATTGAATAAAGAATTCCAAGGGCTTGAGCTGAAAGTTTTATTAACAACATAATCTGAAGAACGTTGTACATTAGATGCAGCACGACCAGAAGCTCCTAATAAATTATTTAATTGTTGATAGTGTTCCCCTTGGTAGAAACGTAAATCTGTACCTACATTAAATACAAAACCTTTTTTTGTATCAAAAGTTAAGTTAGAAACTCCTCCGTACCAAAAGTGATTATTTACTGAAGAAGCTAAAACAGTTCCGTTATTTCCATTAGAAATTCCATCTTTTAATTCTTGATTCTTCGCTGCTATTACATCCCAATCAATTTCTCCATTAGATTTATAACCTCCATCAGTATATCCAGGACCATTACCTAAAGTACTTGTTCCTCCTCCTGTACCAGTAGATGCATAAATCACTGTAGACAAAGACAAGTTTTCGTTAATTGTAAAATCCCAGTTTAAGTTAGCTACTGGTTTATGATAATAGTTTGTTTTAGCAGATAAAGATTCTCCATTATAGAAACCATAGTTAGAGTTTCCTAAGCGACCCGTAATATCATAACCTGGAGTTGCAATAATACTTTTATTTACACCATTAACTTTAATATTACGATATTGAGTATCCATTGGTTTAGAATAGTTCTGACCATGTTCTTGTGGAGCACCAAAAATCATAAAGTTGAATGTATGACGTGCATTTGGTTTGAAACCTACAGAAACAAAGTAAGATTGACCTTTACCTTCTGTTCCACGTGCAAAACTTCTGTGAGCAGACCAGTTATCAAACATAAATGAAGCACCCCATTTACCTTTCATACCTGTATTATAACCAATAGTTTGTTTTTGGTATGAATCGTTACCTGTTAAGTAACGTACAAAACCTCCTTCTTTTTTCTCAGTAGCTTTTGTTACGATATTTACAGTTCCTCCAACAGAAGAAATAGCTAATTTTGAAGATCCTAAACCACGTTGAGAATCAATAACATTTGCAATATCAGAAACAGACTGCCAGTTTGACCAATATAAACTACCGTTATCCATTCCGTTGATTGGTTGCCCATTCAATAAGAAAGCAGTATTTGATTGATCAAAACCACGCATATACATTTTTGCATCACCAAAACCTGAAGCTTGGTCCGCAACATAAATAGATGGCGAATTTTTTAATAATTCTGGAAATTCTACATTTCCAACTCCTTTATCAAGGATTTCCTCTCTTGTAATAACTGTAGAAGCAACAGGAGTCTTACGATTCTCTGTTACATCGATTACACCTTTACCAATGATTAATGTTTCACTTAAAGATACATTTTCGTCTTGTTCAACCTTTGTAGAATCTGTTGGTTCAACAACTTGAGCGAAAGATAATGATGCCGTTAAGGCAAAAGCTCCTACTAATAAAAGCTTTACTGAGTTTAACCTCATCTTATGAAATAGTTTAAATGTTTACCGCTGCAAAGGTGCAATGTTTAAATGTTAAAACCTTCAAAAAAGATAACTAATATAGAATAATTATTACACTAAAAATAAATTTTAAATAAATTTAACACTTACCATTCTTTTAAGTGCATATAATAATATTTTAACCACATAATTACATTAATTATAAAAAAACAATATAAATTTTATACAATATTTTATTAATAATTAGAGATATAAAAATATTTAAGAATTAATATACAGCACTAAATGTATAAATATACAATAAACTAATTTATTTAGAACCAGTACAAACTAAAATTTATATAATTATATCATTTAACTTATTAATTTACAGCAAGCACCAAAAAAAGCGGACTTAAAAATAAGTCCGCTTTCATAATATAATAAGTTTTATTAATCTTAAAGAGTAATTTTAACAGAAGCACTCCATGTTCTTCCGTATCCGAAATAAACTTGGTTGTTTACGTTAATTCCTTTATATGTATCAGCTCCTTTGTAATCTGCTTGATAGTTTGTAGTTGCTTCAGAAATATAAATGTGGTTAAATACATTGTTTACGTTGAAACGTAAAGTTAATCTATTTCTGTTAGTCAATTTATAGTTCCAAGTAATACCAGCATCCATAATATTGTAAGATGGTAATTCTAAGTTTCCAGAACCATTATCTTTTGTATTTGCATTAACTGCTGTAGTTCTAGATCCGTATAAATCTCCATTATATCTATAATCTGCATCAACAGAAAGACCTTTCAAGAATTCGTAAGCTACTCCTAAACCGAATTGTGTTTGAGCTGCATCACCAACTTTTAATCCATTTAAATCTTCCTTCGTAGTTTTCAATAAGTTTTGACTCTCATCATAAACATTTGAAATTGTAGCACCTTTGTATTTCCAATCTCCTAACGAAGCAAAACCTTTAAATTCTAATGTTCTAAGAGGCTTGTAAGACATCTCTAATTCTAAACCTTTGTGTTCTTGTTTTACACCTTGGTTAACAAAATATACATAAGACCCTAATGGAGCTGTTGGATAAGTTGCTTGATTGTTAGCTGTAACCTCTGTTGAAGATCCAGTTACACGGTTTTCCCAAGTTGTATAATATGCATTTAAGTTTGCCCAGAAATTTCTAGATTTAAATTTATATCCAAGTTCTAAACCTAAGATTTTTTCGTTTTCTGCATTTCTATTTACATCATTTTTGTAGTTCATGAATAAATTATCATGAAATGGTTGACGAGAATAATATCCTGCATTAGCAAAAACTTTATGATTATCTGCAATTGTATAACTTGCTCCACCTTTTACATTATAACCCCAGTTATTTAGTTTCTCAGACTTTTCATTTGCTGCATCGTATTGAAAATAATCCCAACGTTGATTCGATTGATTAGAAACTGCTCCTTGGAAGAAAGCTGAAAAATTATCTTTCGCATACTCTATTTGAGCAAACATACCACCATAGTTAATTCTTTCACTATAATCGTAAGACCATTTTTGTAAAGCGTTATCTGTAAAGTCACTTAATGCTTTCCAAGGATTAGTAGAGAAAGTTTCACTCACTTCATATCCTTTAGGATAACGTTTGTTTCTTGTCTCAAACATATAATCACCTCCCATTAAGTTAGATAACTGTTGGAAGTGTTCTCCTTTATATGTTCTTAAATCAAATCCTACATTTAAACTTAATTCGTCTGTAAATTTGTGATTTAAGTTAGATACTAAACCATACCATTGGTGGTTATTTACAGATTGACGAATACCATAACCTGATCTTCCGCCAGCAGCTAACTGTTTATCATACATCTCTTGGATTTTTTTCAATCCATTTTCATCTCTACCTGGTGAAGTTGTTGGATATGCTTTATCTGTTGTTGTAGCAGTTCCAGTTCCTCCTCCACGTCCCCATGAAGCATATAATACTGTAGATAAAGATGTTTTATCATTAATATCCCAATCCCAGTTTAAGTTAGCAATTGGTTTGTGATAGTAGTTTCTTCTTTCGTTGAATAACTCACCATTTAAGTAACCTGTATTGTTGTTGTATTTACGACCGTATTTTAATAAATCTGATAAAGATTTAGAATAGTTTTGGTCATGCCATTGAGGAGCACCTGTAAATAATAAGTTTAATGTGTGTTTTTCTGAAGGTTTGTAACCTAAAGAGATGAAATAGTTTTGACCTTGACCTTTAGTACCGTCATTGTATCCGTTACCTTGCCAGTGTGTCATCATTACAGAAACACCAAATTTATTGTTGATTAAACCTGTGTTATAAGCCAATGTCGTTTTGTAGTAATCATCATTTGCAATACCTGCACTAAAGAAACCTCCTTCTTTTTTCTCAGTAGCTTTTGTTACGAAGTTGTAAGTACCACCAACTGATGAAATAGCTAATTTAGAAGATCCTAAACCACGTTGAATCTGAACTGCATTTGCAATATCTGTCATACCAGACCAGTTAGACCAATATACTTTACCATCTTCCATACCATTAATCGGTTGTCCGTTTAACAAGAAAGCAGTATTTGATTGATCAAAACCACGAGTAATAACACGAGAATCTCCGAAACCTCCCGCTTGTCCAGCAACATAAATAGAAGGTGTATTAACGAAAGCTTGCGTGATATCATTAGCTCCTACTTTTTGTTCAATAACTTCTTTTGTTATCGTTGTAGCTGCAATTGGTGTTTTACGATCATCTGCTAAATCGATAACCCCTTTACCAATGATTAATGTTTCTCCTAAAGATACATTTTCGTCCTGTTCAACCTTTGTAGAATCTGTTGGTTCAACAACTTGGGCGAAAGATAATGATGCCATTAAGGCAAAAGCTCCTACAAGTAAAAGCTTAGTTGAGTTTAACCTCATCTTATGAAATAGTTTAAAAGTTTACTTCCGCAAATTTCTATACTTTAAATGAGATTATTGTTAAATTATGGTAAATTTTTACAAAAACCACCATCAACTTAATTATTAATTATTACATCAATTTTTAAAAAGAATATTTTTTATTAAAGTAATAAATTAGACAATATAATTATATCAATTTTTAAAGATTATTTAACGATTAGTCGAAAATTAACATATAATGAAATCTTAATTTTTAACATTAATTTTCTTCATTCCCTGATTTTTTTTCAGTGTAAGGAAGAAAATAGAATCAAAACCTTCTTATTTAGAATCAGTATTAATAAAATACTATTGAATAACATTTTTATTTATAGAATAATACTAATATAATTTTAATAATTTATACTAATACACAATACTAGTAACGTTAAAACGACATTATTAGTATGATACAATTAAGATAATACTTAAAATGTTAAAGAAATCAAACTTTCACAGCCTTTAAACTCAAGTCAAAGTTAGGAGCAGAATGAATAATTGCGCCAGAAGAAATAAAATCAACACCAGTTTCGGCAATTGCACGAACAGATTCTTTTGTAATTCCACCCGAAGCTTCAGTTTTTACTTGTCCATTTATATATTGAACAGCTTCTTTCATCGTTTCGAGATCAAAATTATCCAACATAATAAAATCAACATTTGCCTCCAAAGCTTCTTTTACCTCATCCATATTGCGCGTTTCCACCTCTATTTTTAGATGTAAATGATGTTTTTCCAAATAATCTTTGGTTTGCGCAACTGCTTTAGTAATATTTCCACAAAAATCGACATGATTATCTTTTAACATCACCATATCGTATAATCCAAAACGATGATTTTCTGCTCCTCCAATCTTAACAGCCCATTTTTCTAACATACGAAAATTAGGTGTTGTTTTTCTTGTATCCAAAATTTTGGCATTTGTTCCGCTTACCAATTCCATCATTTCGTGCGCATAAGTCGCAATACCAGACATTCGCTGCATGCAATTCAAAGCTAATCGCTCGCAAGTTAAAATTGATTGTGACGACCCTTTCACTTTGAAAGCAATATCACCAAATTGAACTTTATCGCCATCATTTATATATTGTTCTATTTTTAAAGATGGATCAAACGTATCGAAAATAATTTTTGCTAATTCAATTCCAGCAATTATTCCGTTATCTTTTACTTTTAGTTCTGCTTCTTGAATTGCATCATACGGAACCGACGCTAACGTTGAATGATCGCCATCACCAACATCTTCTAAAAAAGCTTGACGAATAAAAAGTTGTAATTTTTCTTGTGTGATATATGGAGGAAAATTCATTATCTATATGTTAAGGATGCAAATTTTGATTGATTAAATTCTTTCTTGGTTTTGTATTCATAATACTCGGCCCAAGTACCGTTTTCTTCACGCACAACTGTAATCAACACTTGTACTGAAGGATCATTTTCGAAGAAATTTTTGATTTGAAGTTTATATTCTTTGTCATCAATTTTACCTTTTGTAATGTCAATTGCTCCAGATTTGAACGCCGAATCAAAAGCAGTTGCATAAGGATCAATAGAAGCCATTTCGAAAAGATTAGAAAACTTTCCTAAATAATATTCCCGACTTCCATTATTACCAAAAGTTGTTAAATTAAATTCTTTATCAATTCTTACTTCAATCGTTTCTTCATCAGTTTTTAAAGTAAACAATACACGATTTTCTGAAGGGAAAGTTTCAAAATCATTATTTTTTTCTGCCGATTCGTAACGTAAAGGCATTGTATATTTCATCGCAACCGCTTTTCCATCAACTCCTTTTGCAGGCGTTATTTTCAGATTAGCTCGTTCCATTTTATTGTTCAACAAAACTAAACTCGACAATGCTACACTATTAAAAATTGGATTTGAACCATCAGTCGAGACATCATCAAAATTACCATCTTCATTAATTTTAAAACCTAATTTGGATTGAGCAGTTTCGATATGAAGATAATCAGCAATATTAGAAAAGAATGAAATTTGAGTTTGAATATCTTGATTCAAATTTTTGTTCATACAAGCCTGTAGTTCGCTATTCTCTTTGAGATTTTCGCAACCAAAATAAACAACAGCTTTCTTAGTTTCTTTACCAAAAGTCAAACTTACGTTTTGTTTTTCTTTCGAATTTTGAGCAAAAGAAAAACTTATTGCAAAACATGTAACGAACAGATATAACTTCTTCATTAATTAAAATCTTTGTTGTAAAAAGTTCCTCGATTTTCTTTTTGATTAATACTTTGATCAATGATTAAATGTGCTACATCAACCAAATTTCGAAGTTCTAAAATTTTAGGTGAAACAATCGTAAAATAATAAATTTCGTTGACCATTTTCTCAATTTCATTGATACGATTCTGTGCAATTTGCAAACGATTATCACTTCGTACAATTCCGACCAATTCGCTCATCATCGCTTGTAATTGTTTGCGTAAATAAGAAATCAATACTAATTCTTCTTGCACTTTCATCCCTTCTTCGTTCCATTCTGGAAACTCAAAATTATAAATCGAAAATTGATTATCATTTAACAAATCGACCGTTTTTAACGCTGCACGATGACCAAAAACCATTGCTTCTAACAACGAATTCGAAGCCAAACGATTTGCACCATGCAAACCTGTATTCGAACATTCGCCAACCGCAAACAAATTCTCAATAGATGTTTTTCCTTCTAAATCGACGTCTATTCCACCGCACAAATAATGCGAAGCTGGAACAACCGGAACCAATTCGGTAAACATATCGTAACCTTCGGATTTACATTTTTCGTAAATATTCGGGAAATGCTCCAAGAATTTTTCTTTCTCTAAATGTCGACAATCAATATAAACATAATCATCTCCACGCAATTTCATTTCGTTGTCAATCGCACGCGCCACAATATCACGCGAAGCCAATTCTTCACGTTCATCATATTTATGCATAAACAATTCACCATCTTTCGTACGCAATTTCGCACCAAAACCACGAACAGCCTCCGAAATTAAGAACAATTGCCCATCAAACTCACTGTAAAAAGCTGTTGGATGAAACTGAATAAATTGCATTCCAGAAACGGTTGCTTTCGCACGTCGAGCCAACCCAATTCCGTCACCAGTTGCAATAATAGGATTCGTCGTATTTTTATAAACATGACCAACTCCGCCCGTTGCTAACAAAGTTACTTTAGCTAAATGTTGCTCAACTTTATCTGTATTCAAATCTAAAATATACGCACCAAAACATGTCGTTTTCTGAGCTATATCACGATTCAAATGATGTTCTGTAATCAAATCTACCACAAAATGATGTGTAAAAACCTGAATATTTGAATATTCTTTGATCGCTTCTAACATTGCGCGCTCAATTTCCCAACCTGTCACATCTTTGTGATGAACAATTCGGTTTTCGGTATGTCCACCTTCACGGCCAAGGTCATAAATTCCTTCATTATTTTTATCGAAACGAACGCCCCAATCTATAATTTCATTGATTCGTTCTGGCGCTTCTTTTACGACAACCTCAACCGCTTCCAACTTACACAAACCATCTCCAGCACGAAGCGTATCTTCAATATGCTTCTCGAAACTATCTTTCTCGAAATCACTCACAACAGCGACTCCACCTTGCGCATATTTGGTATTAGTTTCGTCTTTATTTGCTTTGGTTACAATGGTAATTTTTGCATCAGGATTTCGAATCGCAATTTTCAGCGCATAAGAAAGTCCTGCAATTCCAGAACCAATGACTAAAACATCTTGAATAGCCATTATTTTATTTTTTCTGATAAATCTAACATTCTATTAATTGCAGCTAATGCTTTCACTCGCAATTCTTCTTCGATTTGTATTTCTGGCAATTCATATTTCATGCACAGATATAATTTTTCTAATGTTGATAATTTCATATAAAAACATTCAGAACAATTACACGATTCATCTTGAACTAATGCTGGAATTAATGTTTTATTCGGAGCAAGTTTTTGCATTTCGTGTAAAATTCCTTCTTCCGTTGCCACAATAAATTCTTGTGCATCATTTTCTACCACATAATCTAACAAACGAGAAGTTGAACCAATAAAATGTGCAAACTTCAATAAATCTTCTTGCGCTTCTGGATGCGCAATTAATTTTGCATTTGGATGATCTGCCATTTGTTGTGCAATTCGTTCCAATGAAAACGCTTCATGTACGATACAAGCTCCATCCCACAAAATCATTTTGCGATTACAAACTTGATTTAAGTATCGACCTAAATTACGATCTGGCGCAAAAATAATTTCTTGATCTTCTGGCAACGAATTAATAATCGCTTCCGCATTCGAAGAAGTGACAATAATATCTGATTCTGCTTTAACACCCGCATCACAATTGATGTAACTTACCACAATCGCATTTGGATGTTGCTCACGTAAACCACGTAAACCTTCTGCCGAACATGAATCTGCCAAAGAACAACCTGCTTTTGTATCTGGTAAAACCACTTTTTTAGACGGATTCAGAATCTTTGCGGCTTCCGCCATAAAATGAACACCACAAAAAACAATCATATCAGCTTCAGTTTTTGCAGCTGCACGTGCCAATTGCAATGAATCACCTAAATAATCTGCTAAATCCTGAATTTCTCCTGACTGATAATAATGCGCCAAAATCACCGCATTTTTCTCTTTACGTAATTTATTGATTTCCGCAATCAAATCGGTTCCTTTTGGAATTTCTACATCCAAATAACCTTTATAATCTAGTTTCTCTATCGCTTGTTCTAATGTATTCATTTGTGAGTGGTTTTATTTTATACCTAATTGCTTTTTCACTTCTTTTGACAACGCATCTTTGTGCACTGTAAAAGCAATTGATTTCATTCTGAAAAATGGTTTCGACATATAAATATGTCCATTATTTCCTAAATCTGTTGTTCCCCAAGAATTTTTTACATCATAATATTGATTTCCCAATTGATCTTTCAAAATCCCCGTAATATGCATTAAATGGTCATCTTCTGTCGAATAATCTTCAAAACCTTTTTGACGCTCATCAGCCGTCACCCATTTTTCAGGTAAAATCTGAACAAAATAATCTGATTCTAAACCTTCTGAAGGCCAAATTGCCATTCCATACTTTTTAGAAAATGTTTTTTCAGAAACATCTGTATCAAAAGCTGCTGTATATCCTTTATATAACGCTTCGTCCAAGACTTTCATGTATTCATCTAACGGTAAATTATAATATGAACCATTTGAAAAATTATCTGGCACTTGTAAAATAAATTGTGAATAATATGGCGCTTGCTGAAAAGATGTTAATGTGACATAATCATCTGGATTAATTTTCAAAAATTTTGCAAATTCTTGTGGCGTATATTCTTTTCCTTCGAATTTGAATTTTGTCGGAGGAACACCTAATTTATCATTCAATTTTTGATCAAATTTTGATTTCCAATCTGCTGTTAAATATTTTTTAGGATTTTTTACAATCGAATCTAATCCAACTTTCAAATCCTTTACCAACATTTCGTGGTTATGTTTCACATCTGTTCCATTCGCAAAACCTGCATAAACTTCGTTTGGAACCAATCCATTTTTACGAACCGAGTTTAATACATCATGCGACAAACCTCCTTCACTAAATTGCGCTTTTCCTTGGCGATATACATAATTATACGCTTTTACAGGATAAGTAAAACGCACATTATACATTTCCGATAAATCGACATCTTTTCCTGTCAAACGCTTCACTTCCGATTCTAAAAAAGAAGTTGTCGAAAATGACCAACAAGTTCCCGTTTTTCCTTGCGAAATAATAGGAAGTGCAGAATTATTAACTAATTCTTTGAATTTGAAAGGCGTTTCTTGTGCCGAAACCAACATACTTACAAAAGCGATGCTAGCGAATATATATTTTTTCATTTGTGTTTGTATAGATTTCAAAAGTAAAGTTATTTTATGAAGTTTTCATCTAAAACGGCTCCAAATTGAATGTTTCTTAATTAGAAAAATTATTTCAGAATTTATAATATTTCACTTTTCGAACAAATTATAAATCAAATCAGTATAAATATTCAATTTTTATTCATCTTAAAATTAATTTTCGTGAAAATGCCATAAATGACTCAAAAACCTATTAACTTTGCTCAAACATTACACAGATGCAACCAAGAGAAGATTTTTTATTGAAAGCTTACGAGCTGGGAATTATAAAATTTGGAAATTTTACTTTAAAAAGTGGTATAGAATCTCCTTTCTATGTCGATTTAAGACCTTTAGCTTCGAGTCCACAATTACTAAAAACTTTAGCAAATAACTTATTAGATTTAGTTGAAGATGTAGAATACGACTTGATTTGTGGTGTGCCTTATGCAGCTTTGCCAATGGCGACTACAATGAGTTTAACATCGAATATTCCTTTGATTATCAAACGTAAAGAAAACAAAGGTTATGGAACTAAACGTATGGTAGAAGGTGTTTTTGCGGAAGGACAATCTTGTCTTTTGGTCGAAGATGTAATTACTTCTGGACAATCTTTGTTAGAAACAATTGATCAAGTTGAGCGCGAAGGTTTACGTGTAAAAGATTTGGTTGTTGTTTTGGATCGTGCGCAAGGTGGTTCTGAAAAATTAAAAGAGCAAGGTTACAATGTGAAAACGTTATTTACAATTCACGAAGTAATCGATATTTTACATAAATATCACCGTTTAAGTGATGATGAAGCGAAAAAAATCAAAGACTTTTTAGCTCTACCTCCAGAAGCGGTTCCTGCAAAACAACGTATTGCATTGGAAAACAAAAAAATTGTACATCCAGTTGGAAAACGTTTGGTTGAATTAGCATTGAAAAAACAATCTAACTTAATTGCTTCTGCAGATTTAATTACTTCTGAAGAAATTACAGATTTCGCTAAAAAGGTTGGTGATCATATTGTTGCGTTAAAATTACATTCAGATATTATTCAAGATTTTTCGGATAACTTAATTGTTGAGTTGAAAAAAATCGCACGTGAAAAAGAATTCTTATTATTCGAAGATCGCAAGTTTGGAGATATTGGAAATACGCAAGAATTACAATTTAAGAAATCGATTTACAAAATTTCTGATTGGGCAGATTTAGTAACTGTTCATCCAATTGGAGGTTTAGAATCGTTAAAAGTTTTCGAAAATACCGGAGTTATCACAATTGTTGAAATGTCTTCGAAAGGAACATTGACTGATGATTATTACTTTACAAAGGCAATTAATGTTTCAGAACAATCTGGAAATGTTTTGGGAGCTGTTGCGCAACGCCAAATTCCTGATAACTTGTTATTGTTTACGCCTGGTGTTAATATTTCTTCAACTGGAGATAGCAAAGGGCAACAGTACAATACGCCAGAATTAGTTTTCAAAAATTACCACACAGACTTTATGATTGTTGGTCGTGGAATTTACAAAGCTGCTGATGTAAAAACTGCTGCAAAAGAATACCAAACGTTAGGTTGGGTTTCTTACTTACAAAGTTTGAATGACTAAGATTTAGATTTTATAAAATAATCCACAAAACCAGTAAGCTAATTTACAGCTTACTGGTTTTTTTTATATTTTTTGAAAAAATTTAGTTTTAGATTCTACAAATTCTTATATAATAGATTCTTTTTCAATTATTCGAATTTAAGTATTTATAAACGATTAATGTTTTTTAAAATTTATTATTTTAGTCAGATTAACACAAAAAAAATGAAAAAACTTTATTACCTAGGCTTAGCCTTAGCTTTGTCAAGCTTTTCTATCGCGCAAGAAAAACTACCAATAGAATGTGCTACAGAATCTTTAATGGAAAATTTCTTTAAAGAAAATCCTGAAGCAAAAAAAGAATATGATTTATTCAATTTAGAGCTATCTGAACTTACTAAAAGTGGCAAATTAAAACAAAACATTCTATCTAGAACTCAACAATCAAAAATTTATGAAATACCAATCGTAGTACATATCATCAGTAAGGGTGATTCTATTGGTCATACTGATAACCCAGCTGATAAACAAATTATAGATTGGATAAACTACACAAACGATGTATTTGCAGGAAAAGCTGACAAGGTTTTAGATGATACAAACGGAGGGGCTACAATACCTGTAAAATTTGTTTTCGCAAAAGTAGATCCCAAAGGAAATCCTACAAATGGTATTGACAGAATTGATTTATCAGGAAACGAACAATTTGTAAAAAATGGATTAAATGGATCTGCAAATTATCCAGGTTTACATGACAAAGAAGTAATTACAAAATACGGTTGGGAACCAACAAAGTATTACAATATTTACGTCGCCCATTATATTGCTTCTGGAACAACAGTAGCAAATGGATACGCAAATTACCCTACTGGAGATTTAGGCGGTGATCGATCTGTAATGCTGGCTAAAGTTTCAAAAGTTGGAGAACAAACAATGGCCCATGAATTTGGTCATGGCCTTGGACTTAGACATACTCACGAAGGTTTTATAGCTGGTGAAGCTAATTTAGCAAAAGGAGCGGATGGTAAATATCTAAAGGATGAAAATGGAGATTATGTTATTAACATTACAAAAGCTGCAGTTTGCCCTACAAATAATGATTGTACTAAAAATGGAGATTTAGTTTGTGATACAGAACCATCTCTATCTCTTTATGATCCAACTATTAACCTTTATAGATGTTTAACTGGAGGAATAAATCAATGTACGAATAATCCTTATGCAGGAGTTGAACAAAACATAATGTCTTACACATATTGTTTTAGAAATAGATTCACACCAGGTCAAGTTGAAAGAGCATTAGCTCACTTATTCAAATATAGAGAAAGCCTAATTAATTCTCCCGTATTAAATAATCAAAAAATAGATAATAACACAACTTTAGTTGAAGCTGTTTGTACACCAAAAGCAATAGATAGTAAAACAGCATATACAATTGGAACAATAAATGTCAACTTTAATGAAATTAATAACTGGACAACTACTTTTAATACTTACGAAAATAATTTTTATAAAGACTACACAAAAGACTACACATTAGCTAAAACGACTACCAATATACCATATGATAAGCCTACTAAACTTACATTAAGATTAGGAGATACATCAAATAAAATGACTACAAAAGTATATATTGACTACAATAATGATGGTGTTTTTTCAGAAACAGATGAAGTCGTTTTCTCCAAGGCCGAAGTATTACAAAATGAAATATTAACAGCTGACATAACTCCTTCTTCTAAAGCAGTATATAACAAACCTCTAAGAATGAGAATAATTACAGACTATGTTGGTACAGATATTAAATCTTGTAACAATCTTCGTTATGGAGATGCAGAAGATTATGCTGTAACAATTGTTAATAATCTCGTAACAAATGATTTAAATTTAAATCAAAATGAAATTATAATTGCAACTTCTAAATCAGAAGTAATTATTAAGGCAAAAAATATTATTTCTAAAATATCAATTACAGATATATCAGGAAAATTAATTTACAATGGAAATAATATAAATCAAAAAGATTTTATTAAAAGCCTTGGAAATAATAACCAAATCTACATTGTAGTTGTCGAACTTAAAAATGGAGAAAAAATTTCTAAAAAAATAATTTTATAAATCAGTTATAAAAGAGTCTTATAAAAATTAAGACTCTTTTATTTTAATTACTTCAACACAAATTTATGTGAAACACTATTTCCATTCTCATCTTGAAATCTAGCGACATAAAATCCTGCGGATAAATTAGAAAGATTTACACTTCCGTTAGAATTTTCTGTATTTATCGTTTTAGTCATTCGTCCTGTTGCATCAATTATTTTGATCGAAATTGGAGATTTAAAATTTAGTTGATAATTTAATATTTTATTTGAAACATAAATTTTAGACCAATTTTCATCAATACCATTTGTACCTAAAGTCGAGGTTTTAGCAGCTTCAACTATATATTCTATCCCTAATTTTGTAAACTTAGCCGCATGCATAGATGTACTTCCCATAAACGCATAAGTGTCTCCGGTTGTGTGTATATTAGGATTATCTTCTCCCATTTTAGACTCGAAAGGTAAAGTCGCCGCATAACCATTTTCCGACCAACTCGCATGATCTGAGCATCCATAACCACATTTTGAAGTATCATACGTGAATTGATGTAAACCAGTTTTGTTGTATTCGTCCATCAATTGCATCAAAAACGAATTGAGATTTGCATCACAATAAGCATCCGTCATCAAAATAACATCTTTCGTAGAACCTTTGTAATTCGTCATATCAAATTGTACATAACCTATTACATTTTTATTCTCCGAAGCGTATTTCTGCGCAATTTCTTTCGATCCTACTAAACCTATTTCTTCTGCTGCGTAAGCCATAATTTCGGTAGTTCGTTGCGGTTTGAAATTATTTTTTAACAACACACGCAAAACTTCGGTGATTGTTGCAATTCCCGACGCATTATCATCTGCTCCTGGTGCAAAAGTTTGATTTGTATTCCAACCAACAGTCGAATCGGCGTGACCTCCAATAATCACAAATTCCTCTTTCTTTTCAATTCCATTAAAAGTCAAAATCAACGATTTCATTGGTGTATTCACATGATCAACAATTTTTACAGCAACATCTGTTCGTCCTGCATCAGCAATCATTTTCTCCCAAATTTCTTTCAATTTAAGAACCGCATCATTCGCTTCTTGTCTTGTATGATAACGCGTTTTGAAACCTTCTAACATCAAAATTGTTTTCTCAATTTCTTTCACATCAACATCATTCAAAGCAGTAGTTATAAAAGCTTGTTCTGATATTGTATAATTGAAAGGTGCTTTTTTCTGAGATGGCTTTTCTTGAAGTGATTGAAGTGCATCTTCTTTCGTATTTCTAAAAACATAACCATGTCCATGCGCAAATTTCCCATGTAAAATTTCAGCAATTGCAGGATGAAAATAAATTGCAGATAAATTATCTTTCGAAGATATTATATCAATTGAATCTGCATGATTTTTTTGTAAAAGAATTGCGTTATCAGTCTCCATTGTCGCAAAAATGAAGTTTTCTTTGGATTGCCCAAAAGAAAAAATAGCATGGAATAAAAAAGGCGTAAAGAATAAAAATTTATTTTTCATAAAATCATAAAAGTGTTACAACAAATATATGATTAATAAATCTTTATGGAATTTATTTTTAATAAAAAATCCATCTTTCGATGGATTTTTTATTAATATTTTAATTGAAACTTTATATAGGTAATCTTTTTACCTTCTTCCAAAAATTTCGATTCGTAATATGTTTGTACTTCCGTTACAATTGCAGGAATATCCGAATGATCTGGATGATAAACATCGTGTGTAGAACGAATTACTTCGTGACCTTCGATGTGAATAACGCCATGTGTATACCCATGTAAAAATTCAGAATCCGTTTTCAAGTTTACTGTTCCTTCTGGTTTCAAGATTGTATTGTAACGTCTCAAAAATTCAGGATCTGTCAAACGATGTTTTGTTCTTCTGTATTTAATCTGTGGATCTGGGAAAGTAATCCAAATTTCGCTCACTTCATTTTCTGCAAAAAGATGATCGATAATTTCGATTTGAGTTCGAAGAAATCCAGCATTTTCTATTCCTTCATCCAAACAAGTCTTAGCACCACGCCAAAATCTTGATCCTTTAATATCTACTCCGATAAAATTACGATCCTTGTCACGACGCGCCATTGCAACTGTATATTCTCCTTTTCCGCATCCAAGTTCTAACACAATTGGATTATCGTTCTTGAAAAATTCTTTGTTCCAATTTCCTTTTAATGCAAACTCATTAATCGCCTCTTCTCGTGTTGGTTGAACAACATTCTGAAAAGTTTTATTTTCGTTAAATCTTCTGATTTTATCTTTTCCCATTTCGGATATATTTTGCGCGAAATTACGAGATTTTGATTAATCTAAAAAACTGTTCTGAAAACACATAAATATCATCAAATAGTATTTATGTAAAAAGGTTTATTATTTTTGTATTGAAAAACTAAAATTAGAAAAATGGATTTTATCAAACAATTTCATAGTGGCTGGGCTTATCTTGTGATTTTGATGGGCGTTATCTTTGTGATTTCAACATTAATTTATGCGATTTCTAAAAAAGATACAAACGCAACGATTAAAAAAATCGGGTTATTTACAACCATTACTTTTCACGTTCAATTATTACTTGGATTAGTCTACTATATTATGATGTTTTCTGCTTTAGAACCATCAGGAATAATGAAAGATTCTGGCTTAAGATTAACTTTTGTTGAACACCCTATGATGATGATTGCAGGTGTTGTTTTTATGACAATTGCTAATGCAAAATTAAAACGATCTACAACTGTACCAATGAGCGTTGCAGTCTTTGCAATTATTGGTTTAGTTTGTATTTTAAGTAGAATTCCTTACCATGTTTGGTTTGCTTAAAAATTTAGAATAAATTCATAGAAAAGAGTATTAAGTTATTAATACTCTTTTTATATTTTTATGTGATTTATAATTTTTTTATTCTAATTTCGTTATTAACAAGTCGCTAAAGCTTTCTTTTAAATTTTAAGAATCTTTGGCACTCGATTTGAAATAGACTTGTACAAACTAAGAAATAAAATGAAATATATAAAATATCTATTCTCTTTGCTTTTGGTTTTAGTAGCTTTTAACCTAAGTGCCCAAGATTTTCATACAGCAAATATCAAGGTTGATTACGAACAAGAAACCGGAACTTTAAATATCACTGCGCGTACATTTACCAATCAGTTGGAAAAAGCAGTTGGTGCAGATGTTTCGAACAAATCTAACTTTGAGAACAAGTTGAAAGCGTATGTAAATAGTAAAGTTGATGTCAAAGTAAATGGCAAAGCTTTAGGAACTTCTTATTATGGTTATCAGGTAAATGATAAATCTACACGAGTTTTCTTTAAGTTTGATAAAATATCTGATATCAGCTCGATAGAACTAAAAGTGGCTTTGTTGACAGATATTTTTAATGATCAGCAAAACATTGTAACTTTTGATGTAAAAAATAAAAAAGACACAAAAGTATTAACAGGAAATAACGACACCGTAAAGATGTCTTTCTAATAAAGCAAAAGCCTTCCGAAATCGGAAGGCTTTTTATTTCAAATATGCTTAATAATTATCTCTAATAATTCGTAATAATTTTTCGTTCTCATTTCGAATCCAAGATAAATCTTTGATCGAATTATTATTCATCAAACTAAAAATTAACATTCTTCCAGATTTCGTTTTCAAATAACCACTCAACGTTACATTATTGTTCAACGTTCCTGTTTTGGCATAAATATAAGGTTGCGCCGAATCTTTGTATCTATTTTTGATTGTTCCCGTTTTACCACCGATTGGGAAAATAGAAAACAAACGTTGCTCAGGAAATTCGTTATACATTTTCCCTAAAACTTGTGCAAAACTTTGTGGTGTAAACAAATTATAACGCGATAATCCCGAACCGTCAAACCACTCTGGTTGTTGTTTCAAATCATTCAACAAATATCTTTTCGAAAAGGTAATCGTTTCAGAAGCGCTCAGTTTTCCTGGTAAAGTACTCGAAGCTAAAATCAATAAATGTTCTGCCAAAAAATTATCGCTATTTTCCATCATTTCGCGGTAAACATCATCTGATTTCTGACTATAAAACACTTTCGGATTATTAACCATTGGCGTTTTGACCATATCAACAGGTTTTCCCAAAATTTGCGACAACGATTTTTCTATCACCGTTTCATTCACAATAAAAGGAACTTTTTCTGTTCGTTTTTTATTGCTGATATAAAATTTATTGTCATAGAAATTCCTCGGCTCTGGCATTTCTCTAATTTCTGTTAATTCTTCAAAATATGTTGGAAATGTTTTGATTGAACTTCCATTTTTCGAAATTGAAACTAAATTTTCATGAATCGGAAACTGACTTCTTTCTGGTGCATAATCTTTTCTAAAATCGTCCCAAGTCCAACCTGGTAAAAAAGATTCTTCGTCGAAATTATTCCAATGAAAAACAATTTTAGAACCATTATTTTTCAGGAAATCTAACACTCGTGTATTTTTATATTTTGGATGCAAAAAAGTTGGATCTCCAGTTCCTTCGATATGCAATTCGTCACCAATCAACTGATATTTGAATGCAGGAATCGAATCATTTAACATTTTCATCGCTGTATACAACGTAAAAATTTTGGAGTTAGAAGCTGGAATAAAAAATTTGTTTCCGTTATAATTATAAATTTCTTCTTTCGTAATTGGATCATATAAATAAAATCCCGTGAATTGAGTGGAATAGAAATCAGAATTGAGATGTTTCTCAATTAATTCGGTCTGTGCAAAAAGATGCACAGACGAAAAAATTGATAATATGGTAAGTAAATACTTCATTAATCTTTGTTCTCGAAAGGAATTGTTGACGAGTTCGATTCATTTTTAATAATCATTTCTGTATGTGGATAAGGCATCGAGATATTATTGTCGTCTAACGTATATTTCACCGCGCGATACAATTGCCAATAAGCCGTCCAATAATCGCTATTTTTCACATAACAACGCACAGCCAAATTCACAGAACTTGCAGCAAATTCTAGAATCTCAACCGTTTTAGATTGTGTATCATCAACCAATTCATTTTTCTCTAAAACATTCAACAAAACTTCGCGCGCTTTGTCAAAATCATCATCATAAGAAATACCAACATTTACATCTAATCGACGATATTCTTTTACAGAATAATTGGTAATTGGATTGTTAAATAAATTCCCGTTTGGCAAAGTAATAATCTGTCCTTTTGCAGTTGCAATTACTGTATTTAGTAAATTTATCGACTCTACACTTCCTTCATTTCCTTGCGATACGATATAATCTCCAACTTTGAAAGGTTTGAAAAGAATAATTAAAATTCCTGCTGCAAAATTTGATAAAGAACCTTGCAAAGCTAAACCAACTGCTAAACCAACACCTCCTAAAGCTGCAACAAAACCAGAAGCATTAAAACCTAATCGCCCTACAACAAAAGTTAATACAATAGCTTTGAACAATATATTAAGAATTGGAATTAAAAACGTGCGAATTGATAAATCGACATTTCGTGCAACCATTCTTTTTTCGATTAACTTGACAAGTTTACCTGTTACCCAAAAACCAATTATTAAGGTTAATAAAGCAGAAACTAAGCTCCATCCAACCTCAGAACCTTTCGTTAATAACCATTGTGTAAAGTTTTCTAAATCCTTAAATGGAGTTGTTATTACATCTTGCAAACTATCTACTTTGTCTTGCTCTTGCATAATTATTCTTTTTTATTAGTAATTCAGTTGATAAAATTAGTTCCAATCTAACATCTTTTCAAAAAAATAGAAAAATTATCATTTTTTTTAACTAATTTTAATAAATATGAATATTGGTACAATATTCGTTAAGAACAAATTACAACTTAAAAAAGGCTATAATTAAAAATTAAAATCTATGAACATTATTGAATTAGTAAAAGGGTATATTACCCCAGATTTGATCTCGAAAACTTCATCAGAATTAGGTGAAAATGAATCAGGAATTTCTAAAGCAATCAATGCATTTATTCCTATTCTTTTAGGAGGTGTTTTAGAAAAAAAGAATTCTACTACAGGCTTATTTCATACCATCAAATCTTTTGGTGCTTCTCGTGGATTAGCAAATATTTCGACAGAACAAGAAACACCAGACACGATTAAAGAATTAATCAGTGTTATTTTTGGTTCGAATGCTCAACCAATCGTTTCTAAAATTGCTGAATATGCAGGAATTTCGACAGGTTCATCTTCAAAATTATTAGACTTAACAGCTTTAACAACTTTTGGATCTATTGGAAAAGAAGCCGAATTTAACAATGTAACAGAAGCTGATTTCTTTTCATCTTTAGGAGGAATTAAAGATAAAATTTTAGGATTAATTCCAACTGGTTTAGGACTTGGAGCTTTAGGTTTAGGAACAATGTTTAATGATGCGCCTAAAATCACTGAAACAATAGATGTTGCAAAAGATCATGTAACTGAAACTATTACAGAAACAAAAAAAGTAGTTGATGTAGAACCAGAAGAAAAACCTTATGTAGCACCAGTTGATGCTTACGCAGAAACTCATAACAACAATGGCGGTGGAGGTTTTTGGAAATGGTTAATTCCATTAATTTTAGTTGCTTTAGCAGCCTTTTTCTTATTAAAAAAATGCAATAAGAACGAAGAAAAAACAGTTGTTACAGAAGAAACTGAAATTGTGGTTGATTCATTGAATGAGGATTCTCTAAACAGTGCACCAAAAGAATTATCTGATATCGATTTAGATGGTGTTGCTTTGAAAGGATACGCAAATGGATTAGAAGATCAAATTATCAAATTTATCAAAGCGCCAGATTTTGCAACAATGACAGAAGATCAATTGAAAGAAAAATGGTTCAACTTTGATAATGTTAACTTCGTTTTTGGTAAAACAGATCAATTAGAGCCAGGTTCTGACGTTCAATTAGATAATGTTGCTGCAATTTTGAAAAAATATCCAACTGCAAAAATTAAACTTGGAGCGTACACAGATAAAGTTGGTGATGATGCGAAAAATAAAGAAATCTCTCAAAAAAGAGCAGATTACTTAAAAGCTGAATTAACAAAACGTGGTGTTGGTGCACAAGTTATTGCTGCCGAAGGTTACGGAGAAGAATTTGCAAAAGTAGCTGAAACAGCTTCTGACGCAGAAAGAGCTTCTGATCGCAAAATGTCATTACGTTTTACAAAATAATCATTTCATAAAATTTCTAAATAAGGGTAAAGGCAACTTTATCCTTATTTTTTTGTTATTTTTTTCGAAACCAACTCGCAACAAGCTAAACAATTAATATCTTTGCACACTATGAAATTTTCAATCGATAAAAAAGACGAATTTTCTAAGGCAAGAGCTGGTGTTGTAGAAACCGATCATGGTAAAATCGAAACACCTATTTTTATGCCAGTTGGTACGGTTGGTACAGTAAAATCTGTTCACCAACGTGAATTAGAAGAAGATATTAAAGCCCAAATCATTCTTGGAAATACTTATCATTTGTATTTGCGTCCAGGAACTGATATTTTGCACAGAGCGGGTGGATTACATAAATTTATGAATTGGCAAAAACCAATTTTGACAGATTCTGGAGGATTCCAAGTGTATTCTTTGGCAACAAGTCGTAAAAAATCTGAAGAAGGTGTGCGTTTCAAATCGCATATCGATGGTTCTTACCACATGTTTACGCCAGAAAAATCAATGGAAATTCAGCGTTATATCGGAGCTGATATTTTTATGGCTTTTGATGAATTAACAGGAATTCCAGCAAAATATCATGATGCAAAACGTGCGATGCATGTCACACATCGTTGGTTGGAGCGTTGTAGAACTTGGTTAAACAATAATCCTGAATATTACGATCACAAACAAACGCTTTTCCCTATTGTACAAGGAAATGATTTCAAAGATTTGCGTCAAGAATCAGCAAAATATATTGCAGATTTCGGTGCAGAAGGAAATGCAATTGGTGGATTATCTGTTGGTGAACCAGAACCTGTGATGTACGAAATGACGGATATCGTAACCGAAATTCTTCCACAAGATAAACCTCGTTATTTAATGGGAGTTGGAACACCTTGGAATATCATCGAATGTATTGCTCTTGGAGTTGATATGTTCGACTGTGTTATGCCAACACGTAACGCGCGTAACGCAATGTTATTCACTTGGAATGGTGTTATGAATATGAAAAATGCAAAATGGAAAGATTGTTTCGAACCATTAGACGAAAACGGAACAAGCTATGTGGATAGTTATTACACAAAAGCCTATGTTCGTCATTTGTTCAATGCCAACGAAGCGTTAGGAAAACAAATTGCATCTGTTCACAACCTTGCGTTTTATTTAGATTTGGTAAGAGTTGCAAGACAGCATATCTTAGCAGGAGATTTCGCTCAATGGAAAGAACAAATTGTTCCACAATTAAAACAACGTCTGTAGTTTGAAAATAATTGATAAATACATCATCCGAAACTTTATCGGAACCTTTATCTTCATGGTTTTGATTTTGTCTACTATCGCCGTTATTGTCGATCTTAGTCAAAAATTAGGACGTATTAATGATAGTGGTTCTACAGCTTTTTCGGCTTTAACCCAATTTTACCCTTATTGGTCTATTTGGATTATTAACACCTTTTTACCAATTGCCGTTTTTATCACTGTGATCTATTTTACATCACGACTGACGATGCAAACCGAAATTGTAGGTGTACTTTCGGGTGGTATTAGTTTTTATCGATTTACACTTCCATATATTTGGGTTGCTATATTTTTAGCTGTTTCTGCTTTGGTAGTAGGAAATGTGGTTTTGCCTTGGGCAAATATTAAAAAAAATAAATACCAATACACCCATTTATTGAGTAACAACGACAAGGAAGAATATTATAAACGACAACGTATCGGTTCGCAAATTTCTCCTGATGAATTTGTTTTTGTTGATAGTTATGACAGAACAGAAAAGTTAGGAAGTTCTTTTATGTATCAAAAATTTGATTCGACTGAGTTGAAAAAACAAATCATCGCTTCAAGTTTTAATTGGAATGATAAAGATTCTACTTATGCATTAATGAGTGTTTACACGCGAGAAATTAACAAGGATAAAACGGAAAAGTTAAATTACGAAGCCAATACAAATTTGAAGTTGCCAGCTTCTCCTGACGAAATTTTACCAGAAGAATATGTTGCTGAAACAATGAATACCTTCGAATTGAATGAATTTATTCAGAAACAAAAAGCAAAAGGCTCTGCCAATGTAAATACATACGAAAATGAATTAAATAACCGTTTGAGCGGTCCATTTTCAACTATTATTTTGACACTTTTGGCTCTATCGCTTTCATCTAAAAAACGTCGTGGAGGAATCGGAATCAATCTTGCAGTTGGTATTTCGTTAGCGTTTGTCTACATTTTCTTCTCGCAAACAACGTCTACGTTTTCCGAAAAAGGATATGTTTCGCCACTTGTCGCCTCGTGGATACCAAACATCGTCTTCGGATTACTAACTTTGTTTTTATATTTCAGACGAGCACGTTCATAAAATATTTCAAAAATCCAGTTCTTTTCGGAACTGGATTTTTTTTTGTATCAACAATACAAGTAAATAATTTATTGAATCCATCTAAAAACTCACCATAATTTAACTAAAATAATTTTTTAAATTCATCAGTTTTCAGAAATAAAATTTTTTATTCAATTGATAATTAATAACTTTAAGATATTCTAAATTAATTTCTTAGATTCTAAAAAAGTTGAAGTGTAAAACTAAAATCAATTGATATGAAAAAAAATTTACTCCTTTTATTTTTAATCCTTTCGGTTTCTATTTTTTCGCAAGAAACATTAAATACAATGTTTTATAATGTGTTCAAATTTCCGAATTCACTTCCTCAAAATCGTCAATTGATCTTAAGAGATATTTTAGACGAATACAAACCAGATTTATTTATGATTTGTGAATTAGTAACAGAAAATGGCGCTGATTTAATCTTAAATACATCTTTGCAAAATCAACCTGATAAATTTGCTCGTGCACTTTTTGTGGCTGACACAACAAAATTAGATGATCCGTTACAAACAATGGTTTTTTATAACACACGCAAATTGACGTTAGTTAATCAACAAAAAATTCCGACAGTTTATCGTGACATCAATCAATATTCTTTTCAATTAAATATTACTTCAAATGATCCTATTCATTTAGAAGTTTTTGTTGCACATCTAAAATCGAGTACAGGGCCTGCAAATCGTCAAATGCGTTTGGAAATGGTGCAAGAAGTCACAAAATCTTTGAAAAAATTAACACAACCTAATACATATGTTCTTTTTGCTGGAGATTTTAATTTTTATAATTCATCAGAACCAGCATATCAAGAAATTATCAATCCAGCAAATGCTATTTTGATGATTGATCCACTCAATTCGCCTGGAAGTTGGCAAGATAATCCAGCTTTTAGTTATTTACACACTCAAAGTACACGCGTTTCTAATATAGGTTTTGGAAGCGGAACTAATGCAGGAGCAAGTGGCGGTTTGGATGATCGTTTTGATTTTATTATGATGAGCGAAAATTTCAAAAACAGCACTCGTTTTTCTTTTATAAACGATAGTTATAAAGCGTATGGAAATAATGGAGATTGTTTAAATAAAGACGTAAAAGATCTTGATTGTACGGGAATTTACTCACAAACTTTACGAACTAATTTGTATAATATGAGCGATCATTTACCTATTGTCATGCAATTTAAAATTCATGAGAATTTAAGTACAAAATCAATTGAATCAAAACCTTTTATCTGGTTGCAATCATCAAATATCACGAATGATAAAATTATAATTGGAGTTGATAAAACTCAATTACATGCTCAAAATAATATACTTTTTATTTACAATTCAGTTGGACAAATTATACAATCGGTTCGTATTAACAATCAATCAAATATAACAATTGATTGTCAAGGCTTAGCGGCTGGAATCTATTATATTAAAACAAAAGAATCGAACGAAATTTTAAAGTTTATAAAAAAATAATTCAATATAAGTTTTATCTAAAACAAGATAATTTCATTCAAAACAATAGCTCAACTATTTACTTAATATTTTAGCTAAAATCAACTCTTTAAAAATTTCGTCAACTTACAGAAAATTCGTAATTTTGCATCTTAGTACAAATTCTAAAAGTAAGATGATAAACATTTCTCTTCCAGATGGAAGTGTAAAACAGTATGAGAGTGGCGTAACTCCTATGGACGTGGCGCTAAGCATTAGTGAAGGTTTAGCACGTAATGTAATTTCGGCTATAGTAAACGATCAACAAGTTGAAACAACAACCCCAATCACCACAGATGCAACGATCAAATTGTTAACCTGGAATGATGAAATGGGTAAAAAAGCTTTTTGGCATTCATCTGCTCACTTATTAGCGCAAGCTATTTTAGAGTTTTATCCAAATGCGAAATTAACAATTGGACCTGCGATTGACAAAGGTTTCTATTACGATGTTGATTTTGGTGAGGATAAATTTACAGAAGCTGATTTTGCGAAAGTAGAAAAAGCAATGTTAGAGAATGCAAAGAAAAAAGCTGAATTCAAATTATATTCAGTTTCGAAAGCAGAAGCATTAGAAACGTATAAAGACAATGAATACAAAACAGAATTAATCTCTAACTTAAATGATGGAGATATTACATTCTGTACACACGATAATTTTACAGATTTATGTCGTGGTGGACACATTCCAAACACTGGAATTGTGAAAGCTGCAAAAATCTTGAATGTTGCTGGAGCTTATTGGCGTGGAGACGAGAAAAACAAAATGTTGACTCGTGTTTACGGTATTACATTCCCAAAACAAAAAGATTTAACAGAATATCTTGAGTTATTAGAAGAAGCAAAAAAACGTGATCACCGTAAACTAGGGAAAGAACTAGGTTTATTTGCTTTCTCAGAAAAAGTTGGTGCAGGTTTACCACTTTGGTTACCAAAAGGAGCTGCTTTGAGAAGAAAATTAGAAAACTTCTTATTGAAAGAGCAACAAAAAATGGGTTACGAAATGGTCATTTCTCCGCACATTGGTCAAAAAGAATTGTATGTAACTTCTGGTCACTACGCTAAATATGGTGCAGATAGTTTTCAGCCAATTAAAACGCCAAACGAAGGAGAAGAATTCTTGTTAAAACCAATGAACTGTCCACATCACTGTGAGATTTACAAAACATCTCAATGGTCGTACCGCGACTTACCAAAACGTTATGCAGAGTTTGGTACTGTTTATCGTTACGAACAATCAGGAGAATTGCACGGTTTAACTCGTGTTCGTGGATTTACTCAAGATGATGCTCACTTATTCTGTACACCAGATCAATTATTAGAAGAATTCAAAAAAGTAATTGATTTAGTCTTATATGTATTTACAAATCTTGGATTTGATAATTATTCGGCTCAAATCTCATTAAGAGATCCAGAGAATAAAGAAAAATACATCGGATCTGATGAAAACTGGGAAAAAGCTGAACAAGCAATTATCACAGCATCAGCAGAAAAAGGTTTACCAACAGTTGTAGAATATGGCGAAGCTGCGTTCTATGGACCTAAGTTAGACTTTATGGTGAAAGATGCATTAGGACGTCAATGGCAATTAGGAACAATCCAAGTGGATTATAACTTACCAGAACGTTTTGATTTAACTTACACTGGAGCAGACAACGAAAAACACAGACCAGTAATGATTCACCGTGCGCCATTCGGCTCTATGGAACGTTTCATTGCCATTTTGTTAGAAAATACAGCAGGTAATTTACCACTTTGGTTAACACCAGATTTATTCACAATTTTACCAATTAGTGAAAAATATGTGGAATATGGAGAAAAAGTATTAAATTTGCTGGCCGAAGAGGAAATTAACGGACTGATTGACAGTAGAAACGAGAAAACTGGTAAAAAAATCCGTGATGCCGAAATCGGTAAAATTCCTTTCATGTTAATCATCGGTGAAAAAGAAGCAGAAAACGGTACAGTTTCTGTAAGAAGACACGGAGAAGGTGATTTAGGAGAGATGACGATTCAAGCATTTATCGACTTCATGAAAGAACAAATCAAATTAAAATAATTTAAAACAGAATAACTATCGCAATTAGAAGAAAAGGCGGCAGAGGTCCAGCCAGAGTAATTAAGGAAGATCAACACAAGATCAATGATAAGATTGACGCGAAAGAAGTACGCGTTGTTGGAGAAGGTATAGAACCTGGTGTATATCCAATAGCTAAAGCTTTAGAACTTGCAGAAGAACAAGGTTTAGATTTGGTAATGATCAGTGAAAAAGCCATTCCACCTGTTTGTCGTGTCGTAGAGTACAAAAAATTCTTATACGAACAAAAGAAAAAAGAAAAAGAACTTAAAGCTAAACAGCAGAAAGTTGTCGTGAAAGAAATTCGTTTTGGTCCTCAGACAGATGATCATGATTACGAATTCAAAAGACGTCACGCAAGATCTTTCTTAGAAGAAGGTTCAAAATTGAAAGCGTATGTTTTCTTCAAAGGACGTTCTATTATCTTTAAAGATCAAGGAGAAATCTTATTGTTACGTTTAGCTCAAGAATTGGAAGATGTTGGAAAAGTAGAACAAATGCCAAAACTTGAAGGTAAAAGAATGATTATGATGATGGGACCTAAGAAATAATTAGGTTCTTATCATCTTACAAAAAATAAAAAACGTTTTAATTTTAAATATTTGTAATCATGCCAAAATTAAAAACAAAATCTGGAGCGAAAAAACGTTTCAAATTAACAGGAACAGGTAAAATTAAAAGAAAACACGCTTTTAAAAGCCACATCCTAACAAAAAAAGAGACTAAACAAAAGAGAAATTTAACTCAAACTGGTTTAGTTGATCAAGCTGATGTTCATTCAGTAAAACAACAATTAAGATTAAAATAAGAACTTGTTCTTATTTGGTTTATTAATTCATTATTAACCCTGTCGATGGGCCTTAAAGCAGAGCAATCTCGCCCACTACAAAAAAATTAAAAATTATGCCAAGATCAGTAAACGCAGTTGCGTCAAGAGCTAGAAGAAAAAGAGTTTTAAAACTTGCAAAAGGATATTACGGAAGAAGAAAAAACGTTTGGACTGTTGCTAAAAATGCAGTAGAAAAAGGTTTGGTATACGCTTACCGCGATAGACGTCAAAAGAAAAGAAATTTCCGTGCGTTATGGATTCAAAGAATTAACGCTGGAGCAAGATTACACGGATTGTCTTACTCTAAATTTATGGGAGCTATCCACAAAGCTGGAATTGAATTAAATCGTAAAGTTTTAGCTGACTTAGCGATGAACAATCCAGAAGCTTTCAAAGCAATCGTAGAAAAAGTAAAATAATTTTTTTAAACAATATTAAAACGTTTTAAAACTTGGCTATTTAGTCAAGTTTTTTTTTGCCTAAATTTGAAGTATTTCATTCTAAACTTATTTTAGAATATCATCATAAATTTTATTTAAAAACCCAACTCAAATGAATCAACAAAAAGATTTATTTCTAAGAATTTGGCCATTTTTTGTCGTATTTTTCATCTACAATTTTGCTGCAATTGCTATGACGCAATATTATGGACGCGACGAATTACATCTGCATTTCAATCAATACAGCAATCATTATCTCGATAAACTCTTTGTTTTTTATACCGATTTCGGAACCTATTATTTATTTTTTCTACTTCTTGGATATCTATTTTGGAAAACAACTCGAAAATATTTTTATTATTTATTAGTTTCTGGAGCAGTTGCAACAACAATTAGTGTTTTCTTTAAGAATGTCTATTTCGAACAAGTTTTACGTCCTGGATATTATTTTACGCAGAAAAAAATAGACATTATTCTAGTCAAAGATTATGCGATACAAATGGCTTCAACTTTTCCTTCGGGACATTCATTAACAGCCGCAATAATTTCGATGACATTATGTTTATTAACCAAAAACAGATGGTTACAATTATTTTTCGCACTCCATTTTCCGAGTATCGCAATTAGTAGAATCTACTTGTCACGCCATTTCGCGATTGATACCGTTGGCGGTTCGTTTATTGGTTTTTTTATATTTATCTTTATGTATTACATCATCAACCAATCTAATAATCCAAAATTAGATCAAAAATTTATCAACAATGGAAATTCAAAATAAACTTAAAATATCATTAATACAATACGATGTAATCTGGGAAGATGCAAAAGCTAATCACGCTTATTTAGATGAATTATTAACCAATCATCAAACCGATATTATACTGCTACCAGAAATGTTTGCTTCAGGATTTTCGATGAATGTAGAAAAAATTGGTCAAAAGCCTTTTGGAGAAACCTTCGAATGGATGCAACACAAAGCCAAAGAATTGAATTCTGCGATTGCTGGAAGCATTTCTACGCATGAAAACGATAAATACTATAACCGATTTTATTTCATCTGTCCAAGCGGCTCTATTTATATTTACGATAAAAAACATTTGTTCAGTTACGGAAAAGAAGCTGGCGTATATTCTGTAGGAGATAAAATTGTAACGATAGATTATAAAGGATGGCAAATTCGTCCTATTGTTTGCTACGATCTACGATTTCCTGTTTGGATTCGCAATACAGAAGAAGATCCGTACGATTTGATACTTTGTAACGCAAGTTGGCCCAAAGCGCGTCGAGAAGCTTGGATTTCACTTCTAAAAGCACGAGCAATCGAAAATATGGCTTTTGTTGCTGGCGTAAATAGAATTGGAGTAGATGGCTATAATCTCCAGTATCAAGGGGATTCACATTTATTTGATACATTGGGACAAGATTTGGAAACAATAAACAATCATCCCGAAATTTTACAATTCGAAATTGATAAAGAAGAACAAGATAAAACTCGAAAGCATTTCAATTTTCTAAATGATAGAGATTCATTTTATTTTGGATAAATACAAGCTCAACTTCGGTTGGGCTTTTTTTATGGAATTATTTGGGCGTTCCCTCACTCTTTGCCTTCCATTTATATTATTCATAGAATAACCAAAAGAATACAAACACAACTAATGTAAATCGCTCGGTCGGGCTATGCGTTGCAATGTTTTATAGAAGAAGATTGAGGTGATTACAGAAAATCCAATTCCTACAAAAGGATTTCCACTGCTATCCCTAACGCGGGTTTTAAGTTCTGAATTTTGAGTAATAAGTTATAAGACGTAAGATTTAAAACTTACAGAACAAAAATCTATT